>DASPVD010000164.1:0-12890 GCA_035622555.1 Candidatus Eremiobacteraceae bacterium | reverse complement strand
GATCCCGAAATTTGGATGTGGAAAGAAAAGAAAATCCGCATTCGCGGCGGACTGCCTTCCAAAGTGCGTTTATCCACGCCGTACTATTTGCTGAAAAAGGATGTCGACCGCTTCCTCGAGGCCTGTGGAGAATATCGCGATACTCATCCCGTTTAGCCCGATTCGCCATTTGCCTCCCGCGCATGCCATACTTTTTTGCGCTCCCATGTTCCGTGCCACTCGCTTCTCCGTTTCGCTCCTCTTCGTCCTCTTCTCCCTCCCGGCGTCTCCCTCCCACGCCCAGGACAACTACAGCCGATTTGAGTTCGGTGGTCAGTATTCCATCATTCGTGAAACCAACGTTGCTTTGAACGGCATCAGCTTCTCCGGCATCGGTGCTCGCTTCGACTGCAATCTCACTCGTCGCCTCGCTTTCGAATCGCAAATCGACTTTTTCCCGGAAAACGGCGTTCCCCTGGTCCATTTTCAGGGCGGCCAAACCACCCAAGCGGTTTTTGGTCTTCGCGCTAAAGTCATTCAGACCCGCCGTCTCTCCGTTTTCGGCTTGGTCCGCCCCGGCTTGCTGCATTTCTCCGCCGTGCAAGTGCTAGCCCCCGGCTCCGGCAACACCTACGCCCAGGCCCCCGAGACTTATTTCGTCTTGAATCTCGGCGGCGGCCTGGAATATTACGCCTCGCCGCGTTGGGTACTCCGTGTCGACATCCAGGGCAATCCCTACCGCATTCCCGCCTTCTTTTCTGGTGGTGCCACCCTCCCTGGAAAAATTAACGACACGACCCGTCTCAGTTTTGGTGTCGCCTACCGTCCCGGCGCCCTGATCGAAAACGAGCCGGAGGCCAAGGTCCCGGGGAAATGGGAGTTCGGTCCGCTCTTCACTTCCATGACCCTTGCTCGTCAAGGTCCCGCCGACAACGTGGTCACACAGCCCGGCGTCGGCGGCTACTTCTCTTATCGTTTCTACGGCGTGTTCTATGCCGACTCAGACCTGCTCTACTTTCCTACCCATCCCACTCTCTCTGGCCCGCAAACCGGCGGCACTCTGCTGCAGGGCCTGTTCGGCCTGAAGGGTGGTATCCGGCGCGATCATTTCGGCTTTTTGGGCAAAGTTCGTCCGGGATTCGACAGCTTTTCCGCGGCGCTCACCGGGATCACCACCGGCCAGTCCACTCCCGCGTTCACTTACGCCCGTTCCAATAACCTCGTTCTCGATCTCGGCGGCATCGTTGAGTTCTATCCCAGCGAACACAATACCCTGCGCATCGAAATCGGCGACACCCATTTGTTCTACGCCACACGCTATGTCGACGTGAACGGCTCCACTCAGCCCGCTTACGGCGGCAAGACGCAGCACAGTATTCAGCTCATGCTCGGTTACGGTTGGCGCTTCTGAACGCATCCATATCAACGGAGCTTCACACATGACTCAGGAACTTTGGACCGCTGTCGACCAATACATCAACTCCACACTGATCCGCAGCGACCCCGTCTTGGACGCTACCTTGCGCATCAGCGCCCAAGCTGGCTTGCCTCACATTCAGGTCACTCCTTCGCAGGGAAAATTGCTGCACCTGCTTGCTCGTTCCATCGCCGCTCGTAATATTCTGGAGATCCGCGCGCTCGGCGGTTACAGCAGCATCTGGCTCGCTCGCGCCTTGCCTCCCGGCGGCCGCTTGGTCACCTTGGAAGCCAACGCCAAACATGCGGAAATCGCTCGCGCCAATTTCGTTCGCGCAGGCCTGGCCGACTCCATCGAACTTCGACTCGCCCCGGCTCTTCACACCCTTCCGCAATTAGTCCGGGAGGGCCGCGGCCCTTTCGATCTGATCTTCATCGACGCTGACAAGGCCCGCATGGCTGATTATTTTGATTGGACTC
The DNA here is from genome assembly GCA_035622555.1 of Candidatus Eremiobacteraceae bacterium. Lineage (GTDB taxonomy): Bacteria > Acidobacteriota > Terriglobia > Acidiferrales > UBA7541 > Acidiferrum. The sequence continues at coordinate 11,015 of DASPVD010000164.1, read as the reverse complement.
TGAAGCTCTCGCGCCCCGGCACCATCATGATTGCTGACAACGTAATCCGGCATGGTGGGGTGGTGGAAGCCGCAAGCACCGACGAGGACATTCAGGGTGTGCGCGGGTTCAACCTGCGCGTCGCCTCGGAACCCCGCGTCAGCGCCACGGAAATTCAAACCGTTGGTAGCAAAGGCTACGACGGCTTCGCTTTTGTCTTGGTACTGTCGTAGCAACTCTGGCCGATGCGAGGGTTCCACGAATTAGCTCGCATCGACTGAAGACATTCCGCTACATCAATCTAGTGCTGCCGCCCAGTGGCGTTGGGGTGTCGCGTGCCCAACCCAATTTCCAGTGGCGCGTCCTTCGGCAGCACCACTTCGCGTCCCCGCGACAGAAAATTCGCGTAGATCGACGCTGTTGCCCCATACGCCGAAAATAAGATCGACACCGCGCTGGATTTCGCCGCTAAACCGATAATCGTCCCCGCCAACCCAAATCCCGACGCTCCCGCTCCCGCTCGGACCGCCGGATCTCCCGCTGGGTCCACCGTGCCTCGTTCCACGTCCGGATGCGCCGCCACCGCCGCCATCAACAGCGCCACCCCAGTCGACAAATAGCGCGTCTTGCTGTCTGTCGCTCGCGCTCCTCCTTCTTCGTCCAGCTTCAGATGCGCCGCGCGGCTGACTTCGATTCCTTCCAACGTGCCTTGTACTTGTTGCACCGTTCCCCCGGGCACTTCGATGTGCTCGAAGATCACGCGCAACTCCCCATTGCGATGCAGCCGCCGCGCCGGCTTTGCCTCCACCACTTGCCCGATCAACCGGCTTCCCGTGGGCAACAGCAAACTCTGATCCCCCGCATACACCGGTTGGGTGATTTCCGCCACCACCGGGGTTCCTCGAGTCGCTGTCGCGGAACTCACTTCCAGCATCAACCTGGCGTGCAGCACCGTATCGGCCAACGGCAAATTCCCCAGCTTCGCTAGCCCTTCTTCGCTCTGGGTCTCCGAGCCAAAATCCAGCTCCCGGTTCAACGACGCGTTGAATCTCGTTCCCGGTTCCAGGTACTGTCGCCGGTACGGCGATTGGCTGGCCAGGAATTCCTTCAGCCGGTGCATCCTCCCTGGCGTGCGAATCTGCTCCGCCGCTTGGTGTGCCGATTCGTTGGCCTGGTGTACCCCGTCTTTCACTTCTTGCTTGGCTGCTTGCGCCGCTCGTCCCGCCACGGTCTTGCTCTTCTCTTCATCGCTCTTCTCGGGCTTGCTCACCAGGTGAACCACCTCAGCCACCCCGGGCGCCACACTCGTTTCAATCGGCACTTCGCGCCCGTCCGGCAAGCTCAGCCGGTCAAAAGTCACGTGGTAATTGCGAAACGGCGAAAAATTCCCATTCGCATACGCTTGCGCTCGCCGCAGTTTCGGTACGGCCACGATTGCCGTCACGTATCCGGTCACCACACTGCCCGATGGAATCACCGCGTCGTCAAACGCGTATACCGTATCGACCACGTGCCCGCGCACCGCTTCTCCCACGTGGGATATGCGTGTCCGTTCGTCGATGGCAATCCGCAGCGGCGTACCTTCCGGCAGTCTGAGCACGATCCGTACGCCTTCCGCTGCCGTTATCTCCGTGTCTTCTTCCTCATCCGGCGGCAGGCTTGGCACCGGACACACCAACCGTAGTCCTTTTCCTGTGGGCGTTTCTGCGCAGGGCAAGTCCGCTTTGTGCCGGGAATTTTCCGGGCGTTGCGCGTTTTGGGTTTGTGCCAATCCTGGTACAGCCGCAAAGGTGAGTACTAAGGACGCTAGCGCTGTGAGCGGCACCTTGCTCATAGGTCCTGCCTTCGGCGCTCGTCAGCGGGGCGGCTCACCGGCGCCGGAAAGAAATAGGTGTTTGGACAATAGCGCACCACCGCCCATCTGTCCACGCTGAATATCTGCAAGCGGGCGAGCGCGCCAGCGCCACCTGATCTCGGGATGGGTCACGCCAACGTCGTCTTTTGCCCCGTCTTGCCGTGCTTTTGCCTTCGTAGCGCCAGCTTCTCGCCGGCATCGTGCTCCCACAACGTGTGGTAGACTCACAGGCTGCAGTTCCGCCGCCACCACTGCGTCGTTTCCCGACTCCACGCATTGCGCTCCAGTGCGATCCAGTGCGAACCACGACGGAACCTGCGCCAACGCTGTCTCGTATGAACTGTAAGAGCCGGTCTAACCTATACCCGGGGATATCCGTCCAAATGTCAAAGCCGTTTCCTTCGGAGGTTGTCATGCCCAGTCAATTCCGCACATTTGCCCTACGTCTGCCCCTCACCGTCGTGTTCGCCCTGTTCTTCTTGTTCCTGACTGCAGCACAATCGGCCGCACAGTCCTCCAACCAGTATGCCCTCCTGCGCAAACCCACCATCAGCAAAACCCAAATCGCCTTCAGTTATGGCGGCGACCTCTGGATTGTCGACCGCAACGGCGGCGACGCGCGCCGCCTGACCAGTGATGTCGGCATCGAAATCGACCCGGTCTTCTCGCCCGACGGTTCCACAATTGCCTTCACCGGCGAATACGACGGCAACGAAGATGTCTATGTCATTCCCGTCGCCGGAGGTATTCCCAAGCGCCTCACGTCTCATCCTGGCGCCGATCAGGTGGTTGGCTGGACTCGGGATGGCAAACGCATCTTGTTTCGTTCTCCTCGCGACAGCTATTCCGGGTTCACCCAGTTGTACACAGTGAGCGTCAACGGCGGACTGCCTGAGGTTCTGCCTTTGCCCATGGCGGTGGAAGGCTCGTATTCGCAGGATAGCTCCCACCTGGCGTATGTCCCGTTTACGAATTTTCGCGAGTCCTGGCAGTTCCAGCGTGGCCTCAAGCACTATCGAGGCGGCACCGCTTCGCCTATCTGGATCGCCAAGATATCCGATTCCAGCGTCGAGAAAGTCCCTCGCACCAATTCCAACGACTCCACCCCTATGTGGCTCGGCGACAAAATCTATTTCCTCTCCGATCGCGACGGTCCGGTCAGCCTCTACGTCTACGATCCTTCCAGCAAACAAGTCAGCCTCGCTTTTCAGAGCAAGGGCCAGGACATTAAGTCCGCCTCCGCTGGGCCCGACGCCATCGTCTACGAACAGTTCGGTTCCATCCACGTCTTCGATCCCGCCACCGGCAAGCAAAACGCCGTGAACATTCGCGTCACCGGTGATTTCCCCGCGGTTCGGCCGCATTTCATTGATGCCGGCGATCAAATCCAGAACGCCGATATTTCCCCCAACGGCGTGCGCGCGGTTTTCGAAGCTCATGGCGAAATCCTCACCATTCCCGTCGAGCACGGCGACATTCGCAACCTTACCAATACGCTCGGCGCTGCCGAGCGCGATCCTGCCTGGTCTCCCGACGGCAAATGGATCGCCTACTTCTCCGACGAGTCCGGCGAATACTCGCTGCATCTCAGCCCGCAGGACGGCCTGGGTGAAGTGCGCAAGATCAATCTCGGCCAGCCTCCCTCGTTCTACTATTCGCCGACCTGGTCCCCTGACAGCAAGAAGATCACCTATAGCGACAAGCGCCTGAACCTCTGGTATGTCGATATCGACTCTGGCAAACCGGTTCATATCGACACCAATGCCTACGACGGCGCCAATTTCAATCCCGCGTGGTCTCCCGACAGCCGGTGGATCACCTACACGCGCCAACTCGACAGCTCCTTGCACGCCGTTTTCATCTATGGTCTGGAAGACAAAACCGCCCATCAGATCACCGATGGATTAAGCGACACCGCCACCGCTGCTTTCGACAAGAACGGCAAATACGTGTATTTCTTCGCTAGCACCGATGTCGGTCCCACGCTTGCCAGCAGCATGGGTTCCTATAAAGTTCCGGTCACTCGCAGCGCCTACGTGGTCGTTCTCCGCAAAGATCTGAAATCCCCTCTCGCCCCGCAGAGCGATGAAGAAAAAATCGCCTCCGATAAGTCCGCTCCAACCGACGACTGCAAACCCGAAGGGGAAGCCAAGCCCGAGGAAAAGCCCACGGCCGATAAGAGCGACAAGTCCGCCGACCAGAAATCCGACCAGAAAAAAGACGAAAACGCCAAGAAATCCGAGGAAGCCGATAAGAACAAAACTCCCGAAGTTAAAATCGATTTCGACAATATCGACCAGCGCATCCTCGCTCTGCCCATTCCTGCTCGCAACTATGACGGCCTGCTCGCCGGAAAAACTCACGTCCTCTATCTTCTCGAAGGTCCCGTGGTCAACAGCTTTCAGCCCATCGGGCGCACCATCCACAAATTCGATGTTTGCACCCGCAAGACCGACAAGCTGCTCGATAACATCGGCGGCTTCGCCATTTCTTTTAATGGCGAAAAAGCTCTATACGAGCAACTTCCTCCCTTTAACCCCATGGCCGCTTCCGCCGGTGGTCCCCCGCCGCACGGAGCTTGGGCCATCAAGCCCGTCGATGCTCTCGGCAAGCCTTCCGAACCCGGCAAGCCCGATGGCACGCTCCACGTCGAAGCCATGAAGATTTACGTCGATCCCCGTGCGGAATGGCAGCAGATGTTCCGCGAAGTCGGCCGCATCGAGCGCGACTTCTTCTACGATCCCAATCTGCACGGCGCCAATCTCAAGGCTCTCATGGCTCAATATCAGCCCTTCGTCGACAACGTCATGAGCCGCGCCGACCTCAATTACATCTTCGCCGACATGCTTGGCGAAATTACCGCCCAGCACGTCTACATCTTCGGCGGAGACCGTCCGCAGGTGCAGCAAGTGAACGTCGGCCTGCTCGGCGCCGATTACACCATCGATCACGATCGCTATCGTTTCTCCAAAGTTTATTTCGGAGAAAATTGGAATCCCGACCTGCGCGCCCCGCTCACCGAGCCCGGCGTCAACGTGCGCCAAGGCGAGTATCTGCTCGCCGTGGATGGCCGCGAAGTTCACGGCAGCGACGAAATCTACAGCTTCTTCCTTGAGCGCGCCGGCAAAGCCGTCCAGCTCAAAGTCGGTCCCGACCCGTCCGGCAAAGATGCCCGCACCGTCACCGTCGTGCCCATTCCCACTGAGCGCAACCTTCGCCTCCGCGACTGGATGGACAGCAACCGCCGCAAAGTCGATGAACTCAGCAAAGGTCAACTCGCTTACGTCTACCTGCCCGACACCTTCGTCAACGGTTTCACCAATTTCAATCGCTACTATTTCCCGCAGAACAAGAAGCAGGGCGCCGTTATCGATGAGCGCTTCAATGGCGGTGGCTGGCTCGCCGATTACATTATCGACTGGCTGGATCGGCCGCTTCTGTTCGCCGCCATGACTCGCGAAGGCGAGGACATCGTTCTTCCTCAAGTCATCTTCGGCCCCAAAGTTATGCTCATCAACCAGTATGCTGGCTCCGGCGGCGATGCCTTACCCTGGATGTTCAAGGAACTGAAGATTGGCCCGCTCATCGGAACGCGCACGTGGGGCGGCCTCATCGGCATTGGCGGCTATCCCCCATTAATCGACGGCGGGCAAATTACCGCGCCGCGTTTTGGCTTGTTCAATCCCAAAACCGGCCAGTTCGATGTCGAGAACATCGGCGTTTCCCCCGACATCGAAGTGGACCTCGATCCCGCGCTCTGGCGCCAAGGCCACGATCCTCAACTCGAGAAAGGCGTTTCCGTCGCGCTCACCGACCTGAAGGAACATCCGGTGCCGCCCATCAAGCGCCCGAAATATCCCGTCTACGATTGGCAAAAGGTCCGCGCCGCGGCGGCCAAAGGACAAACTGGTACCGCCTCCGGCGGCCAAAAGTGATACACTCCGCCCCCTCGGCCTAATAAATTCTAGGGCCACTGGAGGACATCCGTGCCCATTGAAATCAAAGGCCTGGCTCCGCTCTTGCAGGTCTACGATATGCCCACGTCCGTCCACTTTTATCGCGACGTGCTCGGCTTTGAACTCGTTGAGTCTTCTCCGCCATATCAACCCGGCCGCTTTCACTGGTGCTTGCTTCGTCTCAATGACACCGAATTGATGCTGAACACCGCCTACGAGTATGACCACGAACGTCCGCCCGTTCGCGAGTCCGCCGGCGTCGTCGCGCACGGCGACACTACTATCTATTTCGGCTGCCCCGACGTGGATGGCGCTTATCGCCAGCTTCGGGCCAAAGGTTTGGATCTGAAGGAACCGAAGGTCGCGCCCTACGGCATGAAGCAGTTGTACTTAACCGATCCTGACGGCTACGGCCTGTGCTTTCAGTGGAAAGCCTGATCGCTGCTGCTTCTAGCGCCTGCCTTCAACTCGCCTGACACAGGAAGGGCCTACATATTCTTGTTTTGTAGCGCCGCGCCTTTAGGCCGGCATTGTGGCTTTCGCCTCCGCGTTAGTGCCGCTTCGGCAGGACGCTCCAGATCCCCGGATCTTCCTGCCCCAACACCCACGAGCAGAAACCCTGCAAGCCATTCTTCTGGACCAATTCGTAGCGGTCCTTGAACGTGCGCACGTCCGTAAAGAAAATCCATTCGCGCATCTGGTCGCGATAGAAGAAGAAATACGCGCTGTGATCTTCCGCGTCCCATTGGATTTTCCCGTTGTACGCTTCCGCCAGTTGCAGTGCATTCGGCGTGCCGATGTATTCGGCCGTGGGATTCGGCTTGTCCTGTTCAGTTTCGTTTTCTTTCGTGGGCGCGCCCGCGTACCAGTGATACCCGTACAGCGGAATCCCCAGCGACAGTTTCTCCTTCGGCACCACTTTCAACGCGTAACTCAGATTCTCCAGCGTCCAGTCCCAGCCCGCTACCGGTCCCGGCATCGTCCAGCGTGTGTGCTGGTCGTAGGTCATCAAGCAAAGCAGGTCCACATACTTGGCGATGGCCGCAATGTCGTACGCGCCGCGCCAATCGCTGTAAATCCACTTCGCAAATCCGCCCGCACCGGGATAACCCGGAGCATTCGGCACCGTCGCGATGGTCAGTTGCAGTCCCGCCTTGTGCAGCGCCTCCGCCGACGTTTTCACCATCTCGCTCAGCCGGTCGCGGTCCGTCCAATCGATGTTTTCGAAGTCGAACTGGAACCCGGTGTAGCCGTGCAGCTTGCACTCGCGAATCATGGCATCGTTCATCAGCGCCTGCGCCTCCGCATTCATCGCAAACTCGTGAAATTTCTTCTTATCGAACAGCGCAATGATCGGCATGACCGCCAGCTTTTCTTCCTGCGCGCGTTTCAGCACCGTCGGTTCCGGCGCGCCGGTCACCAGTCCGTTCTCGTCCACCTGATACCACGTCGGCACCAGCAGATCGATTTGCGTTGCATGCGCCAGAAACGAACGTATCGAGTCGGGATCGCTGGTCATATAAAACAACGCCACCGGCGCCGCCTGCACGCAGGGAATCACCGCCACAACACACAACAAGCCAATCAGGATTCTTCTCATGGAGAATTTGCCCACCTTGGTTTTCGCTGCTTCACGAAAGCGTCGCTTCGTTCCTTCGTGAGAATTTCGAGTCTGCAGGATCACGCTCGAGGATATAGCCCGTTCCCCCCGGTCCGCAATCCTTTCCTCCCGCGTACCCTCGCCGCCTAACATTTTGCGAAGTGCGCCAGGTCTGTCTAAGAAGCTCTCCGCCTACGGAGTCGTTTTCAGAACGGGCGATGTCTTTGGCTCCCAAGTCGCGGTGATTCGACAGTACTCGTCTTTCAGCCGATAGCCCTTCGCCGCAAGAAATTTGCAGCAATCCAGGTGCCTCTGGTCTCCGTGCGTCTCCACGAACACACTGGGATGATATTCCGTCAGCGCCCGGCTGGCGCCTTGCAGCACCGGCAATTCCGCGCCTTCCACATCGATTTTGATGACGTTCGGTGGGCGCAATTGTCTTTCGCCATATATGCAGTGGTCCAGTGTCACTGTGGGGATATCCAATTCTCCGTCGGGAGCCAGCCGCCCCATGCAGTGGTGCCAGGCGGCCGCAGAGAATCTTTGCGTGCCGTCTTTGTCGGATACCGCAACTTCCAGCACCACGCAGTTCTGCAGCTGGTTCATGGCAACATGGCCATGCAGATAACGCAGGTTCCGTTCTAACGGCTCGAACGCGTACACTTTTCCAGACGGACCTGCTTTTCGGCTGGCCAACAGCGTGTATATCCCGGCATTAGCCCCCACGTCGTAGACGCATGCTCCCGGAGCAATGGCTGCGGCGAACGCTGCCAGACTGTCGACTTCGTAAGTCCCGGCCCAACAAGCATGACTCGACGCGCCGACAGTCCACCTTAATCCGCGAAGCGGACCCCGCAGTATTCGAATGGTGCTCTCACCCGGAATAAGCGAGAGGGGCCATCTCAGAATCTTACCCAGCAGCGTCTGTCCTGAAACCATTGTGCTCACAATTCCCGCTGCTCATTGGCTACCTGATCGCTCATCGAATTGAATTTAAGTTTGACACGATCTGCGACGGCTTTGCCATTCCGGCCAATCACCGCTTCCTCTAAATAACAATTAACGACACCTGTAATGACTTTCGTTCGCCGCTTGGCCACCGCAGCTTCCCGACAATTCGCTATGCGCACAACCGTGCGGTGCAATAATGGAAACCCTATGCTCAACCGCCGAACCTTCCTCAAAAACGGCGCAGCCACATTTCCCTTGGCGGCCGCGCTTAAGGCCGTTCAACCTGCGCGTTCGGCTGAAATCTTCGACGACGCAGCCGGAGCCGGAGTCATTCCAAAACTCGTTCCGCTGCCGCCGCGCCTGACACCATTTGACTCGGCCGCCCTGCCGTGGCAGCAAAAGGTTCATCGTGTCGGCCAAAGCAATATGACCGAGCACGACCCCGCGGTCATGAATGTCGAAGAATGGGCCGACTACTGGCGTTCTGCTCGCGCCGATGTCTTATTCATCAGTGTCACCGGCATTCTCGCCTTTTATCCCTCAAAGGTGCCATTTCACCGGCCGGGAAAGTTCTTGAATGGCCGCGATTTCTTTGGTGAATGTGTTGCTGCTGCCAAAAAACGCGGCATGCGCTGCGTCGCTCGCATGAGCCCAGACCTCAACTGGCCCGACGCGCTCGAGGCCCATCCGGAATGGGCCATGCGCCACCCGGATGGCTCGCCGCAGTTCAGCGGCGAAGATCCCCGGCTTTTTAGAACCTGTATGTTCTCCACCTACATGGACGACTATGTTCCGGCCATCATCAGGGAGGTGAACTCTCTTTACGATGTCGACTGCTTCTACACCAACGGATGGCCGCCCCTTGGCAGCCTTCCCAATTGTCATTGCGCCATTTGCAGCAAGTTGCCCCCGTCCAACACGCCCGCGTACTGGGGTGCGTTTAACGATCGTCTTCTGCAGTTGTGGCAAAAGTACGACGCGATCGCAAAAGAAAAGAAACCCGACAGCTTCTTCTTTGCGAATCTCGGCGGTAACGTCCACGCCGGCCCCAATCTCGACCGCCTGGGCAAAACCGCGGCGTGGTTCCAAGGGGACAATCAGGGGCGCACCTCCGACGATCCCGCGATTTGGGGATGCGCCTTGCAGGGGCGCGTCTGCCACGCGGTGATGGATGGCAAATTCGCCACCAACATCACCGCTGCCTATTCGACGGGCTCGGTGCGTTGGCGGAATCTCTCCAAAAATCCGGCCGAAGCGAACATGTGGATGAACGAAACCCTGGCCAGTGGATTGGCCCTCTACTACCACTTTATCGGCTCAGAAGCAGGCCTTGGTGAAGATCGCCGTTGGCAGAAAGTGGGTGCCGATTATTTTCAATGGGCCTCCAAACATGACGCCCATCTCAAGCCTCGACGGTCCCTGGCCAACATTGGAGTGGTTATCGGCCAAAGCACCCAGCTTTTATATCCTGGCCCGGCTGTCGCGCATTCTCACGAATACATGCGCGAGACCACCCACGGCCTCTATGAGGCTTTGCTTGCCGGCCGTTTCGCCTTCGACTTCGTGCATGAAGACCGGCTCGAACCCGAAAGAATCAGCAAATACCGCGCCTTGTTGCTTCCCAACATCGCCATGCTCAGTGACCGGAAATGTGACCAGATTCGTGCTTACGTACGTTCCGGCGGCTCCCTTATGGCCAGCTTCGAGACCAGTCTCTACGACGAGAATCTCAACCTGCGCGCGGACTTCGGCCTTGCCGATCTACTGGGCATCAGCAAGGCGGGCGAGGTGGTCGGAACTAACGGCAATGCCTACTACGGCCGCATCGAGCGCAGCCATCCGATCCTTGCCGGGTTTTCGAACACGAACTGGTTGCCAGGTTCCCAGAACCGGGTGCCCCTCAAACCCGTGCCCGATCCTGTGCTGACGGTCGTGCCGGGTTTCGTGCAGTATCCGCCGGAATTGGCGTACCCTTCCGTTCCGCGCACCAATGAACCGGCGGTTGTGCTGCGCGAAGCCGGCTCCAGCCGGATCGCCTACTTTCCAGGAGACATCGAGAGGACTTTCTGGCTAACCGGACACGGCGATCTGTTGCGGCTGCTGCACAACACCATCGGCTGGATTACTCGCGACGAGCGCATCGTGCATGTCGAAGGTGACGGGTTCCTCGAAATATTTGCCTGGGAGACCACGCCGGGATACGCGGTGCATCTGCTCAACTACACCAACCCGAATTCCCACCATGGCTGGCTTCGCTCCGTCTACCCGGTAACCACTCAGAACGTCAGCATGCGGTTGCCGGACACCGTGAAAGTTACGGCCGTCGAACTCTTGCGCGCGGGACGCTCCTTGCCCTTCCAACTGGATGCCGGCGTGCTGCGCTTCGCCGTTCCCCGTGTCGAAGATTACGATGTTGCCGCTATTACCGTCTCGTGAATACTGCTCTTGCAGTGTTAGGAAGGAACCAACCCATTGCTATGGCGGAGAGGGGGGGATTCGAACCCCCGGTACCGGTTTTAGCCAGTACAACGGTTTAGCAAACCGCCGCCTTCAGCCTCTCGGCCACCTCTCCGTTTCTATCCGACCGAATCATGGTAGCTTACAACGCGGTTAGTGACAATCCGGAAGGTAATTGCTGCATTTTAATGCACGCTGCCAGCGCTCTCAGACTCTC
>DASPVD010000163.1:0-5877 GCA_035622555.1 Candidatus Eremiobacteraceae bacterium | reverse complement strand
TTGAACCGTTTGCCCTTATCAAAATAGACGATATTCGGACCGTACCGTTATTTTCGTTGGAACGACGCCGACAAATACCGGGAACTGGTGTCGGCTATTTTCTTGGCTGTCGCCGAACGCCGGCACTCTGGATGACGCACTTCACTACCTTTTCACGCCATCCCGGGAGCTACCGATGGCCGGGAGTCCTACGATCGGGACGACTTTTGCGCTCGCGGGAGCGGGACGACTGCGTGCGGGCGCGGATAAGACGGTGCTCGGCCTCGGCATAGGGCCAACGACCGTGGGACTCGAATGGGGTGAGAACGGCTTGGGCTTTGCCTGGATGACGCAACCGATTCCGACATTCGGGCCCATCGTCACCGACAACGTTGCGGTTACCGCGGCAGTCGGTGTGCAACCGTGCGACCTGGCAGGCGGAAACTTGCCGGTGCAAGTCGCGTCCTCCGGGGTCCCATTTCTGTACGTTCCGCTACGTTCGCGCGCGGCAGTCGATGCGGCATCCCTCGAACGGGCGAGATTGTGCACGTTACTCCGCGCGGTGGATCTCGAAGAGCTCCCTGTATTCGTATTCTCGTGCCAGCCAGCGGACGATGATGCCACGGTGTACAGTCGAATGTTCGCCCCTGGCTTCGGCATTCCGGAGGATCCGGCCACCGGCGGCGCGAGTGGACCGCTGGGCGCATATCTCCTCCAGTACAACGCAGTGTCCGCCGACAACGCCTCGAGGCTGGTGAGCCTTCAGGGTGTCCGCATAGGCCGGCCAAGTCGTATTTACATAGCGCTCTCAGCCCGCGCCGGAGTTCTCGAACAAGTTCGGGTCGGCGGCGAGGCGGTGATTGTCGGCGAAGGAACGGTCCGCGCCTAACCGGTCGTAGCTCCTTCTAATCGAGAGGTTCGTCATTTATGCACCAATCCAAGAGCAACCAAAACGAGGTGCAAACAATGCTTAAGCGTCGCCGATATTCACTGAGAAAGACCTCGCTCCTTGCAATTCGACATTGCGAAATCGACAGCTGCCAATGCATGAAGACGCGTGGAGTCAAATAATGGTACCGGCGCATCCTCCTGCTTCAAGAGCAGACCCAGTTCCGTGCAACCCAGAATGATGCCCTCGGCTCCCTCCTGCGCAAGCTCTTGCATGATGGCCCGGAATCGGGCCCTCGTTGTTTCGCGCAGGAGGCCCTGGCAGAGTTCCTCGTAAATTGCCCGGTGGGTAAACTCCCGCTCGCCGGAACCCGGTGTCTTTATCGCGAGCGCATGCTTCACCTGCACATGGCGGTGGTAAAACGAGTCTTCCATGGTGAAGCGCGTTCCCAATAGCCCGACGGTTGACATTCCCAGCGCTTTCACTGACTTCGCGGTCGCATCGGCGATATGAAGTAGCGGGACCGACACCGCCGCTTGAGTCTCATCGGCGACCTTGTGCATGGTGTTCGTGGAAAGGACGATACAATCTGCGCCCCCAGCCTCAAGATTGCGGGCAGCGGTCTGCATTTTCGCCGCCATGCTGGCCCAATTTTGTTCACGCTGTAACGCCTCGATCTCGGCAAAGTTCACTGTGAGCATGAGGCTCCTTGCGTTTGCGTGGCCGCCAAGACGCTCTCTCACTAGCAGGTTAATCAGGCGGTAGTATTCGGCGGAGGACTCCCAACTCATTCCTCCGATCAGACCGATTGTCTTCATGGATGCTGATGACTCCGGCCGGTTATTTCGAGTTCATGATGTCCTGGACCTGCTTCTCCAGTGGAGATGGATCTTCATAGCCGCCCTGCACGTAGGCTATCTTGCCATCAGGACGTACGAGAACGCTCACCGGGATGTGTCCTCCACCGGTAGGGGTTCCGACTCCATAAGCAAGCGCAGGTTCACCCGATAACGGCCCTGCATCGAGGATGGCATAGGCAGAATTGACCTTGGCTGCAAAAGTCCTCATGGCTTCCCGACTATCTTTGACAGCCAGCGCCAGTACTGTGAGCTGATCTGGATGGGCTTTGGCTAACCGGTTCAGAATCTGCGCTTCCTGCTGACAGGGTGCACACCATGTTGCCCAAAAACTAATCAGCACCCACTTCCCGCGTTGCGAGGCAAGGCTTACCGGCACGTCATTCAGGGAGGCGAGCGTAAAATCGGGCGCTTCAGCGCTTGGGCTCACAAAACTCTTTGTTGCCTCTGTTTTGATTTCTGGCGCAGTTCCATCTCCCCTCCACAAGTCGATTTTGATTGGTTGCCCGCTCCTTAATGCGACGATCGGCACCGTTTTGATGAATGCCGAATTGAGGGATGCCATGACAGCAAGCGGCCCTAATCCCGCAGCGTCCTTGCCGTCGAGTTGGGTCAACAGGTCATTCTTCTGGAACACGGATGTGCCTTCACTGCCACCGGCCAAATCAACCCGCCATCCAGTCTTTTCCTGGCTGAGGAGCAGTGAGGTGATCCGCACGACGCTCTCCTGGCCGAAAGCGAAAGTAATCGACACGAGAAAGCAGGAATAAAACAAAAAGATTCTCTGCATGAATAGGTGTTACACGCGAGAAGCAGGAGTTGTCTTGTACCTATTTGCAGCGGCACGCCACGCCCTGGGCGTCGAACGCGTCAGTTGTTTCACGCCTCGCGTCATGTGTGACTGATCGGCGAAGCCGAGATGGTACGCAATCTGCGCGAGCGGACAACCTGAAGTCTGGATCAATCTCCATGCTTGACGTGCGCGTGCTCGCACTCGGAACACCTCCGGGGAAACGCCAAATACTTGGGCGAAACCACGCGAGACCGTCCACGCGCGAAGACCTTTGGTTTCAGCCCAACGACCAAGCCGGAGAGACGGATCGTCGATCAACGTCGCAGCCAATTCGTCTGGCCAATCGGCATACATTACCGCCCTCGGCTGGATCGCGGAGAGCAAAAGGTTCACAGCCTTTGTTTGGCTTCTTTCGGCCGCGCTCACAATGGAGTCCGGGTCAGCAATCTTCGCTGCCCCAGGTGCGAACGAAGATTCTGCAGGCAGACGCAGATTGAGCACAACTGCCCCTGACGCAGAAAACCGATCCAAGTGCGCCTCAAAACGATCGTGTAGCAGGACATCACCAGCGGCAACTTGAAATCTTCCATGATCCCCCGCCTCTTCGTAGCCGCCTGCCAGAACAACTGCCGCGTAGGCATGGTCATGGCCGTGGTGTGCCATAGAGGACGCGGAGATTGTTTGTAGAGCTCGCATTAAGACCGGCCTGAACCAGTATGCACCCTGTTCTTTGACGTGGTAACCCTTGATCTCGTTAGTCGGCAACCCGGAAGTGGGCCATGAAGAAGACGGGTTCGAGGAACGTGGCCGGATTTGTAACGATAAGTCGGCATGGCACCAGTTTTTCCGAAAGCAATCCAGAACGAGATTATCCTGAACTCTATCCCGTTTCCCACGACTTGACCTTGCCGTTACGGCAAACCGCATCCTTCGGGCTCCACAACCGCGACAGGAGCCTACCGTGTTAAGAATCTAACGCGTACCGATCTGCCGACCTCTGTTCACACTCGCAAAGTCATTGTCGAATCTATTTCCGGTCCGGGCCGTCATACCCGGCGCGCCGCACGAAGGAAACGCACGACACGCTTCAACCTTCACGGCGAAGTTTTGTCAGACGGTGAGGTCGGCGTCGCCGCTGGCGGCAGGCCGAGCTCTTCCGCGAAAAAGCTAAGCTCCGCGCCCGTGTTGCCTATGCGCTGACTGAACGAAGAAGTGACGCCATGCCCTTCGCCGCGGCGTGTGATGAGCAGGATCGGCCGGGGCGAGATGTTGGCCTTCTGCAGCGCCGCGGCAAACTTGCGTGACTGCCACGGTGCGACGCGTGGATCGTTCTCGCCAGTGATGAGCAGCATGGCCGGGTAAGCGGTGCCTGGACGCACATGCTGCAGGGGCGAGTAGGCGTTGAGCCATGCGAACTCGGCGGCATTCGTCACGGTGCCGAACTCGCACGTGCCGTACTCCCCGTTTGGGTAGACCTCTAAGCGCAGCGCGTCGTAGTCGCCCACCAGGCTAACCACCGCCCGATAATCCGCCGGGTGCTGCGTGAGGGCGACGCCCATGAGCAGCCCTCCGGCCGAGCCGCCGACGATTCCAAGGCGCGCCGCGTCGGTCCAGCGAGCATCGATCAGTGCCCGTGCCGCGGCATGCAGGTCGTCAAAGCAGTGCTGCTTGTTTGCGCGGCCACCGGCCGCGTGCCAGCAATCGCCGAATTCGCTACCCCCGCGGAGGAACAAGCTCACAGGAAGTCAGTTGCGATCATAGCTTGTCCAGGTAACGGACAAGATCTTCCACTGCCCATCGATTTTGCACACCTGCCAGTGCTCGAGGCCTGAATTGGTAACTTTGTCGTTTTCGACAAAATCGTAGTTAAATGTCACCAGCCCTAGAGGACCGTCCTGGCGAATCTCGATGTTCTGAAATTTCTCTTCGAGTTTGTCCTTCGACGTAGCGAGGAATTTCGCAAATCCATCGAGTTGGCTCGGGCCAATCCCATCGAACTGAGCGTTAGTTTTGCGAGCGCGATCAATCTCTTCCTGGGTGTTGGTATGGTGAAAGAGCACATTGGGGTTCAGCACGAGCTTTGTTAGGGCGTACGCGTCCTTGCGAATAATGTCCTGACGGAACTCCTCCAATACGCCGCGAATCTTCGCGAGGTCATCGGCATTGGAGTTGAATTTGGGTTCCGCGTCCTGCGCCGACACTTGAGAGGCCAAGACACACATAAGGAGTGCAACGAATACGGCGCCCGCTCTCTTTTTATTCACTGGCATTTTCCTTTCAGATCTTGACTTGAGGTTGGATCACTGAGGACTACCGATTCCGTGCACCGCACCACTTTAGGGAGGCGATCCGTTGATCAATTCAGGTTGATGGCGGACCTGGCATTTCTTACTCTTCTCTGTGGGTTGCAGCGATGCTGGGCGCCTATTCGCGCTGACGTTGGCCATCCCCACTCTCCTTCCGAGCCGCTTCGTGTATATCGCCAGTTTGCTAACTAACGACGCGACTATTGCACATGACGGAGCCATTTGTCAAGCTTCTAGGACTTGTGGTAGAGAGGCACTGCTTTCAGTGGACAATTCCTAATACGTGCCGAGAACAAGCCGCTTCTGTTCGAAATCGATCTCGGTGTATATGAACCCATCGAGAATATCCTGGCCCAGAACGCCGTCGATCCTTCGATGCATTGCGCTAGTGACGCTCGTCATATCGACCACAAGAACGCGGTGTTTTCTCCAGATTCTGGCTCCGGTGACTAATGTCGCTTCGCCCCAGTGTCCATCTACTACGAATCCGGTACCCCTCTTAGGCGGATCGGCCCCACGGAGGTTGCGAGGGTACTCGTACCCGCAGCTGGATCGCAGAGAATCAGGTCTCGCTGACCGATCCCGACGGCCGGGCGATGGCCGCCCACACGCATGTTGCGTTTGGCTACAAGTGTCGGCCATCGCGCCAAGCACAATGCCTCGCACTCAAATCTAAACCAATTCGCCAAGGGGGCTCGCGCCCCCCTTGGAACCCCAAAGAGGTAAAGGGCTAAAGGTACAAGATGTAACTAGAGTGTTCTGGCCACGCGGAACCCGAAGCTGGTGATCCGTTTGGACGTAAGGATCCCGCGGCGGTGAGCCGAGCGGACGACGCTGAGATCAGCGTCCCAGGAACCGCCACGCACAACGCGCCGACCACAGTTTCCAGACTGCCACGCCGTGCCATCAGTAGGCGCGCCGCTATAGTTGGCGTTCCAGCAATCTTCAGTCCAATCCATGACATTGCCAAGCATATCGTAGAGGCCGAATTGGTTCGGCGGAA
This sequence comes from Candidatus Eremiobacteraceae bacterium, assembly GCA_035622555.1. GTDB lineage: Bacteria > Acidobacteriota > Terriglobia > Acidiferrales > UBA7541 > Acidiferrum. The sequence goes on along the minus strand of DASPVD010000163.1, from coordinate 50 downwards.
AACTTCCAACCGGCGACGTGAATGCATACCCGTCGCGGCACGCTCGATTC
>DASPVD010000162.1:0-31810 GCA_035622555.1 Candidatus Eremiobacteraceae bacterium | reverse complement strand
CCTTGCGACTGCCGCGACGTGGAACTTCGGGCTCCGTGCAACGAGGTCCCGCGAACCCCGCCAGGCCCGGAAGGGAGCAACGGTACCGGGTAAGCCAAGTGTGCCGCGGAGACTCCGAAGTTCCTCGAGTTGAGGCTAGTTCTCAGTGATCAGTAATCAGTTTTTAGTGATCAGTACGATTCATGCCTGCCTCAATGTTCCTGTCTCCTAGGCTGTAGGAAGTTCCCCACTTGGGAGAGTAAGCGAAACTCAGATATCGTAATCGGATATCAGGAATCGGTCCCCGGCATCCGCTTCCTCTAATCGATCACTGTGCTTGTACAATCGACAAGTACAATGGTGAATACGTCCGGTGTTCATGGTTTTCGGGAGTGACTGCCCAGTGAATGACTGGCTTTCGCGATGGGCTGTTCAATACTGGATCTTGTCGGGTCGCTGGAACTATAGACAAAAACAATACGCGCAAGCCCTCGGATATTTTGAGAGAGCAATAAGAGCTGGTTCGTCATCCGGCGCTATTTTCGCGCACGCTGGCTATTGTCTGGCTGAGCTCAAACGGTATGACGAAGCGGTCGAGGCCTATCAAAAAGCGCTGCAGCAGTCGCGACAATACCCCGAAATCCATGCCCACCTTGGTCGCATTTACTCCCACCTGCAACGATACCAGGAGGCATACGATTCTTTACACCGTGCTTTCCGCAGCAAACCCCAACTGCGAGAACACGCGTATTGGTTGCAGATATTAGGGAATGTTTGCCTAGAGCTTGAGCGCTGGGAAGAAGCACGCGCGTCGTTCGAAAAGATATTAGTTTCCAAGCCTGGCACCGAAGACGTGTGGCTCGGCCTGGGCATAGCGCTAAAAAATCTCAATCGCCAGCAAGAGGCGGTTGACGCGCTTCGAAAGAGCGTACAAGCCAGTCCAAACAGCGCTAAAGCATGGCATTGGCTTGGCTGGACCTTCGCTCAAATGGGTCACCACTCCGATGCGATAGCTCCGCTCGTCCGAGTAATTGAGCTGGACCCTGCGAATGCTGCAGCCTGTTTTCAGTTGGCCGAAAGCTGCTACGAATTGCATAGGTTCAAAGACGCACTTGAGCAGTTCCAGAAATATGTGGCACTCAACCCTGATGATCCGGCCGGCCATTACGCGTTGGGAATTACTTACGCCGAAGTCGGAGAGTTCGTTTCAGCCGTGCAACCGATTCGGCGGGCGCTTTCAATTGGGCCTGAGTATGCGGAAGTCTATTACAAACTTGGATGGATCTATGCTCAACTCGGCCAGAAGGAGGATGCTGCTAATGCCCTTCGCGACTCGCTTCGACTTGAGCCACGTGACGCGGACTCTTACCTTTGCCTCGGTTGGGCCCTGCATGAACCGCAGACTCTCGCGGAGGCTGTGGCGGCGTATGAAAGATGCCTTGAACTCAAGCCGGACTGTCCGGAAGCACTGGCAAATTTGGCCGACGCTTTCTGGCTACTGGGCCGCATCGAAGAAGCCAAAGAGGCTGCAACTCGGGCTGGCAAGGCCTGCTCAGATAAGCCCGAGTTCCATTATTGTCTTGCTGAACTCTATTTGAAACTTGGAATGCGCCATGAAGCGAATCGTGAACGCGAAATACTGACTCAGCTTGACCCCGCAGGTGCGCTTAAGCTGGCAAAGTTGTTCGACGAATCCGAAAATTCTTGAAGCAACGACGCACACGGCTGCGTACGAAAGAATCTAAGCTTTTGACTTTTTCCTACCGTCCGCCGAAAATGCATTACACCTATGACCTACCAAGTCATTGCCCGCAAATGGCGCCCGCAAACCTTCCAGGACCTCGTCGGACAATCCCACGTCACCGAAACTTTGCAGAACGCCATCCGCAATAATCGCGTCGCTCACGCTTACATCTTTTCCGGCGCGCGTGGCGTCGGCAAAACCACTGCCGCGCGCATCCTGGCCAAGGCCCTTAACTGCGTCCACGGTCCGACTTCCGAACCCTGCGGCGTGTGCGATTCCTGCAAAGAGATTGCCGCGGGCACTTCTCTCGACGTCATCGAAATCGACGCCGCCTCCAATCGCGGCATCGACCAGATCCGTGAACTCCGCGAAATGGTCCGCTACGCCCCGGCCGCCGCCCGCCACAAAGTCGTGATTCTCGACGAAGCGCACATGCTCACCGGCGAAGCTTCCAACGCGCTGCTCAAAACTCTGGAAGAGCCGCCCGATCGCGTGATCTTCGTGATGGCCACCACCCAACCGGAAGATTTGGAAGACACCATCCGCTCGCGCTCGCAGCATTTTCATTTTCGCGCCCTGACCTTCGCGGAAATTACCGACCGCCTCAAGTACATCGCCGGCCAGGAAAATCTGACCATCGACGACGGCGCCCTCAGCGTCATTGCGCGCATGGCCGAAGGCAGCATGCGCGACGCCCTCTCGCTGCTCGAACAAGCCCGCGCTTATTGCGGCGACGATATCAAGGATAAGGAAGTGCGCGAGCTGCTCGGCGTTGTGCCCGAGGACGCTCTGCAAGAATTGGTCGAAGCCATTGCCGAGCACTCCGCGGAACGCGCCCTCGGCCTCGTCCATCGTTTCCAACGCGAAGGCCGCAATCTCCAGCACTTTTGCCGGGAAGCCATACGTCACATGCGCAATTTGCTGATTGCCCGCGTTTGCGGCGCTGATTCGGATTTGATCGCTGCGACTCCCGACCAGCGCCCGGCGTTGGCCAAAGCCGCGGAACTGTTTACCGAAGAAGACTTGACCCGCTACTTTCAAATTTTGCTGGAGACCGACAATCAAGTGCGCCGCGAGATGGATCCGCGCGTCCACCTGGAAATGGGACTGCTTCGCCTGGTGAACGCCGCTCGACTCGCTCCTTTGGAACAATTGCTCGCCGAACTGGGCAACGCATCCACCGCGAAATCAGGCGGAGGCTCGGCCCCTCGCAGCGCCAGCGCTAAGCCAACGGCTTTCTCGCTTTCTTCTCGCCCTGCCACTGCCGGCGCCGCCGCCGTCAGGCCCAACTCCGAATATTCCCGCGCGATTGTTCCTGCAACCGAACCCCAGACGGAACCGCGTCCTTTCGCCGCTGCCAGTTCCTTTTCCGGCGGAGCTGCCGCGGCAGTTGCTCCCGCAAAACAGCCGCAAGCCATCGCTGCCTCCGAAGAACCAGTTAAAGTCGAAGTGCAAGCGACCGGTTTGACCGCCGAGCAAGTCGCCGAAATCAAATCCGCTATTCAAAGCCAGCAAAAATTCATCGCCGAATTGCTGGAACACGCTTCCCGTTGGGAATTGGACGGCAGCGAATTGCGCATTTATTTTCCGCCGCAGGAAAGCGCCTTCGCAGGATTGGTGGAAGGGAGAGAAACGTTAGAGAAGATTCGTGCATCATCAAGCAAGGTGTTAGACCGTACCGTGCGTGTCTGTGCTAAGCTTGAAAGTAGAGCAGCGCAGGATGCGAGTGCGCCGCGCGCCGCCTCGACTCAAGAAATGCGCGCGCAATTTGAAAATGATCCGATGGTGAAATCCATGCTGCAAAGATTTGGCGGAAGAATTTCGGAAGTGCGACGGCGCAACGGCGAGTAAGCAAGGGAGGCCCGGAATGAACATGGAAGTCAATGCTCTCCAACAAATGCTCTCGCGGCTGCGGCAGGTTCAAGAAGACCTGCAGCGCCAGGTCAACGCTGTTGCCGTGGAAGCCTCCGCCGGCGGCGGCATGGTCACCGTCAGGATGAACGGCCAGAAGCAAGTGTTGGATGTGAAGATCGAACCCGGTGTGTTTGCCAGCAAAGATCAGGAAATGCTGCAGGACCTGGTTCGTGCCGCGGTCAATGAAGCTTCCCGCCGCGTCGACGAAGAACTCGCCAATCAGATGAAGAGCCTTGCCGGCGGACTCCCGGGACTCTCCGGACTGAAAATCCCCGGATTGTTTTGAAAGTGAGTCGCCTATTAATCTGGCCTACGGCAACTAGTAGTTATTCTCTTCTACGCTGAAGCGCATCCGGCCAAAATCAATGGTGAAACCGCGGAACTGGCTCAGCAGACTCTGCCCGAGGTTGCCGTACACTTGGTCGAGCGGATCAACACCCAATTCTTGGGTAAGGACGGGAACATTTCTTAGCGTCGCTCGGGCTGTACCGAACTGAAGCTGTATCTGCGGCAGGTAGTAAGCAAGCAAGAATCGCACGTCTCCTCCCGCGCCGGCCGTCGCATATTTCTGTGGTTTCAGCGAAGTGAACTGTTCCGGGAATCTGCGCAGATAAGTTGCTGAAAAAGACCCGGAGCTCGAACCGGTGTCCAACCCGAACAAAATTTCGGAATTCGCGACCGTAGCTTCAACCAGTGGCGTAAGTTCTTCCACATACAACCTGCTCGAACGCTGCGAGGGCTGGCCTTCCGTTGCGATCATCCATTGATTGCCGTCCAGGGTGAAACTGCCGAGTGCGGCGAGCACCGGATAGCCCAGCACTCCTTGAATCTGGTAGCGCTAGTTGTCCTTCACTGAGACCTTCAGACTTTTGTCGTCCATCACCAGTGCCACCACGTTGTGTACTGTAGCCCCGCCGAGAATGAGTTCGGGAATCACCGCTCCGCTCCTTTTATTGGCGCCTCGCTCCCTGTGGCTCCGCTTTGTGATTGTGCGCTCTTGTTGGAGATCGTCAGACCCATCTGTTTAGCGCTGCTTATTGCTGTGACCTGTCTCACAGCCGCTTCTCAGTCTCAGACCTGGTTCGGGAAGCGCCTTTCTTCTATTACTGACCGGCGTGCGGACCATGAGTACGCTTGACTGCAGCAAGACGAACACTTTTCCTCAGCGGATTCTCCTCTCAGGAAGCCCGGCACGCAAACGCCCTGTCGTTCCGAGTGCATCCGACGGGATGCACGAAGAATCTCAATAGACCCGAAAGCACGAGATGTTGATCGGTTGAGATCCCCTCGAGGCTCGGGGCATGCCTTCACTGCGCTCAGGATGACCACTTCATGCAACCCGGTGGGAAATCTTAATCCATCTGGTGAGAAACCTCCGGTTACGCCGCCGTCTGCGCCACGCTCCCATTCATTCAAAAGAAACCGCTGAACTCCCACCCTCGACTTTTGTCGTCTTTCCATCTACGCTCTTCGTAACTCCATTTCCGTCACGGTTTCGGATCAGGTCTTGTACTTCCTTCCCGGGAGGAGAACCGGAATGGCGCCGAACACTTCCGTAGAACTCCAAAAGTTCATCTCCGCGGCCAAAGAACACGGAGCGAGTGACGAATCTCTTCTGGGCATTCTAGAAAATGCCGGCTGGCCCAAAGCGGAGGTCATCGGAGCGCTCGGTCAACGCTACGAAGCTCTCACCGGCATTGCGCTTCCCCGCGGCAGAAAAACCGCCACACCCGCGAAAGACGCTTTCTTGTACCTCCTGTCCTTCTCCACTCTCGCCACTTGGACCATCGCCCTTGGCTCGATTTGTTTTTCATTGATCGACGACTGGATTCCCGACCCGCTCTATCGCAATTATTACGGAACCAATCTGGCCTACCAGCTTTCCGCGGAATTAGCCGCTTTGATCGTCACCTTTCCTCTGTACCTGTTCGTGATGCGCGTTATTCTTTCGGAAACGCGTACAGCGCCCGAGAAACTCGATTCCTCGGTTAGGAAATGGCTCACCTATATTGCCCTGCTCATCGCCGCCGGAGTCATGATCGGTGACGTGGTTACCTTCCTCACGTATTTCCTTCGCGGCGATCTTACTTCCCGATTTGCCGCCAAAGTCGCGCTGGCGCTGCTCATCTCCGCCGGCGTCTTCTGGTATTACCTTGGCTCGCTGCGCGACACCCGCACCGGAGCGCAACATGCCGGTTAAGCGCGATGCACTCGCCGCTTTTCTTGCCACCGTAGCTGTTCTTCTCGTGGTGGTTCTCGGCTTCTGGAAACTTCACGGCCCAAAAACTCAAAGATTGGTCCGAGCCGACGAGAAGCGCCTTCAGAACCTCAGCCAGTTGGCCAATCAAATCAATAATCAATATCAACGCAGCAAACAATTGCCCACTGCGTTGAGCGATCATCAGAAACGGCAGTTTGCCGATCCTCTTTCCGCCCAGCCCCTGCAATATTCCCCGGCGCCTCCCGATCGCTATCAGCTGTGTACTACATTTGCCACCGAAAGCCCCCGGCCGGAGCGCACCGGCGATTTTGTATTTTGGACCCATTCCTCCGGCGCCAAATGTTTCGAATTCGACGCCTCTGAGCCGGTTCCCCCAGCGCCCTATTTCTACTATTGACCCGCCGGCAACACGCCGATCACACAGCAACAGCTCTTCGAGCTAAATCCACAGGGCGATTCTCGTCCGTTTGCTTCCTTTCCTGACGTTGTGCTACACAGAGAACATGCCCGATTTCGCCGCCCCTGTGGAACGCCTCATCGACCAGCTCAAACATTTGCCCGGCATCGGACAAAAAACGGCGCAGCGTTTGGCCTTCCATCTTCTTCGCGCCGCCCCGGAAGACGCCCTGGCCTTGGCGGACGCCATTCGCGACGCCAAAGAGAAAATCCGCACCTGCTCGGTTTGCCACAACATTACCGACACCGACCCTTGCCTGTATTGCTCCGGCGCAACTCGCAACAAGCGCACCATCTGTGTAGTCGAAGAGCCCCATAACATCCTGGCCATCGAGAAAACCCGCACCTACAGCGGCATGTATCACGTCCTGGGCGGTTCGCTTTCACCTTTGCAAGGCCGCGGCCCGGAACAGCTGCACATCAAAAGCCTCATCGAGCGCCTCAAAGGCGGCGCCGTCGAGGAAATCATCATTGCCACCAACCCCACCGCCGAAGGCGAAGCCACCGCCGTCTATCTTTCGAAACTCCTCAAGCCCCTGGGCGTGCGCGTGACCCGCATCGGCGTGGGCATCCCCGTCGGCGCCGATCTGGAATATGCCGACGAAGTCACCATGCTCAAAGCCTTGGAGGGCCGCCGCGATCTATAGCTGCGCGCCCAGGAATCAACAACGAGGCATCATGCCAGCATGCACTTCATCGCAGCAGAGCTTGCCCCGGGGCGCATCCGGGGCTTTTTCACAGGTACTCCCGGAAAACTTGTGGGAAAAACGAACTAGTACGTACAGAATGATTGTCTCTCTAGGCAAATGCAGTGAATCAGGTTAAAGTCCAGTTCAACGGTGGCTGTCCTCGCCTATCGTTGCCAGTTCACGCAGGAGCTGGAATAGGAGGTGCGCTCTGCCGGATTTAGCGCACTACATGAGTCAGTACGACCATGAACACAGTTCCGCGTGGAATAAGCTGCTTCACGGTATTGGCATCCCGCTTATCTTCGCGGGCCTTATCTTATTGATTCTGCTGCACTGGAAGCTGGGCCTGACCTGCTTCGTGGCCGGTTGGCTGCTGCTGTTCCTCGGGCACAGAATCGAAGGCAATAAACCGGCATTCTTCCAGGGACCCGTCTATTTGTTGGTCGGGCCATTGTGGGTCGCCAAGGAACTGTGGTCGTTCCTGGCCGGATCCCATCCATCTCAACATCCGCAGGAAAAGGCCTAACGGGAGACGACCGACCACCGAGCTAAGGTAAGACAACCATGCACAACGAGGAAGAGGGGCCCGAGTTGGCCGATGCGAGTGAAGATATGACCGAAGGTGCAGTCAACGCCAGCACGGAACTACGCAAGCGCCGCAGTACCCGGATTGTCCAGGCCGTCCCGCTCGTGGTCACTGGCGTGGATGCCTTGGGACGCCCATTCAGCGAGCGCACTTCTACTCTGATCATCAATTGTCACGGCTGCCGCTACCAATCCAAGCACTACGTCTTGAAGAATATGTGGGTCAATCTGGAGGTACCCCATTCCGAGGTTGGCCACGCGCCCCGCCGCGTCCGCGGCAAAGTCGCCTGGATTCAGCGTCCGCGCACCGTCCGCCAATTGTTCCAAGTGGCTCTCGAGCTGGAGGCCCCCGGCAATGTTTGGGGCATCGGTTTTCCCCCGGAAGATTGGTTCAGTTTCCCCGAAGAAAGTTCCTTCGCCAGCGCGCTGGCGCCCGCCGACACCACTCCCGCTCCTTTGCCGCACCCTCCCTTGGAGACGCCCCTGCCTATCGAAGAAGCCGAGCCCGGCGTGGCCACTCCCGACAACATTCGCATCTTCCCGGCTCCCGCCAGCGCCACCGACGCTTCCATGCAACTGGCACGGCAAGTCGCTCGTCTGCTGGCCGAAGCTCGCCAGCAAATTCATGCCGCTGCAAAAGAAGCGGCTACCCATGCCGTCGACGCCGAACGCCGCGTGGCCTTTGATGAGTGGGAACGGAAGTTCTCCACCTTCCGCGAGGAGCTCGCCCGGGAAACCGCCAACGCCGTTGGCAACCTGCACCAGGAAAGCGAAACGCGCATCCGCGCCGCTCAAGAGCAGGCTGCCGAGTCCCTCAAGACCGACCTGCCACGCTGGCTGGCCCCGCAACTCGAACAATTGACCCAGCAATTCACCTCGCAGCTCGCGCAAGAGAGCGTTACTCAGCGGGCGCTGCACGAAAAGCAGCTCGCCGGCGCGCAGGAAGCGTTGCAAACTCTATGCGCGCAGGCGGAAGAAGCCGCGGCCAAGCTGCGCACCCAAGCCGAAGTGGCCGAACACGAAGTCTCTGCGCGTCTGGCTGCGGTGGTCAATAACGCCCTCGACGTGGCCCGCCAGCGCGAGGAGAACGCCGGCTCGTATCGGGAAAGCCTGAACGCCGCCATCGGCGAGATGAAGGAACAAGCTGCCGCCGCTCAGGCTGACGCGCAACATTCTCTTCGCGAGCAGCTGGCCCAGGAAGTGCAATCTGCCCAGTCCCGTTGGCACGAACAACTTCAGCAGGCCCTGCAGTCCGCCCAACAACAGGCCGCCGACTATCTGAACCAGCACGCCGAACAGTTGCGCAAACAAGTCGAAAAAGAAGCCGGACGCCACAGTAATTCGCTGCGCGAATCCTTCGACTCCCAAACCAGGCAGCTTCAGGAAACTCTGGCGCAAGCAAAAGATGCCACCGAGCGCTTGGAGCAAATCCCCGGGCGTATTGAGACCGTTCAGCAGCAGGCCCTGAGCGGCTTCCAGTCCCAGCTGGACGATGTGCTCACCCTGCATCGCAACGAACTGCATCGCCGGTCGGAAATCCTCTTCGAGGAAATTCACTCCCGGATTCGCAGTACTTTCGAAGCAGCCAGCAACGAATCCCTGCAGAAGTTCGACCAGCAGATTCAATCGCTGGTCGCGCCCCACGTGGAGCGTGCTGAGGAAACCCTACAGCGCCTTGCCGGTGGCCGCTCGTTGCTGGACGCCGCCATGACCATGCAACAGGATCGCATCCGCACCGCCGCCGATGACGCCTTCGCGGAATCGTTGTCGCGCTTCCGCGAAAATCTGGGCGGCATCGAGCAGGTACTAAACGAGTCTTCCCACACCATCAGTTCGCGCCATCTGGAAGACCTGGAAAGCAAGGCTTCCGATTTGAAGCATCGCTGCGTCGAGGAGCTGTATAAATCGGCCGAATGGTACGAAAAGAAAACCCAAACCCAGTTGCAGAATCTCAACGAGAAACTCCTCGACGAGACCGGCAAACAGTTCCGCGAAAAGGCCGGCGAAGTTTCCGGCGTCTTTGCCAATGAACTCAACAGCACCAGCCGCAGCTTTCTCACCCAGACCCGCGAACAGCTCGAAGACGCCGTCCATCAATCCTTCGAACGCGTCCGCACCCTCTTTGCCGAAGCTGCCGACACCACTTCCGCCGCTTTCACCGACGAAATTCAGCGCAATGCCCGCCAGGAATTGGAAGGCTTCTCTGAGCTGGCCAATCGCTCCCTGGAGGAGTCCCGCGAACGCCTGGACACCGCCCGCATGGACTTCAACAACAAACTCTCTCTGCAGCAAGGCGACTTCCTTCGCCGCTTCCAGGGAGAGATGACCGATGCGGTTAGCCGCGGCGTTACCGACGCTCGCGACAAAGTCGAAGCAAGCTTTTCGCAATTGTGGGATTCCTGGAAGAAGATGAACGACGCCAACGTCAAGGATATGCAGAATACCTTCAGCAAACTCAGCAATGAGGGCGCCGAGCAGTACCGCGCGCGCCTCGAAAACATTTCCAATTCTTGGATGGTGGCCACCGTGGCGACACTTGATCATCAATCCCGCGATGTCATCGCTAAAATCGCCGCAAACGCCGAAGAACGCTTGCGCGACGCGACCGCCGAAGTCTTTGCCAAGTTTGGCGAGACTTTGCGCGAACGTTTGCAGCAGATCGCCCTGGGCTTCGAAAAGCCCGAAAAGAAATAACCGGCATTCCCTCGCCTGTATTCACTCGCTGCCGTTCCGAACGGAGTCGAAGTGAGAATCCTCTTTCCTGATGTCTGGATCGGGGAGTGAATCCTCGCGGCGCCATCCCCCCTTTTCCCCAACTTATTGCTGGGGCCTGATAACTCTCTCTGTGCCATGTATACTTCTGAGGTCGGACCATGGCCAACCGTGCTTATCTTCGTGTCTGGACCCGCGACTTCTCTGAGCAGACCATGATTCCGGAGTTCGCCCGCTTCCTCACCACCGCCCCGCTTATTGACGGCCAAGGCAGCTTCCAGCAACTCACCGTTCAGGCCATCGGCACCGGTGAGATGCCCGTTGCCGAATGGGACCTGAAAGACGGCGCCTTTGGCCCCGCGGAAGTCGCCGCCCTCGCCGCTCAGCAGGTGAACGAAGACACTGCTTACATCGTTCAAGCGCAGTGGGATTTGTGGAGCTTCGAGATGGAGAAGTTACAGTGGAAACTGAGTCCCCAGCCGCTGGTCTTAATCTGTCAGGGCAAGGCTTATGACGCCGGGCTGGCCGCCACCGAGGGCCACTTTCACGCCGACCTCGGCTTCGAGCACTTCTTTACCGGGCACGCCGGCCTGCTCGCTCCTGCCGCCGCCAAAAATCCTTTCGACAGTTCCGACCATCCGGTCGAGAAAACCTTTCGCAACTGGATGAGCAACCCGGACAACCTCAAGCTGTATCACCAGAAGACCCGCGAAAACATCCAAAAATTGTTCGGCTGGGTGGAAGCCGTGGAAGCAGCATTACCGGTGGACCGCAGTGAACTGTGGAGCGAGGGCGAGGACAATTTTGAGGCGCGGCTCGATGCCATCCTGGCGCAACGCTAAGTTCCCGATTCGCCTCTGTCCCGGCCGCCTTCTGCGGCGGTCCCCAGTTTTTTTGGTCCTTGGCGCCCTTGGGGCCATGGTTGTCACAGCTCAACAACGGCCATCTCCCAAACCTGCTACTCTTCATCGCGCCAACGAATTGACCCTGGCCGGCCTTCGCCCGGGACGCGACAATCTGCTTCGCGCCGTGCTCCTCAACAAGTCATTCGGGTCTGCCAAATCCCTCCCTGGGGACCAGACGGTTTGGTACGACCAGTGCCGCGATTTGTCTCTGACCTTGGACAGCGACCATCAAAAGCAAATTCAGGTGATCCGTGCGGGTGTCTGGCCCGGCTCGACCGCCGATTGCTACGGGGAGGCGCCCAGCCCATGGAAAACTGGCTTGGGTCTTCGTGTCGGTGATTCCACTACCAAGCTCACCAATCTCTACGGCCCACCCGACTCGAAGAGTCCTAGCTCCCGCGACGGCCAGCCGTTAGAATTATGGTATTACGCCTTCGACTGGGCGGGACCCGAGGTCCCTCAGGTTATGGAGGTCCTTTGCACCCGGGACTCCGGCGCACAGCCAGGACACGTGGTGGAAATTACTCTTGCCGCACCCAGCTTGTAGCGCAGGGAGGGTATTTTCGTGCGCAAGCCCGGCGGTTCCACACTTCAGAAAGGATCTGGATGATTCGCTCTCGCACAATTTCGTCCATGCCGCGGAAAACCTTGGGCCCAGCAACTCGCCAGCGCCAGACGTTCGCCTCTTTTGCCCAACGGCGCGGTTGGCAGCTGCTGCTCGCGCTCAGTCTGATTCTCGCCGGCTGCGGTTCCGAAACCACCAAGCCTGCCGCCGATGCTCAGAAAAAAACCGCCGAACTGGCCGTCCCGGATGACATTCAGGACGCCGCTCACGCCTTGTTAGGCAGCGAGACTCAGGTCTTGCTCTTCGGCGATCTGGCTAAGAATGGCCTGCAACAATTTCTGGCCGCCAACGTCGTACCTAATACGCCCAAGAGCACTGTGGCGGGCATCGTCGTTACCCGTGCGGTCATTGCCCAAAACGAAGACGGCAAATGGGTTGAACTCTTTCGCGCCGATGAGTATCTCAAAAACCAGAAAGGCTATCTTGCCTTGACGCCCCTGCAGCCTGTGACCGGCTGGAAACTTCAGTACGAAAACACCCCCGATACCGGCATGTCCCTTTACATCACTCCCGTCAAGCAGGGCAGCAGCGAAAGAACCTTGCCCATCGCCGTCCGCTGGAACCCCGCCAACAAGCGCTATCAATCCATGGACGCTTCGTATCAGCATTTCCTGAACGAAGCTCCTTCTTTGCAAAGCCCCAGAGTTGCCTTGCTATGACCGCCGCGGCAACAACTCGCCCTGCTCGTCCAGCCGCGAACAACTCCAAAAAATCCGCGGCCAGCAACTTGCGCGGCTTGTTGCCGTACCTCGGCCGCTACAAGGGCGCCATCGCTCTCGGCCTGCTTACTCTGGTGCTCATGGCCTTGATCGGCAACATCGTGCCGCTGGCCACCGGCATCATTACCGATACGCTGGCGGGCAGCTCTCGTCCTTTCGAATTGGCCATGCACGGCGCTCATGATGTTGGCCCGTTGAATTGGCTGAGCAGCAAGGTTCCGTACTACGAGGCGCACAGCCGCAACACGCTGGCCATCTACTGCCTGATTCTGATTGCCTGCATCACCCTCAAAGGCGTCATGTCCTTCGCCACACGTTGGGTGCTTATCGGCATTTCCCGAGACATTGAATTCGATATTCGCAACGACTTGCTCGATCGCCTGCTGGTGATGGAGCCGGAATTCTACGTCCGCAATCGCACCGGCGAACTGATGTCCCGCGCCACCAACGACCTCAATTCCGTACGCATGGTCCTGGGACCCGGCATTATGTACAGCGGCACCACGTTGGTCACCATGGTGCTCTCCATCTCGGTCATGCTGGTGCTTTCCAAGTCTCTCACCCTGTGGGTTCTCCTCCCGGTCCCCGTGGTGGCCTTCGCGGTCTGGTATTTCGGCAAAATCATTCACGAGTTGTACGAAACCATTCAAGCTGCTCTTGCCACCCTTTCCGCCAAAGTCCAGGAAAATCTCTCCGGCGTTCGCGTCATTCGCGCCTACGCTCAAGAGCAGGCCGAAATCAACGGTTTCGACGAGCCTAACCGCGACTACGTGGCCAAAAACGTCAAGCTCATTCGCATGTGGAGCATGTTCATGCCTTCCCTCCAGGCCATGATCGGTACTACCTTCTTGATCGTCCTCTGGCAGGGTGGCTATCGGTTTCTCAATGGCCAGATGTCCCTGGGCTCGCTGATCACCTTCAACACTTATCTTTCCTTCCTGGTGTGGCCCATGATCGCGCTGGGCTGGGTCACCAATATTTTTCAGCGCGGCGCCGCTTCTATGGGCCGCTTGAATTACATCTTGGCCGCCAAGCCACAGATCGACGATCGCTACGCCACCATTCCCAAAGACACGCCCCTGGCCGGTGAAATCGAATTTCGCAACCTCACTTTTACCTACCCCACCTCCATTTCCGGCGATGGCAACGACGGCGCCAATGGTCACGGTTCCGAAGCGCGACCCGTTCTCCGCAACATCAACTTGAAAATCCCCGCCGGTTCCACCCTGGCCGTCGTCGGCCCCACCGGCAGCGGCAAAACCACTCTCGCCTCTTTGGTCGCCCGCTTGTGGGAAGCCCCTGACGGACAGCTGCTCGTCGATGGCCGCCCCATCCGCGAATGGCCCCTGGAAACCCTTCGTCGCGCCATTGGCTATGTGCCCCAGGACACTTATCTGTTCAGCGAAACGGTTCGCGAAAATATCGCTTTCGGACTGGAGCAGCACCAGGAGCTGCAGGTCTTGGAGGCCGCGCACATTGCCAATCTCCACGGCGATATCCAGGACTTCACCAATCGTTACGACACCACCGTCGGCGAACGCGGCATCACTCTCTCCGGTGGCCAGAAGCAGCGCTCGGCCATCGCCCGCGCGGTCATCCGCGATCCCCGCATTTTGATTCTCGACGATTCCCTTTCCGCGGTGGACACCCAAACCGAAGAGAAAATCCTGGAACGCCTTCGCGGCGTCATGCGTGGCCGCACCACCATCCTGATCGCCCATCGCACCTCCACGGTCCGCGGGGCCGACTGCATCGTCGTTGTCAGGGATGGCACCATCATCGAGTCCGGCACTCATGAGGAATTGCTGGCGCGCGGTGGCTATTACGCCGATCTGTATCAGAAACAGTTGTTGGAAGAAGAACTCGAACGGGCATGAGCACCATTCACGAAGAAGAGGCACTCGGCAAGGCGTACGATTCGCGCCTCATGAATCGGCTCCTGGGCTACATGGCGCCGTACAAGTGGCGCGTCATGTTTGCCCTGGCCTTGGTGGCCGTGGTGACTCCTCTCGAACTGGCGCCTCCGGCTCTGTTCGGCAAAGCCATCGATAAATATTTGGTTCCGGGCGTGGGCCACCGCATCACCCTGGTCCAGGCCAAGCACGGCCTGGTGCTCATCAGCATCGTCTATCTCCTGGTCCTTGCCTTCGACTTCCTGGCGCAATACATCCAGATCCGCATCATGCAGCGCGTGGGCCAGCAGACCATGTACGACATGCGCGCCGAGATTTTCGGCCGCTTGCAGCGCCTGCCGATGACCTACTTCGACAAGAACCCCGTCGGCCGGCTGATGACTCGCGTCACCACCGACGTGGACGCGCTCAACGATCTGTTCGCCGCCGGCGTGGTCACCATGATCAACGATTTCTTCCTGCTGGCGGTCATGGCCGTTTTGCTGTTCACCATCGACCGTAGTCTCGCGGTCGACGCCCTCGCGGTTTTACCCTTCATCCTGATCGTCACCCTGGTCTTTCGAAAATACGTTCGCGAGGCCAACCGCAAGATTCGCACCGCCATCGCGCGCATCAACGCTTTCTTGCAGGAATACATTTCCGGGATGAGCGTGGTGCAGCTTTTCAACCGTGAACGAAAAGCCCGCCAGGACTTTCGAAAGCGCAACCTCGACAACATGCTCGCTTGGCGCGACGCTATCCTCGCTTACGCTTTGTTCTATCCCGCCGTGGAATTCCTCAACTTCGCCACCATTGCGCTGATCTACTGGGCCGGCGGCCTTCGCATCATGCACGGCACCCTCACCCTGGGCATCCTTACCGCCTTCACCATGTACGCCCAGCGCTTCTTCCGTCCCATTCAGGATTTGAGCGAAAAATTCAACATCCTGCAGTCCGCCATGGCCGCTTCCGAGCGCATTTTCAAGCTGCTCGATGAACCCATCACCATCGATTCCCATCCGAATGCCGAAAAGTTGCTTGCCTCGCACGGCGAAGTCGAGTTCCGTAACGTCTGGTTCAGCTACAAAAACGTCCCTGAGCCCGCGGACGAGGATTGGGTGCTTCGCGACGTTTCCTTCCGCGTCTCTCCCGGCCAGAACTTCGCCATTGTCGGCCACACCGGAGCCGGTAAGACCACGCTCATCTCCCTGCTGCTGCGCTTCTACGACATTCAGCGTGGCCAGATCCTGATCGGTGGCGTCGATATTCGTCTGCTGGACTTGCAAGCATTGCGCAAACAGTTCGGCATCGTCCTCCAGGATCCGTTCCTTTTCACCGGCACCATCGAGACCAACGTTCGCCTCGGCACTCCCGGCATTTCGCGTCAGCGTGTGCAAGCTGCTCTCGACGAAGTCGGTCTGGGCAACTATGTCCGCTCCCTGCCTCAGGGTGTCGCCACTCAAGTCAGCGAACGCGGTTCCACTCTCTCCGTCGGTCAACGCCAACTCATCAGTTTCGCCCGCGCCTTGGCTCACAATCCGCAGTTCCTGATTCTCGACGAAGCCACTTCCAGTGTGGACACCAAAACCGAATTGCAGATTCGCGAAGCGCTGAGCCGCCTGCTTTCGGGTCGTACCGCACTGGTGATTGCTCACCGCCTCAGCACCATCCAGCATGCCGATCGCATTCTGGTTTTTCACAAAGGCCGTTTGCGCGAACAGGGCGCGCATCAGGAACTGCTGGCGCAACGCGGCATTTATTTTCGCTTGTATCAGCTTCAATATAAGGAACAGGAATTACACAATGGCAACGGGGTCCACCCGGCAGCGGGTCCTTCCGCTTTGCCGGCGCCCTTGCCTGCCAGCGATTAAACGATTCGCCTCCGATGCCACCGATTCCCTTACTTCTCTCCGCCGGTGAAGCTTCCGGGGACATGTACGCGGCGCAACTCGCCGACGCTCTGCGCGCTCGTCTTGACGTTCGTTTGTTCGGGATGGGCGGCCCGCAAATGCAAGCGGCCGGCGTCGACCTGGTGACCCACTACGAGGAAGTGGCCGTCGTGGGCATCACCGAAATCGTCAAGCACCTGCCTTCCCTGCTCAAAGCCATGGACCGCATCGTTGCCGAAGCCGAACAGCGCAAACCGGCCTTGGCCATCCTCACCGACTTCCCCGGATTCCATCTCCGGTTGGCGCGCAAGCTCCAACCCAAAGGCATTCGCAACGTCTACTACATTTGCCCGCAATTTTGGGCTTGGCGCCCTTGGCGCGTGAATCTCATCCGCAGGCGCTTCGAGAAAGCTCTGTGCATCTTCCCTTTCGAAGAGCAATTTTTCAGCAGCGCTGGAGTTCCCACCGAATTCATCGGCCATCCCTTGGTCGGAACCGTTCAGGCCATCAAGGATCGCAAGCAGTTCTGCGAGTCCCACGTGCTCCCGCCTGGACGCCCCCTGGTCACCGTGCTTCCCGGCAGTCGTTCCGCAGAGTTGGAGCACCATTTGCCCGTGCTCCAGGAAGCCTGCGCTCGCATTTATGCCCGGGTGCCGGTGCAATTTGTGGTTGCCGCGGCGCATCCCAAAGATGTAGCCAGACTAAAAGCCGGCTGGCCCCACGGGCTAAAGCTGTGCGTCGTGGTTGGCGAAACCTATAACGCGTTGGCCGCCGCCGACGCCTCCATCGTTTCCAGCGGCACCGCCACCATCGAGGCCGCCTTGTTGGACGCTCCCATGGTGGTCGTTTACCGTGTATCCCCGCTGACCGCCACGCTGGCAAAGCCCTTGGTGCGCACGCCATACTTCGCCATGGTGAATCTGGTCGCAGACAGAAAAGTGGTGCCGGAACTGGTGCAAGACGACTTCACGCCCGAGCGGGTCGCCTCAGAGGTTCTACAGCTTTTGCAGGACCCCAACGCGCGACACTCCATGCGTTCGGGCTTGGCTGAAGTGCGCAGCAGGCTCGGTCCCCCGGGCGCCGTGGCGCGCGCCGCCGATGTAATCTCTGGACTATTGGCTCGCGCCGCTGGCAACGCTTCCTAGGCCCTTGTTATCCTATATAAGGCTCCCCCCGTGAATCGACGTGAAAGGATATCGATGACGCCTCGCCAATTCATCAGCGCCACACGCGCCGCCGTTATCCTCTTGCTCTGCGCTTTCTGTGCCGCTGCGACCCTGGCTCAGCAACAGGCGCCCATAACCCCTGTACAGCAACAAGGCGGCGCGCAACAAGGGCCCGTCCAAGTACCAAGTTTTCTGGCCGACAACTACGAAATCTCGGCTTATATCGACACTGTCGCTCAAGGCATCAACGTCATCGCCAAAGTCGAATTCCGCGCCCAGGAAGTCTCCCAGCTTGTGCGCGTCGAACTCCACGAAAACATGGAAGTCCGCGAAGTCAAAGGCCCCGACGGCCGAACCCTTTCTTTTCAGCGCGAGCCCGCCAATCCCATGTATCTGGTCATCACTTTGCCTACCCCAGTGGCTCCCGGACAAACCGTAACCTTGACCTTCACCTATGGTGGCCTGCTCGCCAACGAGGAAAACAGTCCCATCCCCGGCATCAAGATGGCTTCCGTCGCCAAGGATTGGTCCTATCTGCTGCTGCCCTCCCGCTGGTTCCCGCTGACCAACTATCCCTGCAACCGCTACACCGCCACCTTCAAGCTCAACGTTCCAGAGAATGTAGCAGCGGTTGGAACCGGCAAAGCCGAAGCGCCTCAGCCTTTGCCGCAGCGCTCGCCCGCTGAAGGCAAGCGTCTCATGTACACCTTCCATGGAGATCAGCCGCAACCCTATGGTTCGTTCGTCATCGGTCCCCTGCAACTCAATCCCAAGCAAGCCGAGGGCATCAACGTGGCTGTCTATGCGCCTCCCGCAGAATCCGGCAAGGCGCAAGAGTTCGCCAATGGCGTGGGACACCAGGAAGTCATCTTTTCCGACATGTTTGGCGAATTGCGTGAACCCGATATCACCGTGGCGCAACTGCCCGATGGAACCGTCCGCGACTTTGCCGGTCCCGGCCTGCTGCTACTGGCCCACCGCATTTGGGATCCCAAAACCAGCGACCGCACCATCAGCCAGCTCGTCGCTTCTCAGTGGTGGGGCAATCAGGTGCTTCCCGCCAGCACCTCCGACGTCTGGATCAGCGACGGCCTCGCGCGCTATTCCGAGGAACTTTACGCCGAGCAAGCCATTGGAAAAGAAGCCGGCCTGCGCACCGTCGACGAATTCGCTGTGGGCGCGCTGATGTTCGACAACTCCGCGCCGGTTTCGCAGTCCGCCCGCTTGATTCCCTACACTCCTGAATATCAGTCCGTGGTCATGAACAAGGGCGCCATGTTGTTTCACATGATTCGAGCGGAGATTGGCGACCCCGTTTTCAAGTCCGTGCTCCACCAGTTTTACGCCAAGTATCAAGGCAAGGCCGCGACCGTCGCCGACTTCGAAAACATCGCCATCGCCCAAACCAACGCCAATGTGAAACCGGGAACCGAGCCATTCAACCTTCAGAGTTTCTTCGCGCAATGGCTGAACTCCACCGGCATCCCCGAATTCAGCCTCGACTACGTCGTCTACCGCACCCGCAAGGGTTTCCGCATTATCGGCAAGGTCAAACAGCCCATCGATACCTTCAGCATGCCCATTCAAATGCGCATCGACACCGAAGGCAATCCCGAAACCAAGACCATCGATGTCTCCGGCACCGAATCACCTTTCATCGTCGAAACTTTCGGCAGGCCCAAGCCCGGCGGCATCCACATCGATCCGAACAATACCGTCCTGAAGAGCACGCCGGGGCTTCGCGCTCGCGCCGCCATCGCCCGCGGCGAAGAACTTGCCGAAGCGGGCCGCTACTACGATGCCGTTGCGCAGTATCAGAAGGCCTTGACCATTCAGCCCAATCGCTCTTTGGCCAACTTCCGCATGGGTGAAGCCTTCTTCTACGAAAAGAACTATCAAGCCTCCGCCAATGCTTTTCGCGAAGCTTTGGCCACCGTCCCGGAGCCTTCCGAAAAGTGGACCGAGGTCTGGAGCCACATCTATTTGGGCAAGATCTTCGACCTGCTCGGCCAGCGCGAACGCGCTCTTCACGAATACGACAGGGCTCGCCAAACCAACGACAATACCGGCAATGCTCAGCAGTACGTCGAAGCCCTCATCAAGAAGCCTTACACCGAAGGTCAAACCGTTCCGGTCAGTAGTCCCACTAACCAAAACCAGTCTGCCGACCCCACAAAGACCAGCAGGCAGGCGGACATCCCGGAGCCCTCTTCCGGCGACAAGCCCACTCTCAAGCGTCCCAGCCCCTAAAACGCGAGTGCATTTGAAAAACGGTGTCACCCTGAGCGCGCTTTATGCCTGCGTGCCGCAGGAAGCGTCTTTTCGCGCCTTTTGCCGAAAGAACTTCTCTTCGATCCCCTCTGCACTCCCCACCGTCCCTAAAAGCCCGCAACTCCCGTAATGCTCGCCGCGTCGTCGCCCTTCTGTTGAACCAACACCTGAAACCGCTCGCCCATCCCTTCTGGAAATATCAACGTTTTCAGCTGTAGTCGCGCGCGCACCCGTTCGGTTTCGTCCATGTCCTCGTCGTACAAATCCGCAAAATCATTCTTCTGTCCCAGCGCCAGCAGAAAGCTCGTTTGCGACACCAATCCGAGTCTCGCCAATCCCACGCGTTCTCCCCACATCTCCAGCGCCGTGAAGTTCACGTGCGCTGTCAGGTCCTGCTGGCCGGGTGCGGCATAGAACTCCTCATTCGCGCGGTGGTTCGCGTACGCCAGCACCGTTCCCGCCATATGGTGCGCGTCAAACAAATCCGCGGCCTCATGCCCGTAATCGATCGTCAGGATGAATCCACGCTCCAGCCGGCGCCCCATCTCGCTGATCCAATCGCCAGCCTCCAACCCCACCTCCGCCTGCTGTCCTTCCATCAACGCAATGCCTTGGGCCGTGAAATATTCGGAAATGGCGCAGGTCGATAACGGCATACACACTTCCGAAAAACTCATTCCATCGCTGGCTACAAAAATTTCCTGAAGTGTACCCTGGCGTTGCACCACCCGGTGCACCGGTAACGCATCCACAAGCTCATTCGAAAACACGCAGCCCAACGGAATCCTCATCGGCATTTCCACCGACGTTCTGCAGCGCCCTTCCGCAACATACGCCGCAAGGCGGCGAGCCAATTGGTCGCATCGCGCCGGTGAACGTTCCACCGCCGCGTAACGTACCGCCCGGTAAAAATCCGGCAGCTTCCTTTGCACAAAACTCAAAATGTGACCGGCCAATCGCCCCGCGCCAGCCGCCCCTTCGACCAAATAAAACTCATTCGGCCGACCCAGTTGCTCCCACATCTCCGCAAATTGTCGCGCCAGCAACCGCCCAAAGATCGGGTGCACATCAACACTGGTGTAATAATCCGCGAAGCGCCGCGCTTCCACCTGGCTGTAGTAGCCGTGGATGGGATGGTACAGGCACTCGCGCATGTATTCGGCGAAGGTGATGGGGCCGAATCGCCGTATGCGTTCGGCCAGCAGCGCCGCTAATGGAGTCACGCCCCGGCGGCCTCCGCACCGTACTGCCGCTTCAGTTTGTCCCAGGTGCGCTGAAAAGTATTGCGTGCCGGCTCATCGAACAGCACAAAATAAATGGTCTCGAGTGACGTATCGCCTTTCAGGTGTTGCGCCGCTTCCGTCAGCATGATTTGCGCGCATTCGTCCATCGCAAAACCGGAAACACCCGTGCCCACCGCGGGAAACGCCATGGTTTTCAATCCACGGTCTGCCGCTAGCCGCAGCGAGTGCGCGGTAGACGTCCGCAGCGATTTCGCCGTGGTCGGTACGTCCCCCAGCCCCATGCTGGCGGCGTGAATCACATAACGTGCTTTCAGCTTGCCGCCTCCGGTAATCGCCGCGTAGCCCACCGGAATGCTGCCGATTTCCCTGCATTCCTGCTGAATGCTGTCGCCGCCTTTGCGCCGGATCGCGCCGGCCACCCCCGCGCCCAAAATCAAATCGTTGTTCGCGGCATTCACAATAGCGTCCACATCCATATCGGTGATGTCGCCTTGTTGGATGACAATGCGTTCGCTGACAGGTTTCATGATTTGCTTTCCAGCCGGAGCGATCTACGCTTTCCCGCGGGGTGTTTCCTGCTGCCTGCAATCATACACGCCGCCGCCGCTTTTGCGTCCCATCGCCTGCACCAATAACCGCAAAGGGTTTCACTTCCAACGGACTTTCCCGGAATCCAGGCCTTATTTGCCTAATTTGCGGTAAGCGGCTTCATCGAATCCAACAATGATTTGCGAGCCGGAAATCAGCACCGGCCTGCGGATCAAGTTCGGCTCTTTGGCCATCAACTTAAGCGCTTCCGCGTGGCTCGGCGGGTACTCGCTCATGTTGCGCGTGCGATACAACTCGTTTCGTGGGTTCAAAAATCCTTTGTAATCGCGCCGCCCGATTAACGCATCTAGTTCGCTTTCGCTCAGCCGTTCTTTGTCCAAGTCCCGCGTTATGAATTCCAGCTTCAATTCCTCCAACAGCGCTTTCGCCTTCCGGCAGGTCGTACACGTAGGCTTTTGGTAGAACGCAATTTTGCTACTCGCCATCTGTTGCTCTCTCAATTTCCGTGAAATCTGCGGAATCAGTAACGCGGCACCGCCGGATCAATCTCCACCGACCACCGGTCGATCCCACCGGCCATGGACTTCGCTGATTTCACGCCCTGGCTCCGCAGCCAATTCGCCACATCCAAGCTGCGCATCCCGTGGTGGCAAAAACAGATCACGTCTTCGTCCACGTCCAACTGCTGCAGCCGTGATGGAATGTACTGCATCGGAATCAGCACCGCGCCTTCAATGTGACAAAGGGCGTGCTCGTGCGGCTCGCGCACGTCCACCAACAGCAACTTCTCTCCTCGCTCCAGCCTCTGTTTCACTTCACTTGGCATGATTTCCAGGTCGTTCATAGTTCTCCTGATTTCCATCGCAGTGACGCGCGCCTGCCGGCATCGCGACGGGTATCCCCGTGCGCGCGCCACCATGCTTTGACCTCTCGGGAGCGAGCTTTCCGCTGCGTTGCGCCTGCTAGGCCGCTCCGTCAGTCAAAGAAACTCGTCATTCTTCGCGAAAAATCGGGGGACGCTTCTCCATGAACGCGCGAATACCTTCCGCGCAATCTTGCGAATGAAAGCATTTCAGTTGATGCTCGACCTCGCGTTCCATAGCTTCCGCCAACTCCCGCTCTTCCCTCGCAAAAATAGTCTGCTTTACCGCGCGAATCGCGATCTGCGGGCCGGTCGCTATCTTCGCCGCCAGCTTTTCCACTTCTGCGGGAAACCGGTCCGCGGAAAAGACATGATTCACAATCCCCAAGCGCAGCGCGGTATTCGCGTCAATCATCTCTCCCGTGTAGAACAGCTCCGCGGCCTTCGAAGCTCCTATCAGTTTTGGCAACAGGTACGTGCCCCCGTAATCGGGGAACAGGCCCACATTCGCGAAGTTCTGTCCGAACACCGCTTCTTCCGTCGCTATCCGGATATCCGCCGCAAGCGCCAGGTTCATTCCCGCGCCCGCCGCAGGCCCATTGACTGCCGCGATCACCGGCTGCGGCATGGTGCGGATCCTCAGCACGGCTTGCATTCCGGCACGCAAAATCGGCGCTATCTCGGTGTCGTCTTCCGTCGCCCGTCCCTTGCCGATCACCGCCAGGTCTCCGCCCGCGCAAAAAGCCCGCCCCGCCCCGGTCAGTATCACCACGTGCACGGAACTGTCATTCGAAACCCGCGACAGCGCCTCATTCATTTCCGTCACCAGGTGCTGATCCAACGCGTTCAACCGATGTGGCCGGTTCATGGTCAGCGTCGCGATCGGGCCTTCTCGTGTTTCCAGCAAATGTGCGGTTGCTGCCGCGTGTCTCGCCTGACTCATTTTCAGCTTTACCTCTGCTTCCCTTTCAAACCCGATGCGTCTCGCGCGCCCTGTTGGCCTGATCCACCAACCGCGCCAGCCCGCGAAAATGCTTCAACCGTTCGGCATTACCATGTTTGCTGTGTGCGCCGGTGGCCGGCAATACGTACACCTGCGCGCCGTACAACAGTTCCTTTTGTAGCCCGAACTTACATTTCCGCTGCGCAAACTGTTCGTACGTCAGCTTGCCGTTAAATGCCACCACTCGCGGCCCGTACTCCTCCAGCTTCTGCGACAACACGATCCGTCCCTCCGCAAAATCCTCCCGCTTCAGTTCCTCTACCACTTTGGTTGGCCGCTTCACCAGGTCCGTAAGCCCGATCCCGAATTCGATGATTCGCCGGTCGTCGGGATAATCGAACGGTTCCGGCACCACGCCGCTTTCGAACAGCGTGGGCCAAAACTGGTTGTTGCGTCCTGCATAATAGTGCCCCGCCCGCACTGAGGATTCCGTGGGATTGCAACCCACGATCACCAGCTTCATCCCTTTGCGTAGATAATCCGGCAGCGTTTTCATTGCCGCTTCACTCGCTTTTGCTCGCTTCCTGGGCTACGCACAACGCCACTTGTCCCGCTCCACTGCCCGGGTTCTCTGAATTCTAACTCCCAATCGCACATTTCCACCGTCCACTTCCCTGGGAAGTTCGCTGTGCGTTTTCCCCGTCTCCCACTCGATATTTCACCGGCTCTTTTGCCGCAACGCCGCTGGTCGCCATTTGCCCGTTGTTTCCATCAACTTCTCTCAGCTGGCTGCTAATCCGAAGGAATTGCGGGCGAACCCGTTGCCGATAACGCGCTTTCTTCAACCCGCGCCTTTCGAACTCCATTCAGAAAAATGTTCACGATCGCATCGGTCAGTTCTTCCACGCCCGGATCAACCTTCGGGTTGTGCCATTTATAAACCCAGTTCATCATCCCAAACAGGCTCAGCACCGCCACCCGGGGATTTAGCCCGGGCGTCAACCCCTCGGCGGCCACCCCATCGAAAATCTCTCGTGCCAAGCTGTAATAGCGTTTCTTGACCGCCGCCACTTCGTCGCTGTACGGAGGCTCCAGAGCCTCGTCTTCATGTGCCAGCACCTTCATTTCGTTCGGGTGCGATAAGAAGTATTCCACGTGATTTTGCACCAAGGCCCGCAGCCGAGCCTCCGGGTCCACCACATGCGTCAAACGCGCCTGCAACCTCTCGGTTATGAACGTAAATGTATTACTCTGAATCAGGTACAGCAGCTTCTGCTTGCTTTCGAAGTAGTAATACAACCCCGACAGGGAAACTCCGGTAGCCCGGCTAATATCCCTGATGGACGCGCCCTCAAACCCCTGTTCCGCGAAAATACGCGCTGAATGCAGCAATATATGCTGGAGTTTGGCTTCCGAATCGCGTGGGGCAGGTATGGCGCCAGCCATGGCGTTCCCGAACGTTCGTTCAAAAACTGTACTGTAGTTCCACTCTCTTGCCCCTGTCAACCCTATTCCCGCTAAGGTCATTCTGCCTTCCATTGCGAAGAGTTCCGAGTCTATTGACCATCCTAGCTGCGCAGCCTACAATGCCCCGGCTGCGGCAACTTGCGCGACAGTGGATTCTCCTCACGAGCTCAGATGCTAAAGGACGGCAGACATTTCTCGGCACGGCTTTTGGCGTTGCTGGCTGGCCTGCTCGTTGGCGGATTCTTGTTCCATCGGTTCGGCTTTGACCACGACAACGCGCTGCTTCATGGTTGGCAGTGGTATCAAAGCGCTGTCCTGCTGGCCGCGTTTGCCCTTGCCGCACTGATTCCCAAGGCTTCGCTGATTACGAGCTTGGCATTAGCCATAGCTCCGACTCTGCTCTTCTGCTATGAAATCGTTTATCTTCACCCCGCTGAATCGATGTGGCCAGTCATGTTGCCGATGGTCTTTTTGTTCAGTTTTCCAGCTCCGATTATCGGCAGCACCATCGCCACACTGCTCAAACGTACACGATTCCCCCGAGCACTATCCTCGATTGCGCTGGCCAGCGCCCTGATCCTCGGATTTTTGTTACCCCTTTTGCGTAAGCCCTAAGAGCGCCGGTCGCCGTGTTGCCAATGGCTTGACTTGGCGCGATCCCATCACTAATATGCCGCCACGCTTGCGACTCCCGATTCCCAAAACACACCTGCAGTACTTGCGCTAAGGAGACCACTATGCCAGCACAAAGCTACGACATCATCACTGTCGGCGGTGGGATCGCTGCGTCCGCGCTGGCTAAAGCCATGGCCGAACGGGGCGCCAAAGTTCTCGTCTTGGAACGGGAAACCAAGTTCAAGGATCGCGTGCGCGGTGAGGGAATGGTTTGCTGGGGCGTTGGAGAAGCACGCCAGCTTGGAATATACGAACAGCTCAAGAAAACCTGCGGCCACGATGTGCCCTTTGCCGAGACCGGCATGGGGCCGCGAGATTTCACCACAACGACCCCACAACGCGTGCCACTTCTTTCCTTCCCGCATCCCGTCATGCAGGAAACCTTGCTGGCGGCCGCGGAACAGGCGGGAGCAGAGGTTCGTCGCGGCGTGACTGTTGAGCGGATCGAAATGGGCAGAACACCAGCGGTAATCACCGACGCAGGGAACCACGAACGTATCGCGGCGCGTCTGGTGGTTGCTGCCGATGGCCGCGGGTCCGTGGCCCGAAAATGGGCCGGCTTCTCCGTCCAAGAACAATCGAATCCCTCCTACATGGCTGGAGTGCTTCTGACCGACGTCAAAGCCCCGGCGGACACCATCTATTTTGTGTTCAATCCCTGCCTGGGCATGTGCGCCGTTCTGATCCCTCTCGGCAACGGTCGCTTCCGCGCCTACCTGATATACCCGAAGACTGTGGGCTACCGTTTGCAGAGTGAATCCATGCTCAGGCTATTCACCAGCGAGTCTCCAAAAGTTTATCCTCCTCTGGCTGAATACTACAGTGAAGCGAAAAGCATCGGGCCGCTGGCTAGTTTTGACGCTAGCGATTCTTGGGTAGAGCACCCCTATCGAGATGGAGTGGTACTGGTTGGCGACGCCGCGGCAACAACTGATCCCACATTCGGGCAAGGCCTCTCGTTGGCTTTGCGCGACGCGCGAACTCTGCGTGATGAGCTCTCAAAGGACTCGGACTGGGCCGCGGCTGCAAGCCGCTACGCTGAGCAACGTCGCGTGTACTTCCGCACCTGCCACACCGTGGAAGGGTGGTTCCGAACGCTTTTCCAGGATCCTTCACCCCAGGCTGCTGCGCTGCGAGCAAAGGCGATGCCGCTGATCGCCCAGGATCCGACCCGCGTGCCGGATCACGTAAATAGCGGTCTCGATCTACCCTTAAACGAGCAAGTCCGAGCGCGCATGTTCGGTGAGTGCTGAATTTCTGGCCGATCCCCCAAGACCTACCCATTCTTTTGCGTTTGCAAGATACATTTCTTCAGCGATTGCTCATTCGCTCGATCTGCTCGGGATACCTGGCTCCTTGAATCTCAATTCTTGAAGCCGCAGCCTCGATCTCGCGTAGATCTTCCGCCGTCAGTTCCACTGCTGCCGCTCCGGTGTTTTCTTCCAGCCGATGCAATTTCGTAGTGCCGGGGATGGGAACAATCCAAGGTTTCTGTGCCAACAACCAAGCCAGCGCGATTTGAGCAGGCGTCGCGTTTTTCCGTTGCCCCAACCTTTGCAGCAAATCCACCAATGCTTGATTCGCTTTCAGGGCCTCAGACGTGAACCGGGGCAAGATGCTCCGGAAGTCAGAGCTTTCGAACTTCGCCGTTTCGTCGATTTTGCCGGTCAGAAATCCCTTGCCCAGGGGGCTGTAAGGAACAAAGCCGATTCCAAGTTCTTCCAGTGTTGGTATCACCTCTTTCTCGGGGTTCCGATACCAAAGCGAATATTCACTTTGCACCGCAGTTACAGCCTGAACCGCATGCGCCCGGCGGATGGTTTTTGCCGCTGCTTCCGACAGGCCGAAGTGTTTGACCTTCCCTTGCTGTATCAGCTCCTTCACGGTTCCCGCCACGTCTTCGATGGGAACCTCGGGGTCCACGCGGTGCTGGTAGTAAAGATCGATGACCTCTACCTTGAGCCGCTTCAGCGAACCCTCGACCACCTTCTGAATGTGTTCAGGCCGGCTATCCAGCAGGCTCCATCTGGCCTCGCCTTCAACGGCGGGCTTCCACCCGAATTTCGTCGCAATCACGATCTGCTTGCGAAACGGAGCGAGCGCCTCACCCAGAAGTTCTTCGTTCGAGAGCGGCCCGTACACTTCGGCGGTGTCGAAGAAGGTGATGCCGCGATCCACCGCTGCGTGGAGAAGTGCAGTCATTTCTTTCTTGTCTTTCGCGGGGCCGTACGACCAGCTCATGCCCATGCAGCCCAGGCCGATGGCTGAAACTTCGAGATTGCTTTTTCCGAGTCTTCGCTTTTGCATGTCTTTCATCCTTTAAACAACGCTAGTAATGTTCCCAGGCGACTCGCCAGTGTTCGTTGGGGTTGGTGGACTTCACGATAAGCTGATTGCCGGACAGTTCGAAGGAGCGCGGAAGATCCTTGCCGATGAGGCTCCGCACCATCGCGCCCTCGACGTGGAATGTGAAAGTGCGGTTACTCTCGTCGATCTGATACGTACCGAAGGAAGCCTCGTAGCCGCCTTGCGCGTATTGCACTGGCCCACCCTGTCCTCCGGACTGTGGGTTGCGGTACATCACCTGCACCGACATATGGCCGTCGTGCGTGTACACGAGCATACCCGTACAGTCGGCTTTGTGAACCTTGCCATCAGCGTCTGGTTCTTCCAGCCAGGCAAGCCGCCACGCTCCGACAAAGCGGTCTTTCACAGCCGGATGATCCGTCGGAACCTGCCCGCCGGAAAGTGTCAGACAAGAAAACCAGAAGATACACACGAACATGAGCCCAGTAGTCGAGTGCGATCTCATCTGACCCTCCGGCCTTTAGCGCTTCGCCCACTGACAAAACTACAGGAATGTGTGCGCCGGCACTGCCCTGATCCTAGCCATGTATTGCCTAATCCTACTGGAATGCTGCGATGTACTGCAGCGACAGACCGGAAACCGCACAAATCCGTGCTACAACCCACTTGTCCAAGAACCCGTTAACCAAGACCTGGCGCGATGCAGGCTGATCAGCCTGAACCTTTCTTGAGAATCTCGTACAAATACGCGAAATCTGCCTGACCTTTGCCGGCCTTGACC
Source organism: Candidatus Eremiobacteraceae bacterium (assembly GCA_035622555.1). Classification (GTDB taxonomy): domain Bacteria; phylum Acidobacteriota; class Terriglobia; order Acidiferrales; family UBA7541; genus Acidiferrum. The sequence continues at coordinate 3,215 of DASPVD010000162.1, read as the reverse complement.
GCCTTTTCGATCAGCACCAGCAGTGGATCGGCAATGCTGTGGTCCACCCCATGCGCTTTGCTCCAGCCGATGACCTCCCTGGGGCCTACAGCCCAGGTTTCCAGCGCCGCTTGAGTGTTGCCATAATCTTTTGCTCCGGCCCGCGCATAAAGATCAGCCAGCAACGACTCCAGCACGGGCATCAAGCCCTTCACCAGTTGCATGTATCTTTCGACGGGAAGGTTCTCGGCTTCGCAGACAATGTACCCCTGGAGGAAGCCCACCATCCCGCTTATGGCCCAGGTGAGAAGGGCAACATCCAGCGCCGAAGCGTGGCCGATTTCGTCCCCGACGAACATGGCATTGTCGCCGAATGCAAGCAGGACTGGCTTCACGCGTTTGAACAGCTCTTCGGAGCCCGAATACAGCACTGTGCCCTCCGGCTTCCCAATGCCCACGGGATAACTCACAATGGCGCCGTCTAGGTATTCGATCCCGAGTGGCCGGGCCCAGGATTGCATCTCCCTTGCCTCGTCGGGGGTTCCGCTGCTCAATTGCACCACTATCTTGCCGCGGAGCGCCGATTCCATTTCGGGACGCCGCAGCAATTGCTTAGTCGAGTCGTAGTTATTGATGTTGACAATCACCACGTCCGCTTGCCCCACGGCCTCCAGCATACTTTTCGCCACGCGCACTCCCAGCCGGGACAGTGGCTCCGTCTTTGCCGCGGTGCGATTCCATACCGTCGTAACAAATCCCTTGTTCGACAGCGCAGCCGCCAGGGCCGATCCCATGCGACCCGCCCCGATTACTGTCACTTTCTCGTTCATCGTAGCCTCCTGCGGGTATCTGTCCCGGTCTCAGCAATCAATACCTTGATGCGTGCGATCTCGTCGGCGTCTTCACGCGCGATGCTTGATCACGAACCAGCGGTTGAAGTATGGAAGTATGGTTTGCGATAGCTAGTCCCAACGGCTAAGAATGTAGTACATCTTGCCGCCGGCGCCGATATCGGGCCCGGGCAGAGTGCGCACCACTGTGCCCCCGCTTTCGCGAATCATGGGACCGAAATCTTCTACGGTGGAACCAAGACCATTTTCTTGAAAGAAAACACATCCACCGGGATTGAGGAAATTTTTTACGTCCGCATAGAACTTTCTGTGAATCTCCCAGTCCGGGTCTTCACCCCGCAACTTCCCCTCGCCACTCCATTTCAGGAAGTGCGGTGGATTACTTACGACCAGATCCCATTTTTCAGACGAAGGAATCTGAGCCAGGCCATCTGATTGATAAATGGAAACGCGATCCGTCAATCGGTTGAAAGCGGCGGTTGTGCGTGCTGCCTCAATGGCTACCGGGTTGATGTCCGCGAGAGCCAGAGTTCGGCAGAAACCGTGGGCCAAAAGAGCATATCCGATGTAACCGGGACCAGAGCAAAATTCGAACGCGCGCGAGCAGCTTGTAATCCCGATTTCCGTCAGTGCACGGATATAGTCCTGACCGAAGCTAGACCCGCCGCCGTCAAGATCGTCGCGGTCAAATACCAGTACGCCGAAGCGGCGCGAGGGCAAGATTTGCGCGGACGGCCCGAAGATTTTTCGCCGCGCCTTGTGAAAGAGTCCTTTGATCAGCGTCCCCGCCGAATAATTCTTGTCGATTAAGTTCAGCTCACCGGCCTCACCATAGGTGGTGGCCAATGCCGCATGTGAACTTTGAGCTGCCCCCGCGGGAAAATTGCTCATTGGGCTCCTGACCAAAATACGATATCACAGTGACGGACGGTGATCCGCACACCCTCGCGGCATCGACTAAAACCAGGGGTTCTATTTTGCTTTTACTTCCAGCGTGACCGTCTCCGTCTTCGCCGAACTTGGTCCTACCATTATGTCGAATAACCCGGGCTCAACCACCTGGTGCATATCCGCGTTGATCAGCGACAACGCTTCCGGTGTCAGCACAAATTCCACCGTTGCTTTTTCTCCCGGTTTCAAGTGGATTCGCCGGAATCCGGCAAGCTGCTTCACGGGCCGCGTCACGCTCGCCACCTGCTGGTGAACGTACATCTGCGGAATCTCGTCTCCCTCACGTTCTCCGGTGTTGGTCACGTCCACGCGCACGGTCGCGTTCCCGCCAGCCAGAATCTGCTTCGGCTCGACGCGCAAGTTGTCAAACTTAAAGGTCGTGTAGCTCAGCCCTTCCCCAAAATGGAAGAGCGGCTCGCTTGACGTAAACTCGTAACTCCGGTTCCGCGAAGGCTTGTAGTTGTAGAAATCCGGCAGTTGTCCCACCGAACGCGGAAATGTGATCGGCAACTTACCGCCGGGATTCACATCCCCGAAGATCACCTGCGCCGCCGCGGTTCCGCCTTCCTGACCCAGGTACCACCCTTCCAGAATCGCCGGCACGTGCTCCGCAATGTAATTAATGGAAAGCGGCCGGCCGTTGATCAGCAGCACCACCGTCGGGACGCCGGTTTCAACCACCGCCTGGACCAGTTCGTTTTGCGCGCCCAGCAGGTCCAGTGAATCGCGGTCTCCCCGATGCGTTTCAGACCACGCCTCGCGGTTGGTGCCCTCGTTCTCACCGACAACCAGAATCGCCAGGTTGGCTTTTTTCGCGGTTTCCACAGCGGCACGAATGCTCGCCGCCTGGCTCTCGGGCGCCGCCAGTTGCGTATTGTCCTCGTACCACCCGGCCCATCCTTGTTTCCCCGTGGTGATCTTGCAACCCTCCGCGTACAGCACTTTGATGTCCTTGCCGGCGCGCGTCTTGATGCCATCCAGTATGCTCACGCCGTGAAATGGCTCGCGCGCGTACCCTCCGATGTGTACGTCCGCCGCGTCAGGGCCAATCACCGCAATGGTCTTGATCTTCTTGTCATCGAGTGGCAGCAGATGCTTCTCATTCTTGAGCAGCACCATCGCTTCCTGCGCGGCCTGCAGCGCCAGACGCTGATGCTCCGGACTATTCACCATCTTTTCCGTCTGCGTCGGATCCACGTAGGGATTTTCGAAAAGCCCCAGCCGGAATTTCGTGGCCAGCACCCGCGCTACCGCGCGATCCACTAACGAAACCGGCACGATTCCCGCCTTCACTTGTTCCAGCAGCGTCCGGTACACCGAGCCGTCGGACAGGTCATAATCCACTCCCGCCGCCAGCGCCTTGCGCGCCGCTTCCGCCTCATCCGCGGCCACCTTGTGGACTTGGAAGAGCATCTGCAAGCCTCCGCCATCCGA
>DASPVD010000161.1:0-21840 GCA_035622555.1 Candidatus Eremiobacteraceae bacterium | reverse complement strand
AAGAAGGTGCGGCCGCGGCCGATAGGAAGATCGTAGGTGTAGTTCATCTTGAGCATCTGCGGAACATCAAAAGTGGAAAGACTGCGGTCCAGCCAGGGCTTATTGGGATCCTGAGGTTCGTAAAGAGCGCCGGTGGTACCGGCGAGCCAGGCGACGTTAGTGTCGTACATAGAAGAGTCGTCGATGGACTTGGACCAAGTGTAATTGGCGGAGAGTTGCAAGCCGTTCGAGTAGCGCTTTTCGATGGTCAGTTGCAGGGCGTGGTAGATGGAGGTAGCGATGGGGGGCTCGTCGCTGGTGACGCTGGTGAATTCCGGATAAGGCAATTCCAGCTGAAAGGCTTGGACTTGCGGGGCGGTAAGAGAGCTGTTGGCGTAGTACGCGGCCATAGGGCCGGTGGTAAGAATGGAAGCAAAGGGATTGTTCACATAGTTAGTGAGGTTGGAAATCTGAGCGGGGGACATTTTCTCGACCCAGGGGCCTAAAATGTCGAGAACGTTGCCGCCGTTGTAAGCCAAGCGAGTTCCCTTCTTACCCAAATAATCGGCGGTGATGATGATGTTGGAAGGCAGTTGCCTTTGGAAGCCGAAGCTCCAGCTTTGTTCGTAGGGATTCCTGGCCCAGAAGGGTGTGAGGATCGGACCGACGGCTCCATAACTCACATCATTGAGCAAGCCAAGAGAGCTTCCCGGCGGCTGGATCAAGCCATTGGGAAAGGGATTGCTGAGGTGCAAGTAGGGCGTTGCGCCGTCATTGTTGTAAGTAGTGACTGGGGTAGTGGACTGGTTGAATCCTTGGGACCCGTAGGGCAACACGCCGGTCGCGCCGGAGCGGGACTGGCCGAAATAGATGCCATAGCCACCACGCATGACCGTGTCCTTGGCGATCAGATAAGAGAAACCGAAACGCGGCTGAAAATCCTTCCAGTCGGTGAGGAAGTTGCTGCGCTGATTGCCGTTCACAAAGACCTCACCACCATAGAGCGTGCGCGTGACTTGGTTTCCGGTGAGTGGATCTTGATAGGAGATGGCACCGCCATTCAGGGGGTTAACGACGTCGGGATTGAACCAGTTCATGCGGTTAAAGCGTTCTGTGCGTGGAATGCTCACGTCATAGCGTAGTCCGAGATTCAGGGTCAGCTTGGGAGTGATTTTCCAATTGTCCTGGCCGAATCCGGCGTACTGGTAGTTCTCGGTAGCGGGGCGGAATTGGATTTCGTAGCTGCTACCGTACAAGTTTCCACCGGCAATGCTGGAGATTTGGCCCATCAAAAGGCTGGCCATGCTGTCACCGCCGCACTGGGTGATATCGCCGAGTGGGCATTGTGAACTGCCCTGGTTGTTGAAACTGAAGATGCCTTCGGGCGCGTTGGTCTGAATATAGTTCTGTTGGTGTACCCGGCCTTCGAAGCCGAATTTCAGTTCGTGGTTGCCCTTGATTTTGACCAGCAGTTCGCTCAACTGGCCGGTGTCTTGTCCTTGTCGGTAATTGCCATAGGGATCTTGGCCGATGTTGGTGTAAGCAGCGGAATAGTAGTCGTTGATGCCGATCGCAGGAACACCCAAAAACCCGTTGCTACCCAAGTACGAGGGGAAGCCCAAGGTGCCCAAGGGATTCGAATTGAGACTCTTGTTGTAGGCATCGATGGTCATGGCGCCGCGGGTGAACCCAAGAGTGCTGGTGAGGATGAGTGTGGGACTGATGGTATATGCATCGTTAATGGCGAACAGGTGAGCTGAGCCGCCATTCTGGCCGCTGCCGCAGGGATCGGTAAAATTCTTGAAGCAGTTGTAGGGAACTGAGTTGTACCACTGCTGCGAATACTTGACGCTGAGCAGATTCTTTTCGCTGATGCGGTAGTCGATCTTGAGGTCGAACTGGTCGTTGTTGTTGCGATTGGAGCCGGAGCCGACCCAGTTCTCATAGAGACTGCCTCCCGCGTAATTGGGCTGCGGGAAGTAGGACATCATCTTCTGCGCGACGGGATCGATCAGATTGCCAGGGACCTGGGCCAACTGATAAGGCGTGCCAGTGAGGTTTGGATTGCCCGGACTGGTATAGGTAGCCAGGTTGTTAAAGGGAATAAACGCACTGCGGTAGGCGCCGGAACCCAGGCTGCTGGAATAAGCGGGATAATTGGCAGGTGGAGTTGGGGGCGTCGAGGAGTATACGCCGGTATAGGGATCCCAAAGCTGACCAGCCGGGTCAACTTGTCCTCCGGACATGCACTCCCCTGAGGAATTAAAGGTGCCGCCGGCGGCGGCGCAAAGTCCGCCAAAGTCCCCGGTGCGTTCTGCAGCAGTGGGAACGCCGGCAATAGCGGTGGCCAAGCTGGTTTCGCGGGTGCCATCCCAATCGAAGAAGAAGAAGAGCTTGTCCTTCTTGATGGGCCCGCCAAAGGTGCCGCCATAATTGTGGCGGTGCAGGGGCGAAATAGGCTGGTCCGCGGCGTTCGCAAACCAGTTGTTCGCGTCGGTCATACTGTTGCGGATAAAGTCGTAGACTCCGCCGTGGAAAGAATTACCGCCGGAACGCGTGATCATATTGACGACCGACGAACCAGTAAAGCCGTACTCCGCGCTGAAATTGGTTTGTTGGACCTTGAACTCCTCGACCGCCTCTGCGGACGGAGTATAGGTGACCGCGGTGATGCCGCCATTGGGCTCGAAGTTGGTGATGGAAGCGCCGTCCATCAGAATGTCGGCGCTGGCGCCGCGGCTGCCGTTGGACACGAAGTTCGTTCCTGTATCGCCCACGGAGTTCTGGTCGCTCATGTTGTTCATGCCTGGAGCAAGCATGACAAAGTCGAGAACGTAGCGATCGACGAGAGGCAGGTCATTGATGAACTTGCGGTTGACTACCTGACCGGTGACCGCGTCCTCAGTGGATAAGCGTTGCGCCTGCGCTTCCACCTCGACGGTTTGGCTTGTGGTGGCCACTTTCAGCCGCATATCAGCGGTCGCGTTCTCGCTGACGTTCACCTTGATATTAGTGCGCAGCTGTTTTTCGAATCCGGGCACTTCCACGGAGGCGGTGTACAAGCCGGGGGGAACAGACGTGAATAAATAGCGTCCGGCGCTGTCAGAGGTGCTCGTGAAGGTGAAACCTTTGGCTTGGTCGATCAGCACCACTTTGGCGCCCGCCACAACCGCGCCGCTCGGGTCGGTCAGCTCGCCACTGACGGTGCCGAAGTACCCTTGGGCACATAGCGTACCCGGCAAAAGCAGCAGGAAAGCGAATAGCGCCCCCAAAGAAACTCGGGACAACCGGCGAACGTGCTGGTCGCTACGGATTCCGATCATGGCAGTCTCCTTTGCACCGCAGGTGAACCTGTGCAGAGGTCACGGCACCGTCGCACTGTCTGCTTGGAACACCACACCCCGGCCTTTGAACAAAATGTACCGCGCTGCGCGGCGAGATACAAGAATGAAGTGCGCAGAGTGTCTACAGCCTCACCGTTTAAAACGATTCAACAAAGTGAAGAAGGAGATCAGTCGGAACAGGGAACTTCGATCTATGGTGTAACACTCACAAATTCCAGTGGATGGGAAGTACCCGTGGCAACCGGACCGTAATCGCGAGTATATTCGTAAGACGAAAAGCGCACGCTTTAGGGTTGGATCGGACATGAGAAAGCTTCTGTTTTGGGCAGGGGTAGCAGTGCTTTGCGCAGTAACCGGTCTCGCGGAGGCGCAAAACACCGGGTTAACATTCGACAGAAATACGGATTTCTCGAAATACAAGACCTATAAATGGGTGACCATTCCCAACGCGGAACATCTCGACGAGCTTACCAACGATCAACTGATCGGAACGCTGAACGTGGAGTTGGCCAAAAAGGGGCTGAAGAAATCAGACTCGGATAAGGCCGACCTGTATATCGGCTACCAGATTGCCCCGGGCAAGAACAAGCCCTTGAATCAATACAATGTTGGCGGTTCGTATGGGCCGGCCGGAGGAGGTGCCGCAACGGCCGGGGCCACCTCAACCGTGGTGCACAGCGGACAATTGGTCCTGGACATGTACGACTCGGCAACCAAGCAACTGGTGTGGCGCAACGTGGTGGCGCACGCTATCGATCCGGACGCCAAGCCGGACAAGAAGCAGAGCCACATGGACAAGGCCGTTGAAAAGCTGCTGAAGGATTATCCGCCGCAGCGGCCGCAGAAGAAGTAGCGGACACTGGACCGGCTTGTCCGTTGGTTTTGGAACTACCGGCAACCGTGGCGCGCCGAATGGCCGAGGTTAGGACGATGGCTTGTCGCCCTGTTTGGCCTCCTGCTCATCGCGAAGAGTGGGATCGCAGGTCATGTCGTTAGTGGCGCAAGCCAAAGCATTGCGCTCACGTTTGAGAGCGCTGACTTCCTTGGCTTCAGACGGACTCAGCAAAGACTCATCGCAGTAGCTTTCCCCGGTTCTGCAAGCCAGCAGGTTCCGGCTGTGCTGCACGGCGGCAACCTCTTGAGCCTGAGAGGGAGTGAGTAGGGATTTGTCGCACAAGCCCTGGCCGGTTTGGCAGATCAGCAGATTGTGCTCGAGATCGAGTTGCTTGACTTGGACCTGCTGTTCGGGAGTGAGCAGGGAATGGTCGCAGGGATAAGAACTGGTTTTGCAATTGAGGAGATTGCGTTCCTTCTGGATGTCGTCGACCTCACTGGCCTGGTCGGGCGCGAGCTGGGAGTTGTCGCAGACGCCGAGTGTGGTTTCACAGGCGAGCAGGTTGCGGTTGCGCTCGAGCTCAGAAACTTGCTTGGACTGTTCCGGAGTGAGAGCCGAGTGATCGCATTCACTATAGCCGCTGAAGCAGCCCCAGAGATTGCGGTCGCGCTGTAGATCGGCAATTTGTTTTTGCTGGTCGCTGGTCAACTTAGAACGGTCGCATTCGCCGTAGCCAACCAGGCAATTACGGAGATTCTGAACAGCATCACTATCTTTCGTAGCCGACTGACCAAAGGCTGGGCCGGCCGCTAAGGTGAGCAGCAGACAAACTGCCGCGGATAGAACGTATTTCATCGCGTCCTCCACGTTTCTAATCAGCAGTGTATCAGGTGAGCTTCGCGTGATGCGACCGCTCAGGTGGCGCTGGCCGTGTGTATGCGGCACGAACGCTTAAGAAGCCGACGCTAGCAGATCGAAGAAATGGGTCGGAGCAGCGGTTGTTTTACTTCTTAGCTGGGCTGGTGCTTGGCGGGGTAACTTGTTTCAAATTCGCCGCGGCCTGCTGCAGCTGCGAGATAGCCGAGGACGAAATTTGGTACAGGGCCGGCTCATTCTCGCGTTTGGCGATGTACGCGTCCTTGGTTTTGGAAATAGACACCTTTTCGACGCGCTTGTTGTCCTTGGAACCGACGGTGATTTGCAGATCGGGAGTGGTGAATCCCGAATCCGGAAACTTGTCCGCCGACAGGTCGCGAATGTCGCCGAGAAGCATCTGAACACTGGGATCATCCAGCTTTTTCCCTTCTGCTCCCCACCAGTCGGATCCGGAACGAGTCAGGAAGTAACCTTTGGAGCCGTCATGAATTTCGATCTTGTTGGGATCCTCGTACCCGAAATCGAAAAGCTTCTTGTTGCGAAAATCGTCCAGAGGTTTGTCGAGGTTGGTGGCCACGCTGGAAGACACCTTGTAAATGCCGGGGACCGCCGTGGATTTGGCGTAGTAATCGTCTTTGGCTTTGCGAATTTGCAGTTCCTGGTTTCCGGAAGCGCCGGTGATGATCGCGGTGGCCACGGGGCTGCCGGACTTGAACGCGGCGTCGTCCTTGTTTTCATCGGAGGTGGAGGGATTCTCCATGTTGGCGTTCTGCAAGGAACGAACCAGGTCGTCGACACGGTTACTGTCGGCGCGGTACGGACCGGGCTTCAGAATCTGCCAGGAATCCTTGTTGCGAGCGAGCGTGATTTCCTGTTTGTTTTTGGGATTTTGGTTGAGGAGTTGGATTTGACTGACCTTGTCGAAATCGGCGCTCAACAGACGCTTGTCGCGAAGATCGGAAGCGGACTTATCGAGACTGGATTTGTTATAGCTGGCCAGAGTGAAAACCCGCGGATCACCGGAAAGCAGGGCGTAGTAGTCATTGCCGGAGGGAGTCTGATCACCAATCAGAAGTTTTTGCGTTTTATTGTCTTTCAGAGTGACGTCGACTTGCAGCGGAGGATTGGCGAGGCCATAGGAAGCGAGATTGGAGGCTTTGTCCTCGATCAGGCGGTCGGCATTCAACGACGAAAGCGTGGAGACCAGGCTGGAAACCGATTCCTGGTCGGCGGGCAAGGCCTTAGGCGCGGTGATTTGCCACGCGCCGGAACTGTTTCTCGACAACTCGACTGCCGGCTGATCTTTGTGATCGATAGCCACGCGCGAGACATCGGCGGTGTTCAGCGAAAGAATTTTGGGCGAGGCGTCCGAGGAAGCTTTGACCGGGTTGTCGCTGGCCGGATGATGATTCGACCAGTACAGCGCACCCAACAGGGCAGCAAGCACCGCGGTAGCGATCAAAAGTCCATTGAGTTTCATGGCAGTTTTCCCCATCAAACGCCGACGAATAGGCCGGCGCTATGAATTATGGTGTAAGGATTTTCGCAACAGCAGGATCTAACGGCGGCGCCACCATACCGACACTCCGCCGATCACCACAATCAGTGGCAACAGGAACTGGCTGCTGATGCGCAACCAACGCATTTGCGCGCTGGTAAGAATGATGCGGCGATCCTCGCGCTCCTTCGGCCGGATGGAGATCAAGTCTTCGTCCGAAGACAACCAATTGACGGCATTCAGCGCGAGATCCCGATTGCCATTAAAGCCGATGAAGGAATTGGCCGCCCAATCGGAGCTGCCCACGACCACAAAACGGCCTTGAGCGTTTTCCTTGCCGGTGTTGTAAGTGCCGGCAGCGGCCAGCAGCAGCGGTCCCTTCACGTTCTTGGGATCGTTCGGATCAATGGCTGGGCTATTGAGCTTGCTGGTGGCCAGACTGGTTTCCGAGGAACTGAACAGCTTCTGCACCGAGGTTTTATCGCCACTCTTGATTTCCAACGAACGCGACAGCGGAAAGCCGGTGGCGCGGCGCTTCATATCGTTGACGATGGGTTGCGAGTCGTAGCTGGTGACCAGCGCAACTTGCGGTCCCAATCCGGCAATCTGGCCAATGGGATTGAGGTCCAGAATCAGATTGTTTTGCGGGGTTACGCCCCAACCCTCCAAGACCTTGTCCAGCGCTTCATTGTCGGCAATTTGCACGCGGCCCATCTTTAGCGGCGGATTGAGCATAATGAACGCGCGACCGCCGTCTTCGACGTATTTCTTGATGGCGTCCACTTCAGGCTGCTGGTAATCGGAGTCAGGACCAGCGACAACCAAAACGGTGCACTCGCTGGGCACTTCGGCCTTGCTCAGCAGACTGATGGATTTGGTCTGGTAGTCATCCTGACCGAGCAGATCTTTGAAGCGAGAGTAGCCGCTGCGGTCGCTATCGCCAATCTGATGCTCGCCGCTGCCCTCCACGAAGCAAACGGTGCGGACGCTGGTCTTCAGGTCACGAATGAACGCGCCGGTGATGCCTTCTTCGGTGAGGCTCTTGGCGTCTTCTCTGCGGTCGCCAATCTGGACCACCGTGGTTCCGTATTCTTTCACCCCCAGGGAGCGCGCGAGTTCGGGGTTTTTGTCCGGGTCGCTGTACTTCACCTGAGCTTTGGGGGAAAGATTGGCATACTGGTCGAGCAAATCCTTAGCCTGTTCGAAATGGGTGCCCTGATCAAAGTAGGTGATAGTTGCGGGCTGCTTCAGGCCTTTAACAATCTTGGCGGTTTGCTCGGACAAGCTGTAGCGCTTATTGGCGGTGGCATCGAAGGTTTTGTTGTGGCGGTCGCCTAGAACGTTGGCGACCACCAGGATCGTGAAAACGATGATGATGTAACTAACGGCGTACAGGGCGTACTTAGTTTGCCGCGCATGCAGCAATTGGGTATTCATTTACGATCTCCAGCGCAGGGACTCCATGGACCGGGCGGTCAGGAAAAGTCCCAGGAAAATTGCGGTGACATAAAAAATCACGTCTTTGGTGTAGATCACACCTTTGGCGAATGAGTCGAAGTGGGTGAGCACGGAGAAGTAGGCCATCACACGTGCCCAAGTGGAAGTGTCGTATCCACTGACCCATTCCAGCACCCACAGAAGCAGGCAAACGCCAAACGTGGCCGCACCGGCAATGATTTGGTTACGTGTAAGCGTGGAAATAAAGGTGCCGATGGCCAGCAGCGCTCCGGCTTGCAGCAACAGGCCGAGATAGGCGATGGCCAGCGGCTTCCAATCCGGATTGCCGTACTTGAACAGCCAGATGAAGTTCAGCGCGGTGAGAACCAACATGACTGCGTAGAGAATCAACGCAGCGAACCATTTCCCTAGGATCACTTCGGTGTCGCGAACGGGCGAAGTGGCCAGCAGCTCAATGGTGCCGCTGCGCTTTTCCTCCGCGAATAGCCGCATGGTGATCATGGGAATCAAGAACAGGCCGATCACGCTCACGTTGGAAACCAACGGGCGGATCACCTGTTCGTTCAGGTTCATGGGAAACATGTTGCCGCGCATTTGCGACTCCATGCCCGCAAACACGAAATAGCCGACCACGTTCCAGAAGAAGAAGCCAAAAATGACGGCAAACATAGCTAGCAGCAGGTAAGCGATCGGAGAAACGAAATAACTGCGAAGCTCTTTGCGGCAGATGATCCAGATATTTCTCATGACGGTTTACCCTTGCGCCTTCGACGCCGCTCCCGCCAATTCGGGTGTGGGCGTTTGTGAATTTGCGTTGATAGGCGCTTCGGCCCCAGTGAGCTGCAAGAAAACTTCTTCGAGGCTGACCGCGGCGCTGCGAAGTTCGTTCAGATCCCAGCCCGCTTCGACCACGGCGCGAGCCAGGTCGCCGCGAATGCGTGCGCTCTTTCCTTCGACTTCGAACACCGAGCGACTGTCCCGGGTTTCCCGGAACAAGACGCGCGTGACGCCGGGAACCTTTTCCAGGCGGCGCTGCACCTGCGCAGATTCCAAGTTGCCGTCGCGTCCAGCAACTTCCAGCAGCACGGAACTGGCGCCGCGCGCGCGATGTTGCAAGTTGTTCACGGAATCCGTGGCAACCAGTTTGCCCTTGTTAATGATGATGACTTGCTGGCAGGTCTGCTCGACCTCGGGGAGAATATGGGTGCTAAGGATAATGGTGTGATCGCCGGCCAGGCCTTTGATCAGTTCGCGGGTCTCGTTGATCTGCTTGGGATCGAGCCCGGCGGTGGGCTCATCCAGGATGAGCACGTCGGGATTGTGAATGATGGCCTGCGCCAAGCCGACGCGCTGCCGATAGCCTTTGGAAAGTTTGCCCAGCACTGTGTCTTTCACGTCAGCGACCGCACAGCGATCCAGCACGTAATCGATGCGCTTGGCCAGTTCGGGACCGCGCAGACCCTTGAGTTTACCGACGAAGGCAAGATATTCTGCGGTTCGCATTTCGGGATACAGCGGGGGCGTTTCCGGCAGGTAGCCGATGTGGCGCTTCACATCGAGCGGTTTTTCGAGAATGTCAAAGCCGGCAACCGTGGCGCTGCCTGCCGAGGGCGGCAGGAAACACGTGAGCATCCGCATGGTGGTGGTTTTGCCGGCGCCGTTGGGGCCGAGGAAGCCGACAATCTGCCCTTTTTGCACTTCAAAAGAGATGTGATCGACGGCCGTATTGCGAGCGTACCGCTTGGTAAGCTGATTGACAGTAATCATAAAATTTGTTTTTGAGGCAAAGAAAGAATTCCAGTCGTCATTGCCAAACGAAAAAAAAACTCAGGAAGAAAAGTAACGCCTGCTTGCCGCAGGCAGGATCCGAACTGAGCGGCCTGCGCGAAAATGCAGGTTTGCCGGGGGAAGTGCAGAAGCAACTCGATTGCACCTACCATAGCGTGAGCCAGTATTACGAAAAACGGCCGCATTGTCAAAAACTGCGGGTTTCGGTAACACGATAACTATCTGTTACTGCTTGGCTTAGCCGCTTGGCGAAGAAATGAGCAGACTGGCGACCTTTCTGAAGGGAGTTTCTTGTGCAATGTCAGGTGCGTCGGTCTGGCTGCGAGACGCCACAAATAGTAATTACCATATGGTTAACATAATTGAGCGCGCCGAGGACGCGCCCCGAAATTTGAAAGGATGGGTCCGCAGAAGGCACAGAATCCGGTATCTTTGTTGGCGCGTTAATCGGATTCCAAGGGAACCCCTCGCGTGCGAATCACGATCAGCAGTAAGCGGCGCAATCGAACGCATTTCGGACTGCCGTTGTGACGGCCGTCGTCACCTCGGTGGGAAACTCTGTGCCGGGTCGGCGCTGGGGAATCGCCTGCCTGTTGGGATTAGGCGTTTTGGTGAATTACTTCGATCGCGTGAACCTGTCGGTTTCGCAGGACGCGTTGCACCAGGCGTTTGGCATCTCTACGGTCACCTTCGGTTATTTGCTCAGCGCTTACAGCTGGACGTACGCCGCGCTGCAACTTCCGTCCGGGCTGATTCTGGATCGCTGGGGCGTGAAGCTAGTCGGGCGGATCAGCACGTTTCTATGGAGTGTCGCGTCATTTGCGGCGGCGATGGCGACGGGACTAACCGGCTTTCTCGGCGCGCGTCTTTTGTTGGGCATGGGCGAAGCGCCCACATTTCCCGCGAATTCAAAGGCGATCGGCTACTGGTTTCCGAGCAACGAGCGAAGCCTGGCGACAGCACTGTTTGACTCCATGGCGAAGTTCTCCTCGGCGATTGGCGTGCCGGCGATTGGTTTGTTGATGGTGGAATTTGGGTGGCGCTGGAGCTTCGCTGCCACGGGACTCGTGAGCTTTCTCTATTTCGTTCTGTTTTATCTTTTCTACCGCAATCCCAGCGAAGACGCGCCGTTGTCGGTAGCGGAACGGGAATTGATCCGGCGGGGCGGGGCTCAGCCGGAAGATCGAGCGCGCGCGGAAGAAGGAGCGCCACTGGGCTATTTGTTGCGGCAGAAAAAAGTGTGGGGATTGGTGCTGGGCTTCGCGGCGTACAACTACACATTCTATCTGTTGCTGACCTGGCTTCCTTCGTATCTTTCGACCGAGCACCATATCGATTTGTTTCATTCGGCGATGTACACCAGCGCACCCTGGCTGTTCGCCACGATTATGGATCTGGCCGTAGGAGGATGGCTTGTTGACGAGTTGGTAAAACGAGGTCGCAACGCCTCGAATGTGCGGCGCGCCATTTTGATTGGCGGCACCGCCTTGGGACTGGGCGTGTTTGGAGCGGCTTACGCGCACAGCACCGTGGGAGCGCTGGTGTGGATCAGCATATCCATCGGCGGATTGTCCGCGGCGTCGCCGGTGGGTTGGTCCGTCCCTTCATTGATTGCTCCACGGGAAAGCGTGGGCACGCTCGGGGGAATTCTGAATTTTGGCAATCAGCTCTCGGCCATTGCCGCTCCGATCGTGACCGGTTACGTGGCCCAGACCACGCGATCATTTTTCTGGGCGTTTGGAGCCGCGGCGATTTTCCTGGTGATCGGCATCTTAGCGTACGTATTTCTGCTGGGCCGGATCGAGCCGGTTCCCGAGCCTTTGTAAATCTTCCCCGGAATCAGTGGCCAATGGTTTTGGGCCACTTGCGTTTGCGAATTGGCGCTGCCTGCGCGGGCGCGTTCGCATTGACCAGGGCGCGAGTCGCTCCAGTGGAGATGCCGCCATCGACCAGAAGAGTTTGTCCAGTGACATAGCGGCTGGATTCCGCGGCAAGAAAAACGACGGCGGCATCCAAATCGTTGGGAGCGCCGGGGCGCTTGAGCGGAATGCGGTCGCACAGATATTCGACCCACTCTTTGTCTTCGTAGAGAATCTTATTCTGTTCCGTGCGGAACCAGCCGGGTGCCAGGCAATTTACGGTGATGCCGTGTTTGCCCCAATCGTCGGCCAGGCTCATGGTGAGTTGCCGAATGCCGCCGCGACTGGCGCCGTAGGCAGCAAGACCGGCATATCCCGCAACGCTCGTTACCGACCCGATGTTGATGATCCGGCCGTAATGGCGCGGAATCATGCGGCGGGCCACGGCTTGGGCCACAAAAAAACTGCCGCGGAGATTGGTATCCAAGATCAAATTCCAGTCATCCCAGGTGACATCAATTGCAGGCTTGCGCACGTTGCAACCGGCATTGTTGACCAGGATTTCCAGATGCCCGAAGGCCGCTTCAGCCGCTTCCGCCATATGTTCGATGCTTTGTTGATCCCGAACGTCCAGTTCCAGGGAAACCGCATTGCGTCCGAGCGATCGAATCTCCTTTTCGAATGGCAAGAGAGAGTCGCGATGGCGGCTCGTGAGAACCAAGTCAGCGCCGGCTTTGGCGAGAGCGCGCGCGAATTGCTGGCCCAGCCCGCGACTGGCGCCGGTCACAATGGCGGTTTGACCTGTGAGGTCGAATAGGGCGTCGCTCACAGTGCACCGCCGGGAGTGAGAACGACTTTTGTCAGGCCGGGCTCGCCTGCGTGCAGGCGGCGAAACCATCCCGGGCCCTCTTCGAGCGGAGCGATCGCGGAGATGAGCGGCTTGACGTTGATCGCTCCAGTGGCCATCCATTCGATAGCGCGCGGATATTCGCCCGCGGAGGCACAGGAACCCTGCAGGCGCAATTGCCGGGTCACGACTTTTTGCAGCGGCAGGGTCACTTCCGGCGAAACGTTTCCGACCAGCACAACCGTGCCGCCCTTGCGCACTGCGGAGATGGCATGCGCCACGGTTTCGTTGCGGCCCACAGCTTCCACGGCAAGATCAACGCCTTGGCCATTGGTGAGTTGCATCACCGGTTCGAGCAATCCCGCTTGAGCCAGAAGCGCAGAGGTGGCCCCGAGACGTTTCGCTACCGCGAGGCGCGACTTGTCGATGTCTGTAACATAGACTTTCGAGCAACCTCCGGCGCGCAATGCTTGCAAGCTCAACAAGCCAATCGTGCCCGCTCCAACCACCAGGGCCGTGCTGTTTGGCGTCACTTCGGCCAGTGAAACCGCGTGCACCGCTACGGATACGGCTTCGAGCAGCGCCGCTTCGGCAAACGAAATGGATTCCGGCAGGTGATAAACGATGTGCGCCGGAACGCTGATATATTCGGCGAACGCGCCTGCGCGACGATAATCCCCGCACGAAACGCCCAGAACTTCGCGTTTCTCGCACAAGTTGATCTGGCCGCGAAGGCAGTAGCCGCAAGCGCCGCAGGAAACCGTCGAATCAAACGTGACGCGGTCGTTCACGGCGAAATTGGTCACCGCGCTGCCGAGCGCAGCAATCGAGCCGGCGGCCTCGTGTCCCATCACAATGGGCGGGATACGCCGCCCGGAGGAGCCGTCATAACCGTGAACATCGCTACCGCAAATGCCGCACGCGGCCACGCGCACCAGAACATCGCGCGGGCCCGGACTGGGAACGGGACAGTCCACGATTTCCAAGTGGTTGTACTCCGAAAGTAGAAGAGCTTTCATATACGGCGCCACGTCCGAGTCAGGCCAGGCGGCTGGCTCCATCGCCGGCCGAGGAGATGTAGATCTCCGGCTCGCGGCCCGTTTCTTGTTGGTACTCGGCGCTCACGTTTCGTTGGAATGCTTCGACGTGGTTTTGCTGAACCAGGTTAATGGTGCACCCGCCAAAGCCTCCGCCGGTCATGCGCGCTCCGTACACACCGTGCTGCTTTTCGGCTAGCTGAACCATAAAGTCGAGTTCTTTGCAGCTCACCTCGAAGTCGTCGCGCAAACTGGCGTGGGAACTGGCCATGAGCCGGCCGAATCGTTGCAGATCGCCGGAATCCAGGGCGTCGGAGGCCTGCAGGACGCGCGAATTTTCGGTGATCACGTGGCGGCTGCGCTTGCGGATCGCTTCGGGCAATTGTGAGGCGAATCGGTCGAACGTTTCCAGGCTGACATCGCGCAGCGTCTTCACGCCGGGGACACGTTCGGCAAAAAAGTGCGCGGCGGCTTCGCACTCGGCGCGGCGCTTATTGTATTCGCCGCCGGAATGGCTGTGGCGCACCATGGTGTTGCAAATCACCAGCCGGGTATCCGGAGGAATGGGCAGCAAGCGGAATTCGAGTGTGCGGCAATCCAGCTGCAGGGCATGATTCTTCTTGCCGTGCACGGAAATGAATTGGTCCATGATGCCGCAGCGCGCGCCGATAAACTCGTTTTCAGCCTGCTGGCACAGCTTGGCGACGGTAACCCCGTCCAGATGCCGCTGGGAAATTTCCAGGAAGGCGGTGCACACGGCAACTTCCAGCGAAGCGGACGAACTGAGTCCGGCGCCCAGAGGAACATTGCCATCCAGCAGAAGATTGGCCCCGGGCACATCGCCCAGAGCGCGCCGGGTGTAACGGACTACGCCCGCCACGTAATCGCTCCAGTGCCCGCGCGGGCCGTCCGGCATGCGATCTACATCAAACTGCACGCGCTCATTGTAATTTTCCGAAGCGACCACGATGAGACGGTCCGCTCGTTTTGTAATGGCGATTCTGGTTTGAAAGCCGATGGCTGCGGGGAGCACGAATCCTTCGTTGTAGTCGGTGTGTTCGCCGATCAGGTTCACGCGGCCGGGGGCTTGCACCAGCAACGGCTCGCCCCCATAGAGCTTGGCGAATCTCTCAATGAGTTGCGAGGATTCGCGTTCCAAAATGTTTTTAGCGTTCATTCGTCTATAGCTCGCGCAACGAAACCTCGACTCGCGCCGGGGGCGCGACGCGTGACGACAATGGCTGGCCTCGTTCCTTTAATAATGGAAAATTCCTTTTCGAGCAAGTCGCTAGAGAGAAAAGGCGGAATTATCGTCAATTCCCCTAATGCGCACACGCGCCGGAAATTGCCGCGCAGAGTCGCGCGGGCGGTCACAAACGCAAGGAATTCTGGCATTCCGAAAACGAAAGATTGACAGGCCTGTTAGTCTTTTCGAAGGAGCGCTGTTGATCTTCTCCCGGACTCCGGATCGCAAAGGATAATCATGGATCGACGAAATTTCATCAAGACCACCGGTACGGTGCTCGCCGGTACAACGCTGGTGCATCGGGCGCTTGGCAAGTCCAGGCAGCAACCGGCTGCGCTGCCGGCAGGCCGCATGATTTTGCCCATCAACCGGAACTGGCGCTATAGCCGCTCGTTTGTGGCCGGCGCGCATGATGTGAACTTCGATGATGCAAGTTTCGATACGGTTGTGGTGCCTCATACAAACATCAAGTTGCCCTGGCACAGCTTCGACGAAAAGAGCTATGAATTCGTCTCCATCTACCGCCGCCGCTTCAAACTGCCTCCGGAAGCGCGTGGCCAGCATGTTTTTGTGGACTTTGAAGGAGTGATGACCGCGGCCACGGTGTGGATCAATGGGATGCGCTTGGGCGAATACAAAGGCGGGTACACTCCTTTCTCTTTCGAATTGACCGATCACGTGGATTTCGCGGGGCCGAATGTTCTTGCCGTGGACGTGGATTCCACCGAGCGCCCGGATATTCCGCCGTTCGGGTACCAGATCGACTATTTGACCTTTGGCGGGATTTACCGCGAAGTTGCTCTGCGGGTTGTGCCTTCCACGTACATCGAGAATATCTTTGCCAAGCCAAAAGACGTTTTGAGCGGGCATCCGCGCCTGGAGGTGGACTGCCACATCCAGCGCTTCGAAGAGCAGCGCGAGCCGGTCACGCTGGAGGTGGAGTTGCGCGATGGCGAACGCGTGGTGGGCAAAGGGACGGCCAGCGTGCACCCGTCAGCGGCCAGCAAGGAGGCCGTCGCGCATACCGTGGTGCTGGAGAATTTGGGCGCTGTGAAGTTGTGGGATCTGACCAGCCCAAATCTGTACACGGTGCACGCGCGCCTGGTGCGTGGCGGGCAAGCGCTGGATCACGATTCCCGGCGAGTCGGCTTTCGCGAGGCGCAATTCACCGATCATGGCTTCGAGATAAACGGAAAGGTGGTGAAGTTACGCGGCCTGGACCGCCACCAAACGTTTCCGTTCGTGGGGCAAGCCATGCCGGGGCGCGCGCAGCGCCGTGATGCGCAAATCTTGTGCCGGAATTTGAAGTGCAACATTGTGCGCACGTCCCACTATCCGCAGTCGCGGCACTTTCTGGACGCCTGTGACGAAATGGGACTGTTAGTGCTCGAAGAGATTCCCGGATGGCAGCACATTGGCGACGAAGCCTGGAAATTAATCTCCATCGACAATGTGAGCCGGATGATTCGCCGGGATTGGAACCATCCCAGCATCATTCTCTGGGGTGTGCGCATCAACGAGTCCCTGGACGATCACGACTTCTACGTGCGCACCAACGCCATGGCCCACAAGCTGGACCCTACGCGGCAGACCGGAGGCATCCGCTATTTCCAGAGTTCGGAGTTTCTGGAAGACGTGTTCACCATGAACGACTTTGGGTGGCCCCTGAAGCCGCCAAACCATCCGCGATACCTGAACACGGAATTCGTGGGCCACACTTATCCGACAAAAACAATCGACAACAAAGAGCGTCTGATGGAGCACACGGTTCGCCACGCCCGTGTGCACGACCAACTGGCCTCTAATCCGCAATATGCCGGCGGCATCGCCTGGTGCGCGTTCGATTACAACACCCATTCGGATTTTGGTTCGGGAGATCGCATCTGCTATCACGGAGTCACCGACATTTTCCGGGAGCCCAAGCCCGCGGCGGGATTCTATAAGTCACAATGCGATCCCGCGGAGGAAGTGGTGCTGGAGCCGGCGTTTCATTGGGCGCGCGGCGACGAATCCGTTGGATTCACGAAAGCGTTGGTGTGCTCGAACTGCGACCATCTGAAATTTTTCATTGCCGACAAACTGGTCGCCGAAGCCGATCCGGATCGCGCGCAATTCCCGCACCTCCGCTATGCGCCGTTTACCGTGGAATTGGGAGGGGTGGTCCGCGATTGGGGGGACTTGCGCATCGAGGGATACATTCAAGGCAAACAAGTCATCGCCAAGACTCTTTCGGGAAAGGGCGTCGATCAGAAGTTCCAATTGCTGCCGGACGACACGCGCCTCAATGCCGACGGCGCGGACGCTACGCGCATTGTACTTCGGGTGACTGGCGAATTTGGTGCTATTCGCCCGTTCGCGAATGACGCCATCAAGCTCGAGTTGGAAGGTCCGGCAGAACTCATTGGCGACAATCCTTTCGCATTGGTGGGCGGCACGGGCGCGATTTGGGTGCGCGCGAAAGAACAGGCTGGAACTGCTCGGCTCACCGCGACGCATCCCGTGCTAGGAGCGCAGCACGTCGAGATCGAGTTGGTTGCTGCGCCGCCGGAAACGGCTTAAGGAAGTAAGACAGGAGAGTTGCCCGTGAACAATTGGCTGCGTAAGTGCGCATGGACGTTGATTCCGATGTGCTGGCTGGCGACTGAGACGAGGGGACAAGCGAGCTACGATTTGCGCTCTCCCGATAAACGTATCGAGGTGCGCATTCGTACCGCTAACGGCGTGCGCTACGACGTGGTGTTGAACGGCAGAGCCATCCTGCAAGACAGCGCGCTTTCCATGGATGTGGACCACAAAGTGTTAGGCCGCGAAGTGAAAGTGGCCGGGGCGAAAGAAAGCCATCACGACCAGGTTCTGCAACCGGTGGTTCGCCAGAAATTCGCGACCCTTCGCGACCAGTACAACGAGCTTCGCCTCGATCTGGACGGCAGCTACGCGGTCACTTTTCGAGCGTACAACGAAGGAGTGGCTTACCGCTTCGAAACGGCTTTCCCGCAGGAGCAAGTGAAAATCTACAGCGAGGAGGCGAATTTCCGGTTCCCCGCGAACTTTGTGGTGTTTTATCCGCAAGAGGACAGCTTCTTTTCTCACAACGAACGTAGATACCTTCCGCAACAACTGCTGGCGATCAACCGGGCCTTTCTGGCCAGCTTGCCCGCGGTGGTGGATGTTGGCGACGGCGCCAAAGTGGCTATCGCCGAATCGGATGTCGAGGAGTACCCAGGAATGTGGCTGCATGGAACGAACGGAATGGGGCTGGATGCCACGTTCCCACTTTACCCTCTGAAAGAAAGACTGGTACGCGACCGCGATTTTCAAGTGGTGGAAACGGCTGACTACCTGGCCATAACCACTGGGAAACGCACCTATCCGTGGCGGGTGCTGGGCATTGTGGACCGCGACGCCGACCTGCTGACCGATCCGCTGGTCTACCTGTTGGAGAAACCGTCGCAAGTGCAGGACACCGGCTGGATCAAGCCCGGAAAGGTAGCCTGGGACTGGTGGAATGCCAACAACGTGTACGGCGTGGACTTCAAGGCGGGAATCAACACGCAAACGTATAAGTACTACATCGATTTCGCGTCGAAGTACGGCATGCCGTACATCATTCTGGACGAAGGCTGGTACAAGCTGGGCAATGTGCTGGAAGTAGTTCCGGAAATCAACATGGAAGAATTGACCGCCTATGCCAAACAGAAAAACGTCGGTGTCATTCTGTGGGTGGTCTGGAAAACGCTGGACGATCAATTGATTCCCGCGCTGGACCAGTACGAAAAATGGGGGATCAAGGGAATCAAAGTGGATTTCATGCAGCGCAGCGACGAGCTGCTGATCAACTACTATCACCGGGTCAGCCGCGAGACCGCGAAGCGCCATATGCTGGTGGATTTTCACGGCGATCAGAAGCCCGCTACCATGACCCGCACTTGGCCCAACCTGATCAGCACCGAAGGCGTTCGCGGCATGGAGTGGGACAAGTGGAGCGCCGAGGCCGAACCGGAACACAACGTCACCTTGCCGTTCACACGCATGTTCCTCGGTCCCATGGACTACACACCGGGAGCGATGCTGAACGCCACCAAAGCAACGTTCGCGCCGATTTTCAGCCGTCCCATGAGCCCGGGCACACGGTGCCAGCAACTGGCCATGTACGTGGTGTTCGAGAGCCCGCTGCAGATGCTCTCCGACAGCCCCTCAAACTACTTGCGCGAGCCGGAAGCAATGGAGTTTCTGGCGGCAGTGCCCACCGAGTGGGATGATTCGAAGGCGCTGGATGGAAAAATCGGCGAGTATGTCGCGATTGCTCGCAGAAATGGCTCCGACTGGTACGTCGGCGCCATGAACAATTGGACGGCGCGCGAACTGGAAATTGATTTCTCGTTCTTGCCGGAAGGCAGTTTCCAGATGAGCGCGTATCAAGACGGCGAGAACGCCGACCGAATGGCGAGCGATTACAAGCTGGTGAAGGCCCCGGTGAATCGGGCAACGAAACTGAAAATCCAGTTGGCGCCGGGCGGCGGTTGGGCGGCGCGTATCCAACCAGCAAAGTGAACCGGTAAACAAACGGTGACAACCAAAGGGCGGGAGCGCTAGACTCGGGATAACGCAGGGCGAGTCCAGCCCATGACGTTCGACGAACCAGGTCCGTACGTAATTTCTGACGGTTCACCCTCCTCGGTGGACCACTCCAAGAGGGAGTTTTTGCGTTTAGCGGCGGCGTTGCTGGCCGGGATGAACTTGCCACAACTCTGTTTGGCGGAAGCGGGGCGGCAGGGCGCGGGTGGATCCGGGCAACGCGTGGTGCTGGTGATCTTTGGGGGAGTGCGGCGGGCGGAGACTTTTTCGCCGGCTGGTCTGGAGAATATTCCGCACTTGTCCGCGGACCTGCTGCCCAAAGCAGCGTTCTATGCGAATGCCCGAAATGATGGCGTCACCGCGCACTTCAATGCCATTTCCAGCATCCTGACCGGGAACTGGCAACGCGTGGACGATTGGGGAAAACTGGCGCCCACCACCCCGACGTTGTTCGAACAATTCCGCAAACGGCTGGGCGCGGCGCGCAGTGACACGTGGGTGGTAGCCAGCAACAAAGCTCTGACCAGCCAGATTGGCGCGAGCTCAGCGTCTGATTACGGACCCGGCTTCGGCGCCAACGTGGTGTTCCCAAAACAGCTGATGATTGCTGCGGTGGCGAATGCCATTCGCGCGGGACGCACCCGGGACATGGCCAATCGCGCAAAAATCGAAAGCCAGCTGGAAAGCATGTTGGAGTCCGGCAACTATGAAGGTCTGGGCTGGACGGTTGCCGACGAAGCGAATCAAATGGACCCTCATGTTCGCGGAACCATCGACGACGCCATCATCCGCTTCGTTCGCGGCGGCGGTCCCACTTCCGGAGACGAACTCACATTCCTGGTGAGTCGGGAAATCATGCGGCAATTTTCGCCGCGACTGTTGGTGGTGGTGTTCTCCGATGTGGAAGTGGCGCACTTCGGCTCTTATGCCATGCACGTAGCGGGCATTCGGACCGGAGACCGTCTGACCTACCAGCTTTGGCACGAGATTGAAAGCAATTCCGAATACCAGGGCAAAACCACCATGATCGTTTTGCCGGAGTTTGGGCGTGACCCGGATGGCTCGACCACCAATGGCTTCTTCAACCATCGCAGCGACGCAGAATCGACACGATCCACCTGGGCCATGGTGCTCGGGACCGCTGTCGACAAACCGCAGATCATTGACCGTCCGGTTCGCCATGTGGATCTTTGCCCGACCCTGGCAGGGCTGTTGGGGTGTCCACCGATGGAATCGCAAGGTTCGCAGCTAATAGAACTGCGCGTCTAAAGCGCACGAAGAAGAAAGGCGAAGTGGTGTCCACGCGGACACAAGACGAATTACCGGAGCAGCTTCAACAAGCTTTGAATCATGGACTGTTGAAGCGGCTGCCGATCACGTTCCTTCCTTTCACGCGGCAACAATTACGCGATTGGCCGTTTTTGTTTCCGTATGAACGCCAGTCGATTCTGCGCCTGCTCTTGTATTTGGCCGGTCTTACAGACGACCAGTTGACGGCCACTTTTAGCGAGGTCGTTCAGCTGGAAGAGAAAATGGGAGTGCGCGCCTGGCAATTCTCTTCGAACGAGCAGACTATCCTGAACGCTTCGCTGTTGGCACGTTCGCCGTTCTACCAGGATTGGCGGCGAGCCGTGCAGAAAGTGTTCGACGCCGCAGAGCAGCACGCCCCGGCACAGAATGCCGACAACGCCAATGTCCGGCGGTGCATTTTGCTGGTGCTGCCGCGCGCGTTGCCAGTTGACCCCACAACAATCTGGCAACGCTGGCAGGGAATTGGACAGCCCATGCAACTCGACGCGTTGCCGTCCGGCGAGACTCGAGGCATTTCTGAGCTGCTGCTCGACTCGAATGGCGCTGGCGATACCGGATCATTGCTGCGAACCATTTCTGGGAGGCCAAATACCGGTCGCGCGGACACCTGGATTTTGGATGCAGGCCAGAGTCTGATCGATTACGCATTGAAACAAGCTCCGGCAATGAGCGATTCCGCGATTCTGCTGAGCCACGCCCGTCTGGCCACGTTTCGCGAGAGGTTTTCGCACGAGATGAATACCATGCGCAAAGACTTGGAGGACGCCGACGCGGTTTACGACCGCTTGCGCAAAACCGACGTAACCCCGTGGTGCCCGGCGGAGGTGGCGTCCCAACCGGTGCTCCGGGAATTTCTGCGGTCGCTCTATCTGAGCGGCAACGGCGCGCTGTTGTTTGGCAATTCCTTCGTGGAGTGGGGCGCCTCCGAAGCGTTTCGCCGCGCGCGGCCTTCCTTGTTGCTGGCGCAATTTGGCGTGCGCAGCCGGCCCAAACCGTTCACCAGTGTTGTGGTGTTTGAAAATCAGGACGAGATCAACCCGTTGCCCGCCGTGGACGATTTGCCTGGCAGCGCTTTGGACGCCCAGGTTTTGGCGCTGTATGTATGGCTAGCGGCCACTCGATACAACGAGTACCAGCGCAATACCGTGTGCCTGTGCCTGGCAGAGAGCATTTCGCAGGCATACGTG
>DASPVD010000160.1:0-53887 GCA_035622555.1 Candidatus Eremiobacteraceae bacterium | reverse complement strand
CGAGCCCGCCGGGCATCTTCGGCCCGTCCCGTCCGGCTCGTGGCTCGCCGTGTCAATTCCTTAAGCTCCGAATTCGTTAGGGTGATCGCGTCTCTCATGGACACGATTATAGTCTATAAATGGTTGTTACAGTCAACTAGTCTTACGTTTTTGGTCTTAAGTCTTTGGTTTGGGCTTTGGTCTTAAGTTTTTGAGCGAAGCGTTCGGAAACTCAAAAACTTTCGACTTTACACTTTGAACTTTAAAATCACGACTCAGCCTGAAACCTAAACTTATAACTTAAAACTTAAAACTTAGCCATGGAACTTCACCAACTCCGCTACTTCTGCGCCATCGTCGATTCCGGCAGCTTCAGCCGTGCCGCCCGCCAATGTCACGTTTCGCAACCTTCCCTCTCCCAGCAGATTCGCAAGCTGGAAGACGAACTGGGCGCCCGGCTTTTCGACCGCCTCGGCCGCAGCGTGCGCCTCACCGAGACCGGCCAGACTTTTCTTCCGCGGGCCCGCGCCGTCTTGCGCGAACTGGCTGCTGCTCGCGGCGACTTGGACCAGCAGCGCGATTCCATGTCCGGCGCCATCACCGTCGGTGTGATTCCCACTGTCGCGCCGTACTTCTTGCCGGCGCGCCTGACTGCCTTCTCTCGAAAGTACCGCGAGGCTCGGCTCTCGGTCGTCGAAGAAATTACTCCGGTGCTTCTGGAACGTCTCCGCGCCGGCAGCATTGATCTCGCGGTTTTGGCTCTGCCGGTTCGCGGCCACGAATTCGAAGTCTTCCCGATTCTCACCGAGCCGCTATTCGCCGCCCTTCCTCGCAAGCATCGGCTGTCCCGTCTTCGCGCCGTCTCCCTCAACGATTTGCGTTCCGAACCGTTTGTGCTGCTTCGAGACGGCCACTGCTTCCGCGAGAACGCGCTCGCTGCTTGCGATCGCGCTCGCCTCCATCCGCAGATCATCTTCGAAAGCGGCCAATTCTCCAGCCTGTTGAGCATGGTCGCCGCGGGCATGGGGATTTCCATCGTGCCGCAAATGGCCATCGACAAAAAATCCGCTTGCGCCTACGTCCGTCTCGCCGACGAACGCGCCACCCGTACCATTGGCGCCGTCCGGCTTCGCGGACGGTCCCTCTCACGCGTCCACAACGCCTTCCTTTCCCTTCTCCTCTCGCCGGAACCACCGGCTTAATCCTGAACGAATCGCCGGACTCGATTGATGCCATTGAGCCGCTCGAGGCACGACGGACGTGCCCGCAACATCGGCGCGAAAGCCGCACTTACCCGTTGGCCTTTGGTTGGCCGTGCCCCCGCGGCCGGATATGGTAGACTGGCGTTACTGCGGTGGGGCCGTGGCGCAGTTGGGAGCGCGCCTCGATGGCATCGAGGAGGTCGTGGGTTCGAATCCCATCGGCTCCACCAACTCCTCAAGGTCCGGCCCGGACACATGGGTTACACAACGTACCTAAGACATAGGTAACACTTTTGGGCCGAACGGATTTTCGAGCGGTTCCAGCACCCGCGTCTCCAGATCAAAGGTGGTCCGGCCCGGCGACATCCGTGACACAAGCTAACCCGCCCGAATAAGTCACGCCCATTTGCCCGTACGCTTTTGCCCCTATTTGCGCATCCGAACTTATGTTACAGCACGGTTAAAATTGTAATTTCTTCCACAACCAGAGACTCATTTTGGTTCCCTGATCTTTCGCCATATTCCTCTAACTTACTGAAAATAAATGTACTACCAGTACTTCTGAGGTGACCTGCATCACTTTTCTTTTCCTCAAGCATCTGTTATCTTGCCGGTGGACAAATTCCCTGGCCAGTTTGTATCCTCATCTTTCCAGGCTCGGCCACACTGAAACTAGATTCAAAAGGAGCCGTTTTTCATGCCTGTCGAATCGCCATCACAGCACTTTCGTGGCGTCTTGTGTCGTCATTGCGGCAAGCCCGTGCGTGTACCTAAAACCGTTCTGCGCAAGGACAACGAGATTCAAGGCCGTAGTTCCACCGACGATGTTCATTTTCAACTGATCTCGCGCGTGTTCGTACTCCGTTGCCGATCTTGTGAAAGGGAGTCAATCTACGCCATCGACCAAATTGTGGACTGCACCTTCGCGCAAGGACCCACTTCCAATCATTTGGCGCACCACACCGCCGTCTAATTAGCGTAGCTGTTGGGAATTCTTCGATTCGTCTTAAGGTGGAAGTGCAGGTGTGTGCCCCATGTCCGGCGAACCCAATGCCGTTCACATTTCGGGTACTGGGATGCGCACCACCTCGACCGAGCAATTGGCATGCAGCGCTACCGTTTCCGAAACGCTGCCTAAGATAAGCCGGTCAAACCCCCGGCGGCCGTGCGAACCCAGCACGACCAAGTCCGCCCGCCACTCTTCCGCCGCGGAAAGGATCGAATGGGCGGGCGTGTCTCTCGGCTCCATCACCTGCGCAACCACATTCAAGCCCGCTTTCGACAGCTGTTCCGTACCGAGGTCCACGGCCCTTTTCGAATACTCCAAACTGCGCTTAGTCAAGCCGGCCACTTGTTCCGGGACATAGTAAGGATATTCACCAATCAGCACCGGATATTCGGGACTGGAAATCACCTTGAACTCGCTACCCTTCGGCCAGGGACGCGACGCCACTGCGGCAACCGCGGCTTCGGCGTGTTCTGATCCGTCCGTAGGAATCAGCACATGCATGCCGGTATCCTCATCCGTGGCAGTGCGTCGCGACCGCACAATTTCCACGGAACATTCCGCATGTCGCAGCACCGCTTGCGCCGTGCTCCCCAGCAACAGGCGTCGCACCGCCCCGTGACCGTGCGACCCGATCACCATCAGATCCGCTTTCCATTCCCTCGCGGCCCGCGGCAATTGGTGCCGGGGATTCTCCAGCATCACTTTCAACTGTGCCGTCCAGCCCGCACCTATCAACGGCTTAGCCAACTCCTCGAGGCTCTTCTGGGTACTCTCCTTGGCCTCTTCCAGGACCTTAGGCGCGCTCGAAAAGAAATAGGGATCAATCACGGTCACCAGTTGAAATTCGGATCGCTCCGGCCATGGGCGGCCGCTCACTTCCTGAATTACAAGCTCGGACGAACTCGAGCCATCCACCGCCACCAGTATCCGCATCTTCTTCGCCTCGTTCCGCGCCAGTTCCTTGATCTGCTACCGCACACATATATCACGCCGCCCGCGAACCGCAAACGCGCTGGCGCCTACCCTTCGACCGCAATCGGTACTTCACCCAAAAATTTGATTTCTCTAATGACCACCGGATTGGGAGGCGTGGGACTCAGGAGGAACTTGAGAGGACGGAGAGCGCACGTGAATGAGGACAGAAGCCCCACGCCACGCCAGTCCATTCTGTCCTCCTGCACAATCCCGGCCAGTCGCTGCAGTCTAACCGCTGCCTTATCATAATCCTTACAAACCGCTTTGCTGGCTAGCTGCGCCATTGCTCTCTTTTGTGTGGCTTCCCACTCACTTCTTTGTGCGACACGCGTTTTCTCACTCACAATTAGCCTTTGGGTCCGTCCTTGCTTCTCCTGTCCGGCTCCCCAATGCGTGTAGAATTTTCCTCAGTCCCGGAGGGCTTGACAATTGCCTGACACTCCCGTTTCATCATCCGCCGCGAGCTTCTTTGTGCGTCGCGTTCTGCTTGGCTTCGTCGCCCTTTTCGTGCTCCTTTACGTCGGGGACTTGGCATGGTACGAGCTCCGCGTGCTGGTACCGCACTTCGGCTCGGCCACCGGTTCTGTCCACCGCATTCGCCTGCTGGCTATTCCCACAAAGGGAAACAAGATCGAATATGAGATCGACGCGGTTCATCCCGAAGAAGACGTGCCCTGCAGCCATTCCATTTTCCCGCATGGGGGCAATCGTCCCTGCTGGTACTTGGTCCGTCACGCCAACGACCCGATCTCCATGTAGATTTATTTCTTCTTCGAACGGCTAGATCGTTTAGGCCATCACTAGCCCGTCACCTTCGGTGCGTGATCACATGATTCCCGCCAGCACCTTTGGCCCCGTTGGTCGTGGCGCCCCGCCCACCGGCTCGATGGTCACCTCGAAGCCTTGTGCTTGCGTATTGCCTGGTACCTCGCCTGTCCACATGTTCCCCCAAGCGTGTCCACCCGGCCCCAACAAGCCCACGCCGATGGGCGCACCATTGGTGGTCACCAGCCACATTTGATAGCTCTTGTCCCGAGGTAATGGCCGAAGATCCGCTCCGAATAACACCACGCCCGCCTTGGCATTAAATTTCACCACTCCGCTGGCATTCGGCGTGTTTCCCATTCCCGACATTTGTATCGTGACCGTGTCCGCCGCGGCCAACACGCTCACAAATTTCTCGATCTGCTCGCGATCGTGGACCAACGACTCGGCCGCCTTGCGCTGCCGTTGTAACTCTGCCGCGATCCTTCGGTTTTGCCACGACAATGCGAAACTGATCAGGCCCAGCGTGATCGCTGCTATTACCAGCACCCAATTCAGCCAGCCGCTTCTCGCCTCATGCCTGCTCTCCCTACTCTTCGCTGCAGGTGGCTCCTGCGTCTTCGCTGGCCACGCGTACTGCTCCTCGGTTTCGCGACTCACCCGGATTCGCGCCATCAGTTCCGCTTTCACCGTTCCCGCCGGATGCTCCTGTTTGACCGCAAACGCCAGTAGCGACACGTGGCCGCGCGCCACGGCCAGTTTTCTTGCGCATTCTTGGCACTCTGCCACGTGCTCTTGAACCGGCTCTTCTTCCTCTTCCGGCAATGCGCCCAGCGCCAGCAGTTCCAACTCGTCCAACGGAATATGCTCGGCGTTCCTCACCCCAGCACCTTCTTCAATGCTTCCATCGCGGTGCGCATCCCGGCCTTCACCGCCTCTACCGGTTGCCCCGTTTTCTTCGCAATTTCCACGTGCGACATGCCTTCAAAGTACGCACATTCCAGCGCGTCCCGCTGATTTCCCGGCAGGCTGGCCATCACTTTTCGCACCTTGTCCATCAGCAAATTTTGCGCCGCGTGTGTTTCCACATCCACGCTGAGCGCCACGCCCTTTTCGTCCAACTCTTCGTTTTTTCCATTGTTGCGACGCAGTCTCGAAATGGCTCGGTTCCGCGCCGAAAGTAGCAGCCATCCGGCCAGCGATCCCTTCCCCACGTCGAAATGCTCCGCGGTCCGCCAAATCTGATAATACAAGTCCTGCAGGATTTCTTCGGCTGCTCCGGCGTTCCGCAAAATGCGTTTCGCTTCGGAAAACACTAATCCCACATAGCGGTCGTACAGCGCGGATAGAGCCTCCTCATCTTTCTGCCCTATGCGTGCCAGCAACGACCCGTCGCTTTTTGCCTTTCCTGTTGTGCCTGGTGGATTCACTGTGCCGGTTTTCAATCGTGTTCACATTCCATCTTACGCCACCGGCAAATCTCCTTGGAGATTCGAACTCACTGTCTTTCGGCGCGCCGGAACATTGTTGCCCGAGACTTCTCCTGCTTCGCTCACTTACCTTTTGCTGGCCGTCGCGGTCGCTGTTTTTTCGACACCGACCGTATGATCATCCGTCCCGTCTGCTTCGGATCGATCGGCACCTTCGCCCGGTGTAGTGCCACATTGATCAGCTCCCGCACTTCCGGTTCCTCCAGTGTGGACGGGGATTCCAGCCGGATCCAGCGCACTTGATTGCCGCTGCCCTGGAGTCGTTTCGCCGGGTCCGGCAGCCCTTTTCCGTACAGAAAGCACAGGCCCACGTATCGCGGATACAGCACAATCGAAAACACCGCTTCCGACGCGCGCTCTCCTGGCCCAAATCCCACCACCAGCGCGTTGTAATTGTCGTAGACCAATTCCGTCGCGCCCGGCGCCATTTTCCGCACCTTTGACAACACCTTTTTCGCCTGCGCTATGATTGCCGGGTCGTATTTCGCCAGGAATCGTTCGAATTGTTGGCGCGGTGTCATAGGGCCCTCCGCCTAGTGCCCGGGAATGTTACCTCATTTGTCGCTCGTTCATGTGCATTTAACCAACTCCACTTGTTCCCTCCTGCCTCCGCTGTCAAAATATTTTCATGACCACTCCGGAATGGCTGGCTTGGGCCCGCCGGCTCCAGGCTATTGCGCAAAGCGGGCTCACCTACTGCAAAGACAAATTTGACATTCAGCGGTATAACGAAATCCGCAACATTGCCGCGGAAATGATGGCCGCCGGCGTCGGCTCGGCCGATTTTGTCCGCATCGCCGATATCTTCGCCCAGCAATCCGGCTACGCTACTCCCAAAATCGACGTGCGCGTCGCCGCTTTCAACGATGCTCGCATCCTGCTCGTTCGCGAACTCGAGGATGGCTGCTGGACCCTCCCGGGCGGTTGGGCCGACGTCGGCGAACCGGCCTCCGTCGCCGCCGCTCGCGAAGCCCGCGAAGAATCCGGCTACGAAGTTCGCATCACCAAACTTGCTGCCGTCTTTGATCGCGACCTCCACAACCACCCCCCGTATCCTTTCCACACCTACAAAATGTTTTTTATTGCCACCCTGGCTGGCGGCGCGCCCCGCGACAGCAACGAAACCGCAGATGCTCAATTCTTCCCCGAAAATCATCTGCCCCCTCTTTCCACTACCCGCGTCACTCCTTCACAGATTGCCCATCTGTTCGAACATTTTCGCCACCCCGATCTTCCAACCTCCTTCGACTAACCCTGCCCCTTTCATCGCGCCCGGCCGCACCCTCCGCCTGCCAACCACCGGGAAAACACCAAATCCGTCATTCCGGGCGCAGCGAGCAATCTCTCTCCGCCTCTGCCCCTTCAACCTCGACGGCAAGCCCTTTGGCAAGCATTTCGTCGATTGGACACGGCTTCCTTACGATGTTCCTTACGACAAAGATCACCGTCTGGTTATATTGACACCAACGGTTACTTTTCCGACAGTATCAACATGCGACGGAGAATCGGACTGCTCCTTTTCTTGCTGTTATTCCCATACCCCTCCCGTTTGCCGCAATTGCGCTTGGCAGCACAAGAGCCAGCCGCTGTTGACAAAAAATCAACTCCGGACAAACCTGCCGCCGATCCCGCCTCTCAATCGCCTGCTCCGGTTGCTCCGAAACCAAAAAAGGTCATTACCAACGACGACATAAAAAGTTCTCCTTTCGTCGGCTTCGGCGGAGCTTTCTATGTGAGTGCCGGCTCCATCAATGACTGCGATGAAAGTTGCTTTGATGGCGTGCGTGTCCTCTCCAATACCTGGATTGCTGGCAAAGATCCAGGACGGCGAACCGAGCTGCTGCGACAGATCGATGTGGTCCGTTCCGACTCGGAATGGCAAGCTTACCTTCGCCAACTGTACGACGCGCACAGCGACCTCTGCCAACTGTCGCTCGACCGCCAGGACGAACTAAACAGGTCAGGAAACAACCGCGACTTAGGTCCACTCGAAATCGCTATTGCGGAAAAATATGACCGGAAGCTGGACGCTGCACGAGCGGCATTAGCCCATCTGGTTTCCCAACAATCCACTCTTCAACGGAAGTTTGCAACTAAGCCCTACGCCAACGCTTTTGCCAACTCGCAGGTCGTCAAGATGAACGCTGGTTCTTGCTCGCAAAGGCCGGTGATCATCTATCATCGATAGCCACTATTCCACCACATTTACTTTTGCACCTTCTCATCCTCGATCATCACAATTGTGCAAGGATCGCCCTTAGGCGCCGCCTTGGTGCAGGCCTCCAGCGCATGCTTTTCGGCGTCTTGTGTTGTGCGACGCCCCACCGCGACTCCGAATTGCCCGGCCCGCGATGCCGCAAACGCCTTGTGTGGCGCGCTCAGCAGATATATCGGGAATTCCTCTTGTCCGGGGCTGGAAATATGGTCCGGCGGGTCAACCTTCGGCACCTCCACCGGCAACAGCGCGTCGCGCAACACCAGACTCTCGCTTTTCAGGAACTCGTCCACCGCTGGCGTCCACATGGGAATTCCCCGCAAGGAGAACAATCCGTGACCGTCCGACCCGAACGGCCCTGCGGCGAAAAACCGGGCCTTCCCTCCGTTCTGCTCATACGCCTGGTAGAAATTCTTCGCCAGCTCCGGGCCAAAGAAATGATCGTTGGCCGCATACACCCACAGCATCGGGACCTTCGCATGCTTCCCGAATTCCCCGAATGTTTGTATCAGCGATTCCGGGTTGCAAACATGATCGGGCGCATTGGAGCCTCGGCCTCCCGCGAAACTTATTCCCGCCACCATCCCCGTGGGGGGATTCGCAGCCAGTCCCACCATCGCCAGCCCCCCTGTAGAGACCCCTATGCCGATCATTCGCGAGGGATCGACTTCCGGCCGCGTATCCAGATAAGCGGCCGCTTCCCGCAGGTCCTTCACGGATTCTTTCGTGGCGCCGCTGTAATCCGCCGGTCGCCTTCCACATGCATGCGCGTCTTCTTCATAGCTTCCCCCGGAATCCCCATACCCGCGCCGCATCACGATTACCGCCGTCCATCCCCGCCGCGCAAATTCGCGGGCCTGAGGAATCATTCGTAGCGGGGTCATCTCGCTTCGTTGCTGCGCTTCGCGGGGAGTTCCGTGCGTCAGCAGCGCCAGGGGGTGGGCGGTCTTGTCATTCGGCCGCACCATCACCGCTTCCAGCCCCTTCTTCCCGGAACCGTGCGTAGGGATGCGCATTTCGGTTACCACGATGTCCTGTTGCTCCTGCGGTTGCGCCGCTTGCGCCAATGCGACCGCGTATCCCACGCATACCCATGTCCCCAAGATGCTCGCGACAATCTGCGTTCTTCGCCTGGCCCTCCTTCTCCCCTTGGCCTTTCTGCTCATTCCCACTCCCTCTTGCTCCTTCGAGTGCTGCCAGCTTACCCCAAAGTTGTGCGTTGAATCTCATCCCAATCTTTCTACCTTCGTTGACTTACCCGCTGCCGGCGACCTAATATGGCCCAGCGATGCCCGACTCTCCTTCCTTGGTTGGTCAAACCGTCTCCCACTATCGCATTTTGGAACGACTCGGCGGGGGAGGTATGGGTGTGGTTTACAAAGCCGAGGACACCGATCTTCGTCGCTTTGTGGCCCTGAAATTTCTTCCCGACGATCTGTCCAAGGATCCCGAAGCGCTGACCCGTTTTCAGCGCGAAGCCCAGGCGGCCTCCGCTCTCAGTCATCCCAATATCTGCACCATTTACGAAATCGGCCTGGACGATCAACGGCCCTACATCGCCATGGAATTCTTGGATGGTCTTACCCTCAAGCATGGCATCGCCGGTCAGCCTTTGGATACCGACCTGCTTCTTTCACTGGCCACCGAGATTGCTTATGCCCTTGATGCTGCCCATGGCGAAGGCATCGTCCATCGCGATATCAAAGCCGCCAACATCTTCGTAACCAAACGCGGTCACGCCAAAATTCTCGACTTTGGCATTGCTAAGGTGGCTCCCACCCCTCGCTCCTTGACGCAATTCGAATCCGCGGACACCGTCACCAGCGCCATCGCCCAGCCTTACGGCATCACCAATCCCGGCACCACTCTCGGCACCGTCGCTTACATGTCTCCCGAGCAGGTGCGGGCCCGCGAAGTCGACGCGCGCACTGATCTCTTTTCCTTTGGCGTGGTTCTGTACGAAATGGCCACCGGCGTTTTGCCCTTTCGCGGCGAAAGCCTCGGCGTGATCCTCTCTGCGATTCTCAACGACGCTCCCGTAGACCCCTGCCAGTTGAATCCCAACTTGCCCCCGGAATTGGAACGCATTATCAGCAAAGCATTGGAGAAGGACCGCACCCTGCGGTACCAGAGTGCCGCAGAAATGCGCGCCGACCTGCAGCGCCTCAAACGCGATTCCGAGTCCGGGCGTTTTACCGTCAGCAGCAGTGCTTTGGGCATCCCCGCGGCCACTCGCGATTTGCGTGCCGCCACGCGGCCCGCTTCCCCGTCAGCCCGCTCCCAGCCGCCGGCGGTTGCCCCCGCTCGTTCCCGGCGCTCCTGGCTGCTCGCCACTGCTATCGTCATCGTCGTGCTCGCTGCCGCGCTCATTCGCTGGATGATGTTGCCGGATCTCCCGCTGAAACTCTGGGGCGCCGTCCAAATCACCAATGATGGCCAATCCAAGCTTCTTGCCGGCACCGATGGCGCCCGCCTGTATCTGCAATACACTTCCTCGGTAATCGCTGGTTCTTCTTCCATCGGCGAAGTTTCCGTTACCGGCGGCGAAGTCGTTCCCATCTCTTCGCCTTCGCTCAGCATGCAGGTCCTGAACGTTTCTCCCGACGGTTCCTCGCTGCTCGCTTCCGACGAGCCCGGCACCGCTTTCGATGGTCCGCTGTGGGCCTTGCCCGTCCTGGGGGGCTTGCCGCGCCGTCTCAGCGACACTCTGGGCCATGCCGGCGCTTGGTCTCCCGATGGTCAGCGGTTGGTGTACGCCAGAGGGAACAGCTTATATGTAGCCAAGTACGATGGCACCGAAGGTCATCTTCTTGCCAGCATGGGTGGCTGGCCTTCCTCTTTGCGATGGTCGCTTGACGGCAACTCCTTGCGCCTTACCCTTCTCGACCAAAAACAAAACGCTACTTCTCTTTGGGAAATCTCCACGGAAGGCAAGAACGCTCACCCCCTGCTTCCGGGTTGGCATAATCCCTCTTCCGAATGCTGCGGCGTGTGGACTCCCGACGGAAAGCACTACCTCTTCTCCTCGCAAGGAAGTATCTGGGAACTTCACAAGAAAACCTCTTGGCTAGGCCACCTAACCTTCGATGCGGTCCAATTGACCGCCGGTCCCCTGGCGATCTCTTCGCCTCTACCCAGCCGGGATGGCAAGAATCTGTTCGTTGTCGGCAGCCGGCCTCGCGGCGAATTGGTGCGCTACGAAGCCAACTCGGACAAATTGGTACCCTTCCTGTCCGGAATTTCTGCCGAACAAGTTAGCTTTTCGAAAGACGGGCAGTGGGTCGCCTATGTCACCTTCCCCGAAGGGACGCTCTGGCGCAGCAAGATCGACGGCACTCAGCGTCTGCAGCTCAGCAATCCTCCGTTATACGTGTCCATGCCCCGCTGGTCTCCCGACGGCAAGCAGATCGCCTTTTTTTCGGTCACGTCTGGCGAGCCCTCGAAAATTTATGTGGTTTCGCCGGATGGTGGAAGCCCGCAGGAATTGCTTCCCAACGACGCCCAGCCGCAAGCCGACCCGTCCTACTCCCCGGACGGCTCTTCGCTCGTTTTTGCCGGTCCCTATACCTCGGCCACCGCCGGGATTCAGATTCTGAACCTGGCCACCCATCAGATCTCCACACTGCCGGGTTCGGAGAATCTGTTTTCGCCTCGCTGGTCTCCCGATGGCAAATACATCGCCGCCATCCAATGGAATTCACAAACGCTGTTGCTGTTCGATCGCGCCAAGCAGACTTGGTCCAAAATTTTCCAGGATCGTAACATCAGCTTTCCCAACTGGTCCAGGGACAGCCAGTTCATCTATTTTTTGAGTTGGCCTGAAAATCCAGCCGTCGTTCGGATTCGCATCAGCGATTCTTCCATGCAACGCATTGCCGACCTCAAGGATTTTCATCCCACCGGTTATTGGCAGGATTGGGTCGGCCTCGATCCCAACGATGCCCCGCTGCTCCTCCGCGACACCGGCCTTCAGGACGTCTACGCCCTCAACTGCGAATCCCAATAATCGCGAGCCCTAGTCTTATCTAATGCTGTGGTTGGCTAAACGCGCGGGCGCCGTCCCCTTGTCTTTTAAGGGTGCAGGTTTTCCTTCGAAGCGTGATTGATAGGTTCTCCAGGTTCGTTGTTTGAACCTGGGTTTAGCGCACCAGCTTCACGGCGTCTGTGCGCCTTGCGCGTCCACGTACACGCTGTACAGCGACTGGCTCGCCGCCATGAACAGCCGGTTTTTCTTCTCTCCCCCGAAACACAAGTTGGCGCAAGTTTCCGGCAACATAATCTTGCCGATCAGCGTTCCATCCGGCGCAAACACGTGTACCCCATTAAATCCTTCTCCAGCCCATCCCGCTGCCGACCACACATTCCCGTCCACGTCGCAACGAATCCCATCGGATGTCCCCGGCGACATATCCACAAACAGCCGCCCATTCTTCAGTCTCTTGCCGTCTTCCACGTCGTACACCCGAATCGGATGGGGATCACTTGTGTGTTTCGGCACGCCCGTGTCCACGATGTACAACTTCTTCTCGTCCGGCGAAAAACACAGCCCATTCGGCTTGTCCATGTCATTCGCCACCACGGTCACTTCCCGGGTCTTTGCATCCAGGCGATATACATTCGCGGGCAGTTCAAACGGCGCTTTGTGTCCCTCGTAATTGGTCATGATTCCGTAACCAGGATCGCTGAACCAGATGGCTCCGTCGGAATGTACCGCCAGGTCGTTCGGCGCATTCAGCTTTTTCCCTTCGAATTGATCCATCAACACCGTGATCGTTCCGTCGTGCTCGGTTCGCGTCAACCGCCGCGAATCGTGCTCGCAAGTCAACAGCCGTCCCTCGCGATCGCGATAATTTCCGTTCGCGTAATTTGACGGGCTGCGGAATACGCTCACCTCGCCGGTATCTTCCAGCCAGCGCAACATCCGGTTGTTGGGGATATCGCTGAACAGCAGGTACCGTCCGTCTCCAAACCACACCGGCCCCTCGGCCCACCGCGTTCCGGTGTATAGACGCTCCACCGCTGCGCTCACGATTCGGTATTTCGCGAATCGGGGATCGATCACCTGCACCGCAGGATCGGGATACGGCACCGGATTCTTCCGTTCTTGCGCCTCCATCAGCATCAGTGGATCGAAGGCCAGCGCGCTCGCCGCTCCTGCGCTTACGTTCATAAAGCTGCGTCTGTTCATCGCATCGTCTCCGCGTCTGTCGTGGCACGCACTCTACCACGACTTCTTATGGCATGCTCGCCTCAGTGCGTCCGTTGCTGCCACCCCGGCCTTCCTCGTGGCCAAAGGACGTTTCAGACTCAATGTGCATGGATTCGCCGAATTCAGTGTGTTGCGGCACGCGGCACAACACTCGGCTCCCGTGTGGGCGCCGCTGGCCTTCTCCGGCCACATTTTTCTCGCGCATTCGCGCGGTCTGGTAGTAGAATGCTTTCCACTGATCCCATGCCAAATCCAAAAAAGAAGCAGCCCTGCCGGTGCACGCACGGTAAATCCATTCATCGTGTGAAACGCGATAAGAATGGCAAGCTCCGCCATCCGTGCTTTTTTCCGAACTGCACCTGCGGTGACTACAAATCCGCGGCCTAGCGCCGCCTTTCTGCCCCTCGGTTTCTCGCGAAGGACTTTTTGTCCTTTTCGCCGCACCGTAGCCTTATGACTTGCCGCCCCCTTGACGTCTCTCATGCGCATCGCCCATAGCGCACTCTCCACCCGCCAATGCTTCTCTCACGGTCATGCGACCGGCCCAGCGCTGGTGTTCTGGTGCTCCATTGTCTACTGATCACTTCAGAGATGTTTATCGGTTACTGTACATTTTAGTACACATGCAGTAAAATATATTCCGTGTCTGGTAAGCGCTCCAACTCGCCCGGCCCGCTCTGCCGCTTCGCCTTTCCCGACGGCCGCCAATGCCGCTCCCTGGCCCAGCCCGATTTTGACGGCCTTTGTTATCACCACGGTACCGCCTCGCGGCCTGAAAACCTCGCCCGCGAACTTGCCCCTATGATGCGGAACTCTCCTCGCCTTTCCGAGGTGCTGCATGCCGAACGCGCTTTACTTCGCGCCGTCCGCGAAGGGACCATCCCTCGCAACCGGTCTTATGCCCTCCAGCGTGTGGTCAACTTGATCCGTCTGACCGGTCGTTGTGCCCATGATGAGCAATTCTCCGCTGGCCGTGGTCCTCATTGGGACGCCATTCGCAAATTGCTGGACCGCGACGACAACGAACCAGATTCAGGCCACTAACCAGTATGCAGGCCGCCTCACAACCCGCCTACTCTCCAGGTTCGCCACACACCTGTCAGTGGCTCATCTCGCGCCTGCCTCTCAACCCTAAGTTCTTTGTTTCCTGCACCTCCGCCAATGTAATAATAAGCCTATCAATTTCAATAGTTTACGGGCGTCTATCGTGGATGCTC
Organism: Candidatus Eremiobacteraceae bacterium; assembly: GCA_035622555.1. Taxonomy (GTDB): domain Bacteria; phylum Acidobacteriota; class Terriglobia; order Acidiferrales; family UBA7541; genus Acidiferrum. The sequence continues at coordinate 39,826 of DASPVD010000160.1, read as the reverse complement.
GCCGATTATGGTTAACCAATCTACCTTCCACTGGCCTGCTATTACCCTCATCCCATTGCGTGCCCACACTCTTAGTGTCACAATCTGGTTTCGAGCCGGTCCTGCGGCTAGCTGCTCCGTAGGAAACAGTTCCGCTTCCTGTGGTGTCTAAGTATCAGAGCGGACCAAGGTTGGGTGTTTCAGGCCCAGCCGGCCTCAGGTCTCAACCGTCTTCCTGTTGAGGCCCAGAAAGGCACACCGTGTCCGATTGGGCTAGCGCCCTTTCGTGGGGCAGGGATGAATCCGAACTTGTCACCGAACTGCAAGCGGGTTCGGAGACGGCCTTCGACTGGCTGGTCACTCACTACCACGGTCCTGTCTACAACCTGATTCTGGGAATGCTTGGAGGCACGGCTGACGCTGCCGACGCCGCGCAAGAAGTTTTCTTGAAAGCATTCAAAGGTATCCGCCATTTTCGCCACGGCAGCTCCTTGAAGACTTGGCTCTACCGCATAGCCATCCGTGAAGCGCTGAATCATCGTCGTTGGTTCAAGCGCCATGTGCAGAAAAACGTCTCCATTGATGCGGAGCCCGAGGAGGGATTTGCGCAGATCGACGTTGAGGATCTGAGCGCCACTCCCTTCGATCAGCTGGCCGCCCAGGAAATTCAGGTTGCTGTACAGTCGGCGTTGCAGCAAGTGCCCGAAGTGTTTCGCAGCGCCGTCATCCTGCGAGACCTGGAGGGATTGAGCTACGAGGAAGTCGCCGAGGTGCTGGAACTCAGCGTCGGTACCGTCAAGTCTCGCATTCTTCGCGGGCGCCGCGCTTTGAAGGAGCTCCTGGAACCGCTGTTGGGCGAGCACCGCGAAGCCGCTCGCAAACAGGAACAGCAATCGCCGCCACAGCGAGAGCGGCGGACAGCTTCGGAATTTGGTGGACAAATGGGGTTGCAAGTGGCCTATGTGCCGGCCACGAATTGGGGGGCCGAGGATACCATGCGTCTGGACGGGACGCGAGAGGATCTACGATGAGTTGCAAGACTGTACGTACCCGGCTCGCAGGCTATCTCGATGATGCCTTGGCGAGCACTCCCGGACCTGACGAACGGCGCTACATTCGCTTGCACTTGGATAGCTGTGCCGCTTGCCGGGAAGAGTTGCAGCGTTACCGCCGATTGTCGGTGTTGTTATCGCGCGTGCCGCGTGCTGTTCCGCCCGCGGATTTGGTGGTGCGCATCAAAGTGGCCGCTGCCCAAGCCGAGCAGACTCGCGGTTGGGACCGGCGTTGGCAGCACATTAAGGATCGCGCCGAAATTTTGCTGGACAACGTGTTTCGTCCGCTCACTGTGCCGGCAACCGGCGGGCTGTTTTCTGCCTTTGTCATTTTCTTTTTCGTGCTTCACATGATCGCTCCCGGCTTGACCGTACGCGCCGATCCCAACGACATCCCCACGGGCTTACTGCGGCCTGCGGAACTCATCACCCTTTCCGATTATCCCGAAGCGGTTGTCGCCGAAATGCAGCATCCCGATTTGGAGCTGCAACATGATCTGCTGGTCGACGTCACTGTGGATGCCAATGGCGAGATGACCACTTACGACATTATTTCGGGTCCCAATTCGCCGGCCGTCCGCCATCACCTCGATCAAATGCTGTTTTTCTCGCGGTTCCGTCCGATGCTGAGCTTTGGTCGGCCTACTGCCGGCGGCCATGTGGTCCTGAACTTCAGCGCCGTTCACGTCCGCGGCTAACCAACCCGTAAGCATTCTTGTGTACCAACCTGCTTGATGGGGCAGTCTGGCTTCTTCGCACAGGGCTGCCTTATTTTTCTCGCATCTTTTTGACCTTTTTTGTGTTCAATGGAGCCAGGAGCTTCCCTTGGCTACCTTTCTCCGTGGCACCGCAGCCCTCGTGCTGCTCGCCCTGTTCGTTGCGCCCACGTTGCACCCCGCTTTCCCGCAAACCAGCGTCGCCGACCAGACTCTTCTGAACGCCGCCAACCGCGACCGTGCCGCGGCCGGCTTGTCTGCTTTGCATTGGGATCCCGCGTTGGCCAAGGCGGCTCATGAACACGCCGTGCGTATGGCTCAATCGAACCAGCTTTCCCACCAGTTCCCCGGCGAGCCTCCCGTGCAGGACCGTGCCCGCCAGGCCGGCGCCCGATTCAGCCAGATCGCTGAAAACGTGGCCCAAGGCACCAACGTCACCAACATTCACATGCAATGGATGAACTCTCCTCCGCATCGCGCCAATCTCCTCGATCCCGAGTTAAATGCTGTAGGCATTTCCGTAGTTCAGTCCGGCAATATGCTTTTTGCCGTCGAAGACTTCAGCAATGCGGTTCCCTCGCTTAGCTTGCAACAGCAGGAACAACAAGTGGCCGCACAACTCGATGCCCGCGGCTTGCGCGTAAGCACCGGCTCTGCCGATGCCCGCAAAACCTGCCAACTCGACCGTGGCTGGGCTGGTCCCAAACCCGCCCTGGTCCTTCGCTATGAAATGGCGGATCTGACTCATCTTCCCGATGAGGTGATGCAACGCGTCAATTCCGGCAAGTACTCTTCTGCCTCGGTTGGTGCTTGCAGTGCCGATAGCTCCACCGAGTTTGCCCGTTTTCGTGTGGCCATCCTGCTCTTCTAGCCCCGGCGCGCCATTGGCTTACCTGCTCTGCCCGTTCACTCCGAGGATTCTCCGCCACCACGGTTCCAGGAATCCACGCCCCTTCCTGCTATTCATCCATTCCCAGGCTAATACCCTCTATAAGGAATTTGCATTGGCGTTTCCTCGCCAACCCGGTAGACTGTCCCCATGAATTTCGTGGCCTACTCCTATTGCTGGCGATTTACGTACCGTAGTCACCGGGAGCGAGGGGCCGCCGTCTAAGCAAAGCTGAATTTCGCAGGTTTTTGGCCCACTCGCAGTGAGTGGGCTTTTTTGTTTTTGTGCCGGCTCATCCGGGGGAAGGACGTTAACAGGTCATGATCATTTCCATGAAGTTGCACGCCACACGTGAAGAAATCGACGAGGTTTGCGGGATCGTGAAACACTTCGGATACAAAGTCCACTCCATAGAGGGCGAAGAGCGCGTCGTCATTGGTGTAGTGGGTGTCGGCGACGTGACCCCGTGCCTCGAATCGGTCGAATCCCTGCCGCAGGTCGAGAAGGTGGTGCGCATCACCGCACCTTACAAGTTCGTTAGCAGGGAATTTCGCAAGGACAAGACCTGCATCAAGGTCAACGGGACTGAGATCGGAGGCGGCGAATTTGTCGTCATCGCCGGCCCTTGCTCGGTGGAAGGCGAAGAACAAATCATGCGCTCCGCCGAAGCGGTGGCCCGTGCCGGCGCCAAACTTCTGCGTGGCGGCGCTTTCAAGCCGCGCACCTCACCCTATGATTTTCAGGGTCTCGAGGAAGAAGGGTTGAAGCTCCTGCAGAAAGCCAAGAAGGCCACGGGATTGGCGATCGTCACCGAAGTAATGGGCGATCGTGACGTGGACTTGGTCGCCCGGTATGCCGATGTGATGCAGGTCGGCGCGCGCAACATGCAAAACTTCATGCTACTCAAAGCTCTCGGTAAATGTGGCCGCCCAGTGTTGTTGAAACGTGGCCTCAGCAGCAGCATCAAGGAATTGCTCATGAGCGCCGAGTACATCACCGCCCACGGCAATCCCGAGGTGATCCTCTGCGAACGCGGCATTCGCACCTTTGAAACCGCCACCCGCAACACTTGCGATATTTCGGCTATCCCCGTGCTTAACGAGTTGACCCACCTTCCCGTGATCCTCGATCCCAGCCACGCTACTGGCAAGCGCAGCCTGGTGCCGGCCTTGGCTCGCGCCGGCGTTGCCATTGGCGCCGATGGCTTGATCGTCGAAGCACACCCCGCGCCTGAAAAGGCTATCAGTGATGGCGCGCAATCCCTCGATCTGAACCAGTTTGCTCGCATGATGCAAGAGCTGCAGCCTTACATCGAACTGTGGAAGTCCTCGCGCAGCAAGCAACTCGCCGCCGCGCATTAATATCCCGGAATTGCAGGGGCCAAAAAGAGCGAAGCCCGGGATTTTGCCCGGGCCTCGTCTGGTTCAGGGTCCGAAGGCAGCGCTAGGGATAACACGCTCCTCCGGTGGTGGGCTAATTAGGAAGGACCTGCGGGGTCACAAACAACGTGGGTTACTGCGGGGAACTGTGTGGGCCCGCCCGTCGCCAGCGCTCGCGCCAGCAGTTTGCGCAGAAACACGCGCTCCGAAGGGGGCCGAAGCTTTAGGTCCGACAAAATGCGCCGGAAATCGGCGGTCGACAATCCGTGACGGTTTCTTTTGCTGAACTTGTCGGGAGCCGGCAGATAAAAGCATCCGATCTCCCCCAGATTGATTACCTTCGACATACGAACTCTCCGCCTCAGCCGGACTCATGAGCCGTGTTGCCGTGTGGTCCGGAAATCTCTTATGCGCATTCCCACTTTGCCGGAGCTTTAGGTGAACGACAATGCACCACGGGTGAACCGTTCGTGCACTGTAGGTGAATTCCGACCCTCTTGTAAGCCACACACAATACGACGCTTAGGCCTAACCATGCGCGCGATACCGAGTGTTCAATGTAGTTACCGCTGCGCCAATAATTCTGCTATAGTCTGGTGCGGTTTTTCCCGAACCGATCATGACGCCGGCCAATGAAGGCGAAAAACTGAAATTTTCTGATTTTGTTGTGGACTCGCGTTCCGGCGAACTGTTTCGGCGCGGGAAAAAGGTCAAGCTGCAGAATCAGCCCATGCAGGTTCTGCTCGCGTTGGTCGAACACTCCGGCCGGATTGTCACCCGCGAGGAGTTGCGCCAGAAAATTTGGCCATCCGACACCTTCGTGGACTTCGAGCACAGTCTGAACACCGCCATTAAGAAGCTGCGCTCGGCGCTCGGCGACAACCCGAACAACGCCAGGTTCGTGGAGACGCTGCCACGCCGAGGCTATCGCTTTCTGGTCGAAGTTCAGGGTCTTCCAGACAAGCCAATCGTCAGGCGGGTTGCCAGTTCACTGGAAGGCAAAGTCTTCGCCTTGCGCACGGAAGAAGACACGCATTGCGTGCTCGCACCCGTCGATAGCCAATCCATGGACGAATGGCAGCGGCTCCTCCGGCTGAGTGACGATGTGGGCGTGTCCATCATGATTACGGAGCGAAAGCTGTTGCTTCTAGAAGCAGGCACCGACGTCCGCGTGCTCTCTGGAGATGCTGCAGATTGGTGCGAAGTGCGTGTGCTCGCAGGCGAGCATTATGGCCGCTCGGCCTTGGTTCACCGAAAATCCTTGCAGGCGATGCAAAGTGGGAGCGACGAAGAGTAATTTCCCAACCCCGCTGGGAACCTAACCTCGCCTAAGTTTCAGTTTGCTGCAGCCGACGCCGAACTGGTCGCCGAGTTAGCCAGTTTCATCACCAGAACTTGACCATTGGAATGAAAGCTGCCGCCGGTTGCGGTTTTAGCTTCTTGCATGGGATTTTTTGGCAGAAAATGCGTCACTTCGGCTACCAGCCCAGTGCTGCACAGTGTCTTCTCCACGTAGTCGCGTTCCAGGTCGATGTCCGGGTCGATCTTATGTGTGATTCCATTGTTGCGTTGATCCTTCTCAAATCCAATGTCATGCGTGGCCGCTCCTACCCACAGCGTTTGGCCATCCACCGTGAACGGAGCTTTCCAGACCCGCAGATGATTTCGCGACGCAACCACGGTAATAGGCTCGGCATGCGCCCATCCGTAATCTTGCTGGCGCCCGAACAGATACAGCGGGCTCATCGGCATGGTCAGATACGACTCCTTGGATAGACTGGCCAGCGCTCCCGCCAGCAGCGTCGCCTCCACGTTGGCGTCTACTTTCACCCAACCGGCGGTGGTGAACGTTTTCTTCATATCATCCTCGCTGCCGATGATTAAGAAGTTCACCATGTCTCCGGGATCGCCCTGCTTGTCCGCGATGCGCCGGGGGATTTTCTCGAACAGCGAATTATCCACGCCCGCAATCGAGGGCACCTGCCGGGCTATTTCTTTCGCGACGTTCGCCCCGGCGGCATACACCGTTACTTTCACCGTGTAGGAACCATCGCCTGCGTCGCTGCTGGCTTGGTTGATGCCGATGGCAAGCTTGCCGCCGACCGGAGCGGTGATGTCCTTATTTGCCCCAATCAAGAATGGCTGCGCAACATCAGCGTCGCCAATACGGCCGATCACTGCGCCGCGTCCGGCGTCATTGTCAGGAAGAATACGAATCAGATCTTTGAACCCGCGAGTCAGGCCTTCCGGGCCGTTATCCGTCTTGGCATCGCCGTATTGCAGCTTTCCTTCAGCGCTGAACACCAGCCGTTGTCCCGGTTGGACGGTTATCCCTGTATCGGTCCACACGTCGCTGCCTTTTAGCGTCAGAGTCTTCGACAAGACTTCCTTGGTTGAAGGGGAATTGCTGGTTGTATTCGTGGACTGTGCGCCAAAGGTCCCGGCGGAATCCAGCGCGCTCCAGCACGTCAGGATGACCAACACACAAAAAAGGGTACGAAGTCGCTTCATAGAATCCTCACCTGGCCGGAATTGTATTATTCCTAGCAAAACCGCGTTGTACTGGCAAGTCGCGCAGCACCCCCCCAACCCACCCTGACGGCCGAGACAACGGTTCCTCGCTCCTGCTCATCCACGGTTTAGACTGTCTCCGCGGCGCAGAAGTCGCCCAGCCAACCTTGACTCGTGCAACAGGCGCCTGTACATTGGCTAAAGGACGCGGCAGCGTGATTCCTGAATGTCCGTATCATCCGATACCGCCATCCAAGCCTCATGATCCTGCCAGGGCGTGCGAACGATTCCAGGGAGCGGTCGCGCCAAACAAGAGATGCCGGGAAAAATAAGCGATAAGATTTGTGCGATTCCGCTCCTGCTGGTGCTTTGCGCCGCCCTTTGTCCAGCTCAAGTACCTATTCCCCGGCCCAAGCCTCGTCCCGCCCCCCCGACCGCGGCAAGCATCGACGGCAGCGAGGCCATGTTCGCGACCATGTGCGCGTTGTACGCCGCCGGCTACGAATCCGACATCAATCCGGATAACTGGAGCACCTACCGCAGCCAGATGCGCCAGAAATTGCGCCTCCAACACGGTCCCGCCGTAGATGCCCTGAAAGAGTTCTATCGTGGACATCAATTTCGCGATCCCGCCAGCATGTTGTCGCGCTTTGTCTGGTTCGGGCTGATCTCTGGTCCGGCGCCGAAATTCCGGCCGGTATTGCGGCGCGACGAACTGCCTCCCGATGTTCTGGACTTGGAAGGCTTCAGTGACATTCTGTCCAACTACTACACCGAACAGAACATCGCTAAATTGTGGAAAGACGTGCAGCCGCTGTATGAGCCCGAGATTCAAAGGCTGCACGATCCGGTTTCCGAGATTTTGTTTCAGTCCAGCGGCTACGTGCGTGCCATCGCCGATCCAACCCTGCCGAAGAGTTTCAGTATCGTCGTTGAGCCGCTGGTGGGTCGCATCACCAATGTCAGGAATTTCGTCGATCATTACGCCATCGTTCTCAGCGGCAGCGAGGACGTCCCGGTCGACGTCGTCCGGCATGCCTATCTGCACTTTTTGCTCGACGGCCTCCCGCTGCAATATCCCCATGTAATCGCCGTGAAACGCCCTCTCTACGACAAGGCCGCGAAGTCACCGCGCTTGGCGCCAGACCTGAAAGACGATTTTCCGTCCTGGTTTGGCGAATGCACCGTGCGGGCTGTAGAAATCAAGCTGAAGAAGCTCTCTCCCGGCGAGCAGGAGGCTGCCCTGCAAAACAACGACGCGGACGGCTATGTCCTCGTCCGCCCGATATTCCTGGCGCTATCCGCTTACGAGAAGCAGGACTCTTCATTTCGTGATTATTTCCCCGACTTGATTCGGGCCATTGACGAAAAAACTGAGGAGACACGCGTTGCCTCCATTCAATATGCGCCGGTTAAAGATGAAGGCGAGGCCAAGGAATTAAACGTTGAGGTCGTGGCTCGCAACCGCGCGCGCATCTCTGCTTTGCCGCCCGACCCGGAGGCCATCGCCGCTTTGACCGAGGGCGAAAAATCATTGTCAGAGAAGAATCCTCGTGCCGCCGAAGCTTCCTTCAAGAGCGTTTTGGCCAAGTATCCCGAGCAGCCTCGTGCCTGGTATGGCTTGGGCATGGTCGCTGTGCTCGATCACGATGCCGAACGCGCTAAGGAAGTCTTCGGGCGATTGACCTCCGGGCAATCTGCGGCTTCCCATGATCCGTTGGTCTTGGCGTGGTCGCACATTTATTTGGCGCGGATTTTCGAAGATGAAGGGCAGTTGGAACAGGCTAAGGCAGAGTATCAAGCGGTGTTGGCAGTTCCGGGAGCTCCTCCGCAAGCACAGCAGGCGGCGCAAAAAGGACTGGGCGACCTGGACCTGAGAAAGCCGTCTGAGCGGCCATAAACATTGCAGATGACACACAAAGGAGATGGACTATGAAAGCAAGTGGCAATCCCTGGAAAATGTTGTTGCTTGCGGCCTCGTTGCTGGGTTGGTCGGTGGCGTTCGCGCAGGCCCCGTCCACGCAGCAGCCACCCGCGCAGCAGACGCCCGCGCAGGGACAAGATAATAAAAGCAACACCCAGCAGCAGGCCGCGCCGCTGCAAGCTACGCCGCCTCCGGTTAATGCCGAAGAGGAGGCTGCCTTCAAAACCTACAACGACATCCCCCTGACTGATCCAACCAAGAGAAATCAGGCGGCACTCGATTTTCTGCAGAAATATCCTCAGAGCCGCTACGCCGCACAGATTTACAGCTGGCAGGTGAAGTACTACTTCAGCGTCGGCAAGATCGACGAAATGGAAGAAGTTGGCGACAAGGAATTGGCCATGGCGCCTAACGATGCCCAAACCCTGGCGATCATCGGTTCGGCTCTACCCCGCAAGATGAACGCCAGCACGCCCGAACCCGCGAAACGCTTGGCCAAGGCCGAACAATATTCGCAGAAGGCTTTGGAATTACTTCCTACGTTTCCCAAGCCGGACAACATGACCGACGAGGTTTTCGCTCAAGCCAAGAATCAGACCTCGGCCATGGCTTACAGCGGTCTTGGGCTGGTCGCTTTTCGCCGGGGTAAATTCGCGGATGCTATTCCACATCTGGAGAAGGCGGTCCAATTGGATCCGCAACCCGATCCGGTGAACTATTATCTGCTGGGCATCTGCAACGAGAAGACCTCGCACTATGACGATGCGGTCGTCGACTTCACCAAGTGCTCCGATATGCCCGGCGGTTTGCAGGCAACCTGTAAAACCAATATTGATGAAGCCAAAAAGCTCGGCGCCACCCAGTTAAGCGCCCCCAAGTGATCCCCGTCGTGCCGCGGCACGGCAGGAGCTGAGATTATGATCCGAGCGGAGGACATCCATTTGACGGAGCGGCTGGGTTACGAGTTCCGGGACCCAGGCTTGCTCGACCGGGCGCTCACCCATAGCTCCGCGGTTCCGGAACTGCGGGCCGCGCGCGGCGAGGACATCGCCTTTGCTGGTTCCATCGTTCAGGATAACGAGCGCTTGGAGTTTTTGGGCGATGCCGTGCTGGAACTGCTCACTAGCGAGTTCCTGTTGAGCCATTTCCCCGAGTGGACTGAAGGGCAATTGTCCAAAAGCCGCGCTCGCATCGTAAACGCCCATTCCCTGGAAATCGCCGCTCGCACCCTTGGAATCGGCGAACATCTGCGGCTCGGACGTGGCGAGGAAAAGACTGGAGGCCGCGACAAACCCGCGCTTCTGGCCGACGCCTTTGAGGCCATCGTTGCCGCCATTTATCTCGACGGCGGCTTGGACCCTGCTCGTGAATTACTGAAGAAAACCGTCCTGGTTCAGGCTAGCGAGGATGGCGAACGCATTTCGGAATCAGACCGCAAGAGCGCGCTCCAGGAGTTCCTTCAAGGCAAAGGCGGCCAGTTGGCCGAGTACCGTTTGGCCGGCGAAAGTGGCCCCGATCACCAGAAGACTTTTTTGGTGGAGGTGTGGGTCAAGGGCGAGTGCATGTCCAGCGCGGAAGGCAGCACCAAGAAAGAAGCCGAGCAAAAAGCCGCGCGCCAGGCACTTGAAAAGCTGCGCCAGGCTGGGCTGAAGCCGAGGGAAGAGGTCGGGCCGAATGCCGGATGAGACGCTTACCCCGGACACGGTCGCCTCGCCTGAGGGGTCAACTGAAAAACCGGCGGTTGCCAACGATGCCGCCAACGCCGATTCAGAAGCCGGCTCGTATTCCAACCAGACTACCTTTTCCGAGTATCTGGAATCCTTGCTGGTCACCGTAATTCTGGCCCTATTTGGGACCAGTTTTGTCGTGCAAGCCTTCAAGATCCCTTCACCGTCAATGGAGCGCACGCTCCTGGTTGGTGACCATCTGTTGGTGAATAAATTCATCTTCGGTGGCCGGGGTGCCTGGTACGACAAACTCCTGCCGTATCGCGACCTGAAGCGCGGCGACATCATCGTTTTCAAATTTCCTTACCAGGATCATCCTCATTTTGTGAAGCGGGTGCTCGGTTTGCCCGGCGATCATCTGAAGATTGTGGATCAACAGGTGTACGTGAACGGCACGGCTCTCGACGAGCCCTACGTCGTCCATGATCCCTCCGGTTATGGCGACCCTCTTAACTACAACTTTCCTCCCGTGGGAAATCAGATGTACCTGGCGTCTTTGCAGCCGGAATGGGCTCGCGATATTCAGAAATACATTCAAGGCGACGAACTGATCGTGCCGCCTGGAAAATATTTCGCTATGGGCGACAATCGGGATCACAGCTTGGATAGTCGTTACTGGGGCTTTGTCGACCGCGATGCCATTATGGGGCGTCCGTTCCTGATCTACTGGTCGATCAACGCCAGCAGTTCCGACTATGGAAGCTCGACCTTCGCCGAAAGGATCGTCGGCATCTTCGACACGCTCATGCATCTTCCGGCGCGCACCCGCTGGAACCGGATGCTGCACACCGTGCACTGAGCCGGCTCGAACGCACTGCGTTACACTTATTGCGTCAGCTCGGAGACACTCCCATCCATGAGCCGCCTTCGCAAGTACGCAACCCGAACCGTAGTCGTGGTCCTGGCGCTCATCGGAGTGCAGCTCGGCGTCTCTCTTCTGGTGCGCACGCACCGGATGCAAAGCTACTTGACCGCACACCTCGAGCGCGCCTTTGGCCGGCCTGTACAGGTTGGCCATTTTTCGGTGCAGATTCTGCCAGTCCCGGAATTGGATGTGGACGCAGTGACCATTGGCGAAGATCCGGGTTTCGGCAACGAATATTTCTTGCGAGCCGAGCAGATGGCCGCGCGTTTTCGTTGGCTGGGCTTGCTTCGCGGCCATCTCGAGTTTGGCACCATGTCGTTCAGCCGCCCCAGTTTGATCCTGGTGCGCAACGCGGATGGCCATTGGAATCTGGAGCGTTGGCTGCCTCCGGCTCGTCCCGCGATTCTCGGTGGCGTTTCCCCTCGGCAGTCCCGAGCCGAACCCACCTACCGCCTGCAAAAAATCGATTTCGACGAGGGCCGCATCAATTTCAAGCAAGGCGACGAGAAGCGGCCATTTGCCTTGACCAATGTATCCGGAAGCGTCGAACAGGTTTCCCCGGGTCGCTGGCAGCTGCGGCTAGAGGCTCAGCCCTGGCGCAGCGGTGTTCCGTTGCAGTCCACCGGCACTCTGCAAGTGATGGGTTTTGTGGCCGGGACTTCCGCGCGCCTGCAGCCGGCAGAAATTCGTCTGCATTGGGGGAAAGCATCGCTGGCGGACCTGTTCCGCCTGGTCACAGGTAATGATTCTGGAGTGCGTGGCGTGTTTGCTCTCGACGGCTCAGCGAGTGTGGGAACCGGAATGACCAACCCCGACGCGGTGGCCAGCACATGGCGTTTTGAGTTGCAGGGCCGGGCCACCCAAGTGCATCGCTGGGACCTGGTGGAGCGCGACGACAATCCACAGGTCAACGTTCAGCTTACCGGTCTCTGGGAATTAGCGGCCAATCAGGCTCGAGTTCAACAGCTTCGCATTGACCTTCCGCACTCGAACTTCTCCGGTTCCGCGATTCTGCAGACTTCCGGTCCATCCGGGTGGGAAGCGCGTCTCGACACCATGGCGGTGGCCGCACCCGATTTGCTGGCTTGGTATCGCGCTTTTCAGCCAAACGTTGCGGACAGGATCGTCATAACGGATCAGCTTACCGGTTCACTTGCTGTCAGCGGCTGGCCATTGCGCTGGCGCGAGGGAAAAATCGAAAGTAGTAGCGGGTCGCTGCGTTTGCCCGGCATACTCTCGGCTCGGCTCGAGCCATTTCGCGCTTCGGTCGTCAATGGAAAATTCCATTTTGACGGTGTTCACGTCTCGCTCAGCGAAACCTCGGTGCCAAAAAGCCCTTCGGCAAGGCCTGCCAACGCACCCGAGAATTCTGTCGAGGCCGAACTAACCCAGGATTCCGTCGGCCATCAAGGCAGCCTCCGTTTGAACCTACATTTGATTGACACCACTCCGGTTTTTCAATTGACCTCAGCCTTCGGCCACCCGGTCAGCAAAGGGTGGGAATATACCGGCCCGGCTTCGGGGGAACTGGTTTGGAATTGGGGCAGCAGTTTGGCAGACGTCCGCCGTAGCGGCTCGCTGGAGTTGAACAGGGCACGCCTGCAAGTAGCCGGCTTGAATGAGCCGTTGAGGATCGAGGACACCCGGTTGGAATGGAAGAATGGGGTTCGCAGCGCCGTGCTGGCGAAGGTCGACGCTTTCGGTGCCACCTGGTCTGGTGCGTTCTCGGAGCTTCCTGGCAATGCCAGATCGGAGGGAACTAACTGGCGGTTTCAATTGCATGCGGATCATCTGGACGCTACCGAACTGGATCGTTGGATGGGTCCCCGTTCGCGCCCGAACTGGCTGCAGCGATTATTGGCATCGCTGTTAGGAAACGCCGATGCTGCGCACCCTAGCGAATTGTTGCGTCGCGTTTCTGCGGAAGGAGAAATAACCGCCGATACCTTCACCATCGAAAAAATCAAATTGGCCAAAGCTCATGCCACCGTTGCGCTGCACGGCCTGCATTTGGGCATTGAAGACGGCGTGGCCCAATGGGCCGGTGGAACCGTCCATGCCGGAATGCAGGCGCTTTTTTCGCCACTGCCTAAATACCAAGTCACCGCCGACGTTGAAAATGTCAACCTGGCGCAGTTGCCCTGGTCACCGAGATGGGGCGAACGGTGGAGCGGCTTGGCCTCCGGAAAACTTCATTTGAATACCGGAGGTGTAGGAAGGGAAGAGCTACTCGAACAGCTGGCGGGGACCGGTGACGTGAAACTGAGCAAAATCGAATTTCGTGGCTGGGACGTTGAACTCAGCGCGGAATCAGGAGGCCCCTCTACGGGTGCCTCGCGCTGGACTAGTGGAGAAGGAGCATTCCAGTTGAGCGAGCAACAGGTCCGCTTAGCAGGTTTCCGTCTGGATGGACCGCATCTAAGAACACAATTGAATGGCACTATTTCCTTTGGAATGGATGGCAATCTGACATTTTCGCCCGCGCCGCGAACCGCAGCGGGTACCCACATGGTTGCACAACCTCGCGAACTGCGGGTGAGTGGCCAACTGGAAAATCCGCAGGTGGCCGTGTTGCCGGCAGGCGTGGAGCAGACACGGCCTTAAAGAGCAGTGCCAGCGGACTGTCATGGCACTTAGGGGAGGAGCATGTTTCGAATCCGCTTCGTGGTGGCAGTACTCGGTCTGTTGTGTACGCACAATCTTTGGGCACAACAATCCTTCACACTTGAGCAGGTGCTTAGCGCTCCTTTTCTCTCCAATTTAGTTGCCGCCAAAAACGTCGACCGCATCGCTTGGACCTCTAACCAAACCGGCAAGCGCAACATTTGGGTCGCCGAAGGCCCGGGCTTTGCTGCTCGTCAGCTGACCTCATACGCGCAAGATGACGGCGGCGAGTTATCGGACTTGGCCTTCTCTTCCGACGGAAGCACGATTGTGTATGTTCGCGGTGAAGGCAAAGATTCTGCGGGCGACTATGCCAATCCCACCAGCAACCCCGCGGGCGTGCAACAGGGGGTCTGGGCAATGGCATGGAGTGGCGGCGTCCCCGTCAAGATCGACGCCGGAACTTCACCGGTGCTTTCGTCCTCCGGACGAATTGCTTATGAACGTGGCGGCGAGATGTGGGTAGCGTCCTTGAATCCAGGGGAAAAGCCCAGGCAAATCGTGGTGCGAGGGAAAGATCGCCCTGTGGCGTGGTCGCCCGATGGCGTGCGCCTGTTGTTCGTTTCAGACCGTGGTGATCACAAATTTGTTGGAATTTACGATGGCCATGCGGAAACCGTGACATTTCTGGCGCCGTCGGTAGATTCCGACTCCGATCCGGTGTGGTCGCTGGACGGAAAGCAGGTGGCCTTTGTGCGTCATCCGGCCGTGCCGTGCGATACTCCCGAAGGCTATTTCCTTGAGCCGGACCGGCCGCATCCCTGGTCTATTTGGGTGGCCAATGGGGACAGTGGCGCTGCGCACGAAGTATGGCATAGCGGCACCGCCCTGCCAGATTCGTATCCTTACATGGCGCAAGACACCGGTGGCGGCGTGATCCATTGGGTTGCGGGTGATCGTCTGGTGTTTGCCAGCGAGGCCGACGGCTGGCAGCACTTGTACTCGCTTCCTGTGGATGGAGGTCAGCCCAAGCTACTGACTCCCGGCAATTGTGAAGTGGAACAATGGTCATTCTCGCCCGACGCAAAGACAGTCTTCTTCAACTCCAACTGCGGCGATGTTGACCGGCGGCATTTGTGGACTGTCGCGGTGGACGGGGCCCATCTGGAACAGCGGACCGGTGGAGCATCCACTCCTGGAATCGAGTGGCGCCCGGTTGTTGGGCACAACGGTGATTTTTTCTACCTTCGATCCGACACAACCCATCCCGGTCGGCTGTTCCGCACCATTCCGGCAGGAGATTCACTTACTGCGGAAATCTCCCCGAAAGATTGGGAGCGAAATTTCCCCGTCGCGGAGTTGGTTGTGCCACAGCAGGTAGTGTTCCATTCCGCGGACGGCTGCGAAATTCACGGTCAATTGTTCCTGCCTAAGAATCTGAAGCCGGGCGAAAAGCGTGCCGCGCTGATTTATCTTCATGGTGGTCCCATGCGGCAGATGCTGCTGGGTTGGCATTACATGGACTACTACGCAAACGGCTATGCCATGAATCAGTACCTCGCCGGCCGCGGCTATGTCGCCCTGGTGATCAATTATCGTAGCGGCATTGGTTATGGGCGCGCGTTTCGGGAAGCGCCGGGGCGCGCTGGACGCGGAGCTTCGGAATATCAAGACGTGGTGGCCGCAGGAAAATATCTGCAGGGCCGCGCGGATGTGGATGGCGCTCGAATTGGTCTGTGGGGCGGCAGCTATGGCGGATTCTTGACCGCACTGGGTCTGGCGCGCAATTCCGATTTGTTCGCCGCGGGTGTGGACTTTCACGGCGTGCACGACTGGCCGTCCGACAACTGGGAGGGGAAGCACATTCCCCCTGATTTGGTGAAATTAGCCCACGAATCTTCTCCCGTGTCTGCCGTCGATACCTGGAAATCGCCGGTGTTGTTCATTCATGGCGATGACGACCGGAACGTCATGTTCTCGCAAACGGTCGATTTGCTGGCGCGGCTCCGCGCTCGAAACGTTGCTGTCGAACAATTGGTTTTTCCTGACGAAGTCCATGGTTTCCTTCTGTACCGGAGCTGGCTGCGGGCTTTTCAAGCCGGCAGTGATTTTTTTGATCGCAAACTGGGTGCACCGCAACAGTGATCGGAACCACGCGGCAAAGCTGGAAGATTGGCCTGTTCGCGGCCGCATGGCTCGCTGCTTTGCTTAACGTTCTTCTCAGCGCCGCAGGCAAAGCTGTCGACCGCACACAACTGCTGCCCCGCTTGCACAATGGCGACACTCTCCGATACCAGTGCCAGGCCCGTCTCCATCGCTACGTCAAAACCAAGAGCAACGTGGCCACCATGTTCGACCTCAAACCGCTGGAAGCCAAGTTCTCCACTGACTTGAAATTGTCGGTTCAGGATTTTCACACCATGGATCATCGCCCCATGTTGGCTGGCCAGACCCAATTGCTCGCTGGGGATAGTCCGGTTGGCCAAAATACTACGGCACATCCCGTGAACGTAAGCTTTGTAATCGGAGGCGATGGCGCGGTAGCCCAGGCTGACGGACTCGACAATCTCGATCCGGAGTTGCGTTTGGCTTGGCAGTTTTGGATCTCACAATTTGCCTTTGCGTGGACATTCCCCGCGGCTGGAGTGAAGCCCGGCGAGAAGTGGAAGTCTCTTGAGATTGAGAAGACCCCCACGCCCATCGCCGGCCTTGTCTGGGAACGCGAAAACACTTACGTCCAGGATGAAAAATGTCCCATTCTTCCCGATCAGCAATGTGCGGTGATTCTGACTACGGCCAATCTCAAGCAGAAATCCAATCCGAACGATGCGACTCCCGAGGATTACAAGCTTCAGCACCTGAGAACGTTCGGAACGGCAAAAGGCACCAACCAATCCGTTGCCTACATTTCGAGCAGAACCGGCATACTGCTGCGAGCCACTGAAGATGTGCAGCAGTCCCTTGATGTGACTATCGCCACAGCCGACGGCAGCAATCGGGTCCAGTATTTGGTGGATGTGAACAGCCATTTCGAGACGTTTTTCACCCCTCCCAAGTCCGCTCCGGCACCCTAAGTCCGGGGCAACGCCATCCCTCAGCCGCACTGTACAGCCGCGCTATAATGAAAGTTTCTGCATACTCCGTGACCGCTGCAGGAGACCTGCGCATGAATTTCAAGCTGCGAAGCAACTATCAACCTCGGGGCGATCAGCCCGCCGCCATTGACCAACTCAACCGCGGCTTGGAGTCCGGAGACAAACATCAGGTTCTGCTCGGCGTAACCGGCTCCGGCAAAACCTTCACCATGGCCAAAGTCATTGAGGCCGCCAATCGTCCCGCGCTCGTCCTTGCCCATAACAAAACGCTGGCGGCTCAGCTCTATCACGAATTCAAGGCCTTCTTTCCGGACAATGCGGTCGAATACTTTGTCAGCTACTACGACTATTACCAGCCGGAAGCCTATGTGCCTTCCGCGGACCTGTACATCGATAAAGAAGCGACCATCAACGACGAATTAGACAAGTTGCGCATGAGCGCCACGCGTTCCTTGTTTGAGCGCCGCGATGTCGTGATTGTGGCCTCGGTTTCGTGCATCTATGGCATCGGTTCGCCCGAAGCGTACTACGGCATGTTGGTGATGATCGAAAAGGCGCAGCAGACCTCGCGGGAAGCCCTGTTGCGGCGGCTGGTGGATATTCAATATGAGCGCAGTGAGGATCTGCGCCGGGGCACCTTCCGCGTGCGCGGCGACGTTATCGAGATTTACCCCACCTACGAAGACCAGGCCTATCGCTTGGAAATGTGGGGCGATCAGATCGACGCCATTCGCCAGATCGATCCCCTGACCGGGGAAATCCGATCCGGTCAGGAAGATTTGACGCGCGTGCCCATCTATCCCAAGACTCATTATGTGATGCCGCAAGAGCAGCGTGATCGGGCTATCGTCGGCATCCAGGAAGAGTTGGAATGGTGGAAGAAAGAGCTGGAAAAACAGGGCAAGTACGTGGAAGCACAACGCGTGGTGCAGCGCACCTTGTTCGACGTGGAGATGATGCGCACCATCGGCTATTGCCACGGTGTCGAGAATTATTCCCGCCACTTGAGCGGGCGCTTGCCCGGCGAAGCCCCCCCGACACTTTTGGATTACATGCCTCAGGACTACCTGATGTTCGTCGATGAATCCCACGCCACGGTTCCGCAGGTTCGCGGCATGTTTCATGGCGACCGTTCTCGCAAACAGATTCTGGTCGACTACGGCTTTCGCATGCCTTCCGCCCTGGATAATCGCCCGCTCACCTTCGAGGAATTCGAGCACCGCATGAATCAGGTAATTTACGTGTCGGCAACCCCCGGCCCTCATGAGTTGACCAAGTCCGGCGGCCTTTTTGTCGAACAGGTGATCCGTCCGACCGGATTGATCGATCCGCAAGTCGAAATTCGTCCCGTGAAAGGCCAGGTGGACGACTTACTCGAGGAGATTCGCGTGCGGGCCCAGAAAAACGAGCGCGTGCTGGTCACCACCCTGACCAAGCGGATGGCCGAGGACCTAAGCGAGTATTTCAGCGAAATTGGCGTGCGTTGCCGCTACTTGCATTCGGAAGTGGAGACGCTCGACCGCATCAAGATCCTCCGCGATCTGCGTAAAGGGGAGTTTGACGTTCTCATCGGCATCAATTTGCTGCGCGAAGGTCTGGATCTTCCGGAAGTTTCCCTGGTGGCCATTCTGGATGCCGACAAGGAAGGCTACCTGCGCAGTACCACTTCGTTGATCCAAACCATGGGGCGATGCGCTCGCCACGTGGAAGGGCGCGCCATTCTTTACGCCGACGTGCGCACCAGATCCATGAACGAGGCGATCAGCGAGACCAATCGTCGCCGCACCAAACAACTGGCCTACAACCAGGAAAACAACATCACCCCGCAATCCATCGTCAAAGGCGTGGACATGGAGCTGGCCCACATCGTCGAAGCCGATTACGTGACCGTTCCTTTGGATACCGAAGCGCTGGATGCGGCCGCAGCTTCGGTGAAGTCCGAAGCGCAGCTCGCGGAGTTGCTGGCGCAACTCGAAAACCAGATGCGCGAAGCCGCCAAGAAATTCGAGTTTGAGAAGGCCGCACAGTTCCGCGATCGCATCAAATCGCTCAAGCAGCAAGACTTGAGCGGCTTGTTTGGGAAGGAATCGGCGCAAGCGCCACCTGCCGGCGCGTAAGCTCCGCTTGAGCTACACCAAGCCACGACGCAATTCGTCTAGGGGATAAAACGTGTTTCGCCACACGATGCCGCCCTGTCGCAGCGTTATTACCGTCGAACGCAGTACCATGTATGCGAAAACCGTGGCGCCGATCGGCACCGTCAGGCAATACAACGTCGAAAAGCCCATGACCACGTCTACCGCTAAGTGGAAGCTCAGCGCAATGAGCACCGCCACTGCGGCAAATCCCCGAATCCAACCGTGACCCAATAGCAGCCCGGCGAACGGAAACACGTTCATCAGCACAAGGGCAAGGACCTGCGCCGCCGCTACCGAAACCCGAAACTGCGCTCCCGCAAAGAAGTTCTTTTCCACGCCGCGCACGAAATTACCCAACCCCAAGTGCCACTCGACCGAAACGAACTTCCGCGCCACGGCAACCCCGGAACGAAAGCCCGCCATCTTCACGATTTTTCCTAACTTCATGTCGTCGACCACTTCCATCGCCAGGCGCCGGTGGGTGCCGCTGCGTTCATAAACGTCGCGGCTGAGCATTTGAAATGCTCCGATTCCAACGTAGCTGCGCGAGTTCGGATTGCTCACATTGTAGGGGTCCACGGCTAATTGAAATCCCATGCCGAAGAAGGAGATCAGCACGGCATCCCAGAATCCGCGCTGATCCACGTCGACGAACAAGCTGAGGTGATCGAGGCGGCGCTCGCGAAACAGAGCCAGCACCCGGCGCAACGCATCGGGCTTGAACTTCACATCGGCATCCGTGAACACCAACAGTTCGCCGCGGGACGCTTGGTACCCGCTTTGCAACGCGTGAGGTTTCCCGAGCCAGCCTTTTGGCAATTCACCCAGGTGAACGACCTTCAGTTGCGGGTGATTGGCCGCGAAGTCGTCCAGGATTTGCCCCGTTCTGTCGGTAGAGCGGTCGTCTACCGCGACGATTTCCAGCGCAGGGTAATCGATGGCAACGAGTGTCGCCAGCGCCGCGGGCAATTTTTCCTGTTCATCCCGGGCCGCCAGAATCAGCGAAATCCTCGGACAGTTCTGATCAGCGGCAGGCTCGTACCGCTCAACCCACGGCAACCGGGCAGCGCCATACGCGATTTTCAACCCATAGGACATCCAGAAGAAAGCGATCAGCCCAAAGAGAAGTGTCCAGAAGAGGTGCATGCTGATTGGAGCGGTGGCCCAGCCTCAGGTTATCCTAGCATGGTGACGAAAACCCTCGCCATTGTGGGTGCCGGACGAGTTGGGCGCGCCCTGGGCCGGCGTTTGCGCGAAGCCGGTTGGCGCATCGTGTTGGTTACCGCTCGATCCGAGGCCAGCGCCCGCCGAGCAGTGCGCTTCATCGGGGAAGGCCGCGCTGCCGCAGGCATTCCATCGACTCTTGCAGCCGCATCCACCATTCTGATCGCGGTACCGGACGATGCCATCCCGAGCGTGGCAGAGCAACTGGCGCGAAACGCCGGCGACGATCTGCGCGACAAAATCGTGCTGCACACCAGTGGCGCCATGGATGCCTGTGCGCTCGACCCGCTTCGCGGCTGTGGCGCGTCCGTCGGGTCCATGCATCCGATGCAGACGTTCACTGCCGTGAATGTGCCCCCGTTGGAAGGTAAGGTTTTCGCCATCGAGGGTGATGAGCCGGCCGTGCGCGTGGCCCGCAGGATAGCGCGTTCGCTGGGCGGTGCTCCGGTTGGAATCTCAAAGGAGATGAAACCGCTGTACCATGCCGCGGCCGCTTTTGCGGCTGGGCTGGCACTGGCGCTGGAAGAGGCGGGCGTGCGCATCTTGATGTCCGCCGGCCTGAAACGGCGTGAGGCGCAGCGCGCCCTGGTATCGCTGACCCGGCAGGTCCTGGAGCACTACGAAAAACTCGGGCCGCAGAAAGCCTGGACGGGTCCGCTGGCGCGCGGCGATTTTGCCGTCGTCGCAGCGCACGAAAACGCTTTGCGCGCGTTTGAGCCGGAGTTCCTGAAAGCCTACGATGCGGTGAGCCGGCTGGCGGCTCAGGTGTTGTCTCATGAGCCGCAGGCAAGGCTGCGTGAATTGGACGCGATTTTCGAAAATGCAAAATCTGTGACCAAAACCAAAAGGGGGCGATTGTGACTTCACCGCAAATTCCAATCCATAAGCATACGTTGAAGAATGGACTGCGCGTGGTCATCGCGCCGGACAGCGCTGCTCCCGTTGTAACTGTGGGCGTCTACTACAAAATCGGCTTCCGGTTAGAGCCGCAAGGGCGCAGCGGATTCGCGCACCTGTTCGAACACATGATGTTCCAGGGCTCGGAAAATGCTCCCAAAATGCAGCACATCAAGCTGATCAACTCCAGCGGCGGCGTGCTGAACGGTTCCACGATGTACGACGTAACCAACTACTATGAAGCTGTGCCCTCCAACGCCCTGGAGCGCGTTCTCTGGCTTGAGGCCGATCGCATGCGTGCGCTCCGAGTCGATGAAGAGAATCTGATCAATCAGCGCGACGTGGTGAAAGAAGAAGTGCGCGTGAATGTTCTGAATCAGCCTTACGGCGGATTTCCTTGGCTGGACATGCCCCCGGTCGCTTTTCGCAATTGGGCCAATGCTCATAATTTCTACGGTGATTTCGCCGACCTTGACGCGGCCAGCCTGGCCGATGTTCAGAAATTCTTTCACACCTATTACGTGCCCAACAACGCGGTCTTGCTTTTGCTTGGCGATTTGAACCCTCAGGAAGGAATGGCCTTGGCGGAAAAATATTTCGGGACCATTAACCCGGGCGCCGCGCCGGCCTTTGCCGATCCCACGGAGCCGCCGCAGAGCGAAGAGCGCCAGGGATACGTGCAGGAAAAATTCGGCACCCTGCCGGCCATGGCCATTGGTTACGTGCTGCCACCGCGTAGGACCGCCGAGTGGCACTCTATGGTCCTGCTCGATCAGGCGCTGCACGGCGGACGCGCAGGCCGTGTCTATCGCGAATTGGTGCTCGAAAAACAAATCGCCGTCGAAGCGGATGGTGGAATTGATGATGTGTTCGGATACAACGGACCCGCCCAGACCACCACGCGCATCCTGCACAAGCCCGAATATTCCGCGGAGCAGACTTTGGCAGCATTCGATGCCGTGATACGCGAGGTCCAGGAAAAAGGCATCAGCCAGGAAGAATTGGATCACCTCAAGGTGAAATGGCGCTCGGATTATTACTCGACGCTGGAAGGTGGCCGCGGCGGGTACATGCCGCGCTACGGTCTCATGCATTTGCTGGCGTGCTTCAGTCTGTTCGACAATCAGCCGGAACTTGTGAACTCCATCTTGGAAGGTTTCCTGGCTGTTCCAGGCGACCAGATCCAAGCCGTCGCCCAGAAATACCTGCGGCCACAAAATCGAGCGATCGTTTTTCGCACTCCCGTGAAGCAGGATGCAAAGGAGGCCGCATGATGGCCAGTCCAGCCCAGGAATTTCCCGTGTCCGCTCCCGCGCTCGCTCCCGAACGGCCGGTGACTTGGCCTACACGCCAGCGGGTCCAGCTTTCTAACGGTTTGCAGATCGTCCTGGCCGAAGCGCATGCAATTCCCAAATTTCACGGCGAACTCTTCTTCCGCGCCGGCGAAGCTCTGGTTTCCGATCGTTCTGTGGGGCTGGCCGAAATGACCGCTGCCGTTTTGCGCACCGGCACAGCCAATCGCACCAGCCGGCAGATTGAGGAGGATCTACGCCGTTTGGGTGCGAATCTCGGCACTTCGGCTGGACAGGACACCAGCGCCATATCATTCACCGGGCTGAGCGAATTTGCCGAGCCCTTACTGGGTCTGGTAAGCGAGTTGGCTCGCCGGGCTACGTTTCCCGAGCCGGAGTTCGAGCGCGAGCGCCGCCAGAAGCTTGAAGAGGTCAAGCTGGAGCGCACATCGCCCGGATTCCTGGCCGGCGAACGCCTGCGTAAAGTTTTGTTTGGGTCGCATCCCTACGCCCGCGTTTCGCCGAGCGAGGAACAGGTCGCGGCTTACATACGGGGAGATCTCGATCAAGTTTATCGCAAGATTTACACCCCGGAGAATGCATTGCTCGTGCTTGTGGGCGATTTTGAGCCGCAAGCCATGCTCGCAATTACCGAAAAAACCTTTGGGAATTGGACAGGCAAGAAACCGGAACCGAAAGCAACGCCGCAGCTGCCCGAACTCAACGGTCGGCGGGTGTACTTGGTGCACAATCCGGGTTCGGTGCAGACCCAGCTCCTTGTGGGTTGCCATGCCATCACCCGCAAACATCCTGACTGGATTCGTTTGGGGCTGGCCAACAGCATTTATGGGGGCGCGTTTAATTCCCGCTTGGTCATGAATATTCGCGAAGCCAAAGGCTACACCTATAGTCCCCGAAGCGGCGTCAACCCGCTTCGCCAGCACGGCTATTTCTCGATTTCCGCGGCGGTGCGCAACGACGTGGTCGCGGCTTCCCTGACAGAGATTGTTTATGAACTCGATCGATTGCGCTCTCTTCCTGTGCCGGCGAGCGAGCTAGCGGACGCGCAGAACTACCTCAGCGGGGTCTTCTCCATGGGCTTGGCCACCCAGGAGGGACTGCTCTCGCAGTTCTCCACCGTGGAACTGAACGGCTTGCCCCAGGATTATCTGGAAACCTACCGCGACAAGGTCCGCGCGCTGACTTCCGCCGACTTGCTTGCTACCGCCAGAAAGTACCTCGATTCCGCCAACGTGCAAATCGTAGTCGTCGGTGATCGCGCACAAATCCAGGAACAAGCTGCCTTATTTGGCCCGCTTGAGTTGTACGACGCTCACGGCTCGCGTTTGCAATAGCTGTTCACAACTAGGCTTGTGAATCCGCCGCGCCCGGCAGAAATTGTTATTGAACTACGTACTGAATAATAATATTATTATAGCGTGACGTAGTGCCTAACCAAAAACGGCGCGTAACTTCTGTTTCCTCTTCCTGATTCTTGTGCTCTGGGCGACGCAGGGCATTTACGCGAAGAAGAAACCACCGCTGCACCCCGTCAACCTGAATACCGCTACAGCCGCGGAACTGCAACAAGTTCCGGGCATCGGCCCGGCCACTGCTGACAAGATCCTGTAGACGCGAAAGTCCTACGGCCGATTCAAGAGTGTCGATGACCTGCAGGCGATTCGCGGCATTGGCTCGAACAGGCTGGAGAAAATGCGCAAGTACTTGACTGTTGGCGCTTCTCCACAACCCAACAGCAATCCTGCCCAAACCAAGGCCGTAACAGCACACAAACCCCGGGTGACCTCGGCGTCGGCCCCTAAGGCACCCCCACCAGCCGCCAGCGAGCACGAAGAACCTTGATTCAATTTTTCGAGCGGTGGACCGCTAGCTCCATTGGTGGGTCGGCTTGGCTGTGCTCAGGTCTAGAGGAACTTGATCCGCGATGCGGATTCCATATCCTTCCAGCGCCACCACTTTCTTCGGATGATTGGTGACCACGCGGATGTCTTTTAATCCCAGGTCGATCAAAATTTGCGCGCCGGTTCCACTTTCGTGCTGTACCATGCGTTGCCGCGCTACTTCGCGATCCAACTGCCCCCGCGTGTGAAAATGAATTTTGGGCAGCGCACCCGGACTTTCCGGAGTATCGATGGTGAAACCACGCCCGGTGTGGTGCAGATACAGGAACACCCCGCGGTTCTCCTTGGCAATCAATTCCAGAGATTTGGCCACTAACTGGTTGCAATCGCATGCCACGGAACCAAACACGTCGCCGGTAATACAATGCGAGTGCACCCGGACCAGTGGTGGAGTCGGCCCCTGCAATTCTCCGCGAATCAGCGCAATGTGCTGATCGTGATCCACATCGCTGAGATACGCGATCATCCGGAAGTCGCCATAACAGGTGGGCAGAACCGTTTCTGCGATCCGCCGCACGTAGCGTTCGTGTTGCATCCGGTAACGGATCAGGTCCGCTACCGTCAGCATCTTCAGGTTGTGTTCGCGGCAGAATTCGATCAGTTGTGGCACCCGCGCCATGGTACCGTCTTCATTCATGATTTCGCAGATCGCGCCTGCGGGATTCAAGCCGGCAATACGCGCCAAATCCACGGACGCTTCAGTCTGCCCCGCGCGGACCAGCACGCCTCCATTGCGTGCCCGCAATGGGAACATATGGCCAGGGCGCGCCAGGTCTTGCGGGCGCGTTTTCGGGTCAATGGCCGTAAGAATCGTGATAGCCCGGTCCGACGCGCTGATGCCCGTGGTGACCCCCACTTTGGCATCGATGGCTTCGCAGAACGCGGTGCCGTGCAGCGAAGTGTTGATCGGCGACATCAACGGCAGGTTCAACTCGTCGCAGCGTTGCTCGGTTAACGCCAGGCAGATCAATCCGCGCCCGAACTTCGCCATGTAATTGATGGCTTCCGGCGTAATCTTCTCGGCCGCCAGTGTCAGGTCACCTTCGTTCTCGCGGTCTTCGTCATCGACCAGCACAATCATGCGGCCTTGACGAATTTCTTCCACCGCTTCTTCGACATTGCAAAACGCAGCTTCTCCGGGAGTCATAGCTTTATTATATGTTCCATATCGGCCTGTGATTGTCAGCCGTTTGTAACAATGCTGCTATTTTACTAGCAGCAGTAGGAGCCGGAAAAGTCCCGCTCCCAGGATCGCAGCGCCGGGAATGGTGAGCAGCCAAGCCCACACGATCCGGCGAGTTACGCCCCAGCGCACCGCGGTTAATCTGTGCGATGCTCCAACACCCACAATGGCCCCGGTAATGGTGTGGGTAGTGCTGACAGGAATACCGAAATGCGCGGTGCCCAACAGCGTCAGCGCCCCCGCGGTTTCCGCCGAAAAGCCTCCGAATGGCGTCAGCTTGGTGATCCGCTGGCCCATCGTTTTGATGATGCGCCACCCGCCCGCCATGGTGCCGCCACCCATGGCCAAGTGGCAACAAATCACCACCCAGTAAGGGACCTTGTAAGTGCGCATTAAGCCGCCGGCCACCATGGCTGCGGTGATGATGCCCATGCCTTTTTGCGCATCGTTCGTGCCGTGGCCCAAGCTGTAGCACGCGGCTGACAGCAACTGCAGTCGCCGAAACCAGCGATCCACTTTTTGGGGCCGCTGCTTTCTCACCGTCCAAGTGGTCGCGATACTTACCAACAACCCCAGAACGAAGCCGATGAGCGGTGAAAGAAAAATGAACAGCACCGGCTTGGCCCAGCCGCTGGGGATTAACGCTTTGAACCCTGCGTATGCCACGGCGGCGCCGCCATACCCGCCCATCAATGCGTGTGAGGAACTTGTCGGTAGGCCGAGAATCAGGGTAATCAGATTCCAGGTGATCGCTCCGACTAGCCCGGCGAGGAGCACCTTCTCGTCAACCATGTCGAGGTGCACCATGCCGCTGCCGATGGTCTGCGCTACCGCCGTGCCGAACACAAACGCGGCAATAAAGTTCCAGAAGGAGGCCCACACAACCGCGCGAAATGGGCTGAGCACCCGCGTGGACACCACCGTGGCGATGGAGTTCGCCGCATCGTGCCAGCCGTTGGAAAATTCAAATGCCAGGGTCAAGCCAATTGTGATGAGAACCAGTGTGAAACTGTTCACGGAGGTTAGGCGTTCTTCAGAATTACGCTTTCAATCACGTTGGATACGTCTTCGCACTTATCGACAGCCGTTTCCATTACTTCATAAATCTCTTTCCACTTGATGATCTCCACCGGATTCTTTTCCTCTTCGAAGAGTTGCGCAATCAAGGTGCGGCAGATGCGATCGCTCTCATTTTCCAGGCGGTTGATTTCGATGACCCGGTGCAAAGCCTTATCCGGCGACTCCATGGCGTTGACAGCATCTCTGAGTTCCATGGTGGAAGCTTCCAAGACTTTGCACAGCTCGATGGTTCCGTGGCGAATCTGAGCGACGCGATACAGCACGAAGCGACTGGAAGCTGCGTCGATCAGGTCGATCACGTCATCCATGGTGCTGCAGAGTTCGTGGATGTCTTCGCGGTCGAATGGGGTGATGAATGTTTGGTTGAGCATACGGAAAATCTGGTGGGTAATCTCGTCCCCATTATGCTCAATCGCCTTGATGCGCTGCACTTGTTCCGGGACGCCGGTGTAATGTTCCAGCATGCGCACGAACGCCTGCGCCCCTACGACAATGTTGTCAGCTTGCTTTTGGAACAGGGCGAAGAAATCTCCGTCGTGCGGCATGAACCGCTGCAACAGACCTGGCATTAACTTGCCCCCCCCTGAGGAGCGAGTGTGGGAAAAAGTTTAGTCGAACCGACGACCGCAAGCAAGGAACGCTGTCACTGAGGAGCGTTTATAATTTTGGCGTTATTTAAGCGTCAAGCCTACAGCCCTTTTATTTTGTTAAGCCACAATGCACACCGGTAAAATATGGCCATCTTGACGGCTCCCGAACGGAGGCGAAAATGGCTGGTTTCTGCACGAGTTGTGGCGCACCTCTGACAGGTCCATTCTGCGGGAAATGTGGCCATCCGGCAGACGCTCCCACGCACGGTGCAACTCCTCCTGCATCCGCGGCAGTCGCCGCAGCCCTGCCGCAACCGGCCGCGACCGTTCCGGCAAAACCGGGTGGCGGATTGGGGAAGGTGCTGCTGATCCTGGCGCTAATATTCGGAATATTCGTGGTGTTGGGCATTGGAGGAGTCTTCTACGGTCTGTACTGGGCGCGCAAGAGAGTGTCGACATGTTCCGCGGCTTTGCAGGGACAACATCCGGATCAAGTCGTAGTGGCACATGGGAACAGTTGCGCGCTGCTGCCAAAAGCCGAATTGCAGACCGTGCTGGGCATCGACATCGAAAAGAGCGAAGAGATCCAGGAAGGCGACAACCGGGCTGTGCTTATTTCACAAACGCCGACGGATTCGCGCAGCTTCGCAAAATGACGCTTGCAGAGGCCCAGCGTGAATCGGCGCAAGCTTCGGCCACGCAAAAGCCGGGAGAGAAGATCGATAATCCCCTGGAGCTACTGAAAGATACCAAGGATATGCAGGGAATCGTGAAAGCCCTGGGCATGCAAGAGCCCGCGAAGGATGGTCAAGTATTCTCTTTTACCGTGGACCGCAATGCCGGGGCGGACAGTTGGGCCGGCGCCCGGGCGGCCATCGCTGTTGCTCCAGGATTCGCGGAAATTTCTGGAGTGGGCGATCACGCCATGGTCGGCACGTTCGGTCATATTTTCTACGCAATGAAGGGAAACACCGCGGTTGCGTTGACCACCATCTACGTGCCTGATGCGCAGACCAGGGGAGCGGACATCGCGCGAAGAATTCTGGCGCGATTGTGACTTGCGCCATCGATAGACATGAGCGAGCGCGTGCGAGTGATCCATTCGGCTCGCATGCGCCCACGGGATGTTACAGCGAACGCAAGAAATTCAGCAGGTCCTGCTGCTCCTGTGGTGTCAGGTGATTGAATAGGAAGATCACCATGTTGGCTTCCGATCCCTCGCCGGCGTGTTGCTCGATCGCCTGCATCAAGCCGCCGTTGGCGGGAGTCGCTCGCCCGTCATGCATGAAAAAGATGCGCTGGCCCACACCCCAAAGTGGCGCGGTGCGGAATTCATCCGGGCCCGCGTTGCCCTGAGTGATGCGGTCAGCCAATCCCCAACCCATGTGATGCACCAGCAGGTCTGAGAACAAAGCAGCGGTCTGATTATTCAGTGCCGGTGTGAAGTTGGACGTGCTGGTGGGCAACGACGGCGTATGGCACATGTCGCAATGAACCTGGCCAAACAACGCTTGCCCGTTTTGGATTGAAGTCGCCGGTGGATTCCCGGGAATGCCTTGGGTTGATGGCGCCGGCGGCGCAAGGAACCTCATGAAGTGAGAAAACTCCACGACGTCGCTGGGAATCTGATCCCCCGAAAGCGTAAAGTTCGTGGAATCTTCTGGTGTGGGATTCAATAGGCAAGAAGCAGGTGGATTGGCACGCTCGTTAGGGAACAATTCGTTGGTGACACCAATCTCCACGTTGTAAGCTTCGCCGGCAAACATCTGCAGCGACTTGTTCTGCGCTTTCCAGCCAAACCGCGTAATCGACCCGTCGTTTCCACTGGCGTTGGGATGTCCGGAAATGCCTAGTTGCGCCTTGAGGGCGGCGTTGGCGTGCATATTGGCGAGAATCGTGCCATCCGCAATGGTTTCGATCAGCCCGGCGCCATACACTGGCGTGGGGATGCGGAAGATGAGATTGTTCATTTGTTGCATCTGTTCGAAATTTGGCTGCGCCATGCTGCAGCCCGCGGCGTCCTGGCGTCCAGTGATGGTGAATAGGGCATGCACGCCGCCGTCCGGCGTGCGGGCAAGCCCACCACTCGAATTGACTTGGAAAGGGAAGCGCGCTTCCCGGACCGGGCCATCTGCGGTAATGAAGAATGGTATGACGTTGCTGGCGCTATTCGCTGTGCCCGCCTCAATCTGCGGATTCGGTCCCACGTTCGGATATTGAGAAGCCGAAGGGCTGCTTCCGCCCACCGCCGGTTGCGAATGACAACTGGCGCAACTATTGGAATTGAATGTCGGTCCTAAGCCGCTGGACACGGTATCGACTTGCTGAAAACGGGCCTGGCCGTCCTGGAAAAACTGCAGTTGGCTCGAGCTCAGTGTGGTAAGCGGAGTTCCTGCGTCCACCGAGCCCGCTCGTACGCCAGGGTCCCTGGCGGGTCCGCCACTTTGCGATAACAGCGGCACCGACCCACCGAGAACCGCGAATAACAGAAAAAGCAAAGCGAGAATCGCTGACTTGCGCGTCTTCATGAATCCTCCAGAGCAGTAGTGAGCAGGGCAATGACACACCCCGACTCTGTGGCTGGACTGTGGCTAATCAATGGGGCTTGGGATGGAAGAGTGGCGTAGCTTCAATAACCGCGATTCTGGGATTCGCGCACACGACAACCTGATTCAAACCATATGTGGTGCCCTGGGAAGTGCAGCCTCCTTCTTCGTGGCGAGCGACGCGATCGGGATCGGGCGAGGTTCTTACGGCGAACGACCTGGGGAGCGCCGTGGCAACGGAGCAATCATCGCTTCTCGCATCCAATCGAAAATGAATTCGCCGGGGAGAATGCGCGCGACTTTACGCTGGACTCGCGGTTGCGTCAATAGCGACAGAGTACAGGTTTCGGACAGGGTCGGGGCAAAATTTTTCGAGACAAGCCGTCATCGCGTTGAGAGAAGATTTGAGTCCGGCGCTGAATGTTGGATGCGGACCACCGCCACGCTTCGGCCGTTGTCCGGTGGCTATGGCAAAAACAGGGCGTCATTTCTCCGGCTCCGACACACTCAGCATTTTGTTACGCGCCAAATAAAAAAGGGCGACTGAACATCGGCCGCCCTTGGTTGATTGAGGTTTTTGGGTTAGCTGGACAACTTTTAGTACATGCCGCCCATGCCACCAGCACCCGGTGCGCCCGCAGCGGCCTTCTTCTCGTCTTCCTTCAGCTCGGCCACCAAAGCTTCGGTGGTCAGCATCAGGCCCGCAATTGACGCGGCGTTCTGCAGCGCCAAACGGGTGACCTTGGCGGGATCGATCACGCCCATCTTGACCATGTCGCCGTATTCGCCGGTATCGGCGTTGAAGCCGAAGTGATCGTCCTTGGCGTCGCGGATTTTGCCGATCACCACCGCGCCTTCAGAGCCGGCATTGTGCGCGATCTGACGGGCAGGCTCTTCAAGCGAGCGCTTCACGATGCCCACGCCCACCAGCTCATCGCCTTCCATCTTGATTTTCTCCAGAGCTGGAATCGCGCGGAGCAACGCAGTGCCGCCACCGGGAACGATGCCTTCCTCGACCGCAGCGCGAGTGGCATGCATGGCGTCCTCAACGCGAGCCTTTTTCTCCTTCAGCTCGGTTTCGGTCGCTGCGCCCACCTTGATAACCGCCACGCCTCCGACCAGCTTCGCCAGCCGTTCCTGGAGCTTCTCGCGGTCGTAGTCGCTGGTGGTGACTTCGACCTGTTGGCGGATCTGCTTCACGCGGCCCTCGATTTCGCCGGCCTTGCCCCCGCCCTCGACGATGGTGGTGTTGTCCTTGTCGATGGTGACCTTCTTGGCCTTGCCGAGATCCTCGATCTTCACGTTCTCCAGCTTGATACCGAGGTCCTCGGTGATGGCCTTACCGCCGGTCAGCACCGCGATGTCCTCCAGCATGGCCTTGCGCCGATCCCCGAAACCAGGCGCCTTGACCGCCGCGCACTGCAATGTGCCCCGCAGCTTGTTCACCACTAGGGTGGCCAGCGCTTCGCCTTCCACTTCCTCAGCGATGATCAACAGCGGCTTGCCCAGCTTGGCAATCTGCTCCAGCAGTGGCAGCAGATCCTTCATCGAGCTGATCTTCTTCTCATGAATCAGGATCAACGCATTTTCCAGCACGCACTCCATCCGCTCCGGATCGGTGATGAAGTAGGGTGACAGGTAGCCGCGGTCGAACTGCATGCCTTCCACGACTTCCAGCGTGGTTTCCATGGTCTTGGATTCTTCCACGGTGATCACGCCGTCCTTGCCGACCTTCTTCATGGCTTCGGCAATGATTCCGCCGATCTGCTTGTCGTTGTTGGCGGAAATCGTGCCCACTTGGGCGATCATGTCGCCCTTCACGTCCTTGTGCAGCTTCTTGATTTCCTCAACGGCCACTTCAACGGCTTTGTCAATACCGCGCTTCAGGGCCGTGGGGCTGGCGCCGGCGGCAACGGTCTTCACGCCCTCGCGGAAGATGGCCTGAGCCAGAACGGTCGCGGTAGTGGTGCCGTCGCCGGCCACGTCGCTGGTTTTGCTGGCGACTTCGCGAACCATCTGCGCGCCCATATTCTCGAGCGGATCCTTCAACTCGATCTCTTTCGCCACGGTCACGCCATCCTTAGTGATGATCGGCGCGCCGAATTTCTTTTCGATCACCGCATTGCGGCCCTTGGGACCGAGGGTGATTTTTACTGCGTCCGCGAGGATATTCACGCCACGTAGAATCGACTGGCGCGAATTTTCTCCGGTGACAATCTGCTTCGCCATTTCTTGAATCCTCCTAGTAAGTTCCTCACTGCTATTTCGATTCGACAAATCTTTCTTGCTTCGTGAAACTGGTTAAAGTTGTGATCAGTCATCAGTTCGCGCCGCGGCGCTTGTTCAGCAATCCAGCATCGCAACCGAAAACCAATCACTGAGAACTGCAAGCTCCCTTACTTCTTCGCTGCCTTCGCTGCGCCGCCCATCTTCGCCAGAATTTCTTCTTCGCGGAGAATCAGCAGCTCTTCACCGTCGATCTTGATCTCGCTGCCGCTGTATTTACCGAACAGCACGCGATCGCCTACGGCTACGTCCAGGGGAATGCGCTCGCCCTTCTCCCGCTTGCCCGCGCCGACGGCGATCACTTCGCCCTCTTGCGGTTTTTCCTTTGCGGAGTCGGGGATGATGATTCCACCCTTGATGGTTTCCTTCTCTTCAATGCGCCGCACGATGACACGGTCGTGTAGCGGTGTCAGATTGACTGCCATCTTCGAAAAACCTCCATTTAGGTGTACTTAAAGGTGAGACTGAGACCTCGGTGACGGAGGCGGAGTAGGTCTTTAGCACTCCTCGCCACCGAGTGCTAATATACCACCTTTGCCTTTCGAGTCAAGCATTTTTCGGACTCGCCCTCACGTTCTCCACAAGCGCTCTTCAGCACAAAAGTATCAATAAGAATTCTATTTTCATATAGATAGTGTACTGCAAGATTTTCCTTGCACTTGGCCATTGCTCTGCCTTCAAAACTGGCGTTAGACTCCGTCTTATCCATGTCCTGGCTCGTCGATTTCCGTCTGGTGGTGCTGACCGCAGGAACGCTGCTGCCTTTTTTCTGGATGCTGGTGATTCTCGGACATCGACGCCACCGCAACTTCGAGCGCATTTTCTTCTTCCTATGTCTGGCGCTAACTTTGTTCTTCGGTTGCAGCCTGCTGGCTTTGAACGCGGCGTTGTTCTATGGAACGCCACCACGGGGGCTGCTGCGCTTTGCATGGACGTTCCTCTGCATTGGTTTGTGGCTGCTCCCGAGCCTCACCGTTCACTTGCACCTTGAGCATGCCGGCCTGCAAGGCCTGCTCCCACGAGCCGGTTGGAAGTGGCTCTGGATAGTGGGGGCGTACTTGCCCGCCCTCATAGTGCTGCCGCAATTTCTCGCCACGGTTAACCTGCGGCCGTTGGTGTTTGGCCAGGCTGTTGACACCCTGGGTCGGGTGTTTGCTCTTTGGCTGCTGATTGCATCCCTGGCGTCTGGTTACTGGCAATTGCGGTTCGCCATTCGTGCCTCAAATCCGGAGCAGCGGGCGTTTCACAGGATCACGTTGTGCTGCTTTGCCATCATTTTTGCGGGGCTGTGCGCGGTCTCTTACGTGTCTTGGCTACGGCAAACCGATAGGGCACAACTTCTTACGACCATCGTTTTTGCCGCGGCGATTTTCCCTCTCGGATTGCTCATGAGGAATATCGAACGGCTCAATTTCCTGCAAATCGCCCGCCAGCGGAATTTGATGTATGCCCTGTTCGGAATCTTCGTGGCTCTGCTGTATCTGAGTTTCGTGCGCCGGGCAGGACAGTGGCTGGAAGCGTATTTGCCCCCCGAAGCAACCGCCGCGCTTTTGCTGTTCCTCCCGGTGATATTCTTCGAGCCGCTGCAGCGATTGATCCGAGGGCTGCTGCGTCGCACGGCGCAAACGGAGGTGGATCGCGCGCAAAAATTAATGGGCGCGGTGAACGAAGCTGCGCGTTCGGGGGACCTGGAAAAGCTCTGCAGCTTCGCGGAGAACTGGATTGCGGAGCGATTGCAGTTGGCCGAGGTGCGTCTCCATCTGGAGCCGGATGGTGCGGCCTCCAATCTGCAGCAGCTTCGGCACAGTCCGGCCGAAGAGTGGTTCGAGATTCGTCGCGGCAGCCGGCGAATTGGCACGCTCACCGTACGAGCACACGGCGCCATGATCTCCGGCGAGACCTTCGGCGCGTTAGAGTTCGTGTGTGAACAGCTTCCGGCGGCATTCGATCTGTGCCGTCTCATTCAACAGAAATTGCAACTGGATAGGGAACTGGCCGAGCGCGAACGTTTGGCCTTGGTGGGCCAAATGGCTGCCAGCATTTCCCATAATTTGAAAAATCCGTTGGGCTCGATCAAGACCATCCTGCAAGTGCAAATGGAGAATCCAGAGCTGCCTCCTTCACTGAAGCAGGAGACGCAGATGGCCTTGGATGAGATCCGCCGCCTCTCCGAAAAATTGAATCAACTGCTGCAATTCAGCCGCCCCGCCGCGCCCGGGCGCAGCACGTCCGAACAATGCGAAATAAACCAGATTGCCGAGAGAGTCGCCAATGTCTTCCGCCACGACGCGGCACAACGCGGAATCACCTTGGAGGTAAACCTGAGACCGGCGCTACTTCCGGTGGCGGCCAACGCGGAAGTGACTCACGACATTCTGTCGAACTTGCTCCTCAATGCCCTGGAAGCGGCTCCTTCCGGCGGCCACGTGTGCCTCGCGGTGGATTCGTCTAATGGTCATGCCAGTATTTCGGTGGAAGACGATGGCGCGGGAATTCCAGCGCAAATGCAGGACAAAATTTTGCAGCCTTTTTTCACCACCAAGGCCCGTGGAACCGGACTCGGCCTGGCCATCGTGGCGAGGCGCCTGGAAGAATTAGGCGGCAAGCTTGAGGTAGAAAGTCCAGTCCGCAACAACCGTGGCAGTCGCTTTCGCGTCACACTGCCATTGGCGGCGAAGGAAACCCGATGAAGACCATTCTTATTGTCGATGACGAACCCGCTGCGCGCTACGGTCTGCGACGCGCCCTGGAAGGCTGTTATCGGGTACTGGAAGCAGATTCCGCCGCGTCAGCGCGCGCTGCCCTGTCCACCAGTAGTCCCGACCTGTTGCTGCTCGACGTGGTCATGCCGGATGAAGACGGATTAGCCTTCCTGAAATGGCTGCGGCAAGAAGGCCATCACTTGCCGGTGCTGATGGTTTCGGCTTTGGACACGGCAAGGCCCGCCGTGGAAGCGCTGCAATACGGCGCCGCCGATTACCTGGTAAAGGGATTCGAACTCGAAGAGCTACGCACCCGCGTCGCCAACCTTCTGAAGGTGGCCAACCTGGAGCAGGAAAACCAATCGTTGCGCCGGCGGCTGGCCACGGAAGGCCAATTCGGGCAGATGATTGGCCGTTCGGCATCGCTGCGGCGGGCGTTCGAGATAGCCGATCGAGTAGCTCCCACCGACTCGACCGTATTGATTCTGGGGGAGAGTGGAACCGGCAAGGACCTGCTGGCGCAAGAAATTCACGCTCGCTCTCAGCGAAACGGGAAACCATTCGTGGCGGTGAACTGTGCGGCGCTGCCCGAAACCCTGATCGAATCCGAACTATTCGGTTACGAGCGAGGCGCCTTCACCGGTGCGGCACAACAGAAAAAAGGCCGCTTTGAGCAAGCCAACAGCGGCACGCTCTTCCTGGATGAAATCGGCGATATGAATCCGGTGACGCAATCCAAAGTGTTGCGTGCCCTGGAGAATCGCACCATTGAGCGGCTCGGCGGCACGCAATCCATTCCCGTCGATGTGCGCGTGATCAGTGCCACTCACCGCAATCTCCCGCTGGCCATTCGCGATGGCAAATTCCGCGAAGATCTTTTCTATCGCCTGCGCGTCGTGACCATTGAATTGCCGCCACTTCGCGCGCATAAAGACGATATCTCGGCTCTCGCCGAAGCCTTCCTGCAAATGCACGGGGCTCGCCTTGGTCGAACCGGCCGCCTGACCAAGGAGGCTTTGACGGCTCTCGAGCGCTACGATTGGCCCGGGAATGTTCGCGAACTAAAGAACGCCATCGAGCGCGCCATGGTTCTTTTCCGAGGCGACGAAATCGCTCTTAGCGATCTGCCCGAAGAAGTCGTGAAGGGCACGCCCGTGCTGCCCAAAACCGGTGAAGCCGGCGCCGATCTGGGGCTTGCTGAAACTGATTTTCGAGAGGCCAAGCGAAAATTCGAAGTTGCCTATCTTCGCCGCCAACTTACCGCCCATCGCTGGAACATCTCGCGCACGGCCGCAACCATTGGGCTGCATCGGCAAAGCTTGCAGGAGCGCTTACGCGAGTTAGGTATTCGCCGCCCGGGCCATGAGATGCGTGAAGAGGACGACGAAGCATGATCCGTTACGGCTTTGTTCAGGCCGGTGGCGGCAGCACGCGATTGGGGACCGATAAAGCGCTGCTGCAGCTTGCGGGCAAGACTATGCTGGCGCGCACGGTCGAGCTGCTGAGCAAGGTTTGTGAGGACGTGAGTATCGTCGCGCCTGCCGGGAAATACTCGAACGAATACGGGCCCGTGCTGCCGGACCGTTGGCCTGGACAAGGTCCGTTGGGAGGCATCCTCACTGCTTTGCACCACATCAACCAACTTGTGCCTGCCGATCCATCGCCAACCGGCACCCGCGACCCGCTGTGTGCTTGGGCCCTTATCGTTAGCTGTGACATGCCATTTCTTACTGCACCCTTCCTGACCTTCCTTTGGCAGCACGCGAGTGCCAGCCCGGCACACGTGGTGTTGCCGCAATCGCAAACTGGGTTGGAGCCACTCTGCGCGTGCTGGCGCGCCGATGCGGCAGATCTTCTGCAGGGCGCGTTTGATGAAGGCATTCGCAAGGTTGCCCAGGCCATGACACGCCTGCACGTAGAAGTGCTTGACGGCTCGGCATGGAAACGGTTTGATAGCGGTTACCGGTTGTTCTGGAACATCAATACTCCAGCAGACTTCGCCGAGGCGCGCCGCACACTAGGACCGGAAAATAATGAGTGAAGAACTCCAGCAAGCTGGATTGCATGCCGGCAATACTGGCTCGAAAGGCTCGCCGTATTATTTCGAGTTTCGCGGCATCACCAAGGCGTTCGACGAGCGCGTAGTGCTGAACCAGGTCAGCTTCAAAGTGCGCCACGGAGAAACCTGCGTGATTATGGGGCGCAGCGGTGTGGGGAAATCGGTTTCCCTGAAACACATCATGGGCTTTCTTCATGCCGACTCCGGTCGCGTATTCATCGATGGCGTCGATGTCACTGATTTTACGGAAGATCAATTCGAGGAGATCCGCCGGAAGGTCACCATGGTTTTTCAATCCGGCGCGCTGTTTGACTCGCTCACTATCGCCGAAAACATCGCTTTCCCCCTGGAACAACAGCCTGGCTTGACCGATGAGGACATTGACGCCTACGTCCTCAAGCTCGCAAAAATGCTGGAGCTGGAGGACGTACTGGAGAAACTCCCCAGCGAACTGTCCACCGGAATGAAACGCGCCGTGGCCATCGGACGTGCCCTGGCGCAGAATCCCCAAGCTATTCTCTACGACGAGCCCACCACCATGGTCGATCCCATTATGGCCGGGCACATGGGCGACCTTATTCTCCGGCTAAAACAAGCCTTTCATAAGACCTCGATCGTGGTGACTCACGATACCCATTTGGCCAGGCGCCTTGCCGACACGGTGGTGTTTCTGCAGGACGGCCGGTCGCAAGTCTTTAACTCCTGGACCGACTTCGAACACTCCAACGATCCCTTTCTTCGCGATTTTCTCCTCCAGGATGAACTCATCCCAGCTCTGGACGTGAACCTGTGACCATTTCTTCTCCGCCGCTCGTGGATCCCAAGGCGCAGCTTCGCAAGACCATGGGCTTCTGGGACGTGTTGCTGTTCAACATCGCCACCGTGCTCGGGCCGCGCTGGATTTCCGCCGCCGGACACAATGGCACCTCGTCGATCAGCCTGTGGGTCATCGCGGCTCTGTTCTTTTTCATCCCCGGAGCGTTCGTCATCAACGAATTGTCCTCGCGCTTTCCCGCAGAAGGTGGTTTGTACGTCTGGGCGAAGGAGGCGTTCGGCGATTTTCACGGTTTCGTTGCCGGGTGGACCTACTGGATTTACACCGTGTTCTATTTCCCTGGACTGTTGTTGGCCAGCGCTTCCATGAGCGCTTACGTGCTAGGAGCCAAAGGCGCGTGGTATTCACAAGATCGCACGTTCTTGCTGGTGATTTCCATAATCCTGCTGCTTGTGGCCGTGTGGCTGAACATCATCGGGCTGAACATCGGCAAATGGCTCCAGAATGCTGGCGGCGTAGGCACGTATCTGCCTTTGCTGATGCTTGTCGGCGTCGCGTGGTTGGTGTATTTCAAGCACGGCTCGGTGACCCACTTCACTTGGGCCAACATGATGCCGGCATGGAATTGGGATACCGTGAATTTTTGGTCGCAAATTGCATTTGCGTTTACCGGCCTGGAACTGGTGTCGGCGATGAGTGAGGAAGTACGCGATCCGCGCCGCACCCTTCCGCGCGCCGTATTTGGCGCAGGCGCGATGATCGCGTTTATGTACATCGTGGGCACGTTCGCGATTCTGGCGCTGATATCCGCGCCAGACCTGGATCCCAAGAGCGGCGTGTTTTCCGCCATTACCGTGGGTTCCGTTGCCCTGAAACTCGGTTTTCTTGGCATTCTGGCAGCGGTTTTGGTGTCCGTAGGCAATGCTGGTGGAGTAGGCAGTACTGTTGCCGGCATTGCGCGCGTGCCGTTTGTGGTGGGTATTGACCGCTATCTGCCCGCGGCCTTCGGCAAGATTCACTCCAAGTGGAAGACGCCGTACATCTCCATCTTGGTGCAGGCTGGTATTTCTGGTGCCATCCTGCTGCTGAGCCAAATCCGCAGTGAGACGGTCCAGGCGGCCTATCAGATGCTCATCGATGCGGCTATCATTCTGTATTTCATTCCGTTCCTGTACATGTTTGCGGCCGTCATCAAGCTTTCCGGACGCCGCGATCGTCTCGAGAACCCGCATGCCGTCCTGGTTCCCGGCGGCAGAGTCGGATTGTGGCTCTCTGGAGTCCTGGGATTTCTGGTGGTGTTGATCGGTATTTTTGTGTCCCTTGTTCCGCCTGGCGAGAGCACGAACAAATGGAGTTTCGAACTGCGCCTGGTTGGAGGATGTTTGATCTCGATTTTTCTCGGGCTGATTTTGTACTGGCGCGGTGCTCGGAGTAAGGCTAGATAGGATCAACACACAGAAGCTAGCATGCTCGCGGTAATCCACAAACTCAATAGGCTTAGAATCCCTGGGCTACTAATTTTTCGATGGTCAGGTTGCCCTCTGTTTTTGCCTGGCTTCGCGCTTCTAAATAGCGCTCCACATACTTGCCGAGTACGTCCCCTTCCAAATTGACAGCGTCGCCCACCTTTTTGCCTTTGATGTTGGTGTGTTCGTAGGTGAAGGGAATAATGGCGATCTCAGCAACATGGCCGTTCCAGCGCGCTACCGTCAAGCTGATTCCGTCGATGGCGATGGAGCCCTGCGGCACAATCGACTTCGCGAACGACTCGGGGACCGCAACGCCGTACCACCAATTCTCACCCTCCGGCTCCAGGCGGCTCACACGTCCGGTTGTATCGACATGCCCCAGCACAAAATGTCCGCCAAATTCCTTGCCTGCGGTCATCGGCCTTTCCAGGTTCACGCGCGTGCCGGGCTGCCACTCGCCGATGGAGGTTTTGCGGATGGTCTCGGCCGAGAGATCGGCCGAAAATCGTGCGTCGCCCAGCTCCACTACCGTTAAGCAACAGCCGTCCACGGCGATGCTGTTAGCGATCGCCAGACCACCAGCGACTGTTGGCGCATGGATAGTCAGCCGTCCACCGTCGGCGTGCAGTTTCAGAGAATCGATGGTACCAAGATGCTCAATAATCCCAGTGAACATGTGAGCCTCAAATTAGCCGTGTATGCCAACACTCTACTCTCATTTATAACTCAAAACTCTTCACTTGGAAGCGCTCTTCGGGCGGCTTGGGAGGTGCGCCAAGCCCCCTGTCAAGACATTTAAGAATGTAACCGTACGATGGGTTGTCGAGACATTTGAAATGTAACCGAAAATTTGTTGTTGTTGTGGCTGTGGGAAAGTGGGAATCGCGAAGCGATTTCCAAGCTCGCAGGGCGAGCGTCTTTT
>DASPVD010000159.1:0-77714 GCA_035622555.1 Candidatus Eremiobacteraceae bacterium | reverse complement strand
AGACGGTTGATTATGCAAGCCGTTGTCTGCTTGTTTGTCTTGGCTGCCGCTATTTTCATCATTTTGATGCGCAGGTTCGACTCACATTGGGCTTACGGTTCGGTCGGAATGGTCGTCGGTTATTGGCTGAAATCAAAGTAGCCCACTACCCGCGTTGCTTATGTAGGGGATAAGTGACTACTACAGTGACTGAACCTCCCCTGGCGAGGAACCTACGTATTCCTCGGCCTCCGCCGGTTCACGTCAACCCTCAGCCCGGCCTCCGTGCTCTCTGCGCCCTCTGTGGTGAACTGCCTTTGCTGCCCTATCTCCT
This sequence comes from Candidatus Eremiobacteraceae bacterium, assembly GCA_035622555.1. Classification (GTDB taxonomy): domain Bacteria; phylum Acidobacteriota; class Terriglobia; order Acidiferrales; family UBA7541; genus Acidiferrum. The sequence goes on along the minus strand of DASPVD010000159.1, from coordinate 77,401 downwards.
TTCCCCCCAATGCAGCACCACGGTCATGGGCTGCCAGACGCTCTTCTCCTGCGTATCCACCAGGATCTTCTGCCCGTCCGGCGTAACGTCAAAAATAAACTGATCCGACATCGCCAGGGTTTCCTTCGGACTGGTCTGGAACAGGGCCACCGGCGCTCCAGGGTCAAATCCTCCCGCGGTCTTTACCGGCAACGCCATAATCTTCGCGTCCGGCGACAAATAGAACATCTCCTTCCCGTCCGCTCTCCAACGCGGATGCTCTCCGCCTCCAACCGACACCTGCCACTTTCCCTTGGCCTCCGGGAAGGAAGTCACATATACCTCCCATCTCCCGCTCTCGTTCGACGCATAGGCCACCCACTTGCCGTCCGGCGAGAATTGCCCATTCTTGAGTGTCCCCACCGCCTTCAGGAACAGTCCCGTCTTTTTCTCCGGCAACTCCAGATACTTCAGGTCCGGTCCCTCCTGATACAAGATGTACTTTCCATCCGGCGACCACGAGTCGGGGTACTTATCCTCGTCGCTTTCCACGATGGCCTTTTCCTCTTCCGAGCCACTGGCCTCCTTCACGTACAGGTCGAATGCGTTCTTCCCACGGCTGGAGGTAAATACCACGCGCGATCCATCCGGGCTCCAAACCGGATTCGCATCCAACGCAGGATTAAACGTCAGTCGTTTGGGAGTCCCTGTCTGCAAATCGTAAACCCACAAATCCGTGTTCTGGCTGGCTTCATCGGTCTGATCCACCGCCAGCGATTTTCCATTCGCGGTTAGCTGAGGATTGGCGAACACTTGCTCATTCCCCACGGTTCCTAGTTGCTTCCCCGCTCGATCAAACCAAATCAGTCGCGACAACGACACGTTCCCGCCCTTCTGCACCAGCAGCACTTCCGGGTTGCTCGCGGAAAATGTGGCTCTCATAATCCGCGACAGCACCTCGGGACCGGTAGCCACCGCCACTGGCTCTCCCGACACTTGCATCGTTTTGGGATCGAATTTGTGCGCCAGAATGGCCCGGTCTCGCAGGCACAGCAAGTAGCCCGGCTCGGCATACACCACGTTGGAGTCCGCCTTCGCTACCAGGTGAAACTCCTTTGAGTCCAGGCTGCCCGCGTACACGCCATCGTTAGGCCCCCTGTTCGCGATGGTCGCCGACAAGAACAGGAAATGCTTTCCGTCCGGCAAAAATAGCGGCCAGCGTTGGCTTCCTCCTCCCAGCCCCGGCTCGTGTCCGACTTGTAGCGTTGGCGTCCCGCCCGATGCCGGCACACGCAGAATCACGCTCCGCAACCGGCCCGACGGCGTGAACAGGATCACCCCATCTTTACTCCAGGTTCCTCCGCGACCCGCTGGCGCGTCGGCCAGCACTTGCACCGGCCCGCTCGGCAACTCGACCCTCTTCAACTTGCCATCCGCAAAAAATCCCAGTGCTTTTCCATCCGGCGACCAGAACGGAAAATTCCCTCCCTCCGTTCCTGGCAAGCTCCGGGCCTCGTCCGAGCCTATTTCGTACAGCCACAATGCTCCTTTCTTCGCTCCTTCCTGGTGGCTTGCCACTGCCACGGTATGTCCATTCGGCGCCATGGCCATGTCGCGCACCGCGAACGGCAATGGCGCCAGGAACGTCATGGTCTGCTCGGGTGCTTTGGAACTGCGCCAGCCCAACACGCCGTAAAGCAAAATCATCGCCAACGCCCCACAGAGCAGCAATCCGCCGCGCACTCCATACTTCTTCCAGCTTGGCTCTTTCGCCGCCGCGATCGCCGGCGCTGACGCCTGGCTTCCGCTTGCGCTGACCCACTTCAGTTCCATGGCCAAATCGCGCGCGGCTTGCCAGCGATCTTCTCGATCCTTCGCCAGGCATCGTTCAATGGCGTGTTCCAGCGCCGGCGGCGTGATCGGTTTCGTCGCCCGGATCGATTCCGGCTCTTTCTCCAAGATGGCCGACGCTACGCTCAGCTGCGTCTTCCCCTCAAACGCGCGCCTGCCCGTCAGCATTTCGTACAGCACCGCGCCCAGCGAGAAAATGTCGCTGCGCCCATCCACCTCTTTGCCTTCTATTTGCTCCGGCGACATGTACTGAAACGTTCCCACAATCGTTCCCTGCTGTGTTACCGGCGATACCGGACTGCTCGCGGTAATCGTCGCCAGCGTTCCCAGCGGCGTCGTTTCTTTCGCCAGCCCAAAATCCAGCAGCTTCGCGCCGCTGGCCGTCAGCATCACGTTGCTCGGCTTCAAATCGCGATGCACGATCCCGCTGCGATGCGCTTTGTCCAGCGCTTCGGCAATCTGCGCTCCATACTTCAGCACTTGCTCCAGGGGCAGCGGCCCACGCTCTAATCGCTTCGCCAGCGTTTCCCCTTCGACGCACTCCATCACCAAATATTCCAAGCCGTTCTGCTGGCCCACGTCATACAACACGCAAATGTTCGGGTGATTCAATCCGGAAATGGTCTTGGCTTCGCGCTCGAAGCGTTGCCGCGCCGACGCGTCGGCCACAAACGAACCCGGCAGCACTTTGATGGCTACATCTCGCCCCAGCCGGGTGTCCTTGGCGCGATACACCTCGCCCATTCCGCCGGCTCCCAAGGGCGCGACAACTTCGTATGGTCCGATTTTTTCACCTGGCTGGAGTGCCATTCGTGCCCGCGATTATACATGCCCCGGCCCGTTTGCCTGTAACGCAGCATAAAGTGTCTTCCGCCAGCGTTGATCCGCCCCGTCTTGCCCGAGGGAGGCTATCTGGGAGCCTAGCCTTCAGCCCGGTTCTAAACACCCTGTGGCTTTGTGCCCTGCCTGCCAACACGCCGAACATAACCTCATCATAACAAGCCATTTACACCGGACCTGCACCCGTCCATTTCTAGCCACAAAGGTACCTTCGTACAGTAGGCCCTTTTCCTTGGCAAATGCTACAAACGAACAAAGAGGTTTCTATGAAGCGACTGATTCTCGGCGTATGCGCCCTGCTATTGCTGACCTTCGGCCCGGTGCCCAGTGCTTCGGCATGGTGGTGGCATCACAAAGCCAAACCCGCCGACGCCACCGGTGCCGGCGCTTCCAAAAAAGACAAGAAGACCAAGGTCGAGCGCACCAAGCATTCGCGCGAGAACCACACGCCTCTGTACACCAAGCCCAAATCCCGCGGCTGGCGCCACCACTCTCCCGGCCCCATGGGCGCCGGTTCCGGCGAGCAGTAGAATCAGCAATCCGTTCAAAGTTATAAGTTCTAAGTTACAAGTCTTAACCGGAAGAATCTCTTGGTTCTGACCATTCCTTGGCAGCAGCATCTTGCCGGCTTTCCGCGATAGCTCAGCCTTTCGCATTCCGGCGGCAGCTACTTAAATCGCTGCTGCAACTCTTTCTTGTAGCGCCGGCTCAATCGCAAGCGCGTTCCCGCGTTCAGCACTACGTCGGTCCCGCCGTCCTCCGCCGTTTCCAGGCGGCGCACCCGTTCCAGATTCACAATCGCCGACCGGTGAATCCGGCAAAACGCTGGCTGCAACTCTTTCTCCACGTCGGCCATGCTGCGCCGCAGCAAATGACTTCGCGCTCCCACGTGCAGGCACACGTAGTAATCCGCCGCCTCGATCCAATCAATCTCCGCGATTTTCAGGAACAACACTTCCCCCGCATTTTTGATCGCCAGCCGCTCCGCTTTCGCGCCACGCTTGTGGCCCGCGCCGATGCGTTCCTTGGCGCGCTGCAAGGCCCGCGCGAACCGCGCATTGCTGTACGGCTTCAGCAGATAATCCAGCGCGCCGGCCTCAAAGGCCCGCAAGGCATACTGGTCGTACGCGGTCACGAACACCAACGCGGGCGGCAAGTGCGCGCCCAATTGTTCCAGCACGTCGAAGCCGTCGCACTCCGGCATCTGCACGTCCAGAAACACCAGTTCCGGTTTTTTCTTGGGAATTTCCCGCAGCGCCTCTGCGCCGCTTCCGCATCCGCCCACCAAATGCATGTCCGCGTCCCGCCCCAGCAGCACCTTCAAGTTGCTCCGCGCCAGCGGCTCGTCATCCACCACCATCACGCGAATTGGCCCACGCCTCTCCATCCGCCATCACGCCCCCTGCCTTCGCGTCTCTTCGTACGGCACACTCACCGACACCACCGCGCCCCAGCCCTCCTCGCGCCCCACCTGCAACTTCCCCGCCGGCCCGTACAAACTCCGCAAGCGCTCGCGAACATTCTCCAGCCCGATTCCCGACCGGCCCTTCCCCTCCTCCGGAAATCCCGGCCCGTCATCGGCCACGCGCAACGTCAACGTGCCATTCCTGCGCTCCGCGTGAATGGCGATCACCCCTCCCGACGCGCGTTTGGCGATCCCGTGCTTCACCGCATTTTCCACCAGCGGCTGCAAGATCAAGCTGGGCACCCGCGCCCGCGCCAGTTCCTGCGGCACATCCACGTGCACCCGCAAGCGTTCCGCAAAGCGCGCCTTCTCGATCTCCAGGTACGTCTCCACAATTTCCAACTCGTCGCGCAACGCCACCTGCTGCTCGCGATTCCGCAGGGTCCGCCGCAGCAATTCGCTCAAGCCCGCAATCATGTCCACGGCCGCATCGTTTCTTCCTTCGCGCACCAGTCCCGCAATGGTGTTCAGAGTATTGAATAAGAAGTGCGGCTCAATCTGCTGTCGCAATGCGCCCAACTGCGCCTTGGCCAATTGCTCGCTCAAGCGCGCCGCCTCGGTCCGTTCCCGCTCCAACCGTTCCCGCGACTGCAGAATCCATCCCACCAGCAAAACGATCCCGTACAACACCACCGTCGAGACCATCTGCTCCGTGGCCTTGCTCCGCCACAACGTCAGGAATCCCGGCGAATGCATGTCCGGCACGTAAGGATTCAGCCAGTTCTCGATGGCCGCATCCCAGCAAGCCGCGCCCACGCCGATGGCCACGCACGCTCCCGCGTGACGCAACCACGCGACCAGCGACGTTCCCCGGAACAACGGATATTCCCGCGCCAACCGCAACACCATCGGCGTCACTACCGCCCACGGCACCCAGCTCAGCAACGCCGTGAAAAACAGCGCGGTCCACGCGTGGTGCATTCCGGCGGTGCGCATCGACACTAATGTCTGCGTGGCCTCGATCAATCCCAGCCCGCCGCAAATGGCCGCCGCCCAATACCAAACCGCCGCCCTGGCCTTTTCCCTGCTGATCCTCTTCCGCCTCTTACCTTCATTGCATCATGTCTCGCATCTGCCACACAGCGTCCGTCGTCCTGCGCCTGCTCGGTCCTCCCCGCAACACAGCATCCGTCATCCTGAGCGCAGCGAAGGCATGCTCCGAGCCTCCAGGGCTCTCTCTTCGATCCTTGCATCTTGTCTCCCAACCCTCCGCACCGCCCAGCCATTGTTTCTCTGTGCTCTCTGTGTGCTCTGTGGTGAGTAACCTCTTCATCCAGCCCGCTACGGTCCACCTTCATGCGTCCCCGCATCATACTCCCCGCTTCCGCGCTCGTCCCAAAAATGCAGCCAAGCGCCCATTCCCTGCAGCCAACGGTCTTGCCAAGCCCTCGCCTCTGCGCGACACTGCCTGCCCATGAACCTCAAACCACTTCTGTTGATCGCCGCCCCCTTTGCCTTAATGGCGCTGTATGGCTTGCATCAAACCTCGCCCACATCCGCCAACACCGGCGCCAACGCGAACGCGCCTTCCTACACCGCCGCGGGCGAACTCCGCCGTCCCACCAATTACCGCGAATGGGTGTACCTCTCCACCGGCTTCGACATGAGCTATAACCCAGCCATGAGCATGGATCACCACATGTTCGATAATGTGTTCGTGAATCCCGAAGCGTACCAGTCGTTCCGCCAGACCGGCACGTGGCCCGACAAGACCATGCTGGTCCTGGAAGTTCGCGGTGCAGTGAACAAAGGCTCCATCAATCAGGCCGGCCATTTCCAGGACGCCGAGGTCATGGGCCTGGAAGTGCACCTAAAAGATGAATCGCGTTTTCGCGCCCAAGGCAACTGGGCCTTCTTCGGCTTCGATGACGGCGACAAGCCCGCCAAGATGACCCCAACCACCGCCTCGTGTTACTCCTGCCACGCTCAGCACGCCGCCGTCGACACCACCTTTGTGCAGTTCTACCCCACCCTGCTCAGCATCGCCCAGGCTCACCACACCCTTTCGCCCGCCTACACCAAAGAATCCGCCTCAGCTCCCGCGCATTGAACTCCCTCCTAGGCTCCCTGTGCGCGTCGTCCGCGTCGCTGTACAATCGGGTTAATCCTTGGGAGTTGGCCGCGAACCCCCAAGCCACAATTAAATTGCATTTTTCCGGCATGGAAGACTGCCAGGTCGAACCCTATGCCCTCCAAATCCAATTATGTGGCTTTGTTCTTATTCTGTTTCGCTACGCCCCTGCTCACGCCTGGGCAAACTCCGCAGCAACAAACTCCAGAGAAACCGCCAGCCGCAAAAAGCGATGCGTCGCACGCGCAACCTCTCTCTGCTCCCACGCACGTCCCGTTCATTTCGGCAGCATTTCTGGATTCCATTCGTGATTTGCCGGACAGTTCGAATGACGACGCCAATCATTCAGTGACTGAAGCCTGGCGAGCCTTCGGTGATGATGATCTCGACTCCGCAATCTCGGCGCTGCGCCGCGCGCTAGCTGCTGATCCTAAGTTTGTGCGCGCCTGGGTCATCTTGGGTGAATTCCTCCTGACGGAGCATCAGATGGATTCGGGCATGGATGCCTACCAAAAGGCCATCACCGTCAATCCCAACGATCCCATCACGCGCCGACTGTATGCTTTCGCGCTCTCGGACCGTTCCAAGTTCGCCGAGGCCGCGTCGATGTGGCAGGCCTACACCAAGCTGGCGCCCGAAGACCCCGACGGCTTCGACCGCCTTGGTCTCACGCTGATCGAATTGAAGCGCTATGATGACGCGGTGCAAGCGTTGCAAATGGCAGTCCAGCTGAATCCAGACATGGTCGATTATCAATCGCATCTAGCTACGGCTTGTTTTTACTCCGGCAAGAGCGAGAAGGCCGACGTAGCTTACGAAAAAATTGTCGGTCTCAATCCGCCCTCAACCATGCTGAACCGCATGGCTTATGACCTGACTCTGGGCGAAAACACTCCGCCTTTCGCCGTGGATTTTGCGCAAAAAGCGGTGCACTCCCTCGAGCAAGATTCCATGAGCATCGATCTCACCACTTACCCGCGCGGCTTCGAGACCGGCCCGGTGCTCAAATTAGCGGCTTATTGGGCCACCCTGGGGCGTGTGCAGCAGCGCTTGGGCAAGCTCGACGATGCCGAGAAAAACCTGCTGGCCGCTTGGGAACTCACTCAGAATGGTGTCGCCGCCGCGCACCTCTGCGAGCTTTATCTCGACCAGCACAAAAATCAATCCGCTCTCCAGATGTGTCGCTTCGCCCGCAGCCGCCTTCCCATGGAGCAGGACATGTCCACCTACCACACCGCCGAACTCATCCAAGCAAATAAAGTGCGTCTCGAGAAACTCAGCCCCGGCTCTTCCAAGACCTACCATATGCAGACCATCGACCAGCTTGCCGCTATGCGCGATTTCAAGCTCCCCCGCGTGCTCGTGGCCACCGCCACTGCCGAATTCTTGGTGCTGTTTGAATACGATCCGCAAACCGGCTGCTTCAAGGTCGTAGATAGCAAATACGTCAGTGGTTCTGAAAAACTAAAATCTGCCGGCAAAGCCTTGGCCAAGCTCAATCCCAACTTCACCTCGCCCGACAATAACCCCGTCCGGGTGTTACGGCATGGCACCGTTATCTGCGGCGACACCACCGGCTGCGAGTTCATGCTCCCTGACGCCACCGCCGGCGTCACCATCACCCTGCCGGTCCATCCCGTCGACTGATCCCGCCTGGGCAACGCGCGTCGGGCTACGCAGCGACCTCACCCATGTTCGCGTTCTCGAGCTCCGCAGGGTTCCGGACCTCGGGCTTACTGAACTGGTCGATCACTCTGGTTACTCCTACTTCCTTCCCACAAACCGCAGGCGCGCGGTGAACGCCCGCGGCTGCCCGCCCGTGAAGACTCCGTAATTGGGCGCGTCCACGTTGTTGTACACCACGTCGGGATTCTGCCGGTCCAGCACATTGATCACCGACAGGCGCGCCGCGAAAATGCGGTTGCGAAAGGTAAACTTTTTCTCGAACCCCAGGGTCAAGCTGGCAAACGACGGAAAGCGCAACGAATTGGCCGCGCCAATCAAGAATTGTTGCTGGTTGATCGCGCTATACGGAAAGCCGGTGTGATAGTCCACGATGTAGGAAAACAGAATTCCCCAGATGGGCGTGGGAAAACTTCCCCAAGTCAAAATCCGGTTCGGGGTGTCCCAATTCAGCGGCCCCGGCTGCTGCGGCGCGAAATACAACGACCCCAATATCGGGTCCAGCACCTGATCGGTGCTGGCTCGTGAGCGCGTATAACTGCCGAACAGCACCGCGGTGTTGCGAAAGGTGTGCCGCGCGGTGACGGTGGCGCCGCGATATTTGTCGCGCCGCGAACTCTGCAACAAAAAGTCCGAGCCGATCTGTCCCGGCGACAGCGTCTCCCACACCAAGCCGTGGTGCTGGTCGCGCGCCAGCAGTTCCACGCTGACCAGGGTGTTTTCCCCGATGCGATGTTGGAAGCCGGCGCTGGCAATATCAAAATACGGCTGCTTCAAACTGCTCAGTCCGGCTCGCGGCAAAATGAACGCGCTGGTCGCCGGTCCCGCCACCGGAATCTTCCCCGTGGGATCGTACAACGTGTCCACTTGCTGCTGGTCGTACGCCTGCCCGATCACGCTGAGGTTCAGCGGAATGTCGTACATGCCCCAGCCAATCGAAAATTTGCTGCGATTGTCTTTGAAGGGCATCCAGTTCAGCGCTACACGCGGCTGCACCAACGCCGCCTGAAACAAGCGGTCCCAATCCGCGCGCACTCCCACTTGCGCCACCACATGCTGGTTCGGCGACCAGGAATCCTGCGCGAATCCGCCGGCCAAGGTGTTGGCGACGTGAAAATCCGCGCTGCCGGTGAAGGTGGTCAGGCGATCCAGGGTCAAATCCGCGCGCAACGCCTGAATCTCTCCGCGTGTGGAGTTCTGCGTCAGCTCCACGCCGGAAAAATTCACTCCTGCGGACAAGGTGTGCGCGCCAAACCATTGCACCGGCCCGCGAATCGCATCGCCAAACCACTGGTAGCGCCGCGAGTCCAGATGCTGCCGCTGGAAAAAGTTCCCTTCCGCGCCATTCACCAGGATGATGTACGGCTCGGTGCCCTGCGGCGTGGTGTTGTTCGTGGAGTCTTCCACGCCGATGCCCACCTCGTACAGCGTGGTGCCTACGTAACTCTGCTCTTTCACGAAGCCGAACAGCTCGCGCGCCGTGTAGTTGGTGGTGACGGATTGCGGGTGCAGCGCGTCCAGTCCCGCGTTGGCGTCATCTTCCACATTGGCGAGAAATCCCACATGCAAGCTGTTGTTCGTGGAAATTTTCCACAGCAGGCGCGACCAACTGTCGCCGCCCCACAACTGCGTCTGATCCGGCTGGCCCGGCGGCAATCCGTGTTGCACCGCCAGCGTGTGCAGCACGTCAAACGCTTGCGAAAACCACAGCTCCCCCGGAACGATCGGTCCGGAAAAGGTGATTCGCGGATAGAAGTTCCCCAGCTGCACGCCTTGCTGCACATTGATTCCCGGGATGAAGTCGGTGGCGTCAAACCGCCAGCGATCATCGCCTTCGCGGGTGTTGTAGCTGAGGATGGCCCCGCCGGGATGGGCGTACTCGGCGCCAAACCGGCCGGTCTGCACTTCCGCCGAGCGCACCGCTTCGACGATCATGCGCGAAGTCAGCCCATTGCTGGCCGGGTCGCCTACTTCGATGCCGTCCAGCAAGTACTGCACGTTGGTGTTGCGCGCCCCGGCGATGTGCAGCAGGTCGGAATTGTCGCGAATCACTTGCGGCATAGCCACCAGGCTTTGCAACAGGTCGTGCGAACTGGCCACCGGAACGTCGATAATTTCCTTCCCAGTCAGCGTTTCGATGCTTTGAGTGTTGGTCGGATCGATGCGATTCTCCGGCACGGTCACGTCCACTTTCTCGTGGACTTCTTCTTCATGATTCAGCATGAAGACCACCTCGGTGCTGGGCGCGGTCACCTCGATCTGCTGATTCTCCAAAATGAAGTAGCCCAGCTTCTCGATGCGCGCGTTGTACATGCCCGGCGCGAGATTGGCGAACACGAAGTAGCCGGCGTCATCGGTGACCGTGGAAAAGGTGGGCGCGTTTGCCGCGGGCCCGGGCGATGTAGTTTGCGGAGAGGTGGGCGGAGGAACCGTCTGTTGTGGTGCAGCAGGCGCCGGCGCGTTGCCCGGTGCCACCGTGTTAGACGATTGTGTGTTGGCGTTCGGAGGTTCTGTTTTTGCCGAAGCCGTCGGCAGGCCGACATATTGAAGTTTTACTTGAGCGCCGCCAATCGGCAAGCCGTCTTCATTGGTCACGCGGCCGCGAAAGGTGACGCGAGTTTGCGCAGCACCGCTGGCGCCCGCGCACACCGAAAACGCGAGCAGTGTCGCGATCACCGTTGGAAGCCGGTCCACCGAAGCCGCCCCCAGAGCCGGGAAGACCTCATGTTTTACTTCATATCGGTTTCAACTTTTACTTCAACTGTAAAAACTCGGCAATCCATCGGCGTTGCCGGTGACGGCGAACGTGGCACAGCCATTCCTGGCTGAGTGACTACCCAGGCACGCGCAAAATGCCTGTGCCACGACGCGCCTATCGTTTCGCTGCTTTCGCCTTGCCCTTCGATTTGGCCTTATCCTCTTCCACCTTGGCCTGCGCCGCCGCCAACCGCGCGATGGGCACGCGGAACGGCGAAGCGCTGACGTAATCCATTCCCACTTGGTGGCAGAACTTCACGCTGTCGGCATCGCCGCCATGTTCGCCGCAGATGCCAATCTCCAGATGAGGTCGGGTCTTGCGTCCCTTCTCGATGCCCCAGCGGACCAACATGCCCACGCCGTGAACATCCAGGGTCTGGAACGGATCGCCGCGGAAGATGCCGGACTTCTTCTCGTCGACATAGTCGGGCAGGAAGCGGCCCGCATCGTCGCGCGACAGGCCCATCACCGTCTGCGTCAGGTCGTTGGTGCCGAACGAGAAGAACTCCGCCACTTCGGCGATCTCGTCGGCCAGCAACGCGGCGCGCGGCAACTCCACCATGGTTCCCACCATGTAATGAAGTTTGATGCCGGCCTTCTTGATGATGTCGTCCGCGACCGCGCGGGTCTGCTGCTCGAGGATGGACATCTCTTTTTTGTCCAGAACCAGCGGCATCATGATCTCAGGTATAACTTTAATTTTGTTTTTCTGGCATTCGATGGCCGCTTCGATGATGGCGCGCACCTGCATGTCCAGGATTTCCGGATAGGTGATGCACAGGCGGCAGCCTCGATGGCCCAGCATGGGGTTGGCTTCGTGCAACTGCTGCACGCGCCGCGCCACGGTTTCGACGTTGATGCCCAGTTCCTTGGCCAACTCCTCCTGCTTGGCGCGCTCATGCGGCACGAATTCGTGCAGCGGCGGATCGATCAGGCGGATGGTGACCGGGAGGCCATCCATCGCCTTGAAGATGCCGATGAAGTCGCGGCGCTGGAATGGCAGCAAGCGGTCCAGGGCCTTCACCCGCGCTTCTTTGGTCTCCGCCAGGATCATTTCCTGGATGGCCCGCTGGCGTTCTTGTCCCTTCTCGGGAAATTCGAAGTCGGTGAAGAACATGTGCTCGGTGCGCACCAAGCCGATGCCCTCGGCGCCGAACTCCACGGCCTTGCGCGCGTCTTGCGGCGTGTCTGCGTTGGTGCGCACGCCCAGCGTGCGGATCTCATCGGCCCACTTCATGATGGTCTGGTAGGCTTTCGGAAGTTCCGGGGTGACCAGCGGCAATTGCTCGGCGTACACCGTGCCTTCGCTGCCGTCCAGCGTGAGCCACTCCCCTTCCTTAACGGTTTTGCCGGTCTTGCCATCCTTCATGGATTTGCTGCCGTAGTCGATGCCCAGGGTTTCCGCGCCCACGATGCAGCACTTGCCCCAGCCGCGCGCGACCACTGCGGCGTGAGAGGTTTTGCCGCCGGTGGCGGTCAGAATGCCCTGCGCCACGGCCATGCCGCCCACATCTTCGGGGCTGGTTTCCCGCCGCACCAGGATGACTTTCTCGCCGCGCTTGACCCAGTCTTCGGCTTCGTGCGCGCTGAAGCATACTTTGCCAACAGCAGCCCCCGGTACCGCGTCGATGCCGTGGGTCAGGATTTTCGATTGCAGCGTTTTCTTATCGAGCTTGCTGTCGATCACCGGGTAGAACAGGCGCTCGATATCTTCCGGCTTGATGCGCAGGATGGCGTCTTCCTTGGTGATCAGCTTTTCATTGGCCATGTCCACGGCCATCTTGAAGGCGGCTGCGGGGGTGCGCTTGCCGGTGCGCGTCTGCAGCATGTACAGCGTTCCTTCCTCCACCGTGAATTCCATGTCCTGCATGTCTTTGTAGTGCTTCTCAAGTGTTCCTCGAGCTTTTTCGAGCTGCGCATAAGCCTTGGGCATGAGCTTGGCGAACTCGTTCAAGTGCACCGGCGTGCGGATTCCCGCCACCACATCTTCGCCCTGCGCGTTGGTCAGGTAGTCGCCGTAGAAGACTTCCTCGCCGGTGCTGGGGTCGCGTGTGAAACACACCCCGGTGCCGGAGTTGTCGCCGGTGTTGCCGAACACCATCTGCACCACGTTGACGGCCGTGCCCAGCAACCCGGTGATCTTCTCGACGCGGCGATACGTGACCGCCTTCTCGGCCATCCACGAACCGAACACCGCGCCGATGGCGCCCCATAGTTGCTCCATCGGAGCTTCGGGGAACGGCTTGCCCGCTTTCTCTTTAAAGTAGGCTTTGTATTCGGCCACCAATTCTTTCCAGCCACTGGCCGGAACGTCGGTGTCGAGCTTCACGCCCTGGCGCTGCTTCATGGCCCGCAGGCGATGCTCCAGATCTTCCTTGGACAAGCCCATCACCACCGTGGAATACATCTGCACGAAGCGGCGATACGCGTCGTAGGCGAAGCGTTCGTTCTTGGTGGCCCCCGCCAGTCCCTGCACCGAGTTGTCGTTCAAGCCCAGGTTCAGGATGGTTTCCATCATGCCGGGCATGGAACGCGCCGAGCCGGAACGCACGCTGACCAACAGCGGACTCTTGGGATCGCCGAGTTTTTTGCCGGTGGCTTTTTCCAGCCTGGCGACATTCTCTTTGACCTGCTTGTCCAACTCGGACGGATACTTCTTATCGTGCTTGTAATAGTAATCGCACGCTTCGGTGGAGATGGTGAAACCGGCGGGCACCGGCAGACCGATCTTAGTCATCTCCGCCAGCCCGGCGCCTTTGCCGCCGAGCAGGTCGCGCCACTCGCCGTCTCCTTCCGCTTTGCCTGCACCAAAGAAATAGACCCACTTTTTCACGGTACGCCTCTCTTGTGTTTTGACCGACGGTAGTGGCCGATCTTTAGATCGGCCAGACGCGGGAGCGCATTGGCCGATGGAGCGTCCGGTCGCGAGACCGGGTCTGATCTGACTTGTTCGCACTAGCCAGTCTAAAGACTGGCCACTACCACTGCATCTGACCCGCGCCGCCGTTTCCACTCAGTTGGGTTTGGAGTGGAAGTTTGGTCGGCGCGCCGACATTTTTCCGAAGAAAGATGCCGTAAAGCCTGATCGTCGTCACTTCAAGTGATACTTCAACGCCGCTTCTCCGTATTACGCGACTGGCCAGTCTAAAGACTGGCCACCACACAATCTTCGCCTCACGGCATGGCCGCACTGAATCGCAGCATGTCGGCGCGCCGACAATGGCCGGTCCTGTGGCACAGCCATTCCTGGCTGTGTGGCCCGCCGCACCCGCACAGGCAACATGCCTGTGCCACTGCCTGTGCCACGAACGCTTACGCTTCACCAGCCAACTCCGCGAAGTCGGCGATGGTGGTGAACTCGCGCAGCAACTCCGCCAGCAGCGCCAGGCGGTTGTTGCGCAGCGCTTCGTCTTCCGCCATCACCATCACATCGACAAAGAACTGATCGACCACTTTGCGCAGCGCGGCGATTTCTTCCAAGGCTTCCTGGTAGCGCCCGGCGCGCTTGTCTTCACTGACCTTGCCCGCGGCCTTGCGCACCGCTGCGTACAGTTCCTTTTCCGCATCCTTCTCGAAAAGCGCCGAATTCACCGGGAGCGCTTTGCCGCCAACATTGGCCTTCTCCAATATACGGCGAATTCGCTTGAAGGACACGGCCAGCGGCTCGAAATTTTTGGACTTGCGAATGGTCTTCAGCGCGCGCAAGCGTTTCTCGGCGTCCACTAAATCGTCGCTGCCCGCCTGCAGCACGGCGTTCACTTCGTCGTAAGCGTAGCCGGACTTTTCGCGCAGCACGAATCGGGCGCGCTCCAGAAGAAACTCCAGCACCTGTTTCTGCTGCTGCTCGGTGATCTGCTTTTTCGGCGCATGGTTGAGCAGCGCCTTGGCCGCAGCGGCGATGAATAGCGAGAGCGAGACGTACAGCTTGCGGTCCAGGATAATCTTGACGATGCCCAGCGCAGCGCGGCGCAGCGCGTAGGGATCGCTGGATCCGGTGGGCACCACACCGACCGAGAAGCAGCCCACGATGGACTCGATCTTATCGGCCAGGGCCACCGCACAACCGGTGAGATTGCGTGGAATGGGATCGTCCAGGCCCACGGGGCGATAGTGGTCGTACACCGCGTCGGCCGCTTCTTCCGACTCACCTTGTGCCTTGGCATACAGGCCGCCGACGATGCCTTGCAATTCCGGAAACTCGCGCACCATTTCGGTGGCCAAATCACACTTGGCCAACTCTGCGGCGCGATCGGCATCCGCCACGCGCGCGTGGGTGTCGCCCAGGTTGTACCAGCCCTCGGCAAGCCCGCTGGCGATGGCGCGGACGCGTTCGACCTTGTCGAAGTAGCTGCCCAACCGCGATTCGTAAGTGACCCTCTGCAGCTTGGGAAGAATGTCGGCCAGCGGGCACTTCTGGTCGGACTCCCAGAAGAACCGCGCGTCGGCAAAGCGGGCACGCAACACGCGTTCGTGACCTGCACGGACCAAGCCCTTGGTGTCCTTGGCCAGATTGATGACTGCCAGAAAATGGGGCGCCAGTTCCCCGCTGGCGCTGAGCCAAGAACCGCCGGTGCCCGCCGCGGCCGTTGCGCTGTGTCGCGTGCGCTTTTCCATCGCAAAGTATTTTTGATGATCGCGCATCACGGTGATCAGAATTTCGTCAGGCAACTCCAGGAACGAAGGATCGAAATCGCCCTGGATCACGGTTGGGTATTCGCTGAGGTAGGTAACCAGTTCGAGCAGGTTGGGGTCTTCGTGGACGTGATAGCCGGAACGCCTGGCGTGGCTGGCCAGCTCGCGCGCGATCTTTTCCCGGCGCTCTTCCTGGCGCACGATCACGCCATGGGCGCGCAACTTCTTTTCGTAGTCGGCGAAGCCGCGGACCGGGATGTGCGGCTTGCCCGGCTTGCCGAGGAAGCGATGACCCTGGGTGGTGTCGCCCGCGGTTATGCCGCCAAAGGAAAACTTCAACGGCTTGCTGGCCGCGGCAGGCGAGCCGAGCACAGCGACGATCCAGCGAATCGGCCGGATGAAGCGCACACCCTTCAGGCCGGTCCAGGTCATGGTCTTGGGCCAGGGCAGGTCATGGATGACCCGGGGCAGAATCTCGTAGAGCAAGTCAAAGGAGCTGCGGCCGCGCTTGATGACCTTGGCGGCGATGAACTCGCCCTTGGTGGTCTGCACGGTGATGAGCTCGTGGAGGGCCACGCCCTGCTTCTCGGCGAAGCTGACCGCGGCTCTGGTCGGCGCGCCGACATTATCATAGGCGACCGATTTGGGCGGGCCGGTGACTTCCATCTCCAGGTCAGCCTGCTTGGCGATGATGCCGCGAGCCCAGGCGGTCAAGCGGCGCGGGCCGCCGAAGCTTTCGACGGTCACGCCCTCCATCAGGTTCTCGGCGATGAGGTGCTTCTCCAGGATGGTCTTCAGTTCGGCAACCGCACGGGGCAGCATGCCGGCGGGAATTTCCTCGGCGCCAATTTCGAACAGCAGTTCCAGGCGAGACGGGGCTTTGGCGGGTGCCGCGGATCTGGCGGACGGCGGGCCCTTCTTCACAACCGCACCCGTCTTCTTTGCCGTGGGGCTCATCCGGCCACCTTCGCGCCAATCTGGTTCAGGTAGGCGACCGCGGTGCGGCAGGCCAACGTGCGGACGCGCTGCATCAGGGCAGCTCGCTCGGTGGTGGAGATAACCCCACGGGCGTCCATCAAGTTAAACAGGTGGGAACATTTCAGGCAGTGATCGTAAGCGGCAAGCAGCGGGTAGCGCTCGCGGAGTTTGGTCGGCGCGCCGACCAAAGCTAGCTGGCCAGTCTCACCGCTGGCCGCGTAGACCTGGCCGCGGGCACCCCCGGCAGGCTCCTGGATTACTAAGTTGGCTTGGGTGGAATGCGCCCCGGGCTTGGCCGAATCCTTCCCTTCCTTGGTCGGCGCGCCGACCAACTGCTTCCAGCCATCCAGTAGTTCCTTGGCTTCCTTCTCGTGCAGTTCGAATTCGGAACGCAGGGCCTTGGCGTCGCTGCGATCAAAACTGTAGTCGGAGAATTGCTGCTCCTCAGCCAGCCGGATCTGGCCGTAGGTCATGTCCTTGGACCAGCGAATATCGAAAATGCTGGGAACGTCTTGCAGGAACTGGCAGATGCGCTCCAAGCCATAGGTGATTTCGACGGAAATGGGATCGAGGTCGATGCCCCCGCTTTGCTGGAAGTAAGTGAACTGGGTAATCTCCAGGCCGTCGAGCAGGACCTGCCAGCCGATGCCCCAGGCGCCCAGCGTGGGAGATTCCCAGTTGTCTTCTTCGAAGCGAATGTCGTGCTCGCGCAAGTCAATGCCGATGGCTTCCAGGCTGTGCAAGTACAAATCCTGAATATCGGCGGGCGCGGGCTTCAGGATCACTTGATACTGAAAGTGCTTGTACAGGCGGTTGGGGTTTTCGCCGTAGCGTCCGTCGGCGGGCCGACGCGATGGCTGCACGTAGCCGACCCGGTAGGGCGCTGGCCCGAGCACGCGTAGAAAGGTTTCCGGGTGCATGGTGCCAGCGCCAACCTCGATGTCATAGGGCTGTTGGAGAACGCAGCCTTGGCGATCCCAGTAGTGCATCAACTTAAGGATTAACTCCTGAAAAGTGAGCCCTTGAACCCTGGGCTTGGATTCAAGTTTTACTTTAGCTGGCACTGCCGCTCCCTTCGCGTTTCACTTTGGATCGCTCCTGGCGTCTTCCCTGTACGTTCGAGTATTGCTTTGCTCTTTCACCCGCTCGCGAACCATGGCCTCAACTAGTTCACGAGGTTTCCGAGATTGCAGATTGATCGCCGGCCATCCATTCAATTGTTACTTCAATTCCCGAACTGACCTCTTTGCGCCACCAAAATTCGGCACGACAATCTCAGGTATTAGTTCAGCATGGCCTCGAATCGCCGAATCCAGTGTCAAAGTAAAACATGAGATTGTTCAACCAGGGCCAAAGAGCCACTCGACGACCGCTCAGCCAAACTGCAGGTAATCCTTCAATGCAAATTTGCCAACGCCCGAGTCACTGCCGATCCATTCGAGTCACACTTCACATCTGTTCGCGTGCGACTTGAACATGACGCGGTGTAACAAATCGGCGGCACCATTACACTTCAAGTAAAGCACGAGTGTGCAATTTACGTTCCGCGTGATGCTCGATCCAGTTGAAAGTGGCTTCACGTAATTCTTGAACTCCCGGCAACGTGACCAGCGCGTCATCCAACTGATCGAGCCGCTGCCTGGCGAAGACTTCCGCCAAACTGCGCGCCTCACTCGAAACCGGCTTCATCCCGGGACGGCGGTGCTCCGCGTCGTACAGGCCGGGATGGAAGCGATCCTGGTAACCCGCTCCCTTCCCCAGCGGCTTGCCACATTGGGCGCAGACATCAAAGCGCGGCAGCCACCCAGCCAAGCGCACAGTCCAAAAGCCAAAGTAGCTCAGCGGCAGAGCGATGGCACCGCGGCGCTCCACTTCTTTAGCGGTGAGCAGGATCAGCCGGAACATGGCTTCGTTGGCTTCGCGTTCCGGCAGGACCTGTTCGGCCACTTCGCTGACCAGGGCGAGGCCGGTGCTCAGGCTGTAATCGCTCTGGGCCTTGTTGAAGGAGTTGAGCAATTCGGCCTGCTGAATGCGCACCAGATCGCGGGTCTCCCGCTCGACGTACCAAATCTGCACGTGAGACAGCAGCTCGAGCGTGGAGCCGTAACGATTCTTCAGGCGACGAGCGCCGGCGGCCACCCCGCGCAAGCGTCCCGAGGCGCGGCCCAGAAAACTGACCAGGCGATCGGCCTCACCCAAGGGATACGTCTTGAGGATGATGGCTTCCGTTTCGCGGGCAGGCATGCGCAATGTCGGCGCGCCGACCGCGCGGCGGGGCGCACAACCGCAGCGATCCCCGCGCAAAACGAGCGCGCGTGCACAACTTATGTACATAACACACGCGCCATCGTGGACGCAATGACGGCGTAAGAAAAGCTGTGGAGAACGGCGAGGTTGGAGGACGAATTGGCGATGGCGCGGCGGATGTCCGGATGTGAAGACTTCGCATGGAATCAGCAATTAGTGATAGCCGATCCGGCGAATGGTGAGCACGATGTCGGCACGCCGACCAAAGATGGCCGCGGGGATCGAATGACGCACTTTTCCACGAACGCGCGTTTTGCGCCCCGAGGTAACAGGTGGCGCGTTTTGTGCATATTGCAAGTACCCCCAGATTCTGTTAACCGAGGCCCTGGCGTAAAGGAGATTATGTCAACCGCACGCGGTTCCTTGCTCTGCTACGGAGAAAAGGGGTTCGCAGGCTGCCCATTTCCGTCTGCTGAAGATTGGCCCTTAGTCACAGCCAGGAATGGCTGTGCCACATGCGGATCGCTTTTCCGGCGAATGGCGAGGCGAGAGGGCGGGCGTCCCGAGTTTGGTGTTTCACGACGAAGGGAAATGCAGTAGCGTGGAGGCATCGCTCGCCTTCGGATTGGTCAATTACGTGGGAGTTCGGAATGCCGTTCTTTGCTCGGGCGTGGATGGCCGCGGCTGAAGTTCGGGCGTGAACATAGGGTCAAAATGTTCCGCGGGGGCCCGATATATCGTGCCCCTACCGAGAGCGCGCCAGGTGTTGCGCCTTGAACGCGAATGGCACAGCGGCGACGGACGGTGCGGATGCGGCTTGGGAGTAGGGCATGCGGATGATACGAGTGGCGGTTGGATTGATTGTGGCGCTTGTCGCAGGGGGAGTGGCTTCGGCGCAGACGATTCACTGCGCGTCGGATGGTACAAAGAAGTACTGCGAGGCGGACACGCATGGCGGAGTGCGGTTGGTGAAGGAACGAAGCGTGGCCGTGTGCAAGCAGGGGGAGTCGTGGGGCTATGACGAACACGGGATTTGGGTGGACCACGGCTGCGATGGCGATTTTGCGTTGGGCACGGAGAGCGCGACCAGCGCAGGTGGCGGGAAAGCGCTGACCTGCTCTTCCGATGGCGGGAAGAAATATTGCGACGCCAGCACCGGACGCGGGGTGCGGCTGGTGAAACAGCTCAGTGAAACGGCCTGCAAGCAAGATGACTCGTGGGGTTACGACGGGCTGGGCATTTGGGTGGACAAGGGGTGTAGCGCGGAGTTCGAGCTGGGAGTGTTGCCGAAGGCGGCGACAAGCGCCGCGGAGGACAGCAACACGGCCAAAGATAAGACCTGCGTCGCGCAAGTGGGCAAAGCGCGCGCGGAGCAAATGGTAAAGGAATGCTTGAAGGTGTCTCCGGCGACGCATCCGCCGTGCAATGCGCAGAACTCCTGTGAGCTGATTGAGGATGAGATCCGGAGAAGCTGCGCACTGTTGGGACGGGACGCGCCCGCGTTTTGTGGGGGATATAAGTGAGTTTGAAGTTTTAAGTAAACCGGTGGAGGAGCCGGTGGTGAGCCACGAGCCCACAGTGTCGGCGAAGGATTAAGTTCTAAGTAAACCGAGGAAGCCGGCGGTGAGGCACGAGGCACGAGGTGCTGCGAACGGAATCTTAAAAGAAAAGACGACTCTAGACAGACAATGTCGGCGCGCCGACACAGTATTCAGTTCGAAGTTATAAGTTTTTCAGCTTCCGTGGATTCACGGTGTTCTCAGCCAGCGACAACGAGCATCTGATATCTTGCTCGCGCCGGAGTTGTGTAACGTGTAGAGATTGAGTGCGAGACCCGTAAACGACAGACTCGATGATTCCGCTCAAAGACGATAATCCGACGCGAACGTTTCCGATCATCAATTGGGTGCTGATTGCGGTCAACGTGGGGGTGTACTTCTACCAGGTGCACTTGCCGGCGCACGCGGCGAAGGCGTTCCTGCTGGCCAACGCGACGGTGCCGATGCGCATCCCGGCGTTCCTGAACGGCTACCTGGGATTCAAGATGGCGTTCTATCCGCTGTTCACCAGCATGTTCCTGCACGGCGGGCTGATGCACCTGCTGGGGAACATGCTGTTCTTGTACGTGTTCGGAGACAACGTGGAGGATTACTTCGGGCACGTGGGATATCTGATCTTCTATTTGTTTTGCGGGGTGTGGTCGGGGCTGATGCACGTGGTGTTCAACCTGCACTCTTCCCTGCCGGCGATAGGAGCGAGCGGGGCGATCAGCGGAGTGATGGGCGCGTACGCGGTGCTGTTCCCGCGGGCGCGGGTGTTGATGTTGTTCTTCATCTTCCTGATTCCGATTCCGGCGCTGGTGGTGCTGGGGTATTGGTTCGTGCTGCAGTTCTTGTCGGGGATTGGGGAGTTTGGCGCGTCGGCAACGGGCGGCGTGGCGTGGTGGGCGCACATCGGCGGGTTCCTGGCGGGGCTGGTGATTGCGGGCGTGTTGAAAGGAAGCAGCCGGAGATGGGAGTGAAGGGGTTTGAGTTTTAAGTTTGTAGTCTTAAGTTGGGGGCAAAAGGGTCGCTGTTGAACGTTGCGACTTAGAACTTAGAACTTTAGCGCTTGAGGGTAAGGCGGAAGTGCAGGCCCAAGACGAGAGCCAGGTTGACGCTGACGAGCGAGCCGAGCAGCCAGATGGCGGGTGTTGTCGGAGAGCGCAGCAGACGATCGAAGAAGTGCAGGATCCAGCCCAGCCACACGATCGTGGCGGCACTGACAAAAACGTACGGGTAGAGTTTGCGCAGAGGGTCCGGCATGGGCAGCGACCGCGTGGAATTTCGTGCTGTGGTCTATCTCTATGGGAACGCGGGGAGGGGCGGGCGTCCATCCAGTGATTCATGGAAATACGGCGGGGATGAGGCTGGTAGGGGGCATAATGTTGGTGAAGGCGGGAGGATAGCGGGAGCAAGGCTCCCGCACTCCAAGGCTGCTAACGCGAGCCACAACATCCCGGGGATCAGGAATGTTTGGAGACGAAGTTGACGAGCCAGTCGGAAACTTCGTAGGTGTGCTTGGAGCCGTGCAGGTCGGGAGTAGTGATGTCGTGAGCCAGAGCAGACTTCACGCTGTGCTTTAACAATTCAGCTTCATCGTGCCAGCCCAGAAAATCGAGCATCATGCCCGCGGCAAGGACCGAGCCGAAGGGGTTGGCAATTCCCTTTCCGGCGATGATGGGTGCGGAGCCGTGGACCGGCTCGAAGAGCGAGGTTTGGCCGGGATGAATGTTGCCGGAAGGAGCGAGGCCGAGGCCACCGGCGAGTTGGGAGGTCAGGTCGGAGATGATGTCGCCGAAAAGATTGTTGGTGACGATGACATCGAACTGGCGGGGATCGCGCACGAGTTCCATGGCCAGGGTATCGATATACAGGTGGCGGGAGGACACGTCGGGATATTCGGATTGCAGGGATTTGAAGGTACGTTGCCAGAGATCGCCGGCGAAGGTCATGGCGTTGGATTTGTCGGCCATGGTAAGGCGCAGGGGCTTATGGTGAGTGGAGGGGCCGGTTGGCCGCGGGAGGCCGGGGTTCTCTGGGATCGACGATGGATGTTTCATTTCCTGCTCGCGAGAGCCGGCACAGGCGCTGATGGCTTCGCTCCGGGCGTAGTTGAAGGCGAAGCGGAGGATGCGTTCGACACCTAGGCGGGTATTCAAATCCTCCTGGGTCGCGATTTCGTCGGCAGTGCCCTTCTTGAAGAAGCCGCCAATGCCTACGTAGACGCCTTCGGTATTCTCCCGGAAGACCATCATACGAATGTCCGCGGGGAGGCGATCCTTCAGCGGCGTGAAGCGTTCGTGAAAGAGCTCGGCGGGACGGGCGTTGACGTACAGGTCGAGCTTGAAACGCAGGCCGAGAAGAATGTCAGCGGCGTGCTGGTTGGAGGGAACGCGAGGATCACCGAGGGCGCCAAACAGGATGGCGTCAAACTGATCGCGGAGCATCGCGACGGCACCCTCGGGGAGAGAGACTTTCTCGCGCAGGTACTTGTCGGCGCCCCAGTCGAAGTCGACGAACTCGATGGGTCGATGGCGCTTGGCGGTGGCGGCTTTGATGACTTCGACGGCGACTGGGGTGACTTCTTTGCCGATGCCGTCGCCGGGAATGACCGCAATGCGCGCGTGGGAACCGCCGTGGCGAAGAGGAGCGGGAGTCAAGAGCAGAGCCTCCGGAAGATGGCGAGCCGGATTACGTTAGCACAGGAGAGAAGGAGTTTTTAGTTTTCCGTTGGAAGTTCTCAGTTGTGGCACAGAGCTGGGAAGGCGCCTGCGAGGAATGCTGAAAGAAAACGCCGAGACGCGCGGAGCGACACGAAGAAGTGAGGAGGAGCATTGAGCTTTTTAGCCGGCCTTGCGACCCACAGGAAGATGCTGAGGAGGCATCGGAGCGGCCCGTTCGCCGGAATCGTGGGCACAGGCGCCGCAGCGAATGTCGAAGGCGATTTCCAAATGGGCGTTGCCATGCACGGGACAATCGCGCGCAGCTCTTAGCTGGGCCAGCAGCAGGCGGAGAATCATTTCGACTTCGTCGAGCAGGGACACGGAGAGTAACGATACGCGAAAGTACGAGTATGTCAAGTACTGTTCTGGATACGGCAGCAGTCACAGCCAAGAATGGCTGTGCCACAAAGCCAGTGCCCTGCTCGATCAGGGCAAGCGCTTCGGCATGGAGGATAAGTTTGCCCAGGCCAGTCTCTTCGTCGGTCAGGGCAAGCTGAAGACTGGCCACTACACAGACAAGACGATGGCACAGTATCGTAACGAGAGAAAGATTGTTCACTGACAGAACGGCGCATATAATGCAGCGGCCTGGGGAGGGCAAACGTATGCGCATGCTGATGAAGGTGAACATTCCCGTGGAGGAAGGCAACGCGGCGGCCAGCGAAGGACGGTTGGGGAGCACGATTGAGCGAATTTTGGAGCAGATCAAGCCGGAGGCGGCGTACTTCGCGGAAGACAACGGCGAACGCACCGGGTACATTTTCTTTGATATGAAAGATTCGTCGGAGTTGCCGGCGGTGGCGGAGCCGTGGTTCCTGGCGTTTAACGCCAGATTGACGGTGCGGCCGGCCATGAACGCGCAGGACCTGGCCAACGGCATGGCCGGGATCGAGCGGGCGGTGAAGGGGTTCGCCAAAGCCGCGGGCGCTGGCGCGTAGAACAGGTAGTACAATCGCGACATAATGGCGCTGGACCGAGGGCACGTCGCGGGTGTCCCTGGCCGGGAGTTTCACGGAGGTGCTGACGTGAAACGGTTATGCAAGTTCTTGGGATTTTGCGTGGCGTGCGCCCTGGTTTCGCCAATTTCGACGTATTCACAGAAGCAGCTGGCGCGGTCGGCCAAAATAATGTCGGCAAAGACGGTGTATTTCGAGGACCGCACTGGAGTGGATAAAGTGGGGGCCGCGGCGTTGGCGCAATTGAAGAAGTGGGGCCGGTTTCAAGTAGTGGGTGATCAGAAAAAAGCGGACCTGATTTTCTTCTTGAGCGCGGACCCTTACAAGGCCGGGCAAATCCTGCTGGCAAGCGGAAACACGGGCACCATCGAGAACGGGCACGTGCAGGAAGACCGTGTGCCGAATTACAATCTGCAGGCTCCGGTGCGGGAGGCGTACCTGTCGGTGATTGACCCGAGTACAGGACAGTTGTTGTGGAGCGATTCGCGCATCTGGGGCGGAGTGCTGACCGGACAAAACAGCGCGGGAGCGCGGCTGGTGAAGAAACTGGAAAAGCAGATGGAGAAGTAGAGGCTGGCGTCTGAGCGGCCAGCAGTCACAGCCAAGAATGGCTGTGCCACAAAGGCAGGCTGAAGGCCGGCGCTACAGGTTGGGGCGGGTGGTGGGTGAAGTGTGGGAGGCGATGCGGCCGAGGCTGAGCAGGTTTTGCAGGTCCAAGGCGGCGTGCAGGATTTGACCCGGGAGCAGGCTGGCGGAGGCGATGTAGATCAGACCGAAGACGAGACCGAGACAGCCGGTGCTGAGCATGCCATTGCGGCCCTGATAGAGATGGGCGAAGCCGAAGAGAATGGACGAAACGATCAAGCCGACCCAGACGGAGTGAAGGGCCTGCCCGGTGACAGTCAGTAGCCAGCCACGATAGAGAAATTCCTCGCCAAAACCAGCGGAGAGCGCCAAGAAGATCGCCGCGATGCGTTCGGTGCGCGTGACGGGCAGGAGCTTGCGCACTTTGGCGGTGAGTTCGGCCATTTTTTCGGGACTGGGCTTGCGTTTTTGCAGCTTGTTGACGAGCACGAGCGCGGCGACCAGCACAACCAGAACGGCGCAGGCGATGAGCGTGCGCGGGTAAGTGCCGAAGGTCTGGCCAAAGTCGGAAAGCGAGAGGCCATGGCGATAGACCAGCCAGGCGGCGACAGCAGCAAGAGTCCACACCGAGAGGATGTTCCAAAGGTAGACCTGCAAGGTGGTCTTGAGGCGGGAAAAGAAGAAATGATCGGCCAGAGGGAAGAGCAAGCCGAGAATGATGGTGAAGACCCAGACGTCGGCACGGTGCACGAAGGCGGGCACGGGAAAAGTGTAGGAGCGGAGGAAGTGAGTGTCAATTTGCGTAACGGTCGTGAGAGTCGCGAACTTCACTTCTTCCACCCGAGATGTTGCTCAGAGCTTCCTCGGATAGCGGCGTTTCCTGTTCGTCGTCCTTCTTCTGGTCGACCTTCGGTTGCTCGTTTTCGCGGTCCATTTTTCCAGTTCCTTTTTTTCGTTCCCAGTCGCAGCGGACTCTACCGGACTACCCTTCGCGCATCAATGCAGCGGAGGTGACCTGTCGGTGAACTATCATGCTCTGCTTGAAGCTGGCACACGGACGGGTTCGTTCCAGCCGATTGCCCCAACGGTGGCGCAGAAATTCACTTCGGGATTGGGGGTCTGCGCGAAGGCGTACCCGGCTGCTCAGGAAACTCGCAAGACTAGCAGCGTAGCATCGTCGCGGAAATTTCCGCCGCAGTACGCGGTGACTTGCTGCATAACGGCTCGCTGGGTATCGAGCGCGCTGCCATCACGGGCGCGCGCCGCTTCCAGGAGCCGTTGCTCGCCAAATTCCTCGAGCCGG
The DNA here is from genome assembly GCA_035622555.1 of Candidatus Eremiobacteraceae bacterium. Lineage (GTDB taxonomy): Bacteria > Acidobacteriota > Terriglobia > Acidiferrales > UBA7541 > Acidiferrum. Next base: position 51,790 of record DASPVD010000159.1, on the reverse strand, counting down.
GTATTTTCCGCCTCGGTGACGCCGTCGGTGCAGAGGAGCAGTTTGTCGCCCCGTTCTAGCTGCACGGTGGAATCCTGATAAATCCAATCCGGCAGCACCCCAAGGACAGCACCATGTCCACGCAGTAACTCCGCAGCGCCGTTGCCGCGAATCAGCAGCCCCGGGCAATGGCCGGCGTTTTCGTAGATCAGCGTTCGTTGGTCGGCGTCGAGAACGGCATAAAAGAAAGTGACGAATTTGCCGGAGGCCAGGTTGGCACTCAGAAATTTGTTCAGCTTCGTACACACGGCCTGTGGGGACGCGTCTGGTGTCGCGAAGGCACGAAACGACGCCTGCAGATTGGCCATCAGCAAAGCGGCGGTGATTCCCTTCCCGGCGACATCGCCGATACAAATCCCGAGGTGCTTGTCATCGAGCGCAAGGACGTCGAAATAATCACCCCCGACTTCGCGCGCGGGCTGCCAAGCTCCCGAGATTTGCACGCCGGCGAGTTGCGGCAGCACATTCGGCAACAACATCTGCTGAATTTCGCGCGCCCGCTTCAGTTCCTCCTCCTGCTGCTGCAGAGCGATGGTTCCTTTTTCGACGGTCTGCTGGAGAAGTTCGTTTCGTTCGCGCAGTTTCTGATGGTATTGGTCGACCATAAACAGAATGGCACCGGTGACCACGACCACGACAATGACGAGCGACCCGAGGCGCCGGAACACCGTCGAGAATGGCTCCGGGTCTATCCCGGTCCATTGCAAGATGAGAACCAGCACAACCGAGCAGACAAAGCCGAGCGCGATCTGCACCGGAAGGAACAGCACCCAATTCCAGGGAAACGCACGCGTTGCGTACATGCGGCGACAAGCGAAGGCGAGCGGTATGAGGAGGTTTCCGGCTGCCAAACTGGCGAAAAGTACGACGAATAATGAGGCTTTTTGGCCGACAGATACGAGAACGGCGTAGGCGACAAAGCCCGTGAAGAGGATCACCTGCTCGCTTTTCCGCAACACGCGTAGCGAGGGAAAATACTTCTTGAAAGCGACGGCCAGCTTGCTCACGTCTGCCTCATAGCTCGCTTTGGACCAAAGCCAACCACAGCAGTCTGAGTGAGTTTATATCACGGTTACAGCGAGCTCCTGAGTAGCCGGGGATCGGAGACATAAGTGCGGGGAGCCAGGTATGCGGTATTCCGGTCAACCAGAGTTGCCCGGAGATCCGGCGCAAACCGCCAGCGGCTACGTTCTGCGTTAGAGTGATGATTTCGGGGCCTTGTCCGTTGGCCCTGCGGACTACAGGAAAGCCGCCGCCGCGCTGGCTGTGCCTTTGAAGAACGTGAGCAAATCCGCGCTGATCTGGTCGGAGTTGGTGGTGCACATGCCGTGCGGAAGTCCGGGATAGACTTTTAGAGTTGCGCGCTTCAGGATCTTGGCGGACTTGAGCGCGGCATTGGCCACGGGCACAATCTGATCGTCATCGCCGTGCATGACCAGTGTGGGAATATCCATGCGCTTCAAATCTTCGGTAAAGTCCGTCTCGGAAAAGGCTTTGATGTAGTCGTAGTGCGATTTGGTGCCGCCCATCATGCCCTGCAGCCACCAGTGTTGCCGGATGCCTTCGGAAATCTTCGCGCCGGGCCGGTTGTAGCCGTAAAACGGCAGCGTAAGGTCCAAATAGAACTGCGAGCGATTTTGCGTGTATGCCGCGCGAATATCGTCAAACACGGAGATCGGCACGCCATCGGGATTCTTGTCGCTCTTCACCATGATTGGAGGTACCGCTCCAATCAGCACCGCTTTGGCTACCCGTTTGGTTCCATGCCGGCCAATGTAGCGCGCCACTTCTCCGCCGCCAGTCGAGTGCCCAACGTGAATGGCGCCTCTGAGATCCAGCTTCTCGGTCAGCTCGGCTAGATCGTCGGCGCACTGGTCCATATCGTTGCCTTCCCAGGTCTGATCCGAGCGTCCGTGCCCTCGGCGGTCCAGCGCGATGACTCGATAACCGCGCTGTAGAAAGAAGAGCATTTGCGCATCCCAATCGTCCGAGCTCAGCGGCCAGCCATGGCTAAATACGATGGGTTGGCCCTTGCCCCAGTCCTTGTAGTAAATCGTGGTGCCATCCTTGACGGTAATCGTGCTCATGTGATTCCTCCTTGCAGCAGCTTGGATCTTGGTGAGACACCTTTTCTTGACAGAGAACGGACAAACCTCACTAAAGACTCTGTGTTCCGGATACTTGCCCGCAGGCGTTGGATGCAATGAGGTGTCTAAGAGGAGATTTTTTTTAGGGAACAAACGCAGGTTATGTCGAAGGGCATTTGGGCAGATCCCGGCCACCGGAAAAGTCGGGAGGAAACCCACTGGTGCTGGAATGCCGTTTAGCAGGACCTCAGCGGCAACCTCTGAATCACGTGAGGCATCTTCGACAATCGAGTATAGTGATTTGCGGAGCCGGATGGGCATGAGACGAATGGCGGGTTGGATTTTCTTGGCGGCGTTGAGCGCGGGATGGGCGATGCCGGCGCTGGCACGCGGACAGCAAATGAGCGTGCAGGAGTATGAACGAAAGTCGGCCAAAGCGGGGAAACAGCAGGAAAAGATGCTGAGGAAGTCGGCGAAGCAGCGGGAGAAGGCTCAGAAAAAGGCAGAGAAGGAGCAGCGGAAGCAGTTGAAGGCCGGGCAGAAGGCCGACGCGAAGGCGAATGCGAGATTGGGCAAGCAGTGAAGAGGCAGTGGCGAGTGAGGAGTGGCGAGTGTCGAAGAGAGATTCTTTTCGCGAAAGGCGCGAAAAGAAGAAGAGGTCTTCGCTTCGCGGACTCCGCTCAGAATGACGTGCTTCGCGCCTTTCGCTCCGGTTTGCTTGCAGCCACTACACAGCCAAGAATGGCTGTGCCACAAAGCCAGTCTGAAGACTAGACGCTACTCAGACAAGAAAAACCCAGGATACGGTACAAATGCCAGCGGGACGTACACAAGATGCGGCGATCCAAGATGCTGGCATAAATGCCAGCGCTACGGAAGCGAGCGCCACACAATTCAGCAGTACATAGGCCAGCGGCACAAAAACCAGCACCACACAGGACAGCGGTACACAGGCAAGCGCTACATTAGGTGGTGAGGGGGTTGGGCTTGTCGGGGTTGATGGTCAGGTCGCGGATGGCGTTTTGCACCGAGGCTTCGCCGACCAGGCCGTCCTGGGCCAGTTCGTGAAGGACCGCGACGGTGATGAAGCGGGAATCCACTTCGAAGAAGTCGCGCAGGGATTCGCGGCCTTCGCTGCGGCCGAAACCGTCGGTGCCGAGAGTGGCGATGCGGCGGGGCACCCACTTGGAAACCATCGCGGGCAAAACTTTTAGATAATCGGAGGCGGCCACGAAGACGCCTTGCTCGTCTTGCAGACATTGGGCGACGTAAGGAACGCGAGGAGTGTCGTCGGGATGGAGACGATTCCAGCGTTCGGTTTCGATGGCGTCGGTGTACAGGCACTTGTAGCTGGTGACACTCCAGACATCGGCGGTAACGCCATAATTTTTTTCGAGGATTTCGGCGGCATGCAGGGCTTCATTGAGAATGGAGCCACTGCCGAGGATTTGCGCGCGCAGCTTGGATTTCTTGTTCATGGCGGCGCGCACTTTGTACATGCCCTTGAGAATGCCTGGTTCGACGCCCTTGGGCATAGCGGGCATGGCGTAAGGTTCGTTCCCAACGGTGATGTAGTAGAAAATGCTTTCGCCTTCTTTGTACATGCGGCGAATGCCGTCTTGAATGATCACGGCGATTTCGTAGGCGTACGCGGGATCGTAGGCCAGAAGATTGGGCATGGGAAGCGCGAGGATGTGGCTGTTGCCGTCCTGGTGCTGGAGGCCTTCGCCGGCGAGGGTGGTGCGGCCGGCAGTGCCGCCCAGGAGGAAGCCGCGGGTGCGCATGTCGGCGGCGGCCCAGATGAAGTCGGCGATGCGCTGGAAGCCGAACATGGAGTAGTAAATGAAGAAGGGAATGGTATTGATGCCGTGCGAGGCGTAAGCGGACCCGGCGGCGATGAACGAGGCCATTGAGCCGGCTTCGGTAATACCCTCTTCCAGAATTTGGCCGTTCTTCGCTTCCTTGTAATAGAGCAGCGTGTTCAAATCGACGGGTTCGTAGCGCTGGCCCTGGCTGGAATAGATGCCGACAGTGCGGAAAAGCGACTCCATACCAAAGGTGCGGGCTTCGTCGGGAACGATGGGAACGATGAGCTTGCCGATTTCGGGGTCCTTGAGCATTTTGCGGAGCATGGCGACGAAAGCCATGGTGGTGGAAACTTCGCGGCCATCGCTGCCATCGTGAAATTCGCGGAACAGTTCATCGTGGTGATGCACTTCGATGGGCTGGGAACGAACTTTGCGTTTCGGGACGTAGCCGCCCAAGGCTTCGCGGCGAGCGCGGAGATAACGGATTTCCTCGCTGTCTTCGGGAGGACGATAGAAGGGCAGATTGGCGACATCATCGTCGCTGAGCGGAATGCCGAAACGCGAACGAAATTCGCGCAACTCGTCTTCGTTGAGCTTCTTCTGCTGATGGGTGACGTTCTTCCCTTCCCCTGCTTCCCCCAGACCGTAACCTTTGATGGTGCGCGCAAGGATGACGGTGGGGCTGCCCTTGTGCTCGACGGCAGCTTTGTAGGCGGCGTAGACCTTGCGCGGATCGTGCCCACCGAGGCGGAGGCGGCGCAGAGTCTCGTCGGTTAGCGGCTCGACCAGCTTGAGCAGGCGAGGATCGCTACCAAAGAAGGATTGCCGAATGTAGTCGCCGGAAGAGACCACCAGCTTCTGGTACTCGCCGTCGACGGTTTCGCCCATGCGTTTGACCAGCAGACCTTCGGTGTCGCGTTCGAGGATGGGATCCCACTCGGCGCCCCACAGGACCTTGATAACGTTCCAGCGAGCGCCGCGGAAGGCCGACTCGAGTTCCTGGATAATTTGGCCATTGCCGCGCACCGGACCATCGAGGCGCTGGAGGTTGCAGTTGACGACGAAGATGAGATTGTCGAGGTTCTCGCGCGAGGCCAGGGTGATGGCACCGAGGGATTCAGGCTCGTCGGTTTCGCCATCGCCGAGGAAGGCCCAAACCTTGGCATCGCTGGGCGGTTTGAGGCCGCGATTTTCCAGATAACGATTGAAGCGAGCCTGGTAGATGGCCATGAGCGGGCTAAGGCCCATGGAGACGGTGGGAAACTCCCAGAAATTGGGCATCAGCCAGGGATGGGGATAGGACGAAAGGCCGCCACCGGGCTTCAGTTCGCGACGGAAATTTTCGAGTTGCTGAACGCTCAGGCGGCCCTCCAGAAAAGCGCGGGCGTAAATGCCGGGGGCGGCGTGTCCCTGAAAGTAGATGGTGTCGCCTTCGAAAGTGTTGGTGCGCGCGCGGAAGAAATGATTGAAGCCGACTTCGTAAAGGGTAGCGGCGGAGGCGTAGGTGGAGATGTGGCCGCCGATATTGTGCTCCAGGCGATTGGCGCGGACCACCATGGCCAAGGCGTTCCAGCGAATCAGGGACTTGATGCGGCGCTCGAGTTGCTGGTCGCCGGGGAAGAGCGGCTCGAGGCGGCCGGGGATGGTGTTGGCGTAGGGGGTATTGGCGGTGAAAGGCAGGTCGATGCCGCTGACGGTGGCGTGGGCACGCAGGCGCTCCAGGATTTCGCGGGCGACGTCGGGACCGCTCGAGAGCAGGACGGAATCCAGGGACTCGAGCCATTCCTGGATTTCGACGTCGTCGATGTGACGTGGAGCGAAAGTTTCCTGATCCATGGGAGCGATTGCCTGTCCTCCTTACGCCCGGGTACCCGGAAGGCGTGCGTGAGGCATGCGCATTTTATAAGAATACACCTTGGAGGGACGCAGTGGCTAATGGAGGTTGAAGAGGTGTTGCGGGAATTTCGTAGAGAAGAGCCGACATTACACAGCCAAGAATGGCTGTGCCACCAAGCCGGTCTGAAGACCGGCCAATACACAGGCAAGAGACGCGAAAATGGAGCGTGGGGGCAAGACGCAGGGATTGAAGATGCTGGCATGAATGCCAGCGCTACAACGATGGGGCACCCACAAGACGCAAATCGCGGAGAGATTCTTTCCGCAAAAAGCGCGGAAAGAGGCAGAGGTCTTCGCTGCGAAGACTCCGCTCCGAATGACGGCAATTGTGATGGTGCCGGGTGGATAAGTACTGCGAGATCACCAGTGGCCGGGGATAGGGGTGGAGCAGCGGGGGCAGTGGCCGGATTGGAGATGGTTTTCGAGGATGGTGTGCCAAGAGCGGCGGATGAGCAACTTGTCGCACTTAGGGCAATGGGTGCTGCCGGCTTCGGAATGGATGTTGCCTTCGTAGACGTAGCGCAGGCCGACTTCGCGGGCGATGCGGCGAGCCTGATGGAGAGTTCTTGGGGGAGTGGGCGGCTTATCCTGCAGCTTGAAATCGGGATGGAAGGCGGTGAAGTGGAGAGGCACGTCGGGGCCGAGATTCGCGAGGATCCATTCAGCCAATTTGCGAGTTTCGGCGGGATCGTCGTTGAGCGTGGGAATCATGAGATTGGTGATTTCGACCCAGACGTTGGTCTCGTGTTTCAGCCAAGCGAGCGTGTCGAGGACGGGCTGAAGATGGGTGAGGGTGATTTTGCCGTAGAAATTTTCGGTGAAGGCCTTGAGGTCGATGTTGGCGGCGTCGATGTGATCGTAAATGTCGTGGAAGGCTTCGCGAGTGATGTAGCCGTTACTGACCATGACGGTCTTCAGGCCGTGAGGCTTGGCGGCTTTGCAAATGTCGATGATGTACTCGCCCCAGATGGTGGGTTCGTTATAGGTGAAGGCGATGGAGCGGCAGCCATATTGTTTGGCGAGCAGGGGAACCTCTTCGGGCGGGACGTGGCGGGAGTGGACCTGATCGCTGTGGGACTTGGAGATGTCCCAATTCTGGCAGAAGAAGCAGCCCATATTGCAGCCCGCGGTGCCCATAGAGAAGATGCGCGAGCCGGGAAGGAAATGATTGAGGGGCTTTTTCTCGATCGGATCGACCTGGATGGCGGCGGGCGAGGCGTAGCCTAAGCTGCAAAGCTTGCCGTGCTGGTTGACACGAATGAAGCAAAAGCCGGATTGGCCGTGGCCGATGTGGCAGTGGCGAGGACAAAGATAGCAATGGACCCGGTTGTTGGGCTCGGGATCCCACCAGCGAGCTTCGTACAGGGTGGGCGTGGACTGGAGGATTTGCAGAGTGGCCATGCGCGCCTCCGCAGCTATTATAGCGCGAGGAGAGGAGAGGAATGTCAGAGACGTGAGTGGCGGGAACCTAGCGGGACTGGGCGCGGCGGCGGATGGCGGCCCAATCGGCGAAGGCTGTCAGCTCGTGGCGATAATGCCAAGAGAGTCGGAGGAATCTGCGGGCGTCGAGATGGCCGGCTTCGTTGCCCAGGAAGGTTTCGAAGCGCCATTGGATGTACGGGCTGTCCCAGGGATGAAGGCGATAGCCGCCGGAAGCGAGCCAGTAGAATTTCAGGAGGTTCCACATGAGAGGTTGGTTATCAGTGTAAGGCAAAAAGCCCGCGGGAGAGAGGTGTGAAGCAAGAAGGGCTCGAGGACTCGCCCAGGCCGATCTAAAGTTCGGCCACTACACAAGCAGGACCCAACGCAGATGGCGCGCTCAGCCCATGGGGACGGAGAGGTGTTCGTGGACCAGCAGCCACCTGGCGCCGTGTTTTTCCCAGATGCCGGTGTAGCGGACGGCGGTATCGAAGGTGCGGCCATCCTTGGTTTTGGCGGTGAAATGCATGGGCACAACGGTCCAGGCAACGGTGCCGCGGCGCGTGACCTTTAAGTCTTTGCCGGGAGTGAGCGAGACGGTTTCGACGTTGTCGCCGAAATTCTTGCGGACACCGGCGTCGTATTCCTTCCAACCGGTGTAGGAAAAAGGCGCGAGATCGTAGAAGACCAGGGTGCTGTCTTTGGAATAAAACTTGGCGGCGTTTTCGGGATTGCCGGAACTCCAGGCCGCGCAGTAATTGTCGATCAACTTGCGGAAGGTGGTGTCGTCGGAAGCTTGCTGTTGGGCGCGGGCTCCGACGAAGGTAACCAGTGCGCCGAGAAAGGCGAGAAGAACGTACAGGAACCAAAAGCGACCGGGAGCGCTGGCGCGCAGGGCTCGGCGAGAGCTGTGGGGCATGGGCACCTCATAGAAGGTTCCGCCAGGGTTAGCGATCTGGACGGTGGTGAATGAATGTACCGTAACGATAGTCAAAGACGACGGAGATTTGCAAGTGCGGAGGGCGGGAGTGGCGAGTGATGAGTGGCGAGTGGCGAGAATGGAGAAAGGCGGGAAGATAGCGGGAGCAAGGCTCCCGCACTCCAGGCGGGCCCTACAGAAAGGGCGGGGGAAGGAAGGCGGCCGACAAGGCGGGGCGAAGGATTTCGACCGGCGAGGAGGGGGCGTTCACCGACTGGGAGGCGGCATTCACCGATTTGGCCGTGCAGGGTGGAAGGGGGTAGCCCTAACCTGACTGTGGGCGGCGGGAAGAGCCGCTGGAGGCAGTCATGGGAACGAACGAGAAGCGGGAAGAGAGGCGGAACCGGGTACTGGTCATTGGCACATGGGCGGCGGGGATTGCGCTGACACTTGTGGAAATGCAACTTGGTGTGGAATATGTGATGACACATGTGGTGTATCAAGTGGGTGCGCTGGCCGGGTGGCTGCCGATGATCGGGGCGCTAGCAGCTCAATTCTGGGGCTGAGGCAGTGAGCGAATGGGATTGGGTATAAGGGAGTACGGGAGAGCGGAGTGAGCAGCAACGACAGATTCGATCCAGACAAGTTCCGCCAGGACTTGCACGATCGCATCCATGAGCAGATCCGGCAGTCGCATCAGGATCGTGTGGTGATCCTGAACCAGAGAACGAGGCTGCTGCCGGGATTGCTGCTAGTGCTGATCGGGACGCTGATCCTGCTGGATCACATGGGGATCATAGCGGTACACGACTTGTGGAGATTCTGGCCGGTGATCCTGATCGTGGTGGGATTGCAGCGTGTTCTGGATTCTTGTAATCGGCTAACGGGCGTGCTGCTGATTTTGGTGGGCGGATTATTTTTGCTGAGCAATTTGGGCTACTTGCGATTGTCAGCGGCGGATTTCTGGCCCATCGTGCTGATCGCGATTGGTTTGGCATTGATGTGGAGCCGCTTCCAATTGCCAAGAATGCTGACGCCATCCGGAGGAACCGCGGGAGGAAGCGATAAAGTGAACGCAACGGCCATGTTCGGAGGAGTGGAACGCCGGATTACGCAGCAGAATTTCACGGGCGGGACGGTGCAGGCAATCTTCGGCGGGGTGGAACTGGACTTTCGAGGCGCGGATATGGAGGGTGAAGAAACGCCGTTGTACGTGGAAGCGGTTTTCGGCGGCATTGAAATTATGGTGCCGGAACGCTGGACAGTGATTTACGAAGGGCAAAGTATTTTTGGCGGCTACAACGACGAGACGCACGCGCCACTGCCGGATGTGCCGGGGGCAGCGCCGCGGAAACGGCTGATCTTGCGAGGACAGGCGTTGTTTGGCGGTATCACCGTGAAGAACTGAACGTTCCATGAACAGCTCGAATATCGGCAGATCCACGTGGGCGGCGCTGGGGATTGCGGGCGCGTTGTTTGCGGCGATCATGGGGACGCTGCTGGTGACCAGTTGGAAGATGAACTGGTGGGCGGCGGTGTCGCTAGCGGTGCCCATGGCGGTGCTGGCGCAAGCGATCGTGTGGGCGGCGCAATACACCTGCCGCAGCAACCCGTTGGGACGAACCGACGTTTGGAGAGTGGCGCTGACGCATGTGGTAGCGGCGCTGGTGCTGAGTCATTTGTGGGCGAGCGCCGGCTGGGTGATCAGCGGGTGGATCGACGGAATGCTGGGGACGCACGGGAATTACAAGTTATATGCGGGGATGCAGCGATATTTGTATGGCGTTGGATTTTCGTACTACCTGCTGGGGGTGGCGTTCCACTACCTGCAATTCGCCCAGAGAGCGAGCCAGGAGGCGCAAGAGCGGGCGTTGGAATCGAGCGTGCGGGCGCGGGAAGCGGAGTTGAGCGCGCTGAAATCGCAAATCAATCCGCATTTTTTGTACAACAGCCTGAATTCGATCAGCGCGCTGACCAGCATCGATCCGGGGCGGGCGCGGGAAATGTGCGTGTCGCTGGCGGATTTCTTGCGGCTGACGCTGGGCATGGGAGAGAAGGCGGTGATCCCGCTGCGGGAAGAAGTGAGTTTGCTGGAAAAATATTGCGTGATCGAGAAGGTGCGGTTTGGAGACCGGCTGAAGATCGAGGAGGAGATTCAGGATGAGGCGCGGGAGTGCCTGCTGCCGCCGTTGCTGCTGCAGCCGCTGTTTGAGAATGCGGTGGTGCACGGGATTGCGCAGATGGCGGAAGGCGGGTGGATCCGGTTGCGGGCGGAACGCAATGGCGGGCGATTGTCGGTGAGCGTGGAAAATTCGTGGGACCCGGAGGCGGGAAGTTCGCGGAAGAATGGAGTGGGCTTGCGAAACGTGCAGAGGCGGCTGGAGGCGCGGTATGGAAATGAGGCGCAACTGGTGGCCAAGGCGGAGGACGAGGTGTTTCGGGTGAGTTTGTCGTTTCCGGCGGAGACGGCAGTGGGATGTTGAAGGTGGAGTAGTCCAAGTGTGGGTAAGAAGAAAAGGCATTATTCACCACAGAGGGCACAGAGAGCACAGAGAAAGAGGGAAAGCCAAAAGATAGAAAAGCAGGTGGAATAGTCCAAGTTGTGGGTGAGAAGAAAAGGCATTATTCACCACAGAGGACACAGAGAGCACAGAGAAAGAGGGAAAGCCAAAAGATAGAAAAGCAGGTTTCTCGGGCCTAAGGGTCCGAGCTACGCGCAGGCCCGGAATGACACAGTGATGTTAGATGAGTTTGGCAGACAAGGGAGAGGGTGATGCGGAAGTGGAAGGCCGTGATCGTGGACGATGAAGAGCTGGCGCGGAAGCTGTTGCGGGAGATGCTGAGCACGCACCCGGAAATCGAGATTGCGGCGGAATGCGGGAACGGGATGGACGCGGTGAAAGCCGCCGGGGAGCACAAACCGGATTTGTTGTTTCTGGACGTGCAAATGCCCAAGCTGACGGGATTCGACGTGCTGGAATTGATCGATCGCGGGAGCATGGCGGTGATTTTTGTGACGGCGTTCGATCAGTACGCGATGAAGGCGTTTGACGTTCACGCGGTGGATTATTTGCTGAAACCGTTCAGCCGGGTACGATTCGAGGCGGCGCTGGACCGGGCGAAACAACAGGAAGGCAAAAAGCAGGTGGACGCGGCGGAATTGGCGGCGGCCTCGCGTCCGGCGGGACAATATGCGGAACGCATCGTGGTGAAAGACGGCACCAAGGTGAGTTTGATCCCGGTGAATAAGTTGGAGTACGCGGAGGCGCTGGACGATTACGTGTCGCTGGTGAGCGAAGGAAAAAAGCATTTGAAACAACAGACCATTTCGGGACTGGAGATGGCGCTCAATCCGGCGATGTTTGTGCGGATTCACCGGTCGTACATCGTGAACCTGGAACGGGTGGCGCGGATCGAGCCGTATGGAAAGGATAGCAAGGTGGCAATCTTGAGCAGCGGAGTGAAATTGCCTGTGAGCCGCGCGGGGTATGGAAGGCTGAAGACGCTATTGGAGGAGAGGTGAGGGAGGGAGTGGCGAGTGATGAGTGGCGAGTGGCGAGAAGAACCGAAGAGATTCCGTTCGCGAAAGACGCGAAAAGAAGAAGAGGTCTTCGCTGCGCGGACTCCGCTCCGAATGACGTTGTTAGTTTTGCTTTTGGTCACGAATGGCCCGCCTAGGAAGGCGAGCCCTACAAAGACAAGATGGAACGGCCCGCCTCGCTTGCTGCGTCAGCGTGAACGGAAGGCGTGCCCTACAAAGACGAGCGAGGCAAGACGCAGTGACTGAAATTCAGACTGAATGAAGGCGGGAAGATAGCGGGAGCAAGGCTCCCGCACTCCAAGGCTGTTAACGCGAGCCTGCGTTGGAGACGAAGGGACGCGGGAGGCTTACACGGAGCCGCTGCGGAAGGCTTCGAGGGTCCAGGAGTCTTGGGCGTCGCTGTGGCGAAGGACGTAGCGATCGCCGCCTTGGACACGGACGCGGAAATAGGTTTCACCGGGAGAGTACCAGCGATCTTCGATCTCGAGGATTTCCAGGGTCTGCGAGCCGAGTTTGAGGCGCAGGGGGCGCTGGTCGGCTTTGTATCCGGCGTAGGATTCGACTTGGACTCGAGTCACCGTCGCACCTCCACGCGGGCCTAGTCGGCGTAGCCGCTCGAAGCAGCTTGTTCGGCGTTCCAGGCAGCGCCGATAAAAACGATCACCGCGGAGATCTGCATCCAAACCAGGAGGCCAATGACCGCGCCCAAGCCTCCATATACCACGTTCGGGGGCATGCGGCGCACGTAAATGCCGAAGAGCGCGTTGGTGATCCACCACAGCAGGGTGGCGACGGCGGCTCCGGGAAGGACGCGGCGCAAGTGCTTCTCGCGCGGGCGAGCCACCCAATAGATGACGGTGAGGGCTAGCATGGCGAGGACCATGGCGGCGATAGGGAAAAACACCAGCCACATGCCGTGAACCGGAGCGTGCTTCCAGAGCCGGTCGGTGAGCCAATGACGCAGGGGCCGTCCAAAGACGCCCAGGATGCCTGCGGCGATAATGGGGGCCATGGTGATGACCAGGAGAAGCAGTCCGCGAAGTTGACGATGCACGAAGCCGATGGTTTCTTGTTCGCCGTAGATCTGATGAATGCCGCGCATGAGCAGCTTCATGACTTGCGTGCCGCCGATCAGAACGCCGGCGGCGCCGGCCAAGGCGTATTTCCACACATCGGGACCACGTCGATTGAGAAAATCGGTGACGATGCCCTGGCTGCCGGGAGGCAAGAAGTCGGTGAAGTTGCGGAAAGCGTCGAGAGTGCCGGCTTTGTTGCCGATCCAGGTGGAGGCAAAACCGACGGCGAGAAGCAGCGTGGGGAAGAAGGCCAGGAAAACGTTGTAGGCGATGGCCTGGGTGATCATGCTGCAGCCCGGGAATACGCGCTGTAGGATACGCCACGCTCGCGTCGTCAAATGGCCCCCTTGGAAACGTGCATTATAGTCAATTCCCTGCCGGCGGCAGTGATGGGCAGCGGTTATGCACGGCTAGCATTGTACCGTTGGAGGAGGAAATGGCGGAGGCGCAGGAGCCCAAAAGAAAGTAGATGCGGAGCATATCCGCGCGAGGCCAGGACGTTCTTCAACGGGTCGCAAACCCGGCGAGTTCATGCCTCGCGAAGAGCAAACATCGGATCTATCTTCGTTGCGCGCCTCGCTGGAAGGTAGCTGGCCAGCACTGCGACCGCAAGGAGAAGGAGAGGCACGACTAGAAACACAACCAGATCGTGCGGGTGAACGCCGTACAACAGGCTTGCCATCATCGAGACGGTCGCAGCAGAAACGATCACGCCGGCGACAATTCCCAGACTAGCCAGGACGATACCCTTTCGTAAGATCAATTTCAGAACGTCCCATCGCCTTGCTCCCAATGCCATGCGAAGGCCGATCTCACGCGACCTCTGCCCGACCATATACGCCAGCAAACCATAAATTCCGATCGAGGCAAGAAGAAGAGCGAGTCCGGCAAATCCACCCACGAGGTCGGCGGAAAAGCGGCGCGAAGCCAGCGAGTGATCGAGCACGTCATTCATCGAAGAAACATTGAATACCGGCAGGGCGGGATCGATGCTTTGGATTTCATGGCGAATCTGCGGCTCCAAAACCTTGGCTGGCAGAGAAGTCCGCAAGACGACGCTTAGGTCTCTGTCGGGGCTTTGATAGAGCGGGACATAGATGTGAGGAACACCATCAGTATCCAGCCCGTCATTCTTGATGTCTTTAACGACGCCGACCACCGTCATCCCAGGCTGGGTGGGGTCTTGTCCGAACCGAAGCAGGCGACCCAGCGGATCACGGGTTGGCCAATATTTACGTGCGGTGGTTTCATCAATGATGGCCACGGGCTGTTTGCCGTCCTCATCGCCCTCGGTGAAAAAGCGGCCGCGGAGGAGTGGAGCCTGCATAACCTTGAAATAATCAGGGCTTATCCGAATTCTCTCGGCGCGCAGATCCAGCGAGGACTCGACCGGGCGATCTTCGATCGCCAGGGCATCGATCGCTTGGGCATCCTTCAGCTTCAGATCGGTGGTGGGCAGATCGGAAGTGATGGCGGCGAGCTCGATTCCTGGAATCGCCCTCATGCGCCGCAATAACTCACGGTTAAAAGAGGTTTCCTGGGCCACACTGAGATACGGGTCCGCTTTCGGATCGTTGGGTTCTGGTAGCGGAAGGTTTGCCGCGACGACTTGGGTTGGATTAAAGCCGGGATTTTCCTGCAGCAGATCGCGCAGCGTACGCAAGAGCAAGCCGGCTGCGACCATCAGAACAACCGCAAAGGCCAGTTCCAACACGATCAGCGCATCTCGCAAACGGCCGGTCTTGGCGCTGCAGCCGGACCCCCGCGCGCCTTCCCGAATCGCCGACGAGAGAGCGGCCTTTGCTGACTGAAGCGCTGGAGCAAGTCCGAACGCAAGACCAATAAGAACGGAAATCGTCAGAGCAAACGCCAATACGACCCAATCGATTCGCACTTCGTTGAGTCGGGGTATATTCGAGGGGACCAAGCGCACAATGAAGCCAATGGTGCCAATCGTGGTCAAAACTCCCGCGACCCCACCAATAACAGAGAGCAGCATAGACTCGGCCAACATCTGGCGAATCATTCGGCCACGGCTCGCCCCTAGCGCAGAGCGCATTGCCATCTCCTGTTGCCGTCCCGTGGCACGCGCTAAAAGGAGATTGGCAATATTCAACGAAACAATGAAAACGATTAGAATCACCGCGCCCAGCAGAACGAGCAGCATGGGCCGAACGTTGCCCACAAAAGCTTCTTGCAACGGCTGAATCTCGATTGTCCATTGGTCCGGCGCGGGATAATCCGTCGGATAGTCGTGGCGTATCTGCGCCGCCGTCGCCGTAAGCCGTGCTTGAGCTTGCTCAAGCGTTATCCCTGGCTTGAGACGTCCAATAGAGGCGGGCATAAACCGCGTGCTACGGGCAGGCGGGGGAGCGGGATCGGCGCTGAATCCTGCTGTCAGAAATACTTCCACGTTCCCGGAAACTGTCGGTCCAGGATGGCGAAAAACCGGGGGAAGAACGCCGATGATTGTGTACGAATCGTTATCGAGCCGGACGGCGCGGCCGATGACATTTCGATCAGCGCCATAAGATCGGCGCCACAGGCCATCACTGATCACGGCAACCGGCGCGAAACCGAGAGCAAAGTCCTGGGGTCCAAACAATCTTCCGATCTGAGGGGTCGCGCCCAACATGGAAAAGTAGTTGGAATGGGTGACCATGAACTCGAGACGCTCGGGGTGACCGGCGCCAGTTAAATTCGCGCTAGCGCTAGCGATCGTGCTCACGTCTCTAAATACCCCCCCTCGGTTCCTGAGATCGTCCAGCTCGGGCACAGAAAATGGAACGTCTCGCAATCCCAGGCCGGGCTCGTTGAAAGCGATCCTCACCAAACGGTCGGGTTCGGGAAACGGAAGAGGGTGTAGCAAAACGGCATTCACGATGCTGAAAATCGCGGTGTTGGCGCCGATGCCGAGGGCGAGAGTGACAATGGCGACAGCGGTGAAGCCGGGCGATTTGCACAACATGCGCAGGCCGTAGCGCAAATCCTGAATCAGGTCCTGAATCCAATTCACCCGGCGGGCGTCACGGCATTTTTCTTTGGTCTGCTCGATACCACCCAAGTCGAGGCGCGCGCGGCGCTGCGCCTCCTTTTGCGTCATCCCTTGGGCGACGTATTCCTCAGTTCTTCGTTCGAGGTGGTCGCGCAGCTCGTCGTCCAATTCCTGGTCCACCTGCGTCCCGCGAAACAACGACCGCAGCCGCAATGAAATCGTGAACAGCCAATGCTCCGGTCGCATACTCCAACCTCCCTTTCGCCACGCGCGACGCTCACGCCTCTTTGATCTTAATGACCCGCGAAATCGCGCTCGAAAGCCTGCCCCAGTTGTCCGCTTCTTTTTCGAGCTGCCGCCGCCCGAGCCGTGTGAGCGAATAGTATTTCGCCCGCCGGCCGTACTCCGACGTTTTCCACTCGGCTGTAATCCAGCCCTCTTGCTCCAACTTGTGCAGAGCCGGGTACAGCGACCCGTCGCTTACCTGCAAAACGTCGCCTGACACCTGCTTTAGCCGCTGGCTTACGGCGAAGCCGTTCATTGGTTCAAGCGCAAGAATTTTCAGCAGCAACATGTCCAAGGTGCCCTGAACAAGATCAGAAGGCTTGCTCATCTTTATGTCCTCGGTAACCGAGACTAGCACCTCTACCCTCGGTAAGCAAGGGGAGAAGCTTTCCAGGGCACGAGAGTGACGGTTTGCGTTTCATTCAAAATGCTCCTGGGCAAGGAATCCACTCAGGCTGACGGAGCATGAATAGTTTTTCCTGGTTCGCGGCCGCGAAGTGAGTGGCGTGATATGCTCGGAGGCTCCGCCAGCCGACCAACCAGCACAACACACCGAGAGGACTCGTCATGAAAGCACTGTGCATCTCGAAGTTCGCGGACAATCTGGAAAATCTAGAGACAGAGGAAATAGCAGACCCCGGAGATGGGGCCGGGACAAGCGAAGGTGCGCATCCTGGCGGCGTGCATCAATCCCAGCGACGTAAAAAACGTGCAAGGAAAGTTTCCCAGGACGCGGCTGCCGCGCATACCGGGACGGGACTTCGCGGGAATGGTGGTGGAGGGACCAGCGAACTTGATTGGGACGGAAGTGTGGGGCAGCGGCGGGGACATCGGATTCACGCGCGATGGCAGCCACGCGGAATTCCTGATGATTCCGGTGGAGGCGGTGGCGGCCAAGCCGCGGAACTTGTCGTTCGAGGAAGCAGCGTGCGTGGGCGTGAATTTTCTGACGGCGTATCAGGGATTGTTTCGAGCAGCCAAACTGCAGCTGGGGGAGACGCTGTTGGTGACCGGAGCGCAAGGAGGCGTGGGGTCGGCGGTGCTGCAATTGGGGCAGACGCAGAAGGCCAAACTGATCGCGGTGGATCGCAAGCCGCTGGACGACGAGAAGTTCGCCAGGCTGGACTTGCTGGGATACGTGAACATCAGCGAAGTGAATTTGGCGGACGCGGTGGAGCACATCACCAAGGGGCAGGGCGTGGACGTGGCGTTCGATTGTGTAGGGGGCGAACTGTTTGAGCCGGTGCTCTCGACACTGCGGCAATTGGGCAGGCAGGTGGCGATCACGTCGGTGGGAACGCGGCGGGTGAGTTTCGACCTGCTGGATTTTTACCACCGGAGGCTGACCTTGTTGGGCGTGGATTCGCTGTCGATCACGGTGACCGATGGAGCGAGCCTACTGGCGTCGATGGCGCCACTGTTTGAGGCGGGGAGCCTGAAACCGTCAGCGATTGCGGAACGCGGATGGCTGGATGAGGCCAAGAAGCTGTACTCGCACGTGGCGTCGGGACATCCGGGGAAGGCGGTGTTTAGTGGGGCGAAGTGAAGAAGGCAGTGGTGAGTGACGAGTGACGAGAGAAGGCAAGAGCAAGGTAGTGGCCCTTCGCATGCTGCGTCGTATGAACGAGGCGTGGTGGCCGGGCAAGTTGCGTCGCCTGGCGAATTTCCACAGTGATGCACAGAAATGCACAGGAAAACGAGCGGAGACCTCTTGCCAAGTTTTGCGGCGATGGGTAGAGTGATGGCAGATTGAGCCGGGGAACCTCAAAAATTTCGCGGCGCAATTGAACGAGGGCGCTAGAATCGCAAGGTTCCGGCGCCCTCAATTTTTTTGTGGTGACCACGGTAGATCCTGCCTGTCGTACCCCCGCCAGCAAGGCATGAGGAATTCGTCCTCGCGCGGCCCCGACGCATTTGACGAGAACGCAGAATAGAGTCATTAACGGCCCGCCTAGAAAGGCGGCCCCTACAAAGATTTGCGAGCGGGTCCTTCCTGTGTCAGGGCGAACTGGAAGCCGCCACTACGAGGCGAAGAGAGATTCTTTTCGCCAAAGACGCGAAAAGAAGGAGAGGTCTTCGCTTCGCTCAGAATGACGAAGTATTTTCGTTTGACGCAAGACGCAGTGGCTGACATTCAGGATGAATGAAGGCAGGAAGATAGCGGGAGCAAGGCTCCCGCACTCCAAAGGCTGCTAACGGGAGCGTGCGTTGTGGCCGACCCCTGGTTTGTTATTAACGGCCCGCCTAAGAAGGCGGGCCGTACGAAGACAAGACGGAAACGGGCCGCAGCGCTTCCTGTGCGCGCTTGCGGCGCACACGGGGAGGGTGGCCTGGGGTGAACAGGCTTTTCGAGCGTCCAGGTTCAAGCGACCGACCCGGAGGCGCGGGAGTTGGGGCCGGGGTTAGTCAGCGGCAGCGGCGGCGGCAGAAATGGGCTTATAGCCGCAGGTGCCAGCTTTGCGGAAGGCCTCGAGGGCTTCTGCGTTGGTCATGAGCGCGGTGGTCTGGCAAGTCCGCAACGCGCCACCACCGGCGAAGGCGAGGGCGATGGCCGCGGCGGAAACGTTGTCGGGCATTTCGGTGATGAGCACGGCGTCATAGGCGCCAAAGGCAAAGTAGGAATCCTTGATCTTGCCGCCGAGCTTTTCGATGGGCCCACGTACCGCTTCAAAACGATCCTGAGGATTGGCGATGAGCCGCGACAAGGCTTCCGGGGTGTAGCTGACCTGATGGAGATAGAAAGGCATGTGAGCGAACCTCCTATGCGTAACTTGGGGCCGAAGGTTGGGCTACTATACACCCGCGCGCAAGAGGTGGATGGGATTTCGATGGCTGTTGGATGGTTTTGCACAGGCATGCACAGAAATGCACAGAGGATTGAGACGAGACCTCTTGACGAGGTATACGGGCAGGAATAGAGTGATGGCAGATTGAGCCGGAAAGCCTCAAAAACTTGCCAGCACAATCCAAAGGGGCGCTAGAATCGCAAGGTTCCGGCGCCCTCGATTTTTTTGGGATGACCGCGGTAGATCCTGCCTGTTGTACCCCCGCCAGCAAGGCACGAGGAATTAGTCCTCGCGCGGCCCGAACGCATTTGACGAGAGAATAGAGAACGCAGAAAAGATAAGAACAGAGCCGCCGTTGTGGGCGGGAGGCGGAGGTTTTTTCCGCGAGAAGCGCGGAAGCAGGCAGAGGTCCAGGCGCGCACTGTGGCCCTTGCGGCATCAAGGTGAATGAAGGCGAAGAAGATAGCGAGAGCAGGGCTCCCGCACTCCAGGGCACCAACGGCCCGCCTAAGAAGGCGGGCCCTCCCTACGAAGACGAGGCAACGCGGAACTCCAAGGCTAATTCTGGGGGATGTCGGGGCGGTGCCACCAGCCGCCACCGAGGGCCTGGAAGAGCGCGGCGGTGTCGGCGTAGCGATTGGATTGGGCTTGGACGAGATTGATGAGGGCTTGCTGGTAGGACTGCTCGGCGTTGAGCAGGCCGAGGTAATTCACATAGCCGGTTTGGTATTGCTTCCTGGCCAAATCCAGGGTGATGGCGGCGGCTTGTTTGGCGGCTGCGGCGGTCTTTAGTGCGTCGGCGTCCTGCTGCAGAGCATTCAGAGTGTCGGCAACATTCTGGAAGGCGGTGAGCACAGTGCTGCGATACTGCTCGGCGGCTTGCTCATAGGCGGCCCGCGCCGCGCGTTCGCGATGCATCAGCGTGCCGCCTTCAAACACGGGCTGGGCAACGCCTCCAGCAACATCCCAAAAGCCGGTTCCGCTGTTGAATATGTGCGAAAAGATAGTGGCCATGCTGCCCGCGTCGGCGCTCAGGGTGAAGCTCGGTAAGCGGTTCGCGCGGGCGACACCAATCAAAGCGCAGGCGGAATGCCAGTTCTCCTCGGCTTGGCGCACATCCGGGCGCTGCTCGACGAGCTGGGAAGGAAGACTGACGGGGAGATCCTGAGGGAGTTGGAGGTCGGAAAGCTGGAACTTTTCGGACATATCCTGATTGGGGAAGCTGCCGGAGAGAGCCGCGAGAAGGTCGCGCTGCTGGGCGAGTTGCTTGAGCAGAGGAGGCAAGGTGGCGGCGACTTGGGCGAGTTGCGCCTCCTGTGCGGCGACATCCAGGCGGCTGACGTAGCCCTTTTCGAACTGCTTGCGAAGGATGTCGAGCATGCTGGTGTTGATGGTGATGAGTTCGTTGGTGGCGTCGATCTGGCCGCGGAGAGAGGCTTCTTGAATGGCGGCTTCGGCGACATTGGAGCTGAGGGTGATATGGGTGGCCGCCAAGGCAAAGCGGGCCTGTTCTTGCTGAGCTTTCAGGGACTCGACGGTGCGGCGATTGAGGCCGAAAACGTCGGGAACAAAGGAAACGCTGACCTGCGGGGTGTACAGGCTATAGTTCAGAGCGTTGGTATAGGTGACAGGCGAAATCTCGCTGGAGGCTTTGGCGTGGGTTGCGGAAAAGCCCGCGCTGACGCTGGGATAGTAAAAGCCGCGCTGTGCGGCGGTATTTTCTCGGGCCACCAATAAGGCGGCTTGCGTGGCTTTGATGTCGGGATTGGATTTGAGGGAACGCTCTATCAAATCGTTAAGCGGCTTGGAGTGGAAGACGGTCCACCATTCGCCGGGAATGTCCTGGCCGTCGAAGAAACGCTGAGTTTCGCCGCCGGAGACGTTGGCGGTGCTGCTGGTGGGAGCGAGTGGGGTGGCAGTGTAGCTGGCGTTTGCCGGAGCGTCGGGCTTTTTGAATTTGGGACCGACAGCGCAGCCGGAGAGGAGCAGAAGTGCGAGCGCCAGCGCGATGAAGAGGAGTTTGCCGGATTTGCGAATGGGCGTCATGGCCAGCGATGCCTCACGGTTTGCGTCCGACGAAGGTACCGTTGAGGACCCCGGAATTCACTCTGGTGGATTTGACGGGGCCACCGATGGTCGGGGGATTGGGGGTACGGTGGCGCGCGACGAGAGTGGACGACGGATTGGGGTGAAGAGCGGCGGAGGATTGGACAGCACGGGAGTTACGCGGAGCGTTCATGCCCTTGGGAGCGGTACTGCGAGGGCCGAGACCATTTTCGACGGACGCGTGAGCTGGCGCAGCGTTTTTTGCATTGGTCTTCACGTTGGAACGCACGTGAGTGGTGGCGTGCTGCGGCAGAGGGATGGTCTTGGCGGTTTTGGGGATTTTGTGGAGACGATCTGAATTAGCGGCGTGTCCGGGCTTGGAGAGGTGCGTTGCCGACGATTGCGGAGCGGTGGAGGTGGCGGAATGCTGCTGCGCCGACGCGGCTTCCCTACTCTTCGCACAGGTTGCAGAGCACACTAGGGCCGCGCAAGCGAGCAAGAGAGCCAGGGACAGAAGAGCGGACCTCATAGCGGCGGCTCCTGCGGGACGACCTGGTTGTCCTGGCCCAGTACGATCATGCGCAGTGCGGGAACGGCGATGAGCAGCATGAATGGGCCGACCAACATGCCACCAACAATTACGGTGGCGAGGGGGCGCTGCACTTGACTGCCAATGCCGGTGGAAATGGCCGCGGGCAGCAGGCCAATACAGGCGGAGAGCGCGGTCATCAGCAGCGGGCGCATACGATGGGAGGCGGCACGGAACATGGCGTCGAGGGGAGCGAAGCCGTGGACGCGCTCCTGGTTGTAAAAGCTGATCATCAGAATGCCATCCATGACAGAGACGCCGAAAAGGGAGACAAAGCCGATAGCAGCGGAGATGCTGAAATTCAGGCCGGAAACGTAGAGCGCGAGGAGGCCGCCAGCAACGGCAAACGGGATACCGGCCAGGGCGAGAAGGCAGTCGCGCAAGGAGTTGAACATGCTGTAGAGCAGGCCGAGAATCAGCACCAGGCTGATGGGCACGATCACTTCCAGGCGCTTTTTGGCTTCCTGGAGGTCGCCAAATTCGCCGGCCCAGACCAGGTGATAGCCGGAAGGAAGCTTGACGTTCTTGGCGATACGTTCCTGTGCGTCTTCGACGGTGCCGGCGAGGTCCCGGCCCCGGACGCTGAACTTGACGGGGATGAAGCGCTGCATGCCTTCGTGATAGATCCACGCGGCGCCGGTATCCAGACTGATGTCAGCGAGTTCACTGAGAGGGATATAGGCGTTGGCACCGGAAGGGGTGGCGTAAGCGACTTTGATGTTTCTGATGTGGTCGAGGCTGTCGCGATATTCGGGAGTGTAACGGACGACGAGATCGAACTGGCGGTCGCCTTCGAGGACCGAAGTGGCCGCGGCGCCGCCCATAGCGGCTTGCACGACGGAGTTGACATCGCCGGAATTGAGGCCGTAGCGAGCGGCCCTGGCACGATCGACTTTGATATTGAGATTGGGCTGTCCGAGAACGGGGAAAATGCCGAGGTCTTCGACGCCGCGGACCTGGGTCATCTGGTCGCGAACCTGTTCGGCAAGATTGGTGAGGACGGTAAGATTGGAGCCGACGATCTTGACGGAATTGACGCCTTTAACGCCGGAGATGCCTTCCTCAATGTTGTCTTCGATGTATTGCGAGAAATTGAAGACCACGCCGGGCAGCTCGTTTTCAAATTCCTTTTGAATCTGTTCGGTGAGCTTCTCTTTGGTCAGACCTCCCGGCCACTTATCAAATGGCTTGAGGGGCGCAAACAGCTCGACGTTGGAAAATGGGGCGGCGTCGCTGCCGTCGTCGGGGCGGCCATGCTGGGAGACCACGGTGATGACTTCGGGGTGGCGCAGGAGAATCTCGCGCATTTTCTTGGTAGCCAGCTCACCATCCTGGAGCGACAGGGTGATGGGCATGGAGGCGCGAATCCAGAAATTGCCTTCCTCCAAGTGGGGGAGAAATTCGCTGCCCAGGCGAGAGGCGACAAAGGCGGAAAGGCCGAGGAAGAGAACGCTGATGAGCACGGTAAGCGGGCGATGCTTGAGGGCAAAGCGCAGAGCGGGATCATAACTGCGATGCAAGAAGCGGACGATGATGGTTTCGGTTTCTTTGACCTGTTTGGGGAGGAGGAAGGAAGCAAGCACTGGTGTGACGGTAAAGGTGGCGATCAAAGCGCCGGCGAGAGCGTAACCGTAGGTGCGCGCCATGGGACCAAAGATCTGGCCCTCGACGCCTTGCATGGTAAAGAGCGGCACGAAGCCGGCGACGGTGATGAGCGCGGAAAAGAGCACGGCTTTGTCAACCTGGATGGCGCTGATCAGAATGAGCCGGAGACGGTCGGTCCAGCCGTGAAGAGGAGCAGCATGGTGATTGGGGCTGGTGGGATCCGGCCCCCAAAAGCCGTCGGCCAGGCGCTGCAGGAGGCGCTTGCGCTCGTCGGGATCGTGTTGGAAGTTGCGGAATACGTTTTCGGTCAAAATGACCGCGGAATCGACGATGATGCCGAAATCGACCGCGCCGACGGAGAGCAGGTTGGCGCTCTCGCCGGTAATCACCAGAAGAATGGTGGCGAAAAACAGGGCGAAGGGGATATTCAGACCGACGATGATGGCGCTGCGCAGGTTGCCAAGGAAAATCCACTGGATGAGAAAGACCAAGGCGCATCCGAAGATCAGGTTGTGCAGAACGGTATGGGTAGTGAGAGCGATCAAGGAAGAGCGGTCGTAGAAAGAAACAACACGGACACCCGGAGGGAGGCTGCCGTCGTGATTGAGGTTGTCGATGGCCGCCTTGACCTTAGGAATCATATCGGCGGTTTTTTCGGTGCGGCGCTGAACGACAATGGCACCGATGACGTCGTCGTCATGGTCGCGGCCGAGAATGCCGAGGCGAGGGCGATAGCCGACCTGGACTTTGCCGACGTCTTTGATCAATACCGGAACGCCGTTTTCCTGGCTTAGAACCACGTTGGCGATGTCGTCGACCTTGTAGCCCTGGCGCAAGTCATCGTTTCCGCCGTCGTCGATCAGGCCAACACCGCGAATGTTGATGGACTGCTGGCCAATGCGAATCTCGCGGCCACCCACATTGATGTTGGCGTTGCTCAGGGCGGTGAGGATTTGCGGCACCGTGACGCTGTAGGTTTCCAGCTTGTGAGGATCGACCTGCACCTGAAATTCTTTGGTGGGGCCGCCCCAGCTATTGACTGCCGCGATGCCCGGAATGGTTAGGAGCCGGCGAGCCACAATCCAATCCTGAACGGTGCGCAAGTTGGTTATGCCGAAATGCGGGGGACCAACGACCTGATAGCGGTAGATTTCGCCGGTGGAGCTGTTGGCTTGGATGGTGGGGACCAGCCCGCCGGGGAGGGTGACGTTCTGCTGCATGGCAATGGATGCCTGGCTGTAGGCGAAGTAATAATCCACACCGTACTTAAAAGTGACGCGCACAAAAGACAGACCGTAGAACGAAGTGGAACGGATGACATCGATTCCCGGGGTGGAGTAAAGACCAATCTCCATGGGGATGGTGTAATAGCGTTCCATTTCTTCAGCCGAGAGGCCGGGGGCCTGGGAGGTGATTTCCAGAATGACGGGAGTGGGATTAGGGTAGGCCTCGATGTTAAGCAGCTTGAAGGCGACCAGGCCAGCGCCGGTAAACAGGATGAGCCCGACGACGACGACGGCGCGGCGGCTAAGACAGAATGCGATTAGAGACTTAAACATAGGCGGAGTCGTTTGATGAGGCGAAGTTAGTCGCTCGGGGGCGCCTCCAGCATGTTGCTGAGGAAGACGGCGCCATCGGTGACCACGAGTTCGCCCGGTTTCAGGCCGTCGAGAATCTGGACCTGTGCATTGGTGCGCAGGCCGGTTTTGATGACGCGCTGGGTAAAGCGGCGGCGATCGGAAGTGACCCAGGCGGTCATGGTGCCGTCGGACTCGCGCACGACGCCGTTAGCGGGGATGGCGGTGGCCCGCACGGGCTGGTGAACACGAATGACAAAGTTGGCGAGCATGCCGGGACGCAGTTCGTTATGCGGGTCGGAAATTTCGGAACGAATGGTGGCGCGGTGGGTGTCGGGATCGACGCTGGCGTAGATTTTGGAGACTTTGCCGTGGAAGACGTGATCGGGATAAGCCAGGACCTTGACCTCGACGGACTGTCCGAGGCGATACAAAGGAATGTCGCTCTCAATGACTTCGGCGAGCATCCACTTGAGGGTCACGTTGGTCACCGTGAAAGGCGCGGGAGGATTGCCGGGTTGGACCAGCAAGCCGGGCGGGCCGTCGAAGGCGGTGACCTCGCCCGAAATTGGACTAAGCACCACGAGAACGGGATCAATTTTGCGGGAGGCAATGATCTGATCGATTTCGGCATCGGTCTTGCCAAAGACACGCACGGCATCGCGAGCGGCCTTCAGCGCGCCCTCGGCGGTTTGCTGGTCGGAAGTGGCTTGCTCATATTCGCGTTGGGAAACACCGCTGTTGCCGTCAAGCTCTTTCGCGCGTTGGAGTTCTTTGGTGGTGAGATCCAGAGTGGCGGCCGCACCGATGAGGTTGGATTCGGCTTGAATCAGGTCGGGAGAATCAATGGTGTAAAGAGGCTGGCCCTTGCGGACCTGATCACCGAGTTCGGCGAGACAACGAATGAGTTTGCCTTGATAGTTGGGGAAAACCTGAACGGAGAGGTCGTCGGCAAAACTGATGCTGCCGACGGTGTCTTTGTCCACCGGAAAATCGTAGGTGCCCACGGGACCGACCTGAATGGCATTGAGTTGGGTGGAGTTGAGGTCGACGGTGGGATCGCCCGCGGGGCCGCCCGGAGTGGGATTGGGAGCATGAGCGGGTTTGGCATTGGCTTGCGGGTCGGGATGCCAAGTGAGAAGGGCCGCCGCGACGAGCATGGCCGAAAGGCCCAGAGTAATAGCGATGACTCTTTTGGTTAGGAAACGAACATTCATGATCCACGGACACTCACGCCGTTGCTTGTTCACGCCACGCCAGTGGGTTGACAATTCCCGTTATAGAGGAGGGGGAGCATTTGGGATACCTGTCTTGCGGGTAGAGGGGCCTATCTTGCGGTGGTTGGTTACCTATCTTTTGGGCAGGGTGGGGTGGTGTTTGGCGGTATCGATTACACTGAGGCTAGACTGAAGATGTGGTGTGGCTTAGATTCCGCGTAGAACTGCGTGCATGCCAACGATGGATTTTTCCGCCATTTATTCGGAGGGCAACCGGCGGCGTTTCCTAATTGCCGCAGCGGTGCTGGTGATCGGCGTTGCGCTGATCGACTGGCAGACCAAGCCATTCATCTCGATTGGGTTCTTATATCTGTTCCCGATATTGCTGGTGGCAGGATTCTTGCCGCGGTGGCAGATCATTGCGCTGGCTTTGGTGTGCTCGATCTTGCAGGAATTGTTCAGCGAGTTGCCGTCGAGCGAGGCGATTTACCGGCTGTTCATGGCGTTCGCGGGATTTACGGGCACCGGGCTGTTCGTGTCGGAGTTGATTCGCAAGCGGCAATTGACGCTGAATCACCTGTCAGAACTGGAAAAGGAAATCGGGCTGCGGAAGGAGATTGAAGAGCAGTTGCAGGTGCTGGTGGAGAGCAGCCCGGTGGCGATTGTCACGGTGGACGCGAGCGGGTCGATCCTGTTGGCGAATGAGGCGAGCCAGAGGCTGCTGGGGACACACGACAATTCGATTGTGGGTCAGCCGATTCGGGACTTTCTGCCGGCGCTGCACGCGGCGGTGCAGACACCGCGGTTGCGCCAATTCCGGACGGAGTTGCGGTGCCGAGCGAGGCGGAAAGATGGCGAGGTGTTTCTGGCGGCGGTGTGGTTTTCGACGTACACGACGGCGCGAGGACCAAGATTGGCGGCGATCATCGTGGACTTGTCGGAGGAGTTGCGGGACCGCGAGGACTTGAGTCTGGACCACCTGCTGAAAAACACGACCATTTTGATGAGCGCGGTGGCGCACGAAATTCGGAACATGGCCGGAGCGGTGATGGTGGTACACAAGAACCTGTCGCGGCTGCCGGACTTGCAGAACAACGAAGATTTTCGGGCATTGGGGACGCTAATCGAGGGACTGGGGAAGGTTTCGTCGATGGAATTGCGGCCGAAGGCGCATTCGGAAGCGATTGAGTTGTCGTCGTTGCTGGACGAATTGCGAGTGCTGCTGGAACCGCCGTACCGGGAGGCTGGGATTCCGGTGGTCTGGAGGCTGAACGATGAGCTGCCGCTGGTGTCGGCGGACCGCTACGGGCTGGTGCAGGTGTTTTTAAATTTATCGTTGAACAGCTTGCGGGCGATGGCGAATACGGAGAAAAAAGAATTAACCATCAGCAGTACGGTGGAGCCGGATTGCGTCGTGATTCGTTTTCAGGACACGGGGTTGGGAATTTCTACGCCGGAGGCGCTGTTCCGGCCATTTCAGCAAGGGGCCGATGAGACGGGATTGGGATTGTATGTGTCTCGTGCGATTCTAAGAAGCAGCGGAGGGGACCTGAAGTTTGAGCCGTGCGCGGAAGGCTGTTGCTTTGCAGTGAGTTTGGCTAGAGTACCGAAGACCTAGGAAGCGAAAATGGCCAAGCCCAGTCAGAAGACCGTCCGGTTGTTGATCATCGACGATCACGCGCTGTTTCGCGAGAGCCTGGCACGATTGCTGCACGCGGAAAGCGGGTTTGAAGTAGTGGCGCATTGCGGGACCGGGGCGGAAGGGTTGCGGGTGGTGGAGACGGAAGAAATAGACGTGGTGCTGCTGGACTTGGATTTGGGAGAAGAAAAGGGAGCGGACTTCCTGGAGCGGGTGCGGAAGGCCCATTTTGCGGGTAAAGTGCTGCTGGTGACGGCCGGGGTGAACGAACGGGACATTCCGGCGTTGGTGCGCAAAGGAATTTCGGGAGTTTTTCTGAAGCACGGTTCACCGGCATCGCTGGTTCAGGGGATTCGGGACACGTTGGAAGGAAAGGCGCTGTTCACGCAAGAGATGCTGCGGCGAGGCTTGGAAGAAGACGAAACGCCTGCGGAACAGGCGCAGGTGCGGTTCACGGAACGCGAGAGGCAGGTGCTGTCGTACGTGTTCGAAGGGCTGGCAAACAAGGAAATCGCGGACCGGCTGCAGATTTCGGAGACGGCGGTGAAGGCGTCGTTGCAACAGTTATTTGGGAAAACCGGGGTGAGGACGCGGAGCCAGTTGGTGCGCGTGGCGCTGGAGAGTTACCGGGATCAGTTGTAGAGGCAGTAGTGAGTGCGGCGTGCAGGCGGAGGTATTCGCCGGATCGAAAGGCGGCAGCTGGGCTGCCGCACTCCAAGAGCCGCAGAGCACGAAGATCCTTCGGAGTTGCGCAGGACAGGCTCGCCTAGGCCAGTGTGGAAACGGGTCACGAGTCACAGCCAAGAATGGCTGTGCCACAAAGCCAGTCTCTTCCTGCGTCAGGGTGAACTAAAGAAGGAACGGCCCGTCTCTTTTACTGGGTCAGCGTAAACGGAAGACGGGCGCTACAGAGAGGCGGAGGCAAGATGCGGAGGCTTAGAGTTTATGGAGGAAGTGCAGCTCGCGAACAGGAGGCATGAGGAGGCCAAGGAAACAGAGGATCGAGGTGAAAAGGGCGAGGCGGCGGAAGAGCACGGGATTTTTGATCTTGCGCTGCGCGATGGGGAGATTGTTTTCCACATGGATGCACAGAAATGCACAGGAAATTGGGGGGAGACCTCTTGCCAAGGTTTCCGGGGGCGCGTAGAGTGAGCACAGATTGAGCCGGAAAGCCTAAAAAACTTACCAGCACAATCCAAAGAGGGCGCTAGAATCGCAAGGTTCCGGCGCCCTTGATTTTTTTGCGGCGACACGAACCGTAAATTCCTTCCTCTTCCCCAAGGGCCCTGATCCGACACCTGGGCATCGCGGACTGACTGGCGCAAAGGCCGTCGCCCTGTGGGCGATCTAAAGTTCGGCCACTACATAAGCAAGAGCAAGATGCACCCAAGACGCAGTGGTCGGCCCGAGCTACGGCTCGCTGTGACGGCTGGGCTCAGACCCGGCCAGTCTGAAGACTGGCCACTACACAAGCAAGAGAAAGATGCAGGCAAGACGCGGAGGTTGAGAGCCCTCGGGGCTCGGGCATGCCTGCGTCGCAAAGAACGCGCTCAGGATGACAACGCACAGTTTCACATAAAAAGGTGGCGACCGTTGCTGCGTCAGAGTGAGCTGGAACGGCCCGCCTCAGAAGGCGGCCCCTACAGACTATTGCAAGGGTAATGGTTAGTTTTTGGGGAAGACGGTTTTGCCGCCGACGACGGTGCGGAGGACTTGGGTTTTGAGGATTTCCTGGGGAGTGATCTTGGTGAGGTCCTGAGAAAGGACAATGAAGTCGGCGAGTTCGCCTACCTTGAGCTCCCCTTTCTTGCCATCCATAAATTCCGCGTAAGCGGAGCCGGTGGTGTAGGCGGAGATGCAATCGGCAAGAGGCAATTTTTGGTCGGGAATCCAGCCGCCGGGCGGGCCGCCGTCGATGGCTTCGCGAGTGACACAGGCGTACAGGCCGCGCAAGGGGTTGACGGGCTCGACGTCGTAATCCGTGCCGAAGGCCAGCCTAGCGCCAGCGTCCTGGAGGGACTTCCAGGCGTAGGCGCCTTTGGAACGCTCGGGGCCCAGACGCTGCTCGGCCCAACGCATGTCGTTGGTTTCGTGGCATGGCTGCATGGAAGCAATGACCTGGAGCTTGCCGAAGCGCGGGAAGTCTTCGGGGGCGACGACCTGGGCATGCTCAATGCGGTCGCGGCGATCGCGGGTAGGGTTGAGGCGCAGGACGGATTCGAAAGTGTCGAGGGCGACGCGATTGGCCTTGTCGCCGATGGCGTGGAAGGCGATCTGAAAGCCGAGGCGGTCGCGCTCGATGGCCAGGGCTTTCAATTTTTCGGGATCGAGGAGCAGCATGCCGCTGGTGGAAGAGTCGTCGGAGTAAGGGGCGAGGAGCGCGGCGGTGTGGGTGCCCAAAGCGCCGTCGATGAAGCCTTTGAGGGCGCCGGTTCTTAACCAAGGATCGGTGCTACCGCCTTGGGCGCGCTTGTTCTGCAAGTCGTCGGTGGAATCGAGGAAGGACAGCCATTCGGTGATGCGAACGGTAAGCTTCTTTTCCTGCTTCAGCTCGGTGTAAGCGAGAAAATCTTC
Source organism: Candidatus Eremiobacteraceae bacterium (assembly GCA_035622555.1). Taxonomy (GTDB): domain Bacteria; phylum Acidobacteriota; class Terriglobia; order Acidiferrales; family UBA7541; genus Acidiferrum. Next base: position 21,692 of record DASPVD010000159.1, on the reverse strand, counting down.
CCACTTGGAATTGTCCTGGACGGAAGTGACGCCGTTGCGGGCCAACTCTTCGAAAACCAGCGTAATTCCCTTCTTGCGTTCCTCGCCGGAAGGATCAGGGATGCGCTGCTCGACCATTTCGGTGGCGTTTTCTTTCAGCAGGCCGTTGGGTTCGCCGTCGGCAAAACGCCCGATTTCGCCGCCGGGCGGGTTAGGAGTTTCGCTGGTGATTTCGGCGTGTTTGAGGGCCAGGGAGTTGGCGACAGCGATGTGGCCGGAGACGTGGTCGAGATAGACGGGATTGTTGGGAGCAGCCTGATCCAATTCCAGGCGAGTGGGAAAATTTTGGTTGGGGTAGCGGGACTGGTCCCAGCCGCTGCCGACGATCCAATCGCCGGGTGGATGCTTGGCGGCAGCGTCTTTCACCAATTTGAGGATATCGTCGACGGAAGTGGCGTCGTTTAAAACGAGGGCGAGTTTGTCGCGGGCGGCCCCGCCGATGTGGACGTGAGCATCGTTGAAGCCGGGCATGACGAAGCTGCCCTTCAACTGGATGACGTCTTCGGATTCCGCGCCGCCACACTCCAACATGATCTGGCTGATGCTGCCGACACACAGAATTTTTTCGTCGCGCACGGCCATGGCGTCGGCCCAAGGATGCTTGGGGTCGTTGGTGTAAATGTGCCCGTGCAAATAGTAAATGGTGGGATTGAGGATAGGGCGCTTGGACTGCGCGGTGAGGCGAGCCGCGATGGAAAGGACAGCCAGAGCGACGGAGAGGGAGAAGATGATTCGCCACGGAGTTCGCGGCGAATGGCTCATTGGGGCTTCTCCGGGGCGACACCGGCGACACCGAGGAGGGTGAGCAGGATGCGCTTCAGGCCGAGGGCGCGATCGGTGGGCTCGTACCATTCCTGCAAGGAGTGCGCACCGCCCCCATTTCCGCCGGCGCCGATAGCGATGGCTTCGATGCCCATGGAGAGAGGAATGTTGGCGTCGGTGGAGGAACGTTCGTTGCGGGATTTATTGCCGACCACCTCGTCGGCGGCGCGCAGGGACGCGAGGAGAGCGGAGTCGGAAACCAGTTCGCCACCAGGCCGGCTGCCGATGAGATCGAGTTTCCACTCCAATTTGCCGCGAGAACGATCGCGGGCATCATCCATTTCGTCTTTTACACCAGCGGCCATGCACTCACGAAGAGCACTTTCCATGCGAGCGATCTCGTCTTCATTTTCAGAACGCAGATCGACTTTCAGCCTGGCTTCATAAGGAATGGAATTGACGGAAGTGCCGCCTTCGATTTGACCGAGATTGAAGGTGGTGCGAGGGACGGTGGGAACCTTGGTGCTGATGAAGCGAACGGCGCCGCGAACGAGGGCGTCGATGGGATTGGGCATGCCGAAGTCGGACCAACTGTGTCCCCCGGGGCCGGTGATGAGCACTTCGACGCGCTTGGAGGCGAGCGCCTTGGTGGTGACATGATCGATGCCGGAGCCGTCGAGGACGATGACGGCGCGAAGCTTGGAGCCGTAGGCGTCGATGAGCGTGCGCATGCCGCGAAGATTGCCCTCGCCTTCTTCGCCGACGTTGGCGGCAAATAAGATGGTGCGCTGGGGCTTGATTTTGGCGACTTGAATGGCGCGGGCAACGGCGAGCAGGCCGGCTAGACCGGTGCCGTTGTCGGAAATTCCGGGAGCGAGCAGGCGGTCGCCTTCGCGGCGAACCTTAATTTCAGTGCCGGCGGGGAAGACGGTGTCGAGATGGGCGCTGAGCATGACCGCTTCTTGGTCTTGAGTGCCGCGCAATTCGGCGATGACGTTGCCGATTTTGTCGGTGAAAACCATGAGGCCTTCGGAGGAGAGGATTTCCTTGACGACCTGAGCGCGTTTTTCTTCCTGGAAGGAGGGCGCGGGAATTTCGGTGAGGCGAATCTGCTGGGCGGTGGTCCAATCGAGATTCTGATCGAGCCAGTTGAGGGCTTCGCGCACTTGCGGCTGAGCGGCCAGAGATGCGGTGCGCGGGGAGCGCGGCATCGAAGTGACGACCGACGAACGAAGCGGCATGGCAAGAAGAATAGCGCAAACGGCGAAGCGTTTCACTGTCACAAAGTACAGGGAGGCCATCGGTTTTTTCGACGCGGCGTGCGAGGCGCGACTCATTGGGAAGGACCGGGCAAAAATGGTCAGGCGATTGCTTCGCAAAGGCAACGAACACAGGCGTAAAAGCCAGCGCTACATGAGCCGAGGAAGCAAAGCGCCATCGTGCCGTGCTGCCGAACGACGGCACGAGCAAGGATTCTACATCATTGCCGGATGTTGGCCGCAGGAGGCGCAGATGGCGAGAATCTCGTCGTCGGTCAAAATGCGCGGGGACTGCTTAGCAGCGTCGAAGATGCGATTGACTAGCTCCTCAGACTCGGAAATGCCGTGGCGGGCGAGCCAGTAAACCACGTTGGATTTGCCGCTCATGGGGCCAATGTCGACAATCTGCTCGAGCCCTACTAAATGCGCGGGCACGCCGCTGTAGACGGCGTCCGCGAGGGTGCGGTCGTGATTGCGAAGAGCCTTGACGATGGCGGCGGCATGGACACCGGTGGCGGTGCGGAAGGCGTCTTTGCCGAAGACGGGATAGTTGGGAGGGATGGTGGTGTGGGTAGCGTGGGCAATTTTCTCGCAGTAGGCGCGAAGATAGCTGAGGTCGTTCATGCGCAAGCCCAACAGGCGAAGATTGACGAGCAAAAGCTCCATGGGGGTGTTGCCGACGCGCTCGCCCAGGGACAAGGCCACAGCGTGAATCTGACGAGCACCCGCGGCAAGGGCGGCCAAAGAGTTGGCGATGGCCAAACCGCGGTCGCGATGGCCGTGCCAATCAACGCGAATGTCCTGGCCGGAAGGCGTGACGACTTCATCGATAACAAACTTCACGAGATTGTAGGCGCCTTCGGGAGTGGCGTGCCCGACGGTGTCGCAAAGGACGATGGCGCGGGCACCGCTGCGAATAGCGGTGGTGTAAAGACGCTTGACGGTGTCGGGATCGGTGCGCACGGTGTCTTCGGTGACGTACATGGAGGGCAGGCCGTGGGAGACGGCGAAGGTGACGGCTTTTTCGGTGGTGCGTTCGAGGTGATCGACGGTCCAATCTTCGACGAGACGGCGAATAGGACTGGAACCCAAGAAGGTGGCGGCTTCGATGGGCATGCCGACACGGTCAGAGATTTCGAGGATGGGGCGAATGTCGGCTTCGACGGTGCGCGCGGCGCAGTTCGGCTTGATGCGCATGTGATGGGTAGAGATTTCGCGAGCTAAAGCTTCCACATCGCGGGCGGCACGAGGTCCGGCACCGGGCAAGCCAATGTTGACGGAATCGATGCCGAGCACTTCCATGAAGTGCAGGATTTCGATTTTGTCTTCGATGGTGGGATCGACGATGGAGGGATTCTGCAAGCCGTCGCGAAGAGTCTCGTCGTTGACGAGGACCTTGGTGCCGGGGGAAATGGGGACGTGGCCAGCGCGGTTCCAGTCGTAGATCAGTTCATTGTTCAGTAGATTTTCTGTCATTTCTGCCACGGTGGAGCGACCTCCGGTAGCTGGAGCCCGTGGGCGCTGGATAGCTGGTGATGAGCCGCGACGCGCCCTGGCGGCATGCTCATTAATAGCGAAGAGTATAGCTATTCGGCAACTGCTTGGGATCGGGGCGGTAAAGGGTTTTGCAAAATTCGCAACGGTACACCTCGGAGGCTTTGCCGAGGATTTTGGCGATTTCGGGAGGGTAGTCGTACCAACGTTTGAGATGGCCCATGCAGAGCTTGCCCTTTTCGTCCTTTTCGTCGCAGGCGCGCTGTTTGGGTTTGCGTGTTTTGATTTTGGGCGCGGGCGTGCCTTCGGTGGACGAGGGGGGCGGGGTGGCGGTTGGCTCGGGCAAGTGGGTTCTCCTTCGGGCGATGGTCCTCATTTTAGCGTAATGCGGAGGAAGAAAGAACGGTTCACCACAGAGGACACAGAGAGCACAGAGAAAGGAGTGGCGAGTGGGGAGTAAAAAAAGCCCAGAGAGACGCTTCGCGCTAACGGCGCGCTCAGTATGACAGGTGTGCGGTGAGGGCGAGGATTGTTACTAGGAACCCGCAGGGCTCGCCGACCCTTCGCTTTGCTCAGGGCATGCCCGCCCTGCGCTACGGGTAGTGGGTGACGTGGATGTCGCGGCTAAAGCCGCGACCCACAAGGCAAGCAAAGCAAAAAGGGCTCGAGGACCCTTCGACGTTGCCTCAGGACATGCACGCCCAGGCCAGTCTGAAGACTGGCCACTACACAAGAAAAAAGCGAGGAACGCGGACGGCGCGCCCTCAGGATGACAGCTCCAGAAGATACAGGTGGAACAAGGGCGCTCAGGGGTTGTAGGTGGAGAGCCAGTTTTTGATTTCGGTGAAGAGGTCGCGGCGCTGTTCGGCGAGCTGCGGGAAATGCGGAGAGCCGGGATAGGTGACCATGCGGACGGTTTTGCCGCGCTCGGCGAGCAAGACAAAAAATTCGCGAGCCTGGAAGGTGGGGACGCGGAGGTCGGCTTCACCATGAAGAATGAGGAGCGGGGTGGTGACCGCGTCGGCGTGCATGACCGCGGAAAATTGGAGAAAAGGCTGAGCACTGTGCTCCTGAAGACGCTGGTCGTAATCGACCTGGGAAATGTCGCTGGTGGGAATAAAGCTGAGCCAGTCGGTGATACCGGCGCCTTCGATGGCGGCTTTGTAGCGATGGGTCTGGGTGACGGTCCAGGAGGTCATGAAGCCGCCGGCGCTCCAGCCAAACATGGCTTGACGATTGGGATCGGCCCAACCTTGGGCGACGGCGTAATCGGAAGCGCTGTCGACGTCGCGGTAAGCGAGATCGCCGAAGTGCTGGTAAATGGCCTGGAGAAATTCGGAGCCGTAACCGGTGGAGCCACGATACTGCGGCTGCAAGACCACGTAGCCGAGTCCGGCAAACAGACGGGAGAACGTGTCGAAATCGAAGGTGTCGTTGAATTCCGGGCCACCATGCGGCAAGACCAGGAATTTATATTTTGTGCCGGACTGATAATCAGCGGGAAAAGTGGCGATGCCTTCGAGGTTGGTGCCGTCCTTGGAAGTCCACTTGACGACGCGCGCATCACCGAGAACGACGTTGGCCAGAGTGTCGTCGCCGGCATGGGTGATTTTTTGCAGACCGGACGCGGCGGCGACGGCGACGTTGGACGAGTGGGTGGGATCGCCGACGGTGAAGGCAGGGACTTCCGGGGATGAAGCGAAAGGCGAATAGACGGGCGGTCCGTTGATGACGCCGGCGGGCCAGCTATAGGCGGGAGCGAGTTTGCCGTCGCGATAGGAATCGATTTCGGTGATGGTGCCCTTGTGCATCCCGAGCCAAACCGTGCCGCGCGGATCGTTCCAGACGTTGGTAATGGAGCCGGCGAGTTTGGGAGTTTGATCCTGGGGTGTACCGCCGGAAGCAGGGACGGTCCACAAATGATCGGGGGTAAACACGTCGGTAGTGCTGCTGGCAAAAGCCAGGTCCTTGCCAGAGTTGGCCCAAGCAATGCCGGAAATGCCGTTGGGGATGTCGGCGACTTTGTGCATGGCCGAGGAAGTACAGGTCCAAATGGTGCCGCGCACATCGTGGTGACCGATTTTCGGTAATTGGGTGACCACGGCAAGCTGGGAGCCATCGGCAGACCAGGCTACGTCGGTGATGTCCTTCAAATCGGGGCACCACCAGGCGCCGGAAGAGCCGGTGAGTGTGGTTACGTACAGACTGTTCACGTCATTTCCGGCAACGTGGCGCACTTCGTCGAGAGGATCGGGAGGACGTGGATCAGCGGTGAAGGCAAAGCTGTTGCCATCGGGGGAAATCGAGTGGCTAGCTATGCCGCGAGGCAAAGCGATGATCTGGGTAGCTTGTCCGCCGGTGAGCGGAACGATAGCGAACTGGCCCTTTTTGTCCACCTGGTAGGGGCCGTAGAGCGAGCCATCTTTGGTAAACCCCTGAGGATGAAAAGGCTCGGGGAGGTCGAGCTTGCGGTCGTTGGCTCCGGAGACGTCGATGAGGTGCCATTCGTGTTTGGTGGGACCTTTGTCGCCGTCGAAACTGACGGCATACAAAATGGTTTTGCCATCGGGCGAAACGGCGACGGCATGGGCCCAGTGCAGGGCGGAATAGTCGTCGAGCGAGTAGGGGTGCTTGTCGGCGGCGGAAGCAAGGCAAGCAGCGATGAAAAAGAGAACGATGGGGAGGTGAAGGAAGTAAGTTCGTCGAAGCATAGCGAGGCATTGTATCCGAGGGCGGGGCAAATACAAGCTGAGGGGGGCGAGGCGAGGACGGCTCACCACAGAGGACACAGAGAGCACAGAGAAAGGAGTGGCGAGTGGGGAGTGGCGAGTGAAAAAGAGTCCAGAGAGGTCTCTTGCAAACGGGGCGAAAAGAGGAAGAGGTCCTCGCTGCGTAAGCGAGGCGAGGGAAAGAACGGTTCACCACAGAGGACACAGAGAGCACAGAGGAAGGAGTGGTGAGTGGGGAGTGGCGAGTGAAAAAGATGTCGCGGCTAAAGCCGCGACCCACAAGGCGAGCGCTCGGACCTTGGAGGAGAGGAGTTTCGACAAACACACGACCTCGCGGTGCGGGGAGCCGGCAAGGATGCCGGCGCTACAAAGATGCTCTGCGCGACGGGACATCAGGAATGAGAGCGGGAGCAAGGCTCCCGCTCTCCAAGAGCCGCCGACTCGTCCCGCACCACAGGTGCAAAGACACGCAAGGACTTCAGGGTTACATGACGAACCCGGGGCAGCGGGGATTACGGTCGCTGTTGGAGGCAAGACGCAACGGTTGAGATGCTTCGCGCCAACGGCGCGCTCAGCGTGACAGCTACAGAGTGGCGTGAAGCAAGAAGGGCTCGCGGACCCTTCGACGTGGCTCAGGACAAGCCCTTCGGCGTTGCTCAGGGCTTGCTCGCCCAGGCCAGTCTGAAGACTGGCCACTACACAAGCAAAAAGCCAGGAACACAAACGGCGCGCTCAGCATGAGAGTTCACGGAATGGCTAGTGGGAGAGGTCGCGGTAGAAGCGCTGGAGGACGTAGAAGGCTTGTTTGCGCTCGCCGCGATCGGAAAGCAAACCTTTGCGGTTGCGATAATCCTGGATTCCCGGGAGGAAGCGGCGCGGCGAGCGGAAATCCATCAGCACCCAAGGCGACATGCCGGCCAAGGCGGGGATTTTCCGGAGCATGTTGATCTGCCGTTGAAACACGTCGGCTTGATATTCCTCGGTCCAGCGGACGTTGGCGGGGCCGTGATTGCCGTAAGGAGCGCCGGCGCCAAATTCGCTGATGATGAGCGGCTTGTCGTAGACCATGTTCCATTGGAGATGGTCGGCATCTTCCGGGCGTCCTTCGTACCAACCCACGTACTCATTCACGCCGATGACATCGAGAAATTCTCCCAAGGGATCGTTGATCACGCGGGTAAGCGGGTTGGGATGCTCGACATGATTGGAGGCAGCGGTGACCAGGCGGGTAGGATCGAGCTGGCGAGCCTGGTCGGCCAGCTTGCTGAGGAACTCGTTACGGGCGGGGTCGACAGGAGTTTCATTGGCGATGGACCAAAGAATGATGGAGGCCCGGTTGTGATCACGAGTGATATTTTCGCGGAGCTGGTCCTGGGCATTTTGGAGAGTGGCAGGATTGGTCCAGGCGCTATCCCAGTAAACGGGAACTTCGGACCAAACCAGCAAGCCCAGCTTGTCGGCGAGACGAGTCATTGCTTCGTTGTGGGGATAGTGCGCCAGGCGGACGAAATTGCAGCCTAACTCCTTGGCCCAACCGAGCAGAGTGGCGTCATCATCGGTGGAAAAAGCGCGGCCACCGCGATAGGCCGCCTCTTCGTGCAGGGAGACGCCGCGCAAAAAGATGGGTTCGCCATTGAGCAGGATTTTGGTGCCGCGCGTTTCGATGCGGCGAAAGCCGATGTCGTCTTGAACGGAATCGCCTGCGGCGGAGAGTGTCACGCGGTAGAGCTTGGGATGGCTGGGGGACCACAAATCGAGGTGAGCGGGAAAGCGGAAGCGTGCATATCCGGAAGCGTCGATGGAGACGGACTGGTGGACGCCGGCTTCGGGAATCTCGATAGTGGCGTTCTGCGGCTGGGTGGCGCCGTTGATGCGAATCCAGCCGGCAATTTCGGTCAGGGACGCCAGCTGCACAAAATAATCTTCAATAAAGGTGGAGGGGACTTCGAGGAGTAGGACCTCGCGAGTGAGGCCGCCGTAATTCCACCAGTCGGTGCTGAGGGAGGGAATGGCTTCGGGACGACGGCGATTGTTGACCTCGACCACCAGGAAGTTGGGGCCCTCGCGAAGCGCGTCGCTGACCTCGAAATCGAACGGCGTGTAGCCGCCTTCATGGGAGCCCAGCTTGGTGCCGTTCAGATATACGGTGGCGCGCATGGCGGCCGCGCCGAAGTACACGAACGCGCGAGTGTGCTCGCGTTTGTGATAGTTGAAGGATTTTTCGTACCAGACAGTGCCTTCGTAGAAAAGAAGGTCGTCGCGCTGGGAGTTCCAATCGCCGGGAACGTCGAGCAGAGGCGAAGTGTCGAAGTCATACTCGACCAGGGCGGCGGGGTCTTGCGGCTTGGCGTTCAAGAAAAAGCGCATGTGCTCGCCGACGTCGTAGGGATCAACGATGGTGCGCCAGCGGCCATTGAGGCTGATGGTGGCGCGATTGGGGGTGTTGGTGATGAGGGGAGCAGGTTGGGCAACAGCGAGCGAGGCTAGAAAGAAGAAGAGCGGGGCGAGTCGCTTCATGGGGTCAGTGTAAAGGAAATGGAGAGGAGTGGGTTGGGGAATTGCCGTTTGCGCCACGGCTACGCGGTTCCCAACGGCTAGAGGAAACGGTCCTCTTTTCCGCCACCGGTACAGGAAATGCTGTATTGCCTGATTGGCGGCCTCTCTCACACAGGAGGGGTACTTGATGAGATACTATGCAGGGTAGGAACGCTGTGAAGACCAGTTACTTAACCTGGATGGCACCCTCAGCCCTTCTCTGCCTGATCGGCGCTGCGCTGGTCTGGGAGTCCACTCACACCGGCGGGCAGCTCGCCGACGCAGGGATTCTGCTCGGAGCAACACTCATGGCTCTCACGCTGTTCCCGGTGTCCGTGGCCATCGACCGCCACATCCGCGCCAAGCAGCTCCGCAGACACTTCACCCACTACCAGCACTCCCGACCCCACGGACCGGTGACTCGTGTGACTTCGCCGGAGTCCACGCCACCTGACAGTCTCTGAGGACGTTCCGGCTGCACGCAGGACAGACCAGCTTTCGCCTCTCAAGGGCAAGTAATTGCGAGCAGAGACACGAGGAATGAATGCGGGAGCAGGGCTCCCGCACTCCGAAATGGAGACGCATCTCCTGATGCAGGCAAACTGCCGCTCGGGCGCCAGACAAACCGAATGAAGAGAGATTCTTTTCGCAAAAGGCGCGAAAAGAGGAAGAGAGATTCTTCGCTCCGAAGACTGCGCTCAGAATGACGTGCTTCATTTGTGGTTGGAGGCAAGACGCAGCGGTTGAAGATCCCCTCGAGGCTCGGAGAAGGCAGTGGTGAGTGCGTGGTCGTGAGCAGAGACACGAGGAATGCAAGCGGGAGCAGGGCTCCCGCACTCCAAAGCAAGAGCGAAATGCCGGCTGGAAGCCGGCGCCACAAAGATGCGGTGCGCGACAGAACATGAGGAACGAAAGCGGGGGCAGGGCTCCCGCACTCCAAAAAGCGCAGGTTGGGGGAACAGGCCGAAGGGAGAGGGTAGGCGGTAGTACGGACGTACTACCGCGCAAGGGTACTTGGTGCGCAACTCTTGAAGGGGCGGCGTGTTTGTTTCGGTATGCGGGCTTGTCGAGTCCTCGCGAGCCCGGGGTGGTTCAACCCAAAGCAGTCGGTCATGAATAGAAAAATAACGTGAGGCTCGCCCCTCACCAGGAGAAAATCATGAAGTCTGTCTATTGGCGAATGGTGCTTGGTGCTGCTGCGGCAGCACTGCTGCTTTTTTCGGTGGGGTGCGGCTCCGGAAGTTCCGGGTCGAATTCGAACCCCACCTCGAATCCGACTCCGCAAACGCAGACAGGAACAGTGAACCTGCTGGTCAGTGACGATCCCACGGACGACTGGGCGGTCATCGGCGTGAAGGTGCTGTCGATCGCATTGACGCCGCAAGGAGGGGGCACGCCGGTGACGGTGTACACCGCGCCGAGTCCCGCGCCGACGATCAACCTGCTGCAACTGGATCAACTGAGTGAAATCGTGGGGAACGTGAGCGTGCCGGTAGGGACGTACACGGCGGCGACAGTGACGGTGAGCGGGAATCCCGGCGACGTACTGTTGACGGTTTCGGCCAACCCGGAAGCGGGATTTCCGGCGACGGCGAGCAGCACGATACCGTCGAGCCAAATCCAGATTCTGAACACGCAAGGAGGCGCGGGCAGTTTGACCGTGCCAGTGACCTTTAATTTGGCGGCGCCGCTGCAGGTGTCGACGACACAGAGCAACGCGTTGGATTTGGAATTCAACCTGGCGCACCCGGCGTTTATCGTGGCGCACGTTCCGCCATCGGGAGGCGGCACGACGATGTGGGCGGTGAACTTCAACGGAACGTTACGGCACCGGCGGATTTTTGACCTGGCCCGGCTGGTGCTGCGGCATCACTATGGCACGGTGACGGGCTTATCGAACGCGAACGCCACCATGAACTTCAACATCGATTATCCGGTGTACCCGCCGACGAATCCGGAGACGGCGATCCAGACCACGGAAGCGTTGTCGGTGAATGCGGACTCGACGAATGGCACGTTGTATTACGACGTGGACGCGAAAACCCAGGCGACGCTGCAGGACTTCAGCTCGCTGGCGTCGACGATCACCGGCAAGTACATCCGCGTAGCGGCGCGCTACCAGCAAGACGGCACGTTGGTGGCGGTGCGCTTGTGGGCCAGCAGCAGCTTCAACAGCGTGTGGATCAGCCCCGAAGGGCACGTGTTGCACGTGGAGACAAGCTCGGCCACATTGGTGGTGTTGAACGAACTGGGCCTGCCGGTTCCGCTGACCATCGACTCGAACACGCTGTTCTACTTCCGCACCCCTGCGAACGCGCAGTCAGACGCGACCGCGATCGGACAAGGACCGGCGTTTTTGTCGAACCTGGTGCGCGGCTTCAAAGTGCACGCCAGCGCGGTGGATCCGCTGGCCAGCCCGATGGTGGCCAGCTCGATCGACATCGAAATCGCGCGGTATGACGGAACCATCAGTGGAAGCAGCTTGACCAGCTTCACGTACACGCGCAATTTCTTCAACGCGCCGGACGACTACACGGAGACGCTGCCATTCATTTCGACGAGCACGGCGAACGGACACGATCCGCAGACGGGCAATCCGATCAGCGGGTTCAAGTGGTGGAACTTCACGTTCCCGACGATAGTCGACAGCGGCGCGAACGCGATCAGCGACTTCGACGGCGCCACGAATGGCAGCGTGAACTTCGGCGGCAGTGTGGGACAGATGCAGGCCGCCGGAGAAACTTGGGCCACGTGGAACGACCCAGCCGCGCCGAATGTGTGGGCGGCTCCGTCGGCAGTGCTGATCCCCACAACGATACCGCTGGGGAGCGCGGCAACGTCGTATAACAACGGGGCGTTCATGGTGAGCCTGGTTGGTGGAACGCAGGCGGTGCCCGTGAACATCAACACGACCACCGGTTCCGGCACGCTGGTGTATCAGGTGAGCTGGAGCAACGGCATCATCACCATCACTCCGGTGGACGTAACCACAACGGCGGGCCAGAACACGTTGTCTACGAATCTGGTGACCGGCACGCCGGTGAAAGTCTACGGAATCCCGCAAGCCAACGGCTCGATCAATGCGTACGTGCTGAGCTACTTCACGGGATTTGCGCAGGCGACGACCAACTAAGCAGAGAAGTTTCCCCCCTGAACAATCACGCCGCCGGTGCGGGCAACCCGCCGGCGGCGTTTTTGTGTGTAGGAGTGGTGAGTGGCCCTTCGCGCAAGGCGCTCAGGGCAAGCGAGTGGGGAGATGAAGAAGATTGCACCACAGAGGACACAGAGAGCACAGAGAGACAAAAGATTGAAAATGGAAGGTGGAGAGGGATGGCCGATCCCTTCCTGCGTCGGGGTAAACGTTTCGCGGAAGCAGCTCAGGGTGAATTAGAGTTCGGGCCGCTGCACAGAACGGACCGCCACGGTTCTGGAAAAGCGGGAGCAGGGCTCCCGCACTCCAAAAGGCGCACGTGCAAAGACACGCAAGGACCTCAGGGTCACACAACGAAGCGGGGCAGCCGGGATTTCGGCCGCTGTTCGAGGCAAGACGCAGTGGTTGAGATCCTTCGTCGCCAAAAGCGCTCCTGAGGATAACACACAGAAACCGTAATTCCCCGGTGTCCCAAGGTCGTCGCACACTTTCTGTCTTCCCTTCCCTCCGCTCCACTCGCCACTGCCTCCGTGTGGTTCGTGGATTTAGTCGGGTAGAGACAGAGAGCAGAGAAAGGGCAACAGAGGTAGCGAGGATCACTCGGGAAGGCGGAAGGGTTGCTCGTAGTCGACACGAACCATGAAGAGGCCTTGGGGAGGAACGGTGGGGCCGGATTTGGAACGGTCCTTGATTTCGAAGAGGCGGTCGATGTCGTCGACAGCGAGCTTGCCGCGACCGACCTCGAGGAGAGTGCCGACCATTTTGCGAACCATGTAGCGCAGGAAGGAACGACCGTGGACGGTAAACCACAGCTCGGAGTCATCGGGGGTGCGCTGCACATCGGCGGAGAAGATTTCGCGGACCATATTGGGTTCCCTATCGTCGTCTTCGGAGCCAGTGGAAGCGGCGAAGGAAGTGAAATCGTGCGCGCCGACGAAGCGAGCAGAGGCGCGAGCCATGGCGTCTTCGTCCAGGGGAAACGGGTAGTGCAGGACGTAGCGCCACAAAAATGGGGGACAGACTTTGCCACGATAGATGCGGTAGCGATAGAGCTTACCTTTGTTGGACCAGCGCGCGCTGAAGTCCGGGCCGGTTTCTTCGGCATCGACGATGCGAATGGCCGGAGGCAGAAGGGCGTTCAAGGCCCGCTGAAATTCCGCGGCGGAGAGCGCCGACTGGGTGCGGAAGCTGGCGACTTGGCCGAGGGCGTGCACCCCGGCGTCGGTGCGCCCCGAGCCGAGCAGGTGTACGGGTTCCTGAGTGAGGCGACGAAGGACGGAGACGATTTCGCCTTGGATGGTGGGCCTGTTGGTTTGGAATTGCCAGCCGTGAAAGTCGGTGCCGTCGTAAGCGATGGTCAGTTTGAAATAGCGCATGCAGGAGGACGAGGCAGTCGTTAGTAGTTTACAGGAGGCAGAGGCGACCTGTCTGCGGCAGGCAGGGTGACGGGGAGAACTGGCGAGCAGGGACAAGAGGAATGAAAAGCGGGAGCAGGGCTCCTGCACTCCAAGAAGGATACGAAGACCGATGGCGGGAGCAAGGCTCCCGCACTCCAAAGCGAAGAGGTTAGGGGGCGGTACGGGCGAAGCGGCTGCCGGGTTTGACGGCGGCGCTGCCCTGGCGGCAGAGGGGGCACTCTTCGGGCTCGAAACTCTCGATTCTGAGCTGAATGAGGGCGTTAGACTCGACGGGAAATTCGATGGCGCCGCCGCTGCGATCAATGAGGGCGCCCGCGGCAACGACCCGGCCGCCGCACTCCTGGACGACGCGAATGGTTTCTTCGGTGGAGCCGCCTGTGGTCCAGACATCTTCGACAACGAGAACATGCTGATCGGGCTTGAGGGTAAAGCCGCGGCGCAGGGTCATGATGCCGTTGCTGTCGCGCTCGACAAACATCGCGGGGACGCCGCCGCCAATGGGGTCACGGGGAGGAGGCAGGGCGCGGGCGACTTCCTGTCCAATTGTGACGCCACCCAAAGCGGGGGAAACGACCGCGTCGATCGAGACGTCGGAAAACAAGGCCGCCAAAGCCTGCCCGAGTTTTTCGGCAAAGCGGGGATATTGCAGGACCAGGGCGCACTGCACGTAGGTACCGCTGTGCAAGCCGCTGGAGAGTTCAAAGTGGCCGTGGCGAATGGCACCGGCGGTCTCAAAAAGCGACAAAAGTTGTTCGCGCGGCAACATAAATACCCCGACAACCGTCCAACTAACCAAGCGCAGGAGGTAAACGTCGAAACGTCAGGAGATTAGCGCTGGCGTTCGCGCGTTGTCAAGGTCAGGAGGCGTTGTTAAACTGAAGAGAGTTTGCCGGAGTGTCACCTCTTACTGTGCGCGTACTTCCCGTGGTGTTGAAACAAATTGGTGGTAGGGAACGTTTACACTAAGTGAAGCATAAAGAATCACAGGATTTACGGTAAAACTCTGCTTGTTGGGTGCGAATCTATCAAAGCTTAGGTTGGGTGTGAGGATACTCATGAACAGATCGCTGGTTCGACCGCTGCTAGCCGCAGTGCTGGCCGGGGTAATGGGGGGCACGCCAATATTGGGGCAGGAGCCGGCTTCGCCGTCGCAGAAACAGGCAGCGCCACAAGGAGGAGTGCCGATATCGCTGGGAGTGACGAAGTTTGACTACTCGAAGGCGCCCAGCTGGTTCCCGAATATTGTGAACCCCTATAAGGAGCGTTACGTAGAACCGGGGGTGCTGATCAATTCGCCGCGCCTGGAGGATTTGATTCATGACGGCAAGCTGCCGCTGAGCTTGCAGGATGCCATAGCGCTGGCGATGGAGAACAGCATGGACATCGTGGTGCAGCGCTACAGTCCGTGGATGGCGGATATAGGATTGTTGAAGGCGCGAGCCGGGGGAATCGGCTATGGATCGCCGGGAACGCTGGCGACGGGATCGACGGCGAACCTGCCGGAACTGTTTTACGATCCGACGCTGACGTTCGCGGGAGGATACAGCGCTGCGAACATTCCGATCGCCAACCCGTTCATCTCGGGCGTGGGTTCTTCTTCGGCGGTGTCGCTGAGCAACCTGGTACTGACGCTGACTTCGCACACGGCGTTTTACAACACGTCGTACAACCAAAGCTTCATGACGGGCACATCGTTCAGCGCGGCGTGGGATAACTCGCGAAATTCCTCGAACGCGGACAACTTCTTCAACCCCTACGTGGAGTCGTACATCCAGGTGGGCCTGCAACAACAACTGCTGGCCGGGCGGGGAAAGTTTGTGAATCGCCGGAACATCATCATTGCGGAAAACAACCGGAAGATCGCGGACCTGGCGTTTGCGCAACAGGCCATCACCACGATCACCAACACGATCACGGCATATTGGGAGCTGGTGTATGCGCGGGAAAACGTGAAGGTGGAACAACAGGCGGTGACGGTTTCGGAGAAACTGTACAACGACAACAAGAAGCAGTTGGAGATTGGCACCATGGCGCCGCTGGACGTAACCCGCGCGGAATCGGAATTGGCGACCGACCGGCAGAACTTGATTGTGGCGCAGACCACGCAACTGCAAGACGACCTGGCGCTGAAAAACTACATTGCCAAGGACCCCACCGCGTCCAACCTGTTGAATGTGGAAATTGTGCCGACGGACAAGCCGGAAGGGCCCGCAGCGGTTCAGACGTCACCGTTCGAAGAGGCGCTGAAAGAGGCGTTTCAGAAGCGGCCGGACATCCAGGAACAGAATTACAACTTGAAGAACGCGCAAGTGGACGTGAAAGCGACGAGGAACGCGCTGCTGCCGACGGCGACGCTGGGAGTGCAATATTCGTCATACGGGTTGGGCGGCAACTCGTTCACCTATGGTTCGACAGCAACGGTAGCGGGGGCGCCGATCGTGGACGCGAATGGAGTGCCCATTCCGGGGTTGTTTGCGCCGAATGAAATCACGCCGGTGACGGGCGAAGCGAAGGCCGGATTCTCGCACGCGCAGTCGCAGATCTTCCACAATGATCTGCCGACGTACGCCGGGCAGCTAGTGTTCACCTTGCCGCTGCGGAATCGCGCGGCGCAGGCGGACAACATCCACGCGCAGTTGGTGGAACGGCAGTTCGAAGCGACGGTACAGCAGATCAAGAACAACGCGGTTCTGGATGTGCGCAACACGTCGATAGCAGTGGAACAGGGCCGGGCGCAAGTGGCGGCGGCGACGAAGGCGCGCGAGTTGCAGCAGCAGACGTTTGACGCAGAGCAGAAGAAATATCAACTGGGGGCGTCGACGGTGTACAACGTGATTCTGACGCAGCGCGACCTGATCACCGCGCAAGGCACGGAACTGCGGGCACTGGCGAATTTGGCGGAAGCGAAGGCCAACTACGAGCGGGCGCTGGGCCGGACGCTGGAAGTGAACAACGTGACCATCGCCGGGATTAAGAAGGGCACCATCGAAAAAGACACGCTGATTCCCGGGACGCTGAACGGGCAAGTGGTGGGAACGGAAGAGCTGTTCAAGGCGCTGGACAAGGGAGAAATTCCCGGACAACAAGTGCGAGGGCAGCAGTAAGGGTAGCCCGGCGGTTGCTTGTGTTTCGACGCAGGATTGAGAGAAACGCTGAGGTGAGATCTCTTCGGCGAGGCTCGGGCATGCCTTCGTCGCCTGCCGGCGGCGTTTTTGTGTCTCCAAGGAGGTAGTGGCGACAGGGGAACGCGAAAGCTCGTCGGTAAGAACAAAGAGAGATTCTTTTCGCGAAAGACGCGAAAAGAAGAAGAGGTCTTCGCTGCGCGGACTCCGCTCAGAATGACGTCTTTCATTTGTGGTTGGAGACAAGACGCAATGGTTGAGATCATTCATTTCGTGTTTGAATTATCGCTTTGAGGATGCGGTCGATCATTGGTCGCACAAATGGTGGTTCCCGCTGAGAAAAGAGAGGATTTTTTCCACCTGCCCCAGATTCTGACGCGGGCGATAGTGGCACGTTCGGTGTAGGATAAGCGGCCATGAACGTTGACGATTTTCGCCGCATTGCGTTGAGCCTTCCCGGAGTCGAAGAATCCTCGCACATGGGCCACCCGGACTTCCGCGTGGATGGACGGATTTTTGCCACGTTAGCCTCCGCGAAACAAGGGTATGGAAACCTGCGACTGACGCTGGAGCAGCAGAAGGCGTTTGTGGAAGAACTGCCGGAGGTGTTTCTGCCGATTCCGGGCGGCTGGGGCCGCATGGGCATGACACACGTGCGGCTGGTGGCCGTGACGGAAGATGTGTTGCGAGGCGCGTTGCACACGGCGTGGAAACTGCGCATGGAGAAGAACGCCAAGGTTAAGAGCGGCGGGAGGACATCGGGGCGGAAACCACCGCGGCGTGGGAAAGTAAAGTAGAGGAAATGGAGCAGGGCGGACACCGCAACCGTGGTGACCACTACACCGGGTAGCGGGTGGTGGAAAGCGGGAGCAGGGCTCCCGCACTCCGAAGCGAGAGCGGAATGCCGACTGGAAGCCGGGGCTGGAGGTGCGGAAGAGAGATTCTTTTCGCGAAAGGCGCGAAAAGACAGAGCGATTCTTCGCTCCGCAGACTGCGCTCAGAATCACGTGTTTTAGTTTTGGTTCAGGCAAGACGCAGGGGATGAGCGAACAGCGGCCCGCCTCAGAAGGCGGGCCCTACACGGCAAATCAGAAAAAGAGGCAACTCCGAAGTGCGGATGATGAACGCGGGTGGGTTCGTGGAGGCAAGAGCGGGAGCAAGGCTCCCGCACTCCGAAGGAATGGCGGCTGGAAGCCGGCGCTACCAATATGCTCTGCGCGACGGACACGAAGACGGGAAAGCGGGAGCAAGGCTCCCGCACTCCAAGCTGAAAACCCAGAGCAGCCGAGTAGCGCGCGGTACGCAAATGGTTCAGGTGGACATTTGGAGGACGACGCGAAATTTGGCGTTGCCACTTTCCATGCGGGCGTAGGCTTCGCGGACCTTCTCGAGGGGATAGATCTCGACCATGGGGCGCACACCGGAAGCTTTCGCGAAAGCGAGAGTGTCCTGGGAGTCCATGGCGCTACCGGAAGGCCAACCCTGAATATCGCGGCGAGCCATCAATAATTTCACGACGGAAACTTCCATAGGCTCAAAGGGAGCGCCCACGGTGAGCAACGTTCCATCGACAGCCAAGCCGTCAAGCACTTCGGCCATGGCCTTGGCACTGGGAGCGGTAGCCAAGATCACTTTAGCGCCGCCGAGCTTTTGCAATTCAGCAGCGGCGGAAGCGGCCTTGCTATCGATATAGGCGAAAGCGCCGAGCTTTTTGGCAAGCGCGGCATTCTCTGGGCCGCGTCCAATCCCGACAACGCGATAGCCGGATTTGGCGGCGAACTGAATGCCTAAATGGCCGAGTCCGCCGATACCCAGGACGCCGACCAGATCGCCAGGCCTGGCACCGCTATGGCGGAGCGCATTGAAAGTGGTAATGCCGGCGCAAAGCAAGGGGCCAGCTTCAGCCGAATCCAAATCATCGGGCATAGCGGCGACCGCTTCGTGGCGCGCGAGCATGTACTGCTGGTAGCCGCCGTCGCGGGTGACGCCGGTGATCTGCTGGTTGACGCAGGTGATGAAATCGCCGCGGCGGCAACGTTCGCAAACAAAGCAGTGGCCACCGTGCCAGCCAACGCCGACACGATCGCCTTTGTGCCATTCGGTCACGCCCGGGCCGATTTCGTCGACGACGCCGGCCACTTCGTGCCCCGGTATGCGCGGGTATTGCACATCGGGCCACGCACCGTCCTTAACCAGGTGATCGCTGAAACAAATGCCGCAAGCGTGGACTTTGATGCGCACCTCGCCAGCGGAGGGCTGGGGAATGTCGCGCTCGAGGAGCTCGAATTCCCCTTTGGGTTTGGAAACCTGTGCGACCAGATTCTTGGGCATGATGGCTCCGCAGATTTGGTTTTGATGTGAGGCTGGCCAGGGGATTGGATGCGGGAGAAGACGAGGTTCGTTACAAAATGCAGGTGAGGCGAGGGAATTGCGGAAGTTGGGGGGCGGGCTAAGTTGCTGATTACCTGTGGCACCGCACAGGGCGACTTTCCTGAGTTTTTTTTTGCGCATGAACAAACTTTTTCGCGGTTCAGTTCGTTTATACCTGTACCGAGTGGACAAGCCGAGTGGAACACAAAGCGGCCATCACGTGTGTCGGCGCGTAGGGCTGGTGCGCCTGGTTCCATTTCCCTGGCGCCCACAACCCCAATTCACACGCGCCTTAATAGTGGTGTGCCGCGGTGCACCGGGTCAGCACCCGACGTTACGCGGGCGGCCGGCTCGAGGACGCAGATCCAACAAGGGGGCACATCATGGACTCTCGGCACTATTCGTGGCTGTGGTTGAGACGATGCGCGCTTGTGATTGCCTTGGGCACAGCAACGCTGTTAAGCGAAGCGGTGGCACAAACGAGGCAACAGACAGTAGAGGAGGCGAAAGCGCGCGCGGAACAAGGCGACCCGACCGCACAGTATGAATATGGGCACTTTCAGTTGGTGCATAACGCGACACCTGAGGGGATTGCGAGCGGGTTGAAGTTCCTGCGGGCGTCGGCGGCACAAAATTACGCGAAGGCGGAATTCTATTTGGGCTGGTTGTACGAACACGGGGGACCCGTCAGAGTGGATTACACACTGGCACTAGAGAATTACAAGGCGGCGGCAGCACAACACAATGGCGCTGCCGAAAACAATCTGGCATCGATGTACGAGAAGGGCCAAGGTGTGCGCAAGAATCTGAAAACGGCGTGGCAGTGGTATTTAGCCGGGGCGCAAGACGGCGACGCGTGGGCGCAGGCCAATTTGGCTTCGATCTACTACAAAGGGCGCGGCACAAAACGTAACTACGAGGAAACGGTGCGGTGGCTGCGGGCGTCGGCAAACAATGGATTGCCTGAGGGGGAAAACAATCTGGCGTATTTCTACTTTTACGGAATCGGGGTGGCAACGGATTACAACGAAGCGGCACGGCTGTTGCGGGCAGCGGCAGAGAATTTACCGGCAGCGCAAACGAATCTGGCGTATTTGTACGAACAAGGAAAGGGCGTGCCGCTGGATTACGTGGCGGCGCACACGTGGTATTCGCGAGCGATCGCGGCGGGAGACACAACCGGCTCGGAGCGGCTGAAACAGTTGGAGCAGATCATGACGCAAAAGCAGTTGGACGAGGCGCGGGGCGTGATGACGGCGAAGACTCGGGAAGCAACGAAAGGGCTAGCGCAGGGCGGTGCGTTTTCGTTGGTTGGGCATTGAAGGAAGCGAGCGTTGACTGACGAAGAATAGGACACCGAGCACACAGAGATGCAGAGAAGCAGAAAGAGGGAGCGAAAAAAGAGGGGCGGAGGGAAATCCGCCCCTGAAGACCCGAGCAGCAGTGGAGGCTAGCTCAGGGCGCAGTGCCGCAGGCATGGACGGTGTTGGAGTAAATGGACTGGACGGCGTAGGAATGATCGTAAATCTGGAACGAAGGCGGATTGTAATAGGCGTTGCTGCCGATGACGGTTTCGAAGGAGCATTCGTCGGAGATTTCTTCGCCGAGCAGCACGATGGCGGCGTTATTGATCCAAGCGTTGCCATCGGGATCGCTGATGGCTTCGAAGGACTCATGGTTCAGGGTGTTGTCCGTGGAATCGATCAGCTCGCCGTTGGGGGTGCCGGGGCGGACCTGGCAGCCGGGAACGTTTTGATAGGGTTGAACGCTGTAGAGCACGTGGCCAACGTTGGGGAAGTCCACGCTGAAGTGATAGCCGCAGAAGAAGAAAGTCGCCTCATTATCGGGCGAGTAGCACTCCGAGAAGGTGGTGTCGAAGCAGATGTCCTGTCCGGGAGGCAAAAAGACGTGGTAGATGTGAGTGTAGCCAACGGCGCCGGAAGCTTTGGCGGCAGCTTCGACGACGGCTTGGACGTTAGCATCCGTGAGCGGCACCTCCGGGGGAGTGTAGTTGTGCTTGACGCGGAAGCCGACGGTGTAGCGATCGCCGCCGAAGAATCCAATGTATTGGTCAACAAGATGGATGAAATTGCTCTTGCCCAAGTCACCGAGGAACCCTTCGGGATCACCCCAGCAAGTGGGGATAGGACAGTATCCGTTGGGCAGCATGTAAATGGCATGGAATTGGGCGAATTCGACGACCGGACCGCCGAGGTATTGGACGTCGCCGGGATACTGGAGGATGCCGCCGGGATCGTTGGAGGTATTTGTCTGAAGCGCTTTGGTGCTGGTTGATTCTTTTGCGCGGAGCAACCGTCCCGCAGGAGTATTGGCAGGTTTGGCATGTCGATAGACCATGGTCGAGGAAGCGGCGGCTTGGTAATCCTCGGGTCCCACGGTAATTTTCAACTCATTTTCGGAGGCGGTCTGCGCGCGGCTGGTTGTGGCAAAGAGCAGCGCCACCGCCAACGCACACAAACACGCACCTCCAGGGAATCCGGAGCGACGTACACCCGTACTGTTCATGTGATCCACCCCTTAAACGAACTTGGACATCCCCCTCAGCGCGGTAATTTCTATGCCAATGAGCAGAGACTGTCAATTGAATAAATGTTTACCGGGAAGAGGCGTCTCAAGAATGAGACGAGAGGAAACAGCGGCGAGTGGCACTGGCTCGGAAGCGAGCGCGGTTTGCGGAAGCGTGAACGGAAGGCGGGGCCGGCAGCGACAAAGGAGTGACCTGGAAGGCGAGCTACAAAGATCCTCTGCGCGACGGGACACGAAGAAGGGAAAGCGGGAGCAGGGCTCCCGCA
>DASPVD010000158.1:0-109250 GCA_035622555.1 Candidatus Eremiobacteraceae bacterium | reverse complement strand
GGATGTAGGGAAACAGTACTAACGGCATGATATCGGTCCCCTAAGGAGTCGGGGTAGTGTTGGGCAAACAAGGATGGCTGGCACGGTTGTATCCGTCTAGGGAGGGTATATTCGCATAGTTTGCGGAACTGGCCGATTCGTTGACTTGCCCCCGGTCGCAACCTAAGATGACCCCACTGTGGCGGACACCGACACGCTCATCGGCCAGACCGTCTCCCATTACCGCATTATCGAGAAACTCGGTGGGGGCGGGATGGGTGTGGTGTATAAGGCTCAGGACACCCGCCTTGACCGCTTCGTTGCTCTCAAATTCCTACCCGAAGGCTTAGCCCATGACCGACAGGCCATGGAGCGCTTCCGCCGTGAAGCCAAAGCAGCCTCGGCTCTAAATCATCCGAACATATGCACGATTTATGACATCGGCGAAGACAACGGTCGGGCCTTTATCGCCATGGAGTTTCTCGATGGTCTGACGCTGAAGCATCGCATCGGCAATCGCCCGATGGACATGGAATTGCTTGTGTCTCTTGCCATCGAGATCGCCGACGCACTCGATGCCGCCCACGCCGAGGGAATCGTTCACCGCGACATCAAGCCCGCCAATATCTTCGTGACCAAGCGCGGGCACGCCAAGATTCTGGATTTCGGACTCGCCAAGGTACTAACTCCCAAGCCACAGCCAGTCGCAAGCGAACTCAGCGCAACCGCAGTAAGCGAGGATCACCTGACCAGCCCGGGCTCGACGCTTGGAACCGTTGCCTACATGTCGCCCGAACAAGTGAAAGGCAAGGATCTCGATGCCCGTACCGA
The DNA here is from genome assembly GCA_035622555.1 of Candidatus Eremiobacteraceae bacterium. GTDB lineage: Bacteria > Acidobacteriota > Terriglobia > Acidiferrales > UBA7541 > Acidiferrum. The sequence continues at coordinate 108,440 of DASPVD010000158.1, read as the reverse complement.
CCTGTTCTCCTTCGGCGCGGTGCTGTATGAGATGGCAACTGGCACACTGCCGTTTCGTGGCGATACCTCCGCGCTGATCTTCAATGCCATTCTGGAGCGTTCTCCAATTCCTCTGATTCGCCTCAACCCAGACATCCCTCCCAAGCTGGAAGACATCATCACTCGTTCGCTGGAGAAAGACCGGGAACTGCGTTATCAGCACGCTTCGGAGATGCGGGCAGAATTCCAGCGGTTGAAACGGGACACAGAAACTGGACGGGTCTTAGCTGCCGCTTCTGGCTCAGTTGCTCCGGTACAAGAAAGCGGAACCCAAGCTGCGATAGCTCGACAGACTCCCGCTTCGGGTTCCACGCCCGCCGTTGCGGTAACGCCCTCGTCGCAAGCAGTAAAACTGGCTGAAGCTTCCGTTGCGAAGAAAAGAAGCCCTTGGAAGATCGGGATTCCGGCTGTTGTCGCCTTTCTTGCCGCATTGATGGCTGGAGGTCTTTACTACCGCTCGCATCGCGCCAAGCCCTTGACCGACAAGGACACCGTTGTTCTCGCCGACTTCGCCAACAGCACCGGTGACCCGGTTTTCGATGACACGCTCAAAACCGCGCTTAGCGTTGCCCTGAATCAATCGCCGTTCCTGAATGTTCTCTCTGATTACAAAGTGGCGGACACGTTGCAGCAGATGACGCGACCGCCGGGAACGAAGCTAACGCCCGAGTTGGCGCGGGAACTGTGCCAGCGAGCGGGTAGCAGAGCTTACATCGCGGGTTCGATTGGAAGTTTAGGTAGCGAGTATGTGCTTGGGCTGAAAGCAGTGAATTGCCAGAATGGAGACACGCTCGCACAAAGGCAAGTTACCGCGCCGACCAAGGAAAAGGTGCTCGACCTTCTGGGCGATTCGGTTTCCAAGCTCCGCAGCGAGCTGGGTGAATCGTTGGCCACTGTGCAGAGGTTCGATGTTCCTCTGGAGCAGGCCACAACGTCGTCTCTCGAAGCGCTCAAGGCCTACACCCAGGGGCAGAAGGCAGATCGTGAGCAGGGACCGAGCGCGGCTTTGCGTTACAACCAGCACGCCATCCAGCTCGATCCGAATTTCGCCATGGGCTATCTTGCAGTTGGCGGTGACTACTTCAGTCTCTCTCAAACAGGACGCGCCAGTGAATATCTAAGGAAAGCCTTCGAGTTGCGCGACCATGCCAGCGAACGAGAAAAACTCGCGCTCACCGCCACCTATTATCTGAATGTCACGGGAGAGCTCGAAAAAGCAGCGCAGGTGTTTCAGGAAGAGATTCAGAGTTACCCGAAGACCTCAAGCGCCTACCTCAATCTCGGGGTGGTTTACGCCGAACAGGGGCAATACGAAAAATCACGGGAGTTGACTCTCCAGGCATTGCAACTCAATTCCGAGAACGTCGCTCCTTATGACAACCTCGGCGAATGTTACCTCGCGTTGCAGCGCTTTGATGATGCCCGCCAGACTATACGCCAGGCTCAGGCGAAAAGGTTGGACGACTATATTACTCGCCTCGCCCTATATACCCTCGGCTTTCTTTCCTCGGACTCCGCTGCGACGTCGGAGCAGTTGAAGTGGTTTGAGGGCAAGCCCGAAGAGAACTACGGGCTCGCACTCGCCTCCGATACCGAAGCCTATGTCGGGCGCCTTGCAAAGGCGCGCAACCTGGTGAACCGAGCGGTAGATTCCGCGATTCGCGCCGATAGCAAGGAGACTGGGGCGGTCTGGCAGGAAAATCACGCCATTTACGAAGCTGCCTACGGCAACACTGCGGCAGCGCACCGCGAGGCCGACAACGGCTTAAAACTCGCGCCGACGAGCCTAGGCGTCGAGACCGAAGCGGCGCTGGCCTTTGCGATGGCCGGCGAAAATGCACGTGCGGAGTCGTTGGCAAAGGATCTGAACTCGCGCTATCCCCTCGACACGCAAATGCAATCATTGTGGCTGCCAGCAATCCAAGCGGAGCGGGCGCTGAATAGCAGAAAACCGGACGCCGCGCTCAACGCCTTGCTGGCTGCCTCCAGCAATGAACTGGGGCAGATCACATTCATTAGCAATTTTTCCTGTCTCTACGATGTTTACCTGCGCGGTGAAGCGTATCTCGCTGCCGGACAAGGCAGTGCCGCCGCTGCCGAATTCCAGAAAATCCTCGACCACAGCGGCATCGTCTGGAACTGCTGGACGGGAGCGTTGGCGCATCTGGGCGTGGCTCGTGCAAACGTCTTGCAGGCGAGGACTTCGCGAGGTGCCGACGCCGATGCTGCCCGCGTGAGGGCGTTCGCGGCTTACAACGATTTCCTCACCCTCTGGAAAGACGCCGACCCCGACATCCCCATCCTGAAGCAAGCCAAGGCGGAGTATGCGAAGCTGCAGTGATTCAGTCGAAAAAACAAAAAAACAAAAAATGGGCCAGTGGGTGCGGGGGCGTCCGCGTTCACACCGTTCCAATCGGCGGACAACTCAGGGCAAAGTGCCGTTTCCCACGGTCGAAGGCGCTTCAGTTCCACAGACAAATGAATGCTCGGAAGAGTCCTTCGGCCGGTGTCAGTTCTAGTGTCAGTTGGACTTTCGGAATGCTGCTGGCTCGTGCCACTTGATGCGTGGACTACCAGATGACAAAACACCAGTGTAGATGCGGCATTTCGCACCGGTGCTGACAATTTCTCTTCCATGCGCGGCGGTGCGGAAGGTACGAAAAATAGCTTCAGGAGCTAGTGGCCTTACGGTCGTGGAGGTTCGAGTCCTCTCTTGGGCACCATCCCCGTTTACATCGAGGAATACCGGCAACTCGCTCGGACAGCCATCCTTCAGGCTTAGGAAGTTGGAAGCCAGCCAGAAGACACTGCGCCGCTCCCGGTGGGGATAGCCCCGCGTCCTAATGCCTGCCTTTCCGATAATCCCCGGTAATCAGGATTTGACCTTGATTTGTGACCTTCAGGATTGTTCCGGGTTGCTGACGACTCGGGACTTATTGCTGACAAGGGACTTCTCCGCATTGGTCCGCAAGAGCGACACACGATTTCCGGGTGCACGCCATCTCCACACTTTATTACTTCTGACGTAATTGCGGCCGTGTCTCATCCAGCCCATATTGGGCATCGAATCGAAGGCGCTAAACGCCTGATATAAGGAGAAACAAAATGACGCCGCTACCACAGCAAAAGAAAGAAGTGACAAGCGTTACCATGACGAAGATGGAGGCACCGCAGTGGCTGCTCGCGTTCTGGAAGGAAATTGATGACAAAACCTTCGGCAAAGGCTTCGACTGTTTTACCGAAGACGCGACTTGCAATCTTGGCGTCGCGGATTGGCATGGACGCGAGCAAATTCGCGAGAATTTACGGGCCTTCATCGATACCGGCTTTACCGCGCTGCACGATGTCGTCGAATACTGGGACAGCGCTTCGCTGAAGGTATTTCGCGGTACGGTTACCATGACGCCGGATGACAAGAGCAAACCGGTGGTGAAGCCGGTGATGACACACTTCTTCTACATGGATGAAAAAGACCCAAGCAAGGTCCGTCGGTGGTTTGGTGCGGTCGGCCCCGTCCAGTTCTGAGGCGCTGATGCAACACAGGAACATCCGGTGACCTCATTTTCGCTTGCCACGGAACTATCCTCGCTTCAAAGGCGAAGCGCGGTGCCCCCATGGAGGCGGTGGGGTGTATGCTGATTGTGGTTCGAAAAGGCAAAACCGGAATCGTAGATCATGGGAGTGGATCATGCGTAGTTTTAACTCGGGTCGGAGCGCTAGCTGCCTCAAGGGGGTGCTACTCGCCCTTGTTCTGAGTGCTCCGATTTCCCTGAATGCGCAAAGCGGATCTCCACCGCAATCGCAGCCGGCACAATCGGCCTCCGCACCGCCGTCCGCAACGCAATCGCAATCCCAGAGCACGCCTGCTTGCTCCGACGCTCCTCCCATCTTGAAACGAGGCAAGCAGCCGGATCTGCCTCCCTGTCCTGACCCGCCGGTGGCCGCGTCGGCCCCCGCGGAGTCCAGCCGCACACGTTCGCTGCGTCCCCCCGAACCCTTGATCGAAAGGGCCAGAGAGGCGGCCTTCGAGTTTTCAGAGAACCTTCCCAACTTTATTTGCCAGGAGTTCATGGCGCGGTATAGGCAGCGAGGCCCCGAGGAAACGCCCCTGGACGTTGTATCGGCTGAAATTATTTACGATCATGGCAAGGAAAGTTATCGGAACGTAAAGATCAATGAGCGCCCCACGGACACGAGTCTGGAGGAAATCAGTGGGTCTTGGTCCACTGGAGAATTTGCATCCATACTGCTGAGCCTTTTTGCCAGCGATACGAACGCCCGGTTCCGGTCCGGCGGCGCCTCTTCCATTTCGGGCGTCAGCGCCCAGGTTTACGACTTTGAAGTGCAAAGGGAAAATTCGCATTGGACGGTGCACGCTGAGTCTCAGACTGTGGTTCCGGCTTACGAAGGTTCGGTATGGGTGGATCCGAGCACCGCGCGCGTCTTGCGAATCGAGATGCAGGCCCGCAACATACCATCCGATTTCCCGATGGATACTATCGAATCCGCGGTCGATTATTCGTCCGTATCGATTGGCGGGAGATCGTTTCTGCTTCCGGTGCATGCTGAAAGCTTGGGTTGTCCCCGAGGCCGCGGCGACTGCAGCCACAACATCATCGACTTCCGCAACTATCACGAATTCAGAGTCGACGTGAAGATTGGTAATGTGCAACGTCCCTGAAAAAACTGTCACGGCAGAGGCCGCGGGTTCGCGTCCCGTGTCCCCGCCATTCCTTCCAAAAGAGTTCCACGAATTTCGCTCCAAGCGATGAGGGTGCAAATGGGTGCACTTTTGCATCCCTCGCTTTGGGACGGCAAAAACCGTTCTTGCCTGACGTCTCGCGGAAAAGTTCCGGCTTGCCGAATGGCAAGGCCGTGAATCAGTTCAAACGCAAAGCCTGACGATCGACTCCTGATTTGTCGGCCTGTCGGAGATGTTCCGGCTAAGTACCCCCAGTCCTTGCTGACTCGATCACGAACGGTTGGTAGGGGGGTGCGCGGCATCAGCCAGGGAATCTCGTTAGTGTGGGTGAAAGCAACGATCATCTCATCGACAAGCTGATCATCGCCGATGGTGCGCGAAATGCTGGCCAGCTTGAACCATGTGTTTCGCCTCGTAACAAATGCCGGCTAATGGCTCAGGATTTGCTCAAAGAACGACAAGGCCCGTGGATCGTTGGATTGCCCTAGCCAGAACATCGCCTGTTTACGCACTTCCGGATTTTTGTTCTTTTGGGCCACTTCGATCAGTTTCGGAACGCCTTCATCCTTGGGCATCTGGCTGAGCGCGAACACCGCTTTCTTCTTTACTTCCGTGTCGGGATCGTTCTGAATCGCCCCGTTGATCGCTGCCGAAGCTTTTTGTCCGGCCTTTTGCCCCAGCCAGAACAGCGCTTGCCCGCGTACCCCGGCGTTCTCGTCGTCCTTAGCCATGCGAATGATATCGTCCACGGCTCCGGGTGCGTGGCTGACAAACATGGCAAACGCTACTTTTTCGCGCATATCCGGATCCGGGTCATTCTTGGCCATTTTTTCCAGCAGCGTCAGCCCGGACTCCCCCCGAGCAGCGCCCAGCCAAAACGATGCTCTTTCGCGAACCCATCGGGGCTGGCCTGGCGCAACAAATCTGGCAAAGGCCTGATCGGCAGAAACATCGGCGTGCTGCGCAATGGCCATCAGCGCTTGTTCCCTCAGATCGCTATGGGGTTCACCCTGCCCGCGACCTCCCTCGACATAGCTCGTTAGGAACGCCACACTCTCATTCGGCTTAACGTCAGAGAGCCAAATCGCCCGCAGACCGCCAGCATCCAGCGTGCACTGCCCGGGCGCCACACGGATGCGCATCACGCGCTTCTGCTCCACCCGAACCAGCACCGTTATTTCCGGTGTTCCCTCCAGCTTGACGGTGCTGCCGTCATCCTTGCCCGTGGCAACCTTTCCGTCCTCGTGCTCCAGTCGGCAGATACCGCACCAATCCTCGCCGTTCCCACGATAGTTCCAGCAACAATTCGAATGCTCGTTGCTGGCTATCCTTGCGACTCCGTAAGCGATCCACTGCGGTTGCTCCGATTCAGACGCAATCTGCTGTACTGTCGGTTCCAGACCCTGCGCTCCGCTTCGTGTTTCCAGTTTCGCGTTCACGAATTGCGATTGGTCCGCGCTGGCGCTGCTGATTCCCACCGCGAGATAAACGAAAACACTGGCTGCCAACCATCTCCCTATTCTGGAATGTGGTCTGTTTCTCATGCCGGCGCCTCACTTCTGCAAAAGCTCCATCAAGTAATCGTTTCCTTCCTTGGAGTTCATCAGCGCCAACTTGCTGACCGCCTCTTTCTTTAGCTCCGGGTCCTTTTCGCTCTTCGCGACCGCTACCAGCGCGCTGGCGTTGCCTCCCAGGAAATAGGCGTTCATAATCTCCTTCTTGATACCGCGGTCGGTTTCCTTGGCGTACATCGTTTGCAAAACAGGATCCTTCGCGCCCATCAACCCCAGATTCCGGATCGCCACTTTCCGCAATTCGGGATTGTTCTCGGAGAGCGCCAACTGTGACAGCCGCGATGAATCTCCGGCAAGGAACAGTGCCTGCAGGATTTCTTTCTTGTTTTCCGTGGACTTCTCCGACGCATACAGGCTTTGCAGCGCCGGCAGATCGTGTATCAGCCCCAACTGTCGGATGGCTTCGCGCTTCAGCGATTCGTCAGTCTCGTTCTTCGCCGCCGTTTCCAGATTTTCACGGTCGCCGGAAATCATGTAACTGTGCAGCACCGCGCGCTTTACGTCCGCTTCCGTATTGCCGGCATAGATTTGCGCCAACAATTTCCCCGCATTCGCTCCGCCGGTCATCCCCAGGTATTCGATGGCTCGACGCTGCAGCTCCGGATTGCTTTGCCCGCTGGCGATTTTGGCCAGCATTTCCTGGCCCTGTGGTGAACCGCTTTGCACCAACAAGAACAGCGCCTTCGATTTGTCTTTGGGATTCGCGCTTCCATTCAGGTATTTCTCGATCATCGGAATCCCTTTGGACGCATCGTTGTTCATGATCCCTTGCAGCGCCAGGATCTTCAGGTCGTCGTCGCTTTGTGACTCGGGGTTTACCGGATGCCCGGAACTTTGCCGCATCTCGATCTCCAGCGCCTCGGCGTCCTTTCTCCAGCGGCTTTGCGGGAACCGTTTCTTCAGGTCTGCAATGGATTCCAGCGCGGAGTCGCGCTTGCCCAGTTTGTTGTCGGCATAAGCCAGCCAGTACAGCGCCGCATCGGTCTGTGGCCCGCTCATTTGCGCCAACTCCCGAAACCTCTGCGACGCTTTGCTGTAATCGCCGTCGTCCAGATACTCGCGGCCCTCGCTATACAGTTCCTGCATGCGCTCCAGCCGTTCTTGCTCCTGGTCCTTCTTCTCTTGCTCGCGATCTTGCCGTTCCTGCTCGCGATCCATCAGTTCTTCCTGGCGGTCGCGCTGCCGCTGATCCTGATCGCTCTGCGCCTGGTCCTGCTCCAGGAATGGCTGGGCCTTCGAGTCTTGCGCCGCTGGTCCGGGAACGGAATCTGCGGCCACGGCGACGCGTCCCGCCACAGGAAGTCCAATCAGCACCGCGGCGATGGTGATTCTGATCACAATTCTCTTGGGACTATCCGTCATCATTCGCCTGTTCATACCTTGTTCCTTTCCTTCGCCTCCGAGCCCGTTTGCGCCGGCTCCGGCACAGTTTTCTGGCGCTCGCGCAAGTCCTGGTGGACCACTCGGACCTTCAGCAAAATTCCTTTTGCCGCGATGCGCTTCTGAATTGCCTCAAACTGCGCCGGCGTGATTTCGTCGGGACTATTCGCGATATCCAGCAGAATGGGCTCCAGTTCCTCCAGCGTGCTGGCCATCAGCGCGTCTCCATCGCGCAACGCCGTTTGCCGGTACAACCGGTTTTCCTCCACCAGGTCTTCCGCGCGCTTTTGTTCCGCCGAAATGTTCATCAGTTTCTGGCCCTTGGCCGGTTCCGCATTGGCCAGTTCCATCAGCACCATTTCCGACCGCCCCAAGTGATCGCCCACCGCAACCACCAACACTCGCTCCCGCACCTTTGCCGCGTCCGCGGCCGTTCCCACTGGCTCCGTCTTCCGCGTGTACCGCCCCGCCAAAAACGCCAGCAGCACCAGCGCGGCGACGGTTCCGAACGCCAGCACGTGGCGTGGCGCGAACAGCGTTTGCCACCAACGCAACCGCTTCTCCGCAAGACGCTGAGCGATGCGCTGCCACATGCGCTGTTCGAATCCCTCCCCGGGATCCGGCACCGGCATGGCGTCCAGCGCCGCGAACACCGCCTCAATCCGAGCCAGTTCCTGGCGGCATCGCTCGCATTCGTTCAGATGACCGGCCATTTCTTCGCGCCCGCCCGTTTCGCCATCGCGGTACGCAATCAGTTGTTCTTCCGTCATGTGCGTCATCATTCCGTTCCCATCGCGCGAGCCGGCCCGCGAAATTCCGCGAACGGCTCGAGCGCCTTGCGCAGCTTCGATACCGCCCGAAATACCGTGTTCTTCGTGGCATTCGAATTGGACTTCAGCACCGCGGCAATCTCTTCAATCGCGCAACCTTCCCAGTGCCGCATCACAATCGCGGTGCGTTCCGCCGGGGTCAGGGCGTTGAGCGCTTGCTGCATCCTGGCCGCTAGCTCCGCGCTGCGCGCCAGGTGTTCCGGCGATGCCGAAGGGTCCTTCACCATAGCCACCGGATCGAACTCCTGGCCCTCTTCGCCAGGCCTGCTGGGCACTGCCTGGCGAGCTTCCTCGACATTCCGCTGGCGGATTCGGTCGATGGCGTAATTAGCCGCGATGCGATACACCCAGGTCCCAAAATTCGAATTCCCGGCGAACTGCGCCAGCTTCTGGTACGCCCGCAAAAAAGCTTCTTGCACCACTTCCTCCGCGTCGTGCGAATTGCCGGTCATCCGGTATGCCAACCGGTACAAGTACAAGCTGTACCGCTCCACCAGTACACGATAAGCGTCGCGATCACCCGCTAACGTGCGCTCTACCGCCACGGCGTCGCTCACGACTCCGCTATCTGGCTTTTCGGTACTCGCCATCATTCTCACAATTAGACAGGAATTTCCCCTTGCGGTTAGGCTCGCCGGGGCCTTGCCGGACACTCCGGCCGCGCCGCCCCGCCCGAAATACCGTATCATTACAAAGGGTTTGAGTTGGAGAGACTCCGTGATTCCACGCTACACACGCGAAGAAATGGGCCGCCTCTGGAGCGAGGCCAACCGCTATCAGAAATGGCTCGATGTCGAACTGGCCGCGGCTGACACCCTGGCGGAAGCCGGCCTGGTGCCCGAGGACGCTGCCAGCAAACTGCGCGAACGCGCCAAGGTAGACGTCGCCCGAATCAATGAACTGGAAGCTCGCGTCAAACACGACGTCATCGCCTTCACCATGGCTGTCGGGGAGTCGATTGGCGATCCCGCCGCGGCCCGTTGGCTGCACTACGGCATGACTTCGAACGACGTGGTCGATACCGCCCAGGCGCTGCTGCTGCGTGATGCCTCGCACATCATCGAGCGCGACCTGATTCTCTTTGGCGAAGTTTTGGACCTGCGCGCCCATGAGTTTCAACACACTCCGCAGATCGGCCGGACGCACGGCATCCACGCGGAACCCATCACCTTTGGACTAAAAATTGCCAACTGGTTCGCCGAAAACCAGCGCAACGTGGCGCGCTTTCGCGAGGCTGCCCGCGGCATTGCTTTTGGAAAAGTCTCCGGCGCCGTCGGTAACGCTTCGCATCTGGGCCCCGAAATCGAACGGAAAATTTGTAATCGCCTGGGCCTGCAAGTCACCCCGGTCGCTTCTCAAGTCATTCAGCGCGATCACCATGCCCACTATGTCAGCACGCTGGCGCTGATCGCCGCGACACTCGAGAAAATTGCCACCGAAATACGCCATCTCCAGCGCACCGAAGTGCGCGAAGCCGAAGAGCACTTCAGCGGCGAGCAACGTGGCAGTTCCGCCATGCCCCACAAAAGGAATCCGGTCACTTGCGAGCAGATCGCCGGGCTCGCTCGCCTGGTCCGCGGCAACATGCTTCCCGCTTATGAAAACGTGGCCCTGTGGCACGAGCGCGACATTTCCCATTCCTCGGTCGAGCGCATCATTCTGCCTGACTCCACCATCCTGGTCGATTACATGCTCGCTCGGATGACGGCGGTGGTCAGCGAAATGCGCGTCTTTCCACAGCGCATGCTCCGCAATTTGGAACTGACTCAAGGCCTGGTTTTTTCCGGTCAATTGCTCCAGGACCTGGTGGAAAAGGGCATGCCTCGCGACGAGGCCTACAAAGCCGTGCAGGAAAATGCCATGGCCGCCTGGGAATCCGATTCCAGTTTCCGCGAGCGCGTCGCTAAGGATCCCAGGATCACAAAATATCTGACTGCTCCGGAATTGCAGAACACCTTTGATCTGCAGCGTCAGTTGCGCTACGTCGATAAGCTGTTCGAGCGCGTCTTTGGCGCCCATCCGGCCGGCGAAGAAGGCCCTCGCTCCATGCGCGTCACTGGCCAGTAATTTTGAGTTGCAAGTCTGAAGTGCAAAGTGTTCAGTTCAAAGTTTTAGGTTTTAAGTTCGAACCCCGCGAACGCTGTCATTCTGGACTTGCCTGCGGCAAGCAGGCGTGTCATTCGAGCAAGAGCGCTGTCATTCTGAGCGCATCCGACGAGGATGCGCGAAGAATCTCAACTCACGCGAAACCACCAACTCTGAATCGCTGGGGATCCTTCGCTGAGCCTGATCTGCCAGAAATGCCGGCTAAAACTTACAACTGAAAACTTAAAACTTAAAACTTAAAACTTAAAACTTAAAACTATTCCACCCTTTGCACATACCGCGCTTCCGAAGTGTCCACGCGGATCTTGTCCCCTTCATTCACAAACGGCGGAACGTTCACCACCAAGCCGGTTTCCAGCGTCGCCGGCTTCATCACCGAGCTGGCGGTGGCTTTTTGCAGCGTCGGCTCGGTTTGCACCACCTTCAAATCCATAGTGTCCGGAAGGCTCACGCCGATGGCCCGGTCATTGTGAAATTCAATCTTCACGATCGTATTGGGAATCAGGTAGTACACCGTTTCGCCCAGTTCCTCGGCGCTCATCTGCATCTGCTCATAGCTTTCCGTGTTCATGAAATAGAAGGACTCGCCTTCCCGGTACAAGTATTCGAATTCCACTTCATCCAGGATGGCCCGTTCCACAAACTCTTCCGCGCGGAACCGGTAATCGATAATGGCTCCAGTCCGCAGATTCTTCATGCGCGTCTGCATCGAACCGCGCTTATTTCCAGGGGTGCGATGCTCGGTGCTGTGCACCGCAAACAGATCGCCTTCGTGCTGAATCACCATCCCGGGACGCAATAATGTTGCTTTCACGCTGCTCATATTTCGCAAGGCCCGACATCGGCCGTCACTCTCCTCAAGATTTCAGTACGGTTCGCTAATTCCAGACGACAGCCCGACGGAGCGACGAGTGGAATGATCCACCTGTTTGCCGAAGGCAGGGTTTGCCTGCGCTTCCTAACTCAGGCACGCGCAGCCAAGCCCGCCTACCGGAGGCAGGCGTGAGGTATGCAGGGAGAAAAAACTCTCCCAACACGGAAAATCAGTATAAAGGCCGCCCCGCCAAGAATCAATTCCGCCCCGGGATGGGGGATAGGAGGTACAGAAACTGCCCTGTTTGCCTCGCTGTAGGTCTCTCGCCGCACAAATTCCGTCTTTGTAAAGAAAGCAAAACAAACAGCGGACAGATATCTACTTGGATATACTCAGAGGTAATGAAGACATCTGCATCTGATCTGGGTTCGCTCGTCAGGAATTTTGTGCACCCGGCGGACATCGGACGGTCCCGCTCTTCCATTGTGAATCCGCTCCAATGGGCAATTCCAATCCTCATCGCAGCAATGGTTGTGTCCGTGTTTGGCCATCCGCCGAGTTGGCTTCTCATTTACTTCGCTGTATTGCTTGGAGTAGATTTTGCGGCTTTTATTGGTGCGTTTTTCTATCTACTGCTCACAAAGCCACACTTGCTCCGCTCGGAATCGCACGATTACAAAATGAGTGAGCTTATTCAGAGTCGACAAATGGCGGAGTTCATTCAGCGACGCGAGAAGCAGATAAAAGAGGGTTTATTCGATGAAGTAGCGGACGTGAGTGAATTGAAAGCGCAAATCACGGCGCATTCGCGGTTAAAGGCGCAAATCGAGGGAAAGGAGGACCGCTGAGAGCAATGACGGATAGCGGCTTAATCCCAATCAGATTTTATGCTCAGTTCGCGGAACACGACTGGCGCGCTCTCCCAACAGACGCTCAGGACGCGCTTGCCAGCTTTTTGTTGAAGTTGCAGAGAGACCCGAACAATTCCGGAATCCTGGCCAATGCTGAAAGAGACCGGACCGGGCGTTTAGCTTATGAATTTAGCCCTGGCTACATTGTGTTCTGGAGAATTGGGGATGAGACTTTCCCGCATAAGCGGATCGAGGTGCTCGCTCTACTAAAGAATGAAACCATTCAGGAGAGTAGTAGTCACCCGCCCGACACCGTGACAGCAGAGCAAGAAGACTCACTCGAAAAGGTCTATTCTCGAACCACGCGAGTGGACAACCTTAACATGTGGGGCTCGCTGCATGTGAGCCGACGTACAGGAAAAGTCGCTGGTTGGGTCGTAGATTCCTGGTCAGAGTGGGGCGCGCCCTATTTGCGTCCGAAAATGCATTGGGTGAGATATCCAGATCATAAACTACATCAAATGAAACTTAACATTGACTTTACCAGTACGATGAGTGTCGGCCCAGAGGATACCGGCGTGGAGATGGAACGCCTGATCTTCATTCGTGCAACCTTGCCGCAATGGGAGAGAGACTGGATCGATCAAGAAACCAAGAAAACTTCCTGACTGGCGTTGCTCTCGCGGGAAAATGGAAACCCGGGACCTAAGCTCCTCGGTAGTCTGAATATACGCCGAGATTAGTGAGGACGTTCACAAGTAGCTCTCTGGTTTTGCGATGCGGTCGGCTACGCCCCGCTCTGAGATCAATGATTGCCCTCCGCGACAATTTATTTCGACACTTTGCAACAAGTTTTTTCAGCCGAACTCTCTTCGAAAACCAGGGACATCCATGATAAGTACAAGTCAAGGGGAAACGGAGATTCCCCTGCGCTAGGGAACGCCCGAAGCGGTGGATGAAACAATTGAGAGAGTAGCCATTGATCTCTTGCGTGGGCCCAAGCGCCAGCTGGGCCAGACATCCATTTGCGGGAACAGCTTTGCCGCGCCGTCCTCGAAGATTGAGTTAGGGTAAACCGGCCGGTCTCGAAACAGACGGATGGAAGCATGGGGAGCAAGAGCTCCCGCGCCCAGTCCCTGCGTCGGCGAGAACCGGGCGGTGGATCGCCGGTCTAAAACAGGGGGCTTTGATCAGAGTTTTGGTCGGCGGCCTCGGCGGTCTTAGTTAGGGTCGGTGCGATCTTTGGTTGCAGGCTGTTTTGTAACTGCGTTCCTGGTGGGATCATCCTTCCGCCCTGCACGCCTTCGAGTTCGCTATTGCTAAGTTCAGACTTCTTTTCGATAGGTTCAGACTTCTTGCTGTCCATGATGAATGCCTCCTTGTGTGCTTCCGAGTCTCGCTAAGTACTGAGCATTTTTCTGGCCGCTTCCGAAAGGAGGTCCGATGCATGCGTGTGAATCACCCAAAGTGATTGAGCGGCGGGATTTTCTGCCATGGAGATGAAGCGTCGGGCTGGGTGCGATTTCGCCGGCGTCAAGCCCATCCTCTATCTGATTGGATAATGGCCATCGTTATGAGGGTCCGGCGCGAATAGCGGATGTTCAGGCAGCTAAAGAATTTTGAGGCCCCCTTGCGTGCGAAAATCGTCGCCTATCGAATTGGATAGTCGTCTAGCGGCATGGATAGCCACCGATTCAAGAAACTCTCCGCGATACACTGCAGTGGAATGGATAAGATAAGTTATCAGTGTTTCCATACCGCCTCTGCGAGGAAGTGATCTTGTCGTTCTTCAACAACCCGGAAGTCCGCAGTCTCGTAAAGCCGCGATACGCTATTGCGGAAATCCAGGCCATCTCCGCTTTGCTCGAACGAACCGGGACTCTTTCTTTTTCCCCATTAGCTAACGGCTTGTTCCCCGCCGCTGCGCTAGACCAAGACAGGAGCTACACCGGCTACTCGTATGTATGGGTGCGCGACAATATCCACCTCGCCCACTGTCACTACCTCACCGGGCATACCGATGTGGCGGTGCGTACTCTCCGCACTTTGGCCGCTTACTTCATCAGGCACAGGAAACGCTTTCTCGACATCATCACTGGCACCGCCGACGCAGCAATCCCCATGAACCGCCCCCACATCCGGTTCGATGGCGGCTCTTTGGATGAGGTGAAGGAAAAGTGGGCTCACGCCCAGAATGACGCCCTTGGATACTTTCTGTGGCTGTTCTGCAAGCTCATTCACGAAGGTGCGCTGACCCCGACCGCCGGCGAGCTAGAACTGTTGCCCCTGTTTCTGCGTTACTTTGCAGCCATTCGCTACTGGCAGGATGAAGATAGCGGGCACTGGGAGGAGACCCGAAAAATTTCGGCCTCCAGCATCGGGGTGGTCCTGGCTGGCCTCACGGAGTGCAGGAAAGTCTTGTCGCAGTCCGGCTCTCTTGGAGACGCCGGCGGCACTGGCGTTACCGGCGACACCGTCGAATCGCTTATCCAACGCGGCCGGACTGCTCTGGCATCGATCCTGCCGTGGGAATGTTCTCAGCCCGACCCGATCAAGCAGCGCCGCTATGACGCCGCATTGCTGTTTCTCGTTTACCCTCTTCAAGTTGTTGAAGGCGAGATGGCTGACCAGATCGTTACCGATGTTGTCACCCATCTCCAAGGGGAGGCCGGCATTCGCCGTTACCTAGGCGATTCGTATTGGGCTCCCGATTACAAGGAAAAGCTTCAACCTGCCGAGCGCACCATCGATTTGAGTGACGACCTGTCCGCCCGCAATCGGCTCCTGCCTGCCATCGGACAGGAGGCGCAGTGGTGTCTCTTCGATCCGATCGTCTCCTGCATCTTCGGCTTGAAATTCCAATCCACACGTTCCCCGGAACATCTGGCGCAACAGACCCGGTATCTGAACCGCTCTTTGAGCCAGATCACGGGCCCCGACCACACCGGCCTTCCGGCATTCCGCTGCCCGGAACTCTATTACCTGGAAGCTGGCCGTTACGTTCCCAACGACAATGTGCCGCTGTTGTGGACCCAGGCCAACCTTCTTTTAGCCTTGAAATTCATGCGCGGCAGTTGTGCCATCTCGTCCGCCTCTGCCTGATGACCATCGCAGACCTCACTACTGTTGTCACCATCATAGTGCGCGGTCGATTTGGGAGTTAGTGGTGGGCGGGTGGCGTCAATGAAGCAGGAACTAGCGGTTCGTTTCGCTGGCAGACTTCTCCACCTTGGCCCAAACCACACGTTCGTTTGTGGTGTAATACACGAGGTTGTCGCCCTCAACGCCCTTAACAGGACCAAATGGTGCCCCAGCCTGCTCGACTGCCCCGATATTCACGGGAATCCAGTCGCTGTTCGAACGATCCAGTCGAAACAGTCCTCGGGTGGCCTGGGTTCCGTTTCTTGCCTGCACAACATACGCGTAGAGTTGGTCATCGCTTGTCAGGGCGACGTATGTTACACGCTGCTCGGTGCCGTTGGCGAGTTTCCCGCTCCAATGCCATGTACCGATCAGGTCGCCATTCGGCTTAAGCTCGACCCAGTAGTCGCAACCTTGGAGGAAAAGGCCTATGCGGTCATCGGACGCCACAACTCTCGCCAGACCTCCCGCTCCGGGAAGTGCCTTACAGGGGATCGTAGAGCGCTTTATATATTCACCTTCGAAAACTCCATCTCGACTGAAGTGTTCCACGATGAAATGGTCTGGCGCATTTCGCAAACTTAGTTCGCCGGGAGCGGGCTTCGCTCCAAGTATCCAAACGCTTCCGTCATGGGCGAAATCCAAGGCTCTCGCTTGGAACGGTGAGACGTGAACAATTTTGACCGGACGCTGGTTGCTAAGCGAAATGTCCGCGAAAATCCAAGCATCTGATCCGGCAACATCAACGACGCTGCCTACGACACCTAGCCGTCCATCGGAGGATGCCGCGATGTTATAAATGTGGATTAGACTCGCTCCATCAATCCACAGCCGCATCTCGCTGACAAGCTTTCCCTGTCGATCAAAAACTCGCAAATTTGGCCCCGTTTGCCCGGCATAGGTCCGCTCACGATAGGCAATCACGTATCCCCGGCTCCATATAGGTACCAATTCGCCTATCACAAATGCGCTTGCGTACGAAATCACCTGAGTTGGCGCCGATAATTCTTCAGCCGTCTGAAGCTTTCCCTCCTGAGCCGAACAAAAAGTGACACACGAAAAACCGAAGAGCGCTGCAAGGACAATTAGATTCTTCATGTTAGTCTCCTCAATTGTCACATTCGGACTGCCCGCACTTCGATCCGCCGTTGGTGCAATAGTTCAGAATCCCCATGCATCCTTGGTCTTCGTTGTGTTCATCGTAGCAACAGACAAACGATCCGGGGCAATCTGGATTGTGCGCATCACACGTCTTGTTATAGTAACTTACGCAGTCTGAATCGCAGTTCGACTGAGCGAGTACACTCACCGAGATTCGCACCTGCCAACCCGTTTCCAGGGCGCAGCAAGACCACATCTCTGTTGTCACCATCAGCGTCCACTCGTTCGCCACCCGCCGTATTAATCGGGACCCGGTGGCGGCGAGACCATTTTCACGGACACGCCATAGTGGCGATAGTCAGAATAGTGATGCTCGTTGCGAAAACGAATCTCAAATATCCCACCGGTGTCCTGGTCGTGTTCCGTGAAGGTCATGTAGACCTCCACGTCCTTCGGCAACCATAACGGTGTGGCTACGTCCACTAGCCGCACTGCGCTGAACGTCACTTCGGTGGTTTGCCGGCCGAGGCCCAGTTCCGGATGCGGCGCCAGAAGATCCGTTCGCATCCGAACAATTTGAAAGTTTTGCTTATCGATCCAGGCGATGCCCTGAATCAGCACCGGATATTGCCCACCTTTCGGGACCCGCATATGCACCTGCAGGGTCGCCGACCCGGGCTTTTGCGCAAAACCCACCACGTAGGTATCCCGCGCTGCGATCTTTTCATCACCCAAATAGCGGAAAGTGGATTCGTGTTGCCAGCCGCTGGCCAAATAATTGGAGACCAAAGCGAACCCGCTGGTGCTAAGAAATCCCTGGGCCAAGCCCAGGTTATCCAGCCGCCGGCCTGCCGCGTCCATGCGATATTTTCCAGCACTTCGTGGTGATTCCCGAGCGGTTTTCTCAGAATTAAATAACTGTCTTCCGCCTGCAGCGGCGCGGAAAAAACCCTTTCAGCCGAGCGTCGCATGATGATTTTTTCGTGGGCAATCACGTCCACAACGTTGGCGAAAAAGCTGTCGACGTTGGCACCGGCTCTTTGCAGGATCCCCTGCAGCGCTGCTTCGTTGGTGGCCGGCTTCATTTTCTTTAGCTCCGGAATCTGCTCCACCAGTTGATTCAGGGGGTCTTCGAGGTAAGGCTGAGCGTGCGCATAGTAGCTCTGGTCGGCTTTTTCCGCCGTGATCACCAGATCATTGTCAGGTCGCATGCGATCGAGCGTCAGCGGTGCCGCTTCCGGAGCCATTGGCGCGGAGCTTGTAGAGGGCCGGTAGTTCGAATAGCGGTGTTCATTGCGAAACGTCTCCACGCGAGACTCGCCCGTTTGCGCGTCCCTGTAGCTGAATTGCGCGGACACGTTGACGTCGCAGGGCAACCATAAAGGAGTCGCCACGCCGGGAAGGTGAAACTCCCTGGAGTTCACTGTAGTCGTCAGCCAGTCCAGTCCGATCTCGGGGCGGGCCGCCAGCAGGTCGGTCCTCATGCGCAGGATTTGAGCATTTTCCTCGTCGATCCACGCAACTCCTTGTACCAGCATCGCTACGCGAAAATGTCCACGCGGACCACTATCGCCTTCCAACGTGACCGGCATGTGGGCTTCTTCCGCTTTCTGCGCAAAAGCCACTACGTGCGTCTGGCGCGCGCCGATACTTTGCTCCCCAAGATAACGAAACTGCGTCTTCGGTTGCAGAGACGTGCTGAAGTATGCGCGCATCAACGCGAAGTTCGAGGTGACAAAGTGGCCCTGGTTCAACGCAGGTTCGAAAATACGCTGGCCGTTCCCGTCGGTGCGGTATTCTTCCAATCGTGCCACTGTCGCCGCGCCTCGCTGCAGGATCACATATCTCGCCTGAACCTCTTGCCGCGACACAACCTTACCCTGGCCATCCAGTTTTTCTTCGGTGATGCTTTCTTCCGCGGTCACATCCGTGATCGTCTGTAACGATTCATCCACTTGCTCGGCTGTACGCTGCAATATCTTGGCGAGCGGTTGCTGATCCGTCGCCGGTTTCAGACCATCCAATTCCGGAATGCGCTTGACCACTTGCTCGAGGGGCTCGTTGAGATAAGGATGGGCATTCGCGTAATACTCTTGCGGAGTTTTGCTTGATTCGCTGGGAAACAGAAGGGGTGGCACTCCATTTTGTTGCGCACCAGCACAGAACGCCACCGTGAAGAAAACTGCGATGAACGCGGGCAGGTGTGAGGCAGGCCGAGAAAACAACCACGACCGTGTGGCCGAGGTGATCCCCCCGAATGTCATAGCGTGAGCTCCGCGCCCTTACATACTATACCGTCCGTGCGGCTGGCCACGTTTCAAAACGCGCGTTTCGGGCGCTCCCTGCGATATTGCGTAGCAGGACGCTTGAGGCATTACAGGAACTCGGCATACGGGCATAGATCCCCTGTCCCGATGCGGAAGCTGCCACTCGACGGATCTACGTCCCGGGAAGCTGGGTAACCGGACATTAATAGATGGACCAAATCGAGCCGTGTGTGCCAGCCGAGCACATCTGGCCTTCCGGGCAGGTGTTTGCCGGTCCCCGCGCGTGCCACAGTGGAACCTGAAGCCGGAGGAATCACATGGCGCAAACGATCTGGATTCACAAGCTCGCCGACTCGAAAAAAGCAGAGGCCGATGGAATGGACTACATTTGCCAGCACCTGTTTCAGGCGTTCACGCAGACTGGCAAGCTCACAAAGACAAACGGTTGGAACCCGTTCGAGAACGCCTGTGCAAAAGATGGCACCAGCTACCGGGCGCTGTTCTGCGATTCGTGCGGGAAAAACTACAACAACGGTAACGTCAGAAGGGCCAAAGAGCCTGTGCTGGTGTAAAGAAATCGCCTTGCGCTCTGACCCCCGCCCGTTGTGCCAAGAGCATTGTTGCTCACCGCACCCTCGCCGCGGCTGGCCTTACGGTCGCAACAATTCTGATCGGTGTCTCAACCCAGGATATCGTCGATCTTCTTCAACAAGTTTCGCCGCGTGAATGGCTTTAACAGGAACAGGCGGTTTACGTGATCGCCTAACATGGCCGCAAATCCTTCATCAAACTTTCCCGACATAATCAGTATTTTTAGGCCAGGGTACTGCTTGTGTAACAGCCGCGAGAGTTCTTGAACGGAAAGTCCATTGGGATATGCTTCCGTCAACAAAAGGTCGAGGCTGTTGCCGCGGGGGCCCTTGAATCCCAACGCTTCCACAGCGCTGGCCGAAGTCACAACCTCGAATTCTTCTCCCTCTAACATCTCGGAAATCAACTCTCGGATCGCAGGCTCTTTCTCCACAACTAAGACTGTGCGGCGGACCCCAAGCCGTGGATGTCCACGACTCTCGTTGCATCGGTCAGCTGGGCGATTCACGACTTCCTCCGATTTGACGAGTTACTTTGTTCATCTCGTTTGAGACCCCAAAAGTCCTCGTTCTCGAGCAGTTCCATGCCAACCACAAATTTTTCTGGTGCTGTCCGTTTAATCCAAGCCACACGCGCCCTCGTACAGTCGTGCGTTTCCATTCTCTCCAAGGTGATTTCCTGACGGACCCTCAAGGGTCGCCGAATCTCCAGGCAGGCTCCATGAACGCTGATGTTCACGGTAACGCACGGCTCGGAGATCTCCGATGAGACAATGCCCGTCCGCAACAGACACCGAATCCGGCGGGGCAATCGCGGTTCCCGATGCAGTTGCCGGGATATCTCCGCCGCTGCACTCGACAGTTCAATCAGTTCGGCACGGACAGCGGGTGACAACAGTCTTATGCCCGTGGCCAGCAAGGCCGTTTGCGAAATCACCTGGGAAAGGAAGCTTTGCACTTCCGAGGGCGCAAGATTTCGTGGCCCGGAATTGTGGGCGACTTCCTGCTGTATGGACTTCAAGCGAGTGTGCGAAAATTGCAAGAAATGATTGATGCACAAAGCTCGTTGAATTAAATCCGCCTCGGAACGTCGGCTACACCCTGCCCAGCTGCACTGCTCCGTCATCTTTTCAGGCATTAGCCTACCTGTTTTGTCAATGCGAGTTATGGTTCTTACGCGCCGGAGCGAGCGCGTACGGGCGGTTTTCCAATTCTGGAAGCACCGAGAGAAAGGTCGCAACTGGTAGAAATGACAGTTGATACTGCTAGATAAACAATCGAGATGAGAGTGGGTCTTGGTTTTACCGATGACCGGCCCCGCTTTTTTCTTCGCTTGTGTAGTGGCCGAACTTTAGATTGGCCACCGGCGCTTCCTAGCGCCGGCATCCAACATTTTCCACGCATACGGACGCACCGCCCTCTAAAGGTTCTGTCGCTTGTAGCGCTGGCTCCTTGTAGCGCTGGCATTCATGCCAGCATTCTTCCTCGCCTCCGCGGAGTGCGCCGATTCGTGAGGATCGGTCTTCGGTTCACCGGGGGAGAAACGTCGCGCTAAGGTCGGCTTTGCCTCTCCTGCCCCACAACTGTCCCTAGGTACTGTTTAGCTATACTTCCCACTCAGTTATCATATCGCTGTGCTTTGAGGAAATACGCTATGCCCATGCCGGTTCACAACCATTCTGGCCGATGCCCACACGGCTGTCTCAGCGCCACTCCCGCTCCCTTCAGCGCAATTTATCGCCTTTGTTTTGATATATCTACAAATCGCGGCGCGTACATTCCCTTTGTTTTGATAAATCTGCAAAAAACAGGGGGTACCCTTGATCCATGTCCACTTGTCACAGGGCCGTGTGCAATCGTCACAAAGGCGCGTCCTGCTAACTCCTTTGTTTCCGCTTCATACAAAAATAGGGGGTGGGGGAGACCCCTATTGTGACGGCTGTCACGCGCCTCAATGCGCTCTCCGGGCACTTTCCTCGAGGCGTGCGTGCTTGTGTGCTGAGGCCTACTCGAAGGGCCACTTCTTAGGAAAAAGGAGAAAGGAGGGGGAGCAGCCAACTTACGAACATCGCACTCAGAAGCCCGTTCGCTCCGATGACTACCTCGCCCGAGCTAATCGGATTCGCTGCTCAGGGTGCGGCGGTGAACTGTTTGATCGTCGGAATCAGGTCATTTGACAGATCCATCTTGTCCAACAAAGTGACTGCGCCAACACTCTTCGCCAGCGCACGCGATTCCGCGTCATTCCAGATCGAGATTGCCAGAATCCGCGGCGTACTGCGGTCCAGTCGCGACTTCACGTCCACCGGGCTGATTTGGCCTTCGTCTTTCATGTGCAGATCCAGCACCACCACTTCCGGCCTCAGCTCGTCGGCCATCTGGATGGTCTGCGCGAAATCCGCCGCCTCCCCGACCAGTTCGATCTCGGGGTCTTGCTCCAGCAGGCGCGAAATCGCCCGGCGCACCACCTCGCTATCGTCGGCGAGGAGCACCCTGATAGACATGCGGTTGCCTCCTGACGGCTGCTTCCCTATTTGACGTTTTGTTTCGGGGCTGGGATACGGCGAAGTACTAAGGTAAGCGCAGAATTTACGTCCACGGGCGTTGCAAATCAATAAGCAAAAAACGGGAGCCCGCCCGGCCGGCCCTACGCAATTTCTCAACCCCCGCCACCGAGGCGCAAAGGTGACCAGGCAACAGAAAACGAGTACTAGTAGCGGGGTCTGGTCCGCGGGCCAACGTCAGGCGCCTGATACTTGTTTACATCCACAGCATCAGGATGCTTCCAACCAGCGCCACCGGCATGGCAATCATTCCAACTTTCAGAAAATCCCGCGCGCTGATCTCGACATTTTCCCGCCGCAGCGCCATCAACCACAGAATTGTGGCCAGCGATCCGGTCACCGACAGATTCGGCCCCAGGTCCACACCAATCAGAATGGCGTGTGCCACCGCATTGGTCTCCTGCGCATAGCGAATGGCGGTGCCGCTCATCAGGCCCACCGGCAAGTTGTTCATGCCGTTGGACAGCAGCGCGACCACCAACGCCGCCGTGAACTTGGCCATCCACACCGAATTCTTTGCCAGCGCCTGAAGGCCCTCAAGTCCTAAACGGAGTAAACCCGTGCGCTGCAATGCCTCCACGATGACGAATAAGCCCGCCACCAGCGGCACAATCGACCACGCAACCCCTTTCACAATTCGCAAGGGAACCTTCGGATCGTGCCACGCCACCACTACGACCGCGATCACCGCCGCAGCACAGGTCGGACCGCCAAGGGACAGACCGAGCGCGGACGACGTGATCAACGCTGCAGCCGCCAACAACAACCCGGCCAACGCGAGCTTCCCTTCAAACGACAGCGCCTCAGGCTCCAATACTTTGCGGATTTCGCCTTGCAGTTCCTTGCGCGAGATCCACCACAGGCAAAGCAATGTCAGAACCACGGAAGCGGTCGAAGGAAGCAGGAAAATACGCAGCCAAGCCGCCAGATGGGGCATGCGCTGGTCGAACACCACTAAATTCGCCGGATTGGAAATAGGGAACACAAAACTGGCGGCGTTGGCAATCAGGGCGCACGCCAATAGATACGGTTTAGGTTCTGCCTTGGCTCGACGCACTACCGCAAGCACCGCGGGTGTCAGCACCACCGCGGTTGCGTCGTTGGATAGCAGCGCGGTCACAATTGTGCCCACCAGATACACCAGCAGGAACAGGCGCACTGGTGAGCGCTTCGCGTGTCGCGCCGCTACATCGGCCACCCAATCGAAGACCCGCTCTTCGCGTGCCAGTTCCGCCAGGATCATCATGCCCGCCAGAAAAAGGTAAACGTCCACTCCTTCGTTTACCGCATGAAGGGCCTGGCGAACGGGAATCAACCGAAGCAGCACCAGGAGAATAGCGCCCGCACAAACCCAATAGACTTCCGGAATTTTGCGTGGCCGGAACAGCATGCATAGGATGCTCGCCAGGGAAATAATCCAGATTAGAACCGCCGGAGCGTGAGCGAGGTTCATTGAGTCTCGATCGAATCAAAGGAACAGTGTAATGGCCGTAGCATTCTCTAGGAGAAACTCTGGGAGCGCTGTTTCCTGCCTACGCTCCTCATTGAGCGAAAGCCGTCTTCCCGGACTGTCGGTAAACGATGGGACCGTTTTCTGGCTGCATCGCCACAGACTACGGCTGTTCCGCTGATTGGCGTTATTGGGAAAAACCTGGAGTTTGACACTTCAGTTGGTGGGGTTGGAAAGCTCGACAATCGTAATCACTGCCCCGTCGATTTTATTCTCCAAGGTACGGTAAGGCAGGATCCGAAGCTGGAATTGCCCGCCCCGCGGGTCGGTCAGCGTTTTTTCCACCGGGCGGAAATTGGCCATCACTTGCAGCACCAGAGACTGAAAGTCCGGAATCTCGATAACCGGATTGATATTCAGCAGCGGCCGGCCAACATCCGTGGCAATCAGTCCCAGGAATTTCTGGGCCCGCGGGGTGAACCGGCGAATGGTCAAGTCGCTTCCAATCATCACCACAGCGACCTCGATGCTGTCCAGGAGGTTGGTGAGATCGGTGTTGACTTGGCTGACTTCCAGGTTGCGGCTGCGCAGTTCGTCGTTCACCGTGCTTAATTCTTCGTTGGCGGATTGCAATTCCTCTTTGGCGGTTTCGAGTTCTTCATTGGTGCTTTGCAGCTCTTCGTTGGAAGACAGGATTTCCTCGTTGGCCGACTGCAGTTCTTCGTTGGTGGCTTCCTGGGTCTCAACCACCGCCTGAAGGTACTCTTTGGTAGCTGTAAGTTCTTGTTCCAGTTTGGCAATCCGGCTGGAGTGCGCTTCCGACTCTCGCTTCGAAACCACAGCGCCAGGCCCGCGCCGCGCAGGTGCGGGTTGCAGTGAGTCTCGAAAAACCACCATAAAATACTTTTCTTTCAGATTGCCGATGCTCACGGGAACGACTTCGAAATCGACCTGGCGCATTTCCGAATTGCGTCCTGCTTCGCCATTTTCTTGTTTGAATTGGACGTGCTGGCGTTGCACCGGAGTATTCTCTTTTTTCGCTTTGCCCAGCGCATTTCGCAGATCCAGCAAGATTCCTTCGCGAGCCATTTTCAAGATATTTAAACTGGCCCGCCCAGACGCCAACTTCAAATACCGGCTCACGTTGCCCCGGGTGTGAATGATCTCCATATCTTCATTGATGAAAGCGGTCGCAGGGGAAAACTGGGTCAGCACGCGCCGGTCGAACTCTTTTTGTGCTTCCAAATAATTCCAATTGGGATCGGTCTGCCGGACCGGCAGGTGCGCGGTACCAGAGCCAGCTCGTTCCGAATGCCGGTTCAACGAAAAGGTGACCACCTGGCGGCTGGCACCCGCCTTTTTTCGGAAAATCTTGAACGCCCGGCTCTCCAGCGAAAAAAGGTTGGTCACCGAACCAACACCCTCCGAGGTGCCCAGCAGCAGATAGCCTTCCGGACGGGCAGCATAATGGAACAACGAAATCACCTTGTTCTGCAGCACCGGTTCCAGATAGATGAGCAGGTTGCGGCAAGAGATCAAATCCATTTGAGAAAACGGGGGATCACTCAGCAGATTGTGTTGCGCGAAGATACAAACGTCGCGAATAGACTTGCTGATGCGATAGCCACCCTCAACTTTGGTGAAAAAACGCCGCAGCCGTTCGGGAGAGACGTCCCCCTGAATGTTTTCGGGATAAATGCCGGTGCGCGCCCGGGCAATGCTGGTTTCGCTTACGTCAGTTCCAAAAATTTGGATGGGAACCTGGCCGGCCTTCTCGCCCAGGTATTCGAGCAGGACAATGGCTAGAGAATAGGCCTCCTCGCCGGAAGCACAGCCGGGAGTCCAAACACGAACGCTCTGTTCCGCTGAGTGCTGCTTGAAGATTTCCGGAAATACTTCGGTTTTTAGTTCCTCGAAAGCCTTGGGATTCCGGAAGAAACTGGTAACGTTGATCAGCATGTCCTGATACAACGCCTTGATTTCTGCGCTGCTGGTCTGCAGCAACCTTACGTAGTCGTTTAGTTTGTCAATCTTGTGAACCAACATGCGCCGCTGGATACGCCGGAGAATTGTCGTTTGCCGGTAATGCGTAAAATCCACGCCGGTGTGGCGGCGCAGCAACTGGAAAATGGTTTCCAGACCGCCTTCGCCCGCGGTGGTCAGTTGCGTAACGCTCTGAGCATCCGGCCGGGCCACAAAAGGATGTTTGGCAATTCGCGACAGCTCTCGCGCAATCCCTTTTGGCGGCAGGATGTAATCGGCACACCCTGCAGCGACGGCGCTATGAGGCATGCCGTCATAGCGTGCGGTGGCTTCGTCCTGCGCAAAAGTGACCCCCCCTTGCGCCTGGATTTCCGCCATTCCTAACGTGCCATCCGAGCCGGAACCCGACAGGATCACCCCGATGGCCCGATTGCCTTTGGCTTCCGCCAGTGAGCGCATGAAATGGTCCACCGACATGTGCGCGCCATGATGACCATCTTCGCGTGGGGTAAGCTCCAGGGTATTGCCCGCGATGGTCATATTCGAATTGGGAGGAATGATGAAGATGTGATTGGGTGCGACCTGCAGACCATTGCGCACCTCGCTCACCGGCATCTTGGTTTCTTTGGCCACCAACTCTGAAAGGATGCTCTGGTGAGTGGGATCAAGGTGCTGGATGAAAACAAACGCAAATCCCGTGTCGGTTGGGAGGTTGCGCACAAAATCCTTGAATGCTTCGATCCCGCCGGCGGAAGCGCCAATGGCCACTACCGAGAGGTCGTCGGAGCTGTTTTGGTGCAGGTCCTTTCGCGCAAAGGGTTTGCTCGGTTCTTTCGGTTTAACTTGTTTCACTTTTTTCATGTTCACTTCGGGTCACGCGGCCTTGCGCTAGTAGCCACTATTGAGTCGTATTCTACTCCGGCCACAGAACTCGGGCATAAACTTTCTCAAAGCGGCCAGGAGACCGGCGCAGACCGCCGGCAGGGTGGCCGTTCTTTGCACATAACCTCAATTCCTAATCAAAGATCAGCGGTTGTGTGTTTATTGCCCGTTGTCAGGCTGGTTCGGCGCCGGGGAACCGTCGAGGCGGATCGGGAATGTCGCTGAGATAAATGTTCCGGCGGAATTGGAGCGAATTTCGAACTGGCCATGGTGCTCGCGGACTCGCTCTTTCATTCCAGCCAGGCCGACGCCGACACTGCTGCCATTTTCATTGAAATTCTTTATCGTGGCGGCGGGCAGACCCACTCCATGGTCGCGAACCTGTAGCGTTGCGGTTCTGCCATCGGCTCGAAATTGCACCTCCGCAGTGGGGGATTTGGAATGGCGCTGAATGTTGGTAAGCGCCTCCTGGAGTACGCGAAATAAAGTGAGCTCCAGGTCGCGCGGTAGACGATCGTTGCTGTCGGGCAGATCAGCCTGGACCTGCACCCCGGTCCTGTTTGAAAAGCCTTCCAGATAGGACCTGGCGGCGGAAACGAATCCGAGTTCGTCCACGAGCGGCGGATGTAGCAGGTGCGAAATGGACCGCGTTGAAGCGACCGCATCGTGCAAGATGACGCTTAGGTCCTGAAGTTTTTGCTTATCGTTCGAGCGGGCTAGCAAGGAATCCGCAATCATTTTGGCGGCGGCAAGGTTTTGCCCCAGTCCATCGTGCAACTCGCGGGCGATTCGGCGGCGTTCCTGATCCTGCGCGTTTAAAAGTTGTGCGCTCAGGTTCAGCGCGTTTTGTTCCGCGCGGATTCTCTGTGCTAACTCCTTGCTTAACACGCGGTAGTGCTCCCATAGCATATAAACCGCTAACAGGTACGTCGCCGCTAAGATGGCGATAATCCAGCGGAACAGCGACCTGGTCAACGACAGCCGGCGATCCAGAAGGTTCGCTTCCCCTTCTTGCATATTTCTGAGAATTGCCGTGATTCCCTGGGATAACCTCACCAGCTCCTGGGTGTACGCCTCCTGAGCTTGCATCGTGGAAGCGCCGGACTGAAACAACTGCAGCGACCGGTCGAAGGTGATGAAGCGGTTGCTGATCGTGCGTTCCAAGTCCTCGCTGCCCTTTACCTCGTCGGCATTATCACGAACCATCGATTTCAGTTGTGAAAGGTTCGCGAACAGTTGCGCGCGAGTCTGCTCGATGTCCTGCAGATACTCTTTTCCTCCAGTATCTAGGTAGGTTTGCCGAACCCGCCCGGTCTTGTTCAGTTCTGCCCCAATGTCGGCGACCAGCAGTTCGACCTTATAGGTGTGGCGCACCCATTTTTCACTGGAATACATTCGATCGAGCACCCAGGCCAAGGCGCAGCCACAAACCAGTAGCAGGAAAATAGCCGACGCAAAGATGAAACGATGTTTCAGGCGCGCCATCAAGGCAACTCCGGGGAAATGCCATCAGCCGTTGAAAACGAGACATTATCTTAACTGATCCCCTGCGTCCGAAGAAATTGACCCAGCGCATTCCGTAATTGGTTTATTGCCAGTAACTTGGATGTAGCTTTCTCGATTCGGGGATGTTATACAAGGAAAGCCCTCAGACCCCACCGGAGAACCAGTGCTGTCCATGCGCTCGAATCTTGTGTGTGTGTCAGCGACTCTGTTGATGTCTGCTTTACTGATGCTTTCCTGTGCTTCCAGTTCGCACTCTGACCACTTGATCGTCCACATTCCGCAGCATTGTCCTCGCGTGGTGCACGTCGATACTTGTATTCCCGGCGCGCCAAACGATGATGTGACCGTGAACGAGCAGGGCTCCGGGAAGACTTCATTGTGCCCCGGCACCAGCCACACTGTTGAGATTGAAGTGGTTCAAACGGACCAGCATTATCGGCTGGTCAGCTCGGCCGTGCATGTTCGGCGCACCGGCGACGGGATGGCCACCAGTGTCGAGGCGGAGTTGCCGGTTGAGCAGTGAAGCCGTTCTGGAAGGGCGTTACTTGCCTTCGGCGGCGCGGTCCTTCGCGGCCGCTGCCATTATTTTTTCGATTTCATCGGGATCACGGGGCAGCCGTTGGCTCAGCAGTTCGTGACCGCTATCCGTGACCAGCAGATCGTCTTCAATGCGCACGCCAATGCTCTCTTCCGGAATATAAATCCCGGGTTCGATGGTGATCACCATGCCGGGAACGAAGGGCTTGCACAGGTCGCCGGGATCGTGAACGTTCAGCCCGATGCTGTGGCCCAAACCATGGATGAAATACTGCCCTAACGGCTTGCCGTGTAAATCCTTGCCGTGAGAATTGATGTAGTCATAGGCGAGCTTGTAGACGCTCTTGTCGCCTTTGCGGCACATGTCCATTCCCGGTTTTGACGCGTCAATCGCGGCATTCTGCGCTCCCAGCACGATGCTGTAGATCTCTCGCTGGCGCGGTGTGAACTTGCCGTTGGCCGGCACGGTGCGCGTAATATCCGCGGCGTAGCCGGAATACTGCGCGCCTACGTCCATCACCACGATGTCTCCATCTTCGATCTTGCGGCCCAACTTGTCGTAATGCAGCACCGTGGAGTTCGGGCCGGCGCCTACGATGGGCGCGTAGGCTTCCGCTTCAGATCCGCCCATCGCGTGAATCTCCACCATTTTCGCGGCGATCTGATATTCCCATAGGCCTGCGCGCATCATCTTCATGGCTGCGAACTGCGCGTCCAAGGAAAGGTCGATGGCCTGGCGGAGCAGCGCCAATTCGGTGGGCGACTTGATCAAGCGCAACTCTTCAATGCCGGAGCGAATGTCCTTGATGTTCGCTTCCGGCGCCACTTGCTTCAGCCAATCGACGGTCTCCTTTTCATGCGGATAGCCGCCCAATTCTTTTTGATACGGAAGTATGGTGTAGAACGTCGAGTACATGCGAGCGAGCCTCTCGACGGTCGCGCGCAGTTCGGGCATGGGTTTGACCACCGAGAAACCCGCGCGCATTTCAATTCCGGGATCGCTCGGAGACATTCGCAGGCCATTCCATCTCTCCTTGCGCGCGTCCTTCGGAGGAAGGAAGAAAATCTCCCGCTCGGCGAAATCGTCGCTTTTGGACTTGTGCGCTTCGGGCGGAAGAATCACCAGGCCCGCCTGTTCTTCGTTATGCCCGGTCAAATAATAGAAATTCTCTTCTTGCGCAAAAACGTAGGTCTCCGCTTCTTCTTCTTTGCCCGAATAGCCAAGCAGGATAATGGGTCCATCGATGTTCAGCGCCAGCTTGGCGCGCCGCGCGGCATAGACGGAATTGGGTTCGCGCTCGCGGCGCTGCTGGGCTTGGGTGCGGGGAACGCAGATACAGGCCAGGATCACGAGTGCCGTCAAAACGTAGATTGCTGACGCGCGGATTGTTCCCTTCACGCGCAGCTCCATCCCACACTCGCGACCACTCATCGTTGCACCTCGGCTCCTCCGACCCGAGGAGCAAAGCCCGCATTGTAGCGCAAGCCAATCAAGCCCCGCCAGCAACTCACGTCCTGGCAAGTGAAATGCCTGCAATGGCCGTAGCTCCCACGTTCGAGATAATTCTAATTTTTCGGATAACCCACCGACTGCGCCAGGACAATTTTCTGATTCGCTCGTAAATTCAGAGTCTTTGCCAGTGCAGTCTTGTCGATGCTTGCCCGAACCACCGTGGCAAGCCCCTCGGAGGCGCAATACAGATAGACGTTTTGCGCGATGAATCCCACGTCGGCGGCAGTATACATTTCGGCCTCGGTGGACGAAGCGCCTCCGGTCTTGGAAAGGTCTGAGACGTACACCAAATTCACGGCTGCCTCCTTCACAAACGACTGCGTGCCAGTGTTCGACCGAAAGTCGCCAGCAAGCACCGGAGTCAAGGCGTTCCCCTTCGCGTCATAAATGTACACACCGTCAGGGGCAGCCACGTAGATGTCGACTTCCTGCCAGTTCATCGCAGAGGGCGCGGTTCGACGTCCATCCGGTCGGTTGATCCCGAAAGCAGCCCACAGAAGATTGGAAAGCGTTTGCGCCGAGAGCGTGCCGGGACCGAAATCGCGGGTCGACTTCCGTTCCTTAAGGGCTTGCATGAGGGGACGACCACCCTCAGTCTGCGGCGCTGGGAGTTTGACAGGCTTGAGAGTCTGCGCCTCCGAGGTGGACAAAAAACAAATCGTCGTCAGCAGAAGTCCCAAAAAGAATCGTCCGCCGCATTTCATGGCAGGTACCCTCCAGAAGTCTCCGTTTAATCTATAAGAAGTTGTTTCGGGCGTCTGTGACGTTCGCTAGCGGTGGATTCAGCGACCGCCGGCAAACAGTTGGCCCTTTAGTAATATACGAGTTAATAGCAATCGGCGGACGCGTGACCCTGTAAATCATGCTGCGTTCCAAAGCACAGGGCTACCATATGGAAACAGGCCCGCCTGCTGTACGGAGGAAGTATGGAACGCGAACGGCGCCGCACGCCGAGGTACATCTTCATAGCGAGCGCGGAACTGTATGAGCAGCAGTCCGATGTCCGCGTCGCCACACGTGTAAGCGAGTTGAGCCGGCACGGGTGCTACTTAGACATGATGAATCCGTTTCCCACCGGCACCCTGGTGCTCCTGAAAATCTTTGCGGGTGATCTAACCTTCCAGGCCAAGGCAAAAATCATTTATTCGACGCCAAACGTCGGCGCCGGTGTTGCCTTTCTGGAAATTGAGCCAAAACACGACTACGTCTTGAATCGATGGCTGGAAGAAGCTGCAAAAAAATAACACATCTCATCACCACCCCTTTCAGCGCTATATAAAGCTAGTTTGCGCCCGCGTAACCCGGACCATGTAGCGCTCGTCCGGGGCGCTCTTGGGTAATCTCCCCTTCCCAAATCACCGGACGCCCATTCACGAACACGTATTTCACGCCGACCGAGTAGCGCAGCG
Source organism: Candidatus Eremiobacteraceae bacterium (assembly GCA_035622555.1). Lineage (GTDB taxonomy): Bacteria > Acidobacteriota > Terriglobia > Acidiferrales > UBA7541 > Acidiferrum. The sequence goes on along the minus strand of DASPVD010000158.1, from coordinate 77,201 downwards.
GATCGTTGTACGTAGCCTCATCCTGAATCGTCCGGGCGTCAAAGACCACGATGTCGGCGAACATCCCGGGGCGAAGAATGCCACGATCCATAAGGCCGACGCGGCTGGCGGCCAAAGAAGTCATCTTCCGCACGGCTTCCTCGAGTCGCATCGCGTGTTCCTCGCGGACATACTGGGCCAAAATCCGGGGAAATGTGCCGAAGGCTCGCGGGTGAGCTTTGGTCTTGCTGAGCGGGCCATCTTGCGCCTGAGCGGCGGAGTCGGAGCCGTACGAAACTATGGGATTGACCACTGCCGCGCGCACGTCCTCCGGATTCATAATGGAAATGACCACGCCGCTGTTCCCACGATCTGCAATCGCCAGGTCCATAGCCGCGTCTTTCGGGTCCTCATTCACCTGTTGCCCGATTTGCTCTAAAGTCATGCCTTCGTACTTGGCCAGTTCCGGATTCACCACTTGGATCAGCAGAATGCCGGCCGCGCCACCTGAACCGCGCCATTGGTTCTCCCACGTGGTGCTTGATTCGTCCATTTCTTTTTTTGCGCGCTGGCGCAAGGCCGCGTCCTTCAGGCGAGCGATCATTTTGTCGGTGCCACCCTCATTGACCCATGGCGGAAAGCAGGCGGTAAGGCCATTGGACGCGCGGCTGTACGGATACACGGTGGCGGCGACATCGATTCCTTGCGAGCGAGCCGCTTCGATGCGCCGCAGCACCTCGGGCATTTTGCCGAAGTTTTCGCTGTAAGCGGCCTTCAGGTGCCAGATCGTCGAGGAGATCGCTCCTCTCTGGCCAATCGAGAACACTTCGTCCAGGGAAGGGAAGATCTGGTCACTTTCCGAACGCTGGTGCGTGAAATACACACCGCCAAATTGGCGAGCTGCCTTGGCGAGTTCCAAAATCTCGGCCGTAGACGCGAAGGTGTCGGGAACGTACTGCAACGCCGAGCTCAGTCCAAACGCACCCTGTCGCATCGCCTGAATCACCAGTTGGCGCATCTGCTGCAGTTCCTCAGGCGTGGCGGCGCGATTTTCTGAACCGATGACATAATTGCGCACACCCCCAGCGCCAACGAAAGTGCCAAGGTTAATCGCGGATTTGGCGCGTTCGAAATGCCGGAAATATTCCGACAGCGTGCGCCAATCCAGCTGGACGCCATACTTCTTCGCTTGATCTTCCAGGTCCTGGCGCATGCGGTCGTTGAGCGGCGCGATGGAAGTGCCTTCCCCGGTTATTTCCGTGGTAACGCCCTGGGTGATTTTGCTGGCCGCGCGATTGTCGACCAGTATGTTGAACTCCGATTGCCCTTGCAGGTCAATGAAGCCGGGTGAGACCACCAATCCCGATGCATTCACGCGAGTGTCCGCATTTTCGCCGTGCAGATCACCGATGGCTGCGATCCGATCGCCCACAACTCCGACATCTGCTGTGAACCACGTGGCTCCGGTGCCATCGACAACATGCCCACCCGAAATGATGTAATCGAAATGAGGGCGCTGGGCGAAGTCAGCCGTCGCTAAGCACAGCACCGCAACAAACAAGAGAAACAACCGCACGCACATTCTTGCATTCATAGCTGACCTCGATCCAATTGCAGGCGCGGGGATAATACAACAACTACAGCAGGCCATGCGGCTGGCGCTATTTCAATTCCACCTCAATGATCTGGCCTGGCTCCGTTCCTTCGTTTGCCAGCGAGTGCGTGACCTGGGCATCAATCCAATGAAAGTCGCCGGCCTGAACCTGGTGCGTCATCGTCTGCCCGTCCGCTCCGGTCATTTTCAACGTCATCTTTGTAGTCGCGACGATTAGATAAGGCCGCGCATGAGTGTGCATCGCTAATGCAGCTCCTGGAGCCAATTCCCACCGGTACACCCGGGCGCTGGGGTTTTCCCCTGCCGCGGACGCCGCTTCTGCGCTCGAAGGCGGCTCGGGACGATGCAGGAATTCCACGTCCAACACTTCGAAAGTGCCAGGCCCAAAATTGTGCACGCGATGGATCAGCGGCGTTGCACCTGCTGTGGAAGCGGAGACGTCGCCCGGTTTGGTGGGCGCCGAGGGGCCTTCCGGCTCATTCAGATTTTGCTGCGAGATGTTGCAGTTCGATAACTCAACCGCCACGCGATCACGGGCATGGATGTGATACAGCGTCCGTTCACCTTCCCGCAGAGTCACGCGCATGACCACCACCGAATCGTTTTTCAGTACGGTGTGATGATGAGGTTCCTGTTCCACGGGCACAGGGGCATCTTCGAACGTTTTTTGGGGAATCAGGAGAAAACTCGAGAACAATACAATCGAAATAAACTGCATAGCGTTCATGGCAAACCCCCGGGGGCACGGCCGTTTGACTCTATCGCATAACAATGGCCCAAAGTTAGCCAAATGGAAGGCAACGGGAATACCGTCTCGGTAGTTTCAGTTGACTGTCCGATCGCAATTCCCGCTGCGTCGGTCGGCAGAGAAGAGGCTGCATGGCAGAAGAGCGGTTTAAACGCGCGCGCCGAGCACCGAACGCAACACCGCGAAGTAGTGGCACCCGCTTCCCGCGAGAACGAAAACATGCCATACCGCATGACTGTATGGCAGTCGCCTCCATACAAAAAACACGACGCCAAGCGTGTATAAAATCCCGCCCAATAGCAGCCACAGCAGAGTCAGTCCAGGAACATGACTCAATACCGGTTTAGCGGCTATGACTACGATCCATCCCATCGCGACGTAGAGTGCCGTGGACGTCTTGTGAAAGTGGTCCACCAACCACAATTTGAAGACAATGCCCGCAAAAGCCAGCCCCCATATCACCGCAAACAACGACCAGCCCCAGGGGCCGCGCAGATACAACAGCAAGAAAGGCGTGTACGTTCCGGCAATAAGCAAGTAAATCGCCGAATGATCAAAAATTCTCAAAGTGCGTTTCCAACGGGCTGAAGTTGCGGAGTGATACGATGTCGAGGCAGCATAAAGACATACGAGCGTTGCGCCATAAATTGAGCAAGCGGCAATCTGGCTGACGCTTCCGCGTAGCAGGGCGAACGCCAATAGCAGCGCGAAGCCAGCCACGCTAAACACAAGGCCAATGCCATGCGTGACGGTGTTGGCCAGTTCTTCCAAATTTCGTCTTGTGTGACTCATCTACTCGCTTCCGATTGCTGAACAGCTGACCTCAATTATGAACAAACGTTTGCACATCGGAACATGAATTCTTGTAGGAAGTTGCGATTAGGTTGTAATACCCTCGAATGCTCTGGTAAACGCCGTGAATCGATTTGCCGAATGGTCGCAATTCGCACAAAAGCCCCTGTGGCTGGTGTGTTGGCTGTGCCTGGCGTGCCTAATCGCTGGCAAACAGTCTGCCGCGCAAAAGCCTGAGCAAGTCTCGAACATCTTGCGCATTGCCATAGATTGGCCCGAGAGCGCTCGAGCTTCCAGCGCGGTGCGGGACCGTGTGCTGCAAAAGCTGAGTTCCACGGAAACGATTCAGGTTATCGACAACTCTGCGCGCCCAGACGCGATCCTGCACGGTTCCGCCACGATTTGGCGAACTGGCTACGTCTCCACCAGTCCTCGTTCCCAAGCCGCAAAGGAAGCCACCTATCAGGGCTACGCTTCGGTGGAGTTGAGCGACCAGAGCGGACAAGCACTGTGGTCCTATCTGGCTACGCCACGCCGCTCGGGTTGGAAGAGAATTAGCGATGACTTGGGCGACCAATTGGCGACCGCACTGATTGCCGCAGTCCAACAACTCAATGTCGCTTCGAAAAGCACCCGAGCGGCAAATTCAGATGAAAGGCGCGGGACCTCGGCTGGCGATCAAACGCTGAAGGGCGCCGGCGCCACTTTCCCCGCACCGATTTACCGGAAGTGGTTTGAGAGCTTTGAGCAGACCCAGCCTGGTCTAAAGGTGAATTACGACGCGGTCGGATCGCAAGAAGGCCTGCGCCAGATCCGCGCGGAGTTGGTGGATTTCGGCGCTTCGGACATGCCGTTGCCGGATGAGCAGTTGCAGAACCCGCATCAGCAGTTACTTCAGTTTGCCACCGTGGTCGGAGCGGTTGTGCCGATTTATAACGTAAAGGGTGCTCCAGACTCTTTGAATTTCACTCCCGAAGTGTTGGCCGGAATCTACCTTGGCAAAATTCAGTTTTGGAATGCGCCGGAGATTCGCGCCCTCAATAAGCACGTGCGGCTGCCGGCAGACAAAATCGTGCTGGTACACCGTTCAGACGGAAGCGGCACGACCTATGCCTGGACAGATTATCTGTCCAAAGTGAGCGAGAGTTGGCGGAATGCCATTGGCGCAGAAACGACCGTTTCGTGGCCTGTGGGCGTTGGCGCTGAGGGCAACAGTGGTGTCGCCGATACGGTTGCCAAGACCCCCAGTTCCATCGGATATGTGGAGTTCATCTACGCGCTGCAGCATGAACTTAGCTTTGGCGCCGTGCGCAATGCTTCCGGAGAATACGTTAAAGCGGATCTCGACAGCGTTACTGCCGCGGCAAAAGGAGCTGTTGCTGAAAGCGGAAAGGGATTTCAGACCTCGATTACCAATGCCAATGGAAAGTATGCTTATCCCATCGCTACATTCACATGGATTCTGATTCCCGCGATTGAAAAGCAATCCAGGAAAGACCACGCCTTGCACGACTTAGCGCGATGGATGCTTACCAGCGGGCAAAAGCAATGCCAGCTGTTTGGTTATGCGCCGCTACCGGCGGATTTGGCTGCGCGCGAATTGCAGGCGCTGGACACACGAAAATAGGCAATCCGCTCCGAACCATCCTAGCCCGCGAGCCGCTAGAATCCCGGCGCTCCACTGGAGGCCGGGCGCATCTCCGGGGCATTCACGCCGAAACGCAATTGCGCGTACCAGGATTGACTGAGAGACATAAAGCCGGTGTACAGATAGCCCCAAACGAACAGAAGCAGGAAGGGCACCGTGGCGTAGTTCTCGTTGCTGATCGCGTACACAACGGTAAAAGCGAAATAAATTCCCAAACCAATTTCCACATAGGGCATCCACCCGGACTTGTTCTTGTATTTCTTTGCCACGAACGTGCCCGTCTTGCCCTCGATTTTGAACTTAGGCGTTCGCGCGAACTCCGATGGTTTGCCGAAGATCGCCTCCAGCACGCCTTGGGCGTTGCGCACGCTTATGCCGATGCCCGTGGCCATGACGAAGGGCATGTACAAGAGCGTGGTCAGCCAGGTCCTCGGGCGCAATTCTTTTTGTGCCGCCAGGTAGAAACTGGAAATCGAGCAGGTGGAAGCCAGAAACAGAGGCAGGTCGATCACCAACATCTGAAACCAGCCTTGATAAAACCGCACAATCATGGCCGGCAGCAGCATGGTCGACAATAACACCATCAGCGGATACGAGATGTTAGCGGTCAGATGGAAAAACGCCTCGGTTTTCACCCGCCCCGGCACCTTGGCTCGGAACACCTTGGGGAGAATCTTTTTCGCCGTTTGCATCAACCCTTTGGCCCACCGCGCTTGCTGAGCCTTGAACCCATTCATGTCCACCGGCAGCTCGGAAGGGCATTCGATTTCCGGGAGGTACAGAAATTTCCAGCCCCGCAGTTGGGCGCGGTAGGAAAGATCCGTGTCTTCGGTGAGGGTATCGTGTTCCCAACCACCAGCGGCATCAATCGCGGCGCGCCGCCACACCCCGGCCGTACCGTTAAAGTTAAAAAATGTGCCGCGTCGCGAGCGTCCCCCGTGTTCGATCACGAAGTGCCCGTCCAGCAGAATAGTTTCCACGCGCGTCAGTAATGAGTAATCGCCGTTGAGATAGGTCCAGCGCGTTTGCACCATGCCGATTTCCTGGCCGCCGTTGGGATCTAAAAAGTAGGGAATGGTTCGCCGAAGGAAATCGCTCGGAGGAAGGAAATCCGCATCGAAAATGGCGATAAACTCCCCTTGCGCGCTGCGTAAACCGTTTTCCAGAGCGCCAGCTTTGTAGCCTTGCCGATTGCTGCGGTGAATATAGACGATCGGCAAGCCTTGTGCGGCATGGCGTTCCACGCAGGCCCGGGCCACCTCGCGGGTCTCGTCGGTGGAATCGTCGAGCACCTGGATGTCCAGCAACTCGCGCGGATAGTCAAATTGCGATACCGCGTCCACCAACCTCTCGATGACGTACCGCTCGTTGAAGATGGGAAGCTGTATGGTAACCTTTGGCCAATGCGCCACCTCCGGGGGCTTCGGGGGAACGTTCTTGCGGAACGCGAAGTAATCATAAAGGAGCGCGTAGCGGTGCATCCCATAGGTCGCCAGGATGAACAGCACGATAAAGTAGGGGATCATCATGGCCAGGTCGAAGGCATTGGCGTGATACACCCCGCTGAAAGTCCGATCCGTCAGCTTGTGCCAATAGTGGCTAACCGGCCCTTCTTGTGCCGCGAGCAGATATGGAGCCAGACTTAGCAAAACTCTACCTTCTCCAAATGCCATCCGAAAACATTGGAACGCGGTGGAACGCACTGTGGCCGTGGGCCGCAGCTATTGCGCTGGAAGCGTTTTTTGTGCGCATGCACAGCTTGTATTACCTGAAAAACCACGCCATCAGCTTTATCGAACTGGCGCTAGCAGCAGGTGTGGTCTACCTGTTGGCATTGTATGCTTTCGCGCAAACGCGGGCGACGCGCACCACCACTATTCTACTGATTTTTGCGGCTATTGCATTTCGTGCCCCTCTGTGGCCCATGGAACCCACGCTTTCCGACGACCTGCAGCGATATCGCTGGGAAGCAAAGGAGCAAGCCGCGGGTTGGAATCCTTACAGCATTGCGCCCAATGATCCACGATTAGTGCAGTTGCGCGACAAGTACTATCAGATCATGCCAGGCCGCGAAGTGCCGGCTATCTATCCACCCGCCACCGAACTGCTTTTTCGCGCCAGCTATAAACTTTTTCCTGGACCGATCGCCTTCAAGACGCCGTTCGCGGTTGCTGATGTGCTGGTGTTGCTGCTGCTCTTTTACATCTTCCGTGGCCAGAAGGATCGCGACTTTCGCTTGGCCGTTTACGCCTGGAATCCGCTGGTGATCGTTGAGTTTGCCGGAAGCGGGCACAATGATGTCCTGGCGCTGCTCGGCATAGTCGCCGGGTTGGCCTTGGTCAAGAAATGGCCGTCGATTGCCAGCGTGCCCATCGCGCTGGCGGCCATGGCAAAAGTATTCCCTGTGCTCTTGTTGCCCGTGTGGATTCGCGGGGCTGGCTGGCCGCGAAAAAAAGCCGGATGGTGGGCTGCTGGGTTGGCCCTGGTTGCAGCGCTCGCAGTTACCCTACCGTATTGGCACGCCCTTGGAATGTTCCACGCCAATATGAGCTACTACGAGGCGACGTGGAAAAACTACCACGCCAGCTTGTACACGGTAATCGACTGGCTCACCGGCGGAAAAACGGAAGTGCCGGCGATCGTCGGTGTCCTGGCCACTTGGGGTCTGGCGTTCTGGCTGATGTGGAAAAACGCCGAGCCCGCGCGAACAGCCTACCTATTGATTGGAACGGTTCTGGTCTTCGCTCCCAATGGCTATTCCTGGTATTTCACCTGGATGGTGCCGCTGCTGTGTTTCTTTCCCAGTCCCGCTTGGCTGATGCTTACGGTTCTGCAATTTCTCTCCTACAACGTTCTGATCGGATACGGCATTTTGGGGGTATTCCGATTCGACCCTTTCATGCAATGGCTGGTTTATGGACCGTTCTATGCCCTTCTGATCTTGGGATGGCTACACTCGCAGAAACATCGGTCAAACTTCAAAGGCCTTCCCGCGGTACACACTTCGCCAGCAATTGTTGAGCGATAATGTCCGCCTCGAATATGGCGGCTCCTTCAACCACGCAAACCATGGTTCGCGGTTCGCTCGCCGAAATCGCCAAGGAGTTTCTGCGCCTGGGCTTTGTCGCTTTTGGCGGGCCCCCGGTGCATTTCGCCATGATGGAAGAGCGGTTTGTGCGCAACAAGAAATGGCTCAGTCGCGAGCGCTTCCTCGACTTGATCGGCGCGGTGAGCCTGCTGCCAGGACCGAGTTCAACCGAACTGACCATCTATCTTGGCGAGCTTCGCGGAGGGATTGCCGGACTGATCTCGGCAGGCGCGGGTTTTATTCTGCCGGCAGCGGTGATGGTCGCGGGTTTGGCGTGGGCCTACCAGAGATTTGGGAAGTTGCCGCAGGTGGAAGGCCTGCTGTTTGGCATCAAGCCGGTGGTTGTGGCGCTGATCGTGCCCGCTTTGTGGAATCTGGGCAAAGTGGCGCTGAAACGCGTCGGTCTTGCCATGCTCGCGATCGCCGTAGTCGTTTTGGCGGCCCTCGGCTTTAATGTGATCACCTTGCTGATTTGTGGGGGCATTTTCTGGATGATCGTTCGCGAGGTTAGGAATCTAACCAGGGCAAAACATTCGGCAATTCTTGCTTTGTTGCCTCTCGGTGGGAGTGGCTCAGTCGGTCTGACCGCGCTGCTGCTGTATTTCCTGAAGATCGGCGCGGTGGTTTTCGGTAGTGGCTACGTGCTGTTGGCTGTGCTGCGCGCGGATTTAGTGGTCCGGCTCCACTGGCTTACCGATGCACAGTTGCTGGACGCGATCGCGGTCAGCCAGGCCACTCCAGGTCCGTTCTTCACGGTTTCGACCTTCATTGGATACCTGTTGGGTGGCTGGAAAGGGGCGGCGCTCGCCACGCTCGGCATGTTTTTGCCGGCCTTCATTTTTGTCGCGGTGACCGCAAGATTCCTGCCCCGGCTCCGCCGGTCTCCGTTGGCCGGAGCCTTTTTGGACGGTGTCAACGCTGCGGCAGTGGCGTTGATGGGGTTTGTGGCCTGGCAGTTCGCACGCGCCGCGCTGGTCAGTATTCCAGCTATTGTTCTGGCGCTGGCCAGCCTGTTTTTGATTTTTCGCTACAAAGTCAATTCCGCCTGGCTGGTTCTTGGCGGGGGAGTTGCGGGCATGTTGATTCGCCTGTTTGTTCGCGCGTAAGCAAGCTGTGCGTCGGCTGCCTGGCAAACCGGAGCTCAGGCCAGCAACACAATCTTGCCGGCGGCGCCCGGAGCCAGGACGTCTTGATGCGCGACCGGCGCATCCTTCAGTGGCAGTTCTTTCGCAACGATGGGCCGCAATGTGCCGTTTTCCAAACCAGCGGCAATGGCCGCATGGATTTCTTTCGCCTCGGATTCGGTAGCTCCCCACAACGTGAAACCTCGAACCGTGGAAGTATGCGACATCAATTCTCGCGGGTTAATCGTAATTTCTCCGCGATTGCCGATGATCACAACTCGGCCACGCGTGGCCACCACACTGAGATCGGTAGCCAGGTTCACGTTTGCGAGCATCTCCAGGATCAGGTCGACGCCGCGCCCTGCCGTGAATTTCATGATCTCCTCAGCGTGTCCGGGCTTGCTATGATCGAACGCTTGATGCGCTCCTTCTTTCTTCACGAGGTCCAAACCGCGCTGTGTTCCAGCGGTGCCTAGTATGGTCATACCCATGGCCCGCGCGAATTGAATTGCGGCGATACCCACACCTCCGCTAGCTCCGTGAATTAGCAGAGTCTCTCCTGCCCGTGCCTTGCCGTGATGATGCAGCGCCGTGAATGCCGTGCCATAAGGCACCCAGAGGCCCGCGCCCTGCGCGAAAGAAATTTTTTCCGGGAGAGGATAAAGCTGGGACTCGTCGGCAAGTGCGTATTCGGCATACGCTCCGGTCAGAGTCTTGGCGGTGTAGACTCGATCGCCCGGTTTGACCTTTTTCACTCCCTCCCCGGCGGATTCGACCACCCCCGCGGCGTCGGACCCAGGCGTGTAGGGCAGCTGCGGTTTTATCGCATACCCTCCAGCGCGCATATACGTGTCATACGGATTCACGCCAGCGGCGTGTACGCGCACCAGGATTTGTCCTGGACCTGGTTTGGGGGTTGGAATCTCGCGAAGCTCAAGGACTTCAGGACCACCGAAACGGTGAACTTGGATGGCCTTCATGAGACTCTCCCTTGGCCGAGCTAAACTGCGATGAGGTCGCTCGACTCGCATTAGATGCATTGCATGATGCCCGGAGCGCAATTGTCGCAAGGTCTAGTCGCTCCGGCAAGCACGCCAGAGAGACATGCCGATCCGATTTGCTGGGCGGCAATTCAGTCAGAACGTCATGTTTGGTGTATGCGCGACCTCGATGACATAGCGGATTTGGCGATGAGTCCGATTCTCATCACGCGTTTTGCGGTGAATTCGGAGTTTCGCCCAGGCAATACCGCGAAGCGCTCAAAAATGGTCATCTTGTACCAGCGAGATGGCTTCCTTGGTGATGGCCCCCGACGTTTGCGCCCACGCGGTCGTCTGCCAATTATCTTTGCCTTTGTGATCTGGAATCCAGGGTGGCAGCGTTTGGCTGAGGTGATTCGCCAGGGCAAAAGCGTATGGCTCATACATTCCGCGCAGTTCCAGCAGTTTCTCTTCCGCTTCCGGAGTCGAAGATAGGACCGTGCCGTGTTGCGAAAGCTTGGCGCGCAGTTTCGCCAGTGTTTCGGGATCCAGACGATTCTTGCCTGGCGGTTTGGGAGCAGCGCTGAATATCTGGGAAAGATCCACAAGCGCATGGCGTGCAATGGCGAAAGTCAGCTCGGCCTGTCTCGCGCAGGCCCCCTCAATGCCCGCGATAGTCAGTGCGCAGGTATCCAGAATCGCGGTGAGCGACCCGATCCAGGATTGATTGTCGTGCTGCGATCGAAAGTACGCCAGAACCGGATAGGAAAGATGGGATTCCAGGAGCTCGGCGCACCAGCGTTCCCAATCCTTCAGCAGATCGTGAAGAGCTTCCGTACCGCCAAGATAGCTGTGGCGGCGCAGCAGTTCGCCGGCGGTAGGCGGGGTGCCCGCGCGGGCGTCTAGCAGGGAAATATCAGTTTCGCGCCTGCCAAATGCCCCATAAATGAAAGGAAGATACCCAATCACCGCGGCAAGAAAGCCGAATCCGAGCCCGGCTTCGGTGACTACCAGAAAGCGCGCCAGGCCCGAACGCGGCACCACGTCGCCCAGTCCCAGAGTAAAAAAGGTGGTGCCGCTCAGATAAATGTCGGTATACAGACTCGAATTCGCGCCTGTCACGTTGACGGCGGAACCTGCTCCATACTGCATCAGTCCAAATGCCAACACCAATCCAATCGCCCACACCCCGATCAGAAACAACAATGACATCGGCCCAAAGAATCCCAAAAACGCTTCCCGTGCTTTGCGGCCCGGAATCAGCCGCGCATACAGCTTCCAACTCATCCAGGTGAACCGGTAATAGACGCGGGTCAGCCGGAATCTCCGGGTGACGCGACGCGGCAGAATAATGGATTCAAACGCATCCCAGAGCACTACCAGGAGAACGATGACGCCAGCAATAAATACACCCGGGACGGGCAGCATACGCAGCATTGTACTCGGGTCGAACGGAAGCCGCTAATTAAGCGGATCTTGAGCTGACCAATTGTGAGGTGACGCTGATTTCCGTCTTGAACAGTTTCGAAACCGGGCATCCGGTTTCCGCCGCCTTAACTGCGGCATCGAATTTAGCTTTGTCCGCACTGGGTACATGCGCGACCACTTCCAAATGGCTTTTCGTGATCGAGAAACCCTCGCCGACTTTCTCCAGGGACACCGTGCAGTTGGTTTCCAGCTTGGTCGCGGTCAGCCCGGCGTTGCCCAGTTGCGCCGAAAGCGCCATGGTGAAACAACCCGCGTGAGCCGCGGCCAGCAATTCTTCCGGATTGGTGCCCACGCCATTCTCGAACCGCGTGCTGAACGAATATTGTGTGTTTTTCAGAGTGCCGCTGTCCGTCGAGATGGTGCCTTTGCCGGACTTCAGGTCCCCTTGCCATACTGCCGAAGCTTTGCGTTGCATCTGTGACTCTCCTTCACATTTCTCATGTCGCCCGATGGGTGAAGCATGGATTGGATTCGCCGAGGGAAGGGCGGGTTACTTAGGCGAGGAGCAATTCTATCACCGAACGCAAGAATGCACGCCTGGCGCGTCAGAAGCGTTCTGGGAAAGAAATTTCCTGGACAATTTCGACGAGACCATGCCGGAACATTTACAGAAACCGCATGCGAATGCGTGCGCTTACGGTCAAGCGTTCAAACTTATCAAGCCAGGTGGAGTAGCCGGCAGGATGGGCGGCATTTTGCTTCGATCGATGGGGTTATACAGGGTATCGCGTTCGACGGGAATGCGTCCCGCGGCGCGAATCAGGCGCTCCAGTTCTGCGCGTGGCGTGAACTCCGCCGTGGTAGCGCCCGCATCGTGGTAGATTTTTTCTTCCACCACCGTGCCATCCATATCGTCGGCGCCGAATCGCAACGCAATTTGCGCGATGCTTGGCGTCAGCATGATCCAATACGCTTTGATGTGATCGAAATTATCCAACAGCAGGCGTGAGACCGCCATGGTGCGCAAATCATCGTAGCCCGTTGGATTGGGAATGTGCGCCAGGGGCGTGTTGGCGGGATGAAACGCCAGCGGAATGAACGCGACGAACCCATGCGTTTCGTCTTGCGCCTCCCGCAATAGCACCAGGTGATCTACCCGTTCTTCCAGAGTTTCGACGTGGCCATAAAGCATGGTGGCATTTGTGCGCAGTCCGATCCGATGCGCCTTTTTCGCCATGCTGAGCCACATTCGACCGCTCACCTTGTGATCGCAGATGATGCGACGAACGCGAGGATGAAAAATCTCCGCGCCCCCTCCGGGGCAGGAATCCACGCCGGCCTCTTTCATTCGGCGGAGGGTCTCGTCCACGGTCAGCTTGGCGATTCGCGCAAAGTAATGCACTTCAACCATGGTGAAAGCTTTCAGGTGCAGATGAGGATAGCGCTGTTTCAGCCCGCGGATCAGCTCCAGAAAATAGTCGAAGGGCAGATCCGGGTGTAACCCGCCCACGATGTGAATTTCTGTGGCGCCTTCACGGACGGCTTGTGCCGCGCGCTGATACATCTCTTCCAAAGCGTAGGTGTACGCGCCGGGAGCGCCTGGATCGCGGCCGAACGCGCAGAGTTTGCAATGGGCAACGCACACATTGGTGGGATTGATGTGCCGGTTCACGTTGTAATAGGCAACATTGCCGTGACGCTTTTCGCGCACATAATTGGCCAACCAGCCAACTGCAAGCAGGTCGGGGGTCTTAAACAACGCGACCCCGTCGTCGAACGACAGGCGTTCGCCGGCCAGCACTTTATCGGCAATCGGCTTCAGTACCGCGTCGGTGATCGTTAATTCGGCCATGCGCTGTTTGAATCTTCAGATGCGCGCGAGATCGCCTTTGCTACACGCTGTTTCCTGCACCAGGCCTAGCGAGTCTCTTCTAGGATTTCGAATCGTGCAAACGATTCAGCCGCGCCACAGCGCTGCGGCGGCCCCCCAGAACACCAGGAACAAGATACTAATATAGCCGTTCACCGTGAAAAACGCAGCGTTTAGCTTGCTCAGGTCGTGTGCCTTCACCAGCGAGTGTTCGTAAGCAAGTAAACCAGCCACTACCACAATCCCGGCCCACGCCGGCCAAGGCAAACCAAAACTGCCCGCCAGCCAACTCAGAAGCAACACCACCCCGGCATGCATGCAACGGGAAATCAGCAGCGCCCGGGCCACGCCAAACCGCTTCGGCACCGAGTACAGCCCCGCTTCCGTGTCGAACTGAATGTCTTGACACGCGTACAGTACGTCGAAGCCTCCCACCCACAGCGTCACCGCCGCGCAAAGAATCAGCATCCGCCAATCCAGTGTTCCGGTGATCGCAATCCACGCGGCCGCGGGCGAAATACCCAATGCGAATCCCAGGAAAAGATGGGACCAATGCGTAAACCGTTTCGTATAGGAGTAAAAGAACAGCACCCCGAGCGCTACCGGTGCAAGCTCCAGCGCCAGAGCATTCAGCTGCCATGCCGCCAGCAGGAACAGCGCCATCGCCGCTATCGTGAATGTCCAGGCGAAAGATACCGACAGCGCTCCCGTGGCCAAAGCGCGCATTTTCGTTCGCGGATTTTCCTGGTCATAACGCAGATCCACGATGCGGTTCATGGTCATGGCGGCGGAACGTGCCGCGACCATGGCCACCACGATCCACACAATCTGTCTCCACGTCGGCCAGCCATGTACGGTTACCCGCGCCGCCAGCAGCGCCCCCACCAACGCGAACGGTAGCGCAAAGACCGAGTGCTCAAACTTGATCATTTCCAGCACGGTGCGAATGCGCCCAGTCATATGCGGCTAAGACTCCGCTTTCTTACCCGGAGCGCTGCCGGTCCAGCGATACATTTTTTGTTGAGGCAATCCAGCCTGCGCCAGGACCCGGCAGACATATTGGGTGACTAGCTCGTCGATCGACTTGGGCTGAAAGTAAAACGCGGGCACCACCGGCATGATCACCGCACCGGCTGCCTGGGCACGCAGCATGTTTGACAGGTGAACGCGATTGAACGGCGTATCGCGCACACAAAGTATCAGCTTCCGGCCTTCTTTCAGCATCACATCAGCAGCTCGTGACACCAGGTCATCGCTGATGCCGTTGGCGATGGCTGCCAGCGCGCCCATGGTGCAGGGAATCACGATCATCGCGTCAACTTCACAACTCCCCGATGCGATGGCTGCTCCGACGTCCTTGTTGGAAATCGGCTCGATCTTCTTGGAACTCCGGCCCAGAATCCGGTTCGGGAGCTTTTTCAGGTCGCCCGAAGTAATGCCAAGTTCTTCCGAGAACAGCCGCTGGCCGGTTTCGGTCACCACCAAATGAATCTTAGAGACACGGATGTCTTCTTCCAGCAGCGCGAGGGCTTTTTGCGCCAGAATAGCTCCACTTGCTCCAGTCACACCAATTGTAAGGATGCGTCCCTCGGTGATTGCCATGGCTTGTGCGGATGTTCCTCAGTCTCGCAGTGGCCTGATAGCAAGTCAAGCGGTTCGGATCGCGCGGCCAGCCAGCTTGGCACTTTATTCGATATGTTAAACTTCACGCGATATGAGGTCGGGCCATGGATAACAAAGAACCCATTGCCGCGGTTCTCGCGTTTTTGGAAGCGATTAATTCCGGGGACGCCAACAAAATATGCGCGTTGATCACCGAAGACCACGTCTTTGTGGATGCGCTGGGAAATAAAGTGCAGGGAAAAGAAGCGATGCGCAAAGCCTGGGCCGGATATTTCCAATGGTTTCCCGATTATCGCGTGTCCCATGAAGAGATTCTCTCGGACGGCAGCCTGGTCGCCGCGTTTGGCTCCGCCGAAGGAACTTACGCGCTCAAGGGAACTCTGCTGAAACAGAATCACTGGAGCGCGCCCGCGGCTTGGCTGGCCATCGTGCGCGATGGGCTGGTGAAGGAATGGCGGGTATACGCAGATAACCAAGCGGCAAGGAAGATTATGGGTTGGCCGAATCCATAAATCGCAAGTGGCCGCTTGTTTTCTAATCGCTTTAGGTAACCACCGGTAATCACTTCCGGCGCAAGGCTGGCGGGAAATCATGAAAGAATCGGAAATCCGCAGTTTGCTCCAGGCTGTCAGCAACAAAACACTCAAAATCCATGACGCTATCGCCAAGCTGAAACACCTTCCGTTTGAAGATATCGATTTTGCCAAGGTCGATCATCATCGGGCGCTGCGACAAGGCTACGCCGAAGTGGTCTTCGGCAAAGGGAAAACACCCGCGCAGGTCGCTGGGATTGTGCGCGTGATGTTTCGCCGCAAACAGTCACGGCACAACATTCTGGTCACCCGCGCTGACCGCAAGACTTTCGCTGCTGTAAAGCGGGTGAGCCGCGATGCCAAGTTTCATCCGTTATCGGGCGTAATCACGATCCAGCGCAGCAACGAAATCACGGGCAAGGGCATGATTCTGATCGTTTCCGCGGGCACCAGCGATGTTCCCGTCGCGGAAGAAGCGCTGCTGACCTCGCGGATGATGGGTAACCGCGCCGAGCACCTCTATGACGTCGGAGTGGCGGGCATCCACCGGCTGCTGGAACATCGGGGAATGCTGGCCGACGCGCGCGTGGTCATCTGCATTGCCGGTATGGAAGGCGCTTTGCCCAGTGTGGTGGGAGGACTGGTCGGGGTTCCGGTGATTGCTGTCCCGACGAGTACAGGTTATGGGGCAAGTTTTGGAGGCGTAGCGGCACTGCTCGGTATGCTGAACTCGTGCGCGTCGAATGTCGCTGTGGTGAATATCGATAACGGTTTTGGCGCGGCCTGCGTTGCCTCGTGTATCAATCGCCTGTAGGCATTTCGCACAAAAGTGCAAGTTGCAAAGCCGGTCCGCTGGAATCCTAGGGTTTCAGCAGGACTTTCATCACGCGGGGCTGCTGCGCGTAGAGAATCGCTTTTGCCGCGTCCTTTAGCGCGAAAGTGCGCGAAATGAGTGGCGTCGGATCGATCTTACCGGACTTCAGCAGAGCGATGGCTTGGTCGAACGGGCCGCAGCGCGAACCCACCACGGTAATTTCTTTCACCACGATCGGCCACATCTCCACCTGCGCCGCGCCATGGAACGTGGATTTCAGCAGCAATGTGCCGCGGGGCTCGGTCATGTGCTGCGCCAGGATCAGGCCGCTCGCTGAGCCGGTTGCTTCGACAACCAAACTGCACTTCTCCGTGACGCGCTTGGCATCGCTGGCGTCCCCGTGTACCTTCCTTGTTGCGATTCTTGCTCGTTGCGCTAATCGCAGTTTGGCGTCGTGTTTGCCGTACAGGACCACTTTGCTGCCGGTTGTCTGCAACACTCGGCCGATTAACTGTGCAAGTTTGCCGTCGCCCAGAACCGCTGCCTTCCGAAACTCGCGTATCGGGATTTGCTGCAGGATCTCGCACGCTGCAGCCAATGGTTCTGTGAACACCGCCTTCTCATCGGAGACGTTTGCCGGCACCAGGTGGAGATTCTCGAGCGGAAGCGCAAGATATTCCGCGAAGGCCCCATCATGCTTCACGATTCCCAGTACGGTGCGCCGTGCGCAATGCGTTTTTAAGCCGCGCCTGCAAAATTCGCACAGCGGTTTGTGACCGTGAGCCGCGCAGGCAACATTAATTTCACCCGCCACGCGCTTTCCCCGCCAGCGATTCCCCACGGTGGAAGAGACTCCCGCCACGTCGACCACTTCTCCGACGAATTCGTGGCCCGGCACGCCTCGAAATGTATGGTAGCCGCGCAGAATTTCGATATCGGTATTGCAGATTCCCGCCAAACGCACGCGAACCAGCGCCCAGCCGGGTCGCAGTCGAGGCTGAGGTTTATCAACGGCCTTTAGGTGTCCGCGGTGGACTGTGAATGCCAACATAAGGTGAAAAGCTCGGATCTATTCAAAGCAGTGCGGCAACTAAAGATTCCGCTAACCGCGCTTCTTGGTTAGCCAAAACCGTGCGCAAATCCACGAGCACCGCTTCTTGCTCGATGCGAGCAATTACCGGAATTCCCGCCGGGCCTTTTCGCAAACGCGATTCCAGATGGCTGGCGGAATAACGGGAGCTGGTCAAGCGCAGGAGTTTCGTTGGAATTGCTTGAGCGGGTGTGGAACCCCCGCCAACCAGGGAATGGCCATCAATCATTTCGATCAGCGCGTGCTCCGAGCCAATCCTGCTCTGGACTAACCCCAACAGCGCTTCAGTGCGCTGCGCGATCGTTTCCAACGGCGTCCGAATCATGGCCTGTGCCGGAATTTCATTCCAGGCGCCGCGTAAGTAAGCGCGCAACGTCGTTTCCATCGCCGCAATGGTAAGCTTGTCCACGCGCAATGCACGAAACAGCGGATGACGCCGCACTTTTGCGACCAATTCTTTTTCCCCCGCAATGATGCCCGCCTGCGGACCGCCCAAAAGTTTGTCGCCGCTAAAGAGCACAAGTGAGAAGCCCTGCTCGATGCTTTCACGTACCGTTGGTTCGTGTACTCCTGCCGCGGAAAGATCAACCAGACAGCCGGAACCCAGGTCTTCAATCACCGGCAGTGCGCGGCGCGCGCCCAATGCAATTAACTCGGCGACCTCCGGCTTTTCCGTAAAACCGGTCATTTTGAAATTGGAAGGATGCACACGCAGCAGCACCCGCGTTTGCTCGTTGATCGCGTTTTCGTAATCGGTGATCCGGGTGCGATTGGTCGTGCCCACCTCGCGCAGTGTCGCGCCGCTCTGCTGCATGATTTCCGGAATCCGAAAGCCATCTCCAATTTCGATCAGTTCGCCGCGCGACACGATCACTTCACCGCCACGCGCCAAAGCCGCCAGCGTGACCAGTACAGCCGCCGCGCAATTATTCACGACAATAGCGGCTTCGGCTCCCGTCAAGCGCCGGATCACACGCTCCAGGTGCACGTCGCGCGTACCACGCACACCCGCGGCTACATCGTATTCCAGGTTGGAATACTGCGTGGCCGTTTCGCGCAACTGCTCGATCGCCGCGGGAATCAGCGGAGCGCGCCCCAGATTGGTGTGGAGAATCACTCCGGAGGCGTTGATGACCGGCCGAATCGACGGTGCAAGCTCACACTCCACTGCATGCATGATCCGCTGCTCGATGGCGGCGTCGCCAATCTGACTTTCGTCCAGCGTCCCTTTCTTGATTTCGTGCCGCACCTGGTCCAACACCTCACGAATCAGGATGACCGCGTAACCGCGTTCCAAACGCCGGCAGACTTCACCAACACCCGGCCGGAGGAGCAGTTCATCGACAGCAGGCAGTCGTTGACGGAAGTCGGTGCGTTCCGGCGTAGATCCAGGTTTCGCGGGAGTGGACATGGCGCCATTTCACCATAGGCTCGCCGCACCTGCAATCATCCGCGGACGCTCCTCTGGCCGTAGGTACAGTGGCTCGGCCTAACGCGCCGTGCCCAATGCGCCGCCCCGCCATTCTTATGAATTGACGGACGGGCCTGCCCCACCTAGGATGTGGGTTCGAGGGTACCCAAGCCATGCCCCCCACCGTTGACGAAGAACTGGCACAAATGGAACGGGATATCCGCCAGTTGAAGATCGAATACGACATGTTTTTTGGCGGTGGCAGAAAACGCCCGCCCGCCGAGGTTGAGTGGCGCATCGAACTGCTAATCAAACGCTATGCCGAACGCGGAGGAGAGCTCAAGTTCAGTCAACGGTTCCGCTACAACAATCTGGCGCAAACCTACGCAAAATATAAGGAAGTTTTTCGCAAACGCATGGCTCAGCGCGAGGAAGGCAAAGTGGAACGCCACTTTGGCGCCGCCGCCAAAGCTATCGAAGCGGAACGCGCGCGATCGCAAGCCGGAGCGGAGCGGCAACCTGCGGCTGCCCCTTCCAGGGAATTCCGCATGGTTTGTTCCGAGCCGGACAAAGAAACGGAAAAAGTCGATCAACTGTTCGAAGCCTTTATGGAAGCGAAAAAGCAGGCCGGTGAAGAAGTCAGCAAGGTGACGCGGGCCGGCTTCAATGAATTTGTGCGCAAGAAAACCAAGGATCTGCAAAGCAGTAAGAACTGTCACGACGTGGAATACGTCGTCGAAACCGTGGATGGCCAGGTCAAACTGAAGGCCCTCGTGAAATCCTGATTCACCCCATCCAGATTTTTCCCACAGCCTGTGCTTTTCGAAACTCACGCGCTCCGCATAGACTAGAGGGTTCTATTTTCGCTGGAGGACCACATGCCTGTAGAGCGGGCACTGCTGAGCGTGTTCGACAAGACCGGCATCCTTGACTTCGCCAGAAAGCTCGCGGCCCTGAGGATCGAAATACTGTCCACCGGGGGCACCGCAAAGTTACTTCGCCAGGACGGCGTGCCGGTCACCGATGTTGCCGAGTTTACCGGCTGGCCCGAAATGCTGGGTGGCCGCGTCAAGACCCTGCATCCCAAAGTGCACGCGGGACTGCTGTATCGCCGCAATCTGGCCGAAGACCTGAATCAGGTCAAGCAGCAAGGCATCCAGCCCATCGACTTGGTCGTAGTCAATCTGTACCCCTTCGAAGAAACCGCCGCAAAAGCATATCTCACCGCGGAAGAGCTCGTCGAGAACATCGATATTGGCGGCCCTACCATGTTGCGGTCGGCCGCGAAAAATTTTGAAAGTGTCACCGTGGTGACCGATCCCGCTGATTATGAGCGTGTCGCTGAGGAGCTGGAAACCACCCGCGACACTACCTTGGCTACACGGCTCGAGTTGGCCAGAAAAGTCTTTGCCACCACCTCGCGCTACGACGGCCTCATCGCCATGAATCTGGAACGGTTCAACCTCAACGAGGGCCAGTTGGAAGTGCAGGCCAAGCCCGTTCTCCCGGAACGCCTCCATTTGGCGTTGCAACGCAAGCAGGAATTGCGCTATGGCGAAAACCCGCATCAGTCTGCTGCTCTGTACGTCCCGGCAGGCCGTCCACCCGAAGGATTAGCGGCGGCTAAGCAGCTACAGGGCAAAGAACTCTCCTACAACAACTACCTGGACCTGGAAGCCGCGCGCAGTACCGTGGCTGAATTCGAACGGCCCGCTGCGGTGATCATTAAGCACAACAACCCCTGCGGTGTCGCTGAGCAAAAGACGTTGTTGGATGCATACACCAAAGCGTTCGCCTGCGATCC
This sequence comes from Candidatus Eremiobacteraceae bacterium, assembly GCA_035622555.1. Classification (GTDB taxonomy): domain Bacteria; phylum Acidobacteriota; class Terriglobia; order Acidiferrales; family UBA7541; genus Acidiferrum. Next base: position 56,654 of record DASPVD010000158.1, on the reverse strand, counting down.
CTTGTCCGCGTTCGGCGGTGTGCTGGCGTTCAATCACATCGTCGACGCGTTGACCGCCGAAGCGGTCGTGAAGCTCTTCGTGGAGTGCATCGTCGCTCCAGGATTTGCCGACCGCGCCCAGGAGATTTTTGCGTCCAAGAAGAATTTGCGCCTGCTGGTGCTTCCGCACGGAGGCTTGGAGCACAACCGGGCTCTACAGTTGAAGCGCATTTCCGGCGGCGTGCTGGCCCAGTCGCCCGATCTCGGCGGCTTGGACGGCGTGGAATTGAAAATTGCCACCAAGCGCGCCCCGACAGAAAACGAAATGAAGGATCTCAAGTTCGCGTGGAAAGTGTGCAAACACGTCAAGTCCAATGCCATCGTGTTCGCCAAAGACGGCGCCACGGTCGGTGTCGGCGCGGGGCAGATGAGCCGCGTCGATTCCGTGAAAATCGCCATCGCCAAGTCGCAGGTATCTTTACAAGGAACCGCAGTTGCCTCGGATGCGTTTTTTCCGTTTCCGGATGGGGTCGAGGAAGCAGCGAAAGCCGGAGCAACCGCGGTCATTCAACCGGGCGGCTCGGTGAAAGATGCGGACGTGACCGCAACGGCTGATCGCTTGGGGCTGGCCATGGTCTTCACCGGCATGCGCCATTTCTTGCATTAATCCGGCGTTTACTGCCGCCCGATATTGTTCAATTCCTGCTGCAGACGCAAACCTTCCAGGCTTGCCAGCGGTAGACTCAAAAACAAACCGATGCGGCGATCAAGCGTCACGAATGCATCGCGAAATGCCCGCTGCAGTTCTATGCTGGAAGGTCCCGCGGCGCCCGGATCCGCCACGCCCCAATGTGCGGTCACCGGTTGGCCGGGCCATACGGGACAAACCTCACGCGCCGCGTTATCACACACGGTGAAGACAAAATCCATCTTCGGAGCACCTGGTTCCGCAAACTCATTCCAACTTTTGCTTCGTAGCCCGGCCGTGGGTAGTCCTGCCGCTTGAAGTTGCTGTATCGTTCCGGGATGGACGTACCCTGCCGGGTGGCTGCCTGCGCTGTGCGCGCAAAAGTCCCGCGCGCCCCTGTGTCTCAGTATCGCCTCCGCCAGAATGGATCGTGAAGAGTTTCCGGTACACAGAAAGAGCACGTTATACGGTGCTTTCACTTCTGCCCTCAGTTGCAGCAGGGCAAGTCCACGCAACCTGGCGGGCAATCGCAGCTGGCCGTGACAGGCTTCACAGCGCGTATGAACGCGCTCATGAATTTGTCTTTGATCTGCGGGCCAACCTCATTGGCGTCCAGTCCGGCGGCATTCAGGAATTCTCGTGCTTCTTCGACCTGATAGATCCGTGTGGGTTCAACATCGACGGATTCGAAACCCGCAGCTTGCAGTTTGTCTCGGTACTCGTCTTCCCTCAAGGCGCCGGCCATACAGCCGACCCACAGTTCCATGCTCTTCCGGATATCAGCAGGCACTTCGCCTCGAATCACCACATCGGAAACCGCGAAACGCCCACCGGGCTTCAGCACCCGATACGCTTCTCGCAACACGCGATCCTTGTCCCCCGACAGGTTGATCACGCAGTTTGAGATGACCACGTTTACGGAATTGTCGGGCAACGGAATATCCTCGATCGTGCCTTTCAGAAACTGTGCGTTTTCGACGCCGGCTTTTCTCTGGTTCTCACGCGCAAGCTCCAGCATTTCGTCGGTCATATCCAGTCCATAAGCTTTTCCTCCCGGCGACACCCGTTTTGCCGAGAGCAACACATCGATCCCGCCGCCGGATCCCAAGTCCAGCACAATCTCTCCCGGTTGCAATTGCGCCAACGCCGTGGGATTGCCACAGCCCAGGGATGCAGCCACGGCGTCGCCCGGCAACACGTCTGTTTCCGACTTGTCATACAGGTTGCGAGTGATGGGATCACAGCCACTGAGCTCCGCTCCACCTCCACAACAAGCCGTTTTGCCGGAGGCGACCTGTTTGGCCGCGGCTCCGTACTTTTCCCTTACCGCATCGTGGATGTTCTTTCCGTCCATATAAGACCCCCTTGCACGCAAACTCTGAAACCTATCAGTTAAACAACCGTGTAATCCTTCCCACGCTCTTGTCCGACATGCTCAACCGGTGGTTGTGCACATCAGCGCGAATTCGGGGCCAGCGCTTCAACCGGCACGACGCGATTGCGTGTGCAACACTCTTCGTACAAAAATCCGAGGATCTCTTGCAGGGCCCCCGTGCTCGCTGTGTACCACAAGAATGTTCCGGCGCGGCGAACGTCCACCAGACCAACGTGTCTTAATTTCTCCAAGTGGTGCGACAACGTAGAACCGGGGATGCCCAACTCCTCTTGAATTTCTCCGGCCACCATTCCGGTGGGGTGGGCGGAAAGAAGCAAACGAACGATTTGCAGGCGAGGTTCACTGCCAAGCGCGGCGAAGCGGTCGGCACAACGGGATACTAAGAGAGGATCAGCTTTGGGCATATTTCGATTATTGTAGAAACATGGATGAATTGCAACCCCTCTCTTTTTGGAAACCCTTCTTTCCTCCTCCTCATCTCATTTGGTTGGGCTATGTTTATCAGTGAAACCCACGCTTTTTCGCTTTTGACCGTCTTCCCTTCACATGGGATACTGCTATCTCCTGGAACTTTATGACCCTAAAAACTCTTGTCTTCGCTATGGTTTTGGCTGGTCTCACCGGCCTGCCGGCATCAGGCCAAACCTCCCCCGCCGACTCCCCAAACTCGGCTTCCACGATGACCCCAAGGGCGGAGGCCTATTTCAACTTCACGATGGGCCATGTGTACGAACTGCAGTACGAGCAAACCAGTCAACAGGATTACGCCACCAAGGCCATCGACGCCTACAAGAAAGCCTATGCGCTCGACCCCAAGTCGCCCATCATCGGTGAACGGCTCGCGGAAATGTACTGGAAGGCTCAACGGATCCGCGAAGCGGTTACCGAGGCCAACGAGATTCTGAAGCACGATCCAAACGACTTGCCGACCCACCGCTTGCTCGGGCGAATTTATCTTCGCAGTCTGGGTGATATCAATGGGGCGGGGGGGCAGACCGAGATGGTCGCCAAGGCCATCGGTGAGTACGCGGAGGTACACCGGCTGGATCCCGGAGACGAAGAGGCTTCTCTGTGGTTGGCGCGCCTGTACCGGCTGCATAACGAACCGGACAAGGCTGAGCAAGTGCTCCGGAAAATGTTGCAGGATGACCCCGCGGACGAAGCGGCAGCGGAACAACTCACTCAGTTGCTGTTGGACGGCAACAAAGTGGACTCCGCTATTCAGCTGCTCGAAGGGATGACCGCCCATTCCTCTTCCGCGCCGCTTTTCGATTTGCTGGGCGACGCCTACACCCAGAATCGCGATTACACCAAAGCCGAAGCCGCGTACCGCAAAGCCTCGGAACTCGATCCGTCGGAACTCAACTACCTGCGAGGGCTGGGGCAAGCCCTGCTCTCTGAGGAGAAGTACACTGAGGCTCTGCAGATTTACCAGAAATTGGCGGATTTAGTGCCGGACGACACCGATAATCCTTACCTGCACCTTTCCGAGATTTACCGCCAGCTCCACCAATTCGACAAAGCGGAAGAAAATCTGGTCAAAGCCCGCCAATACAATCCCAACAGCTTGGACGTTTTGTGGAACGAAGCGATCCTTTACGAAGCGCAAGGGCGCTACGACGAAGGAATTCGTGTCCTGTCGGATGCCATAACCGGAGTAAAAGCGCAGTCGACGGTGCTACCCAGCACCCGCCGCCGTTTGGCGGTGCTTTATCAGCAACTCGGCATGCTGTATCGCGATGTCCAGAATTATGCGGCAGCCATCTACACTTTCCAGGAATTAGGCCATCTGGGCGACGAGGAAGATCATCGCGCTCGTGTCTTGATTATGGATACGTATCGCATGGCCAAGGACATGCCCAAAGCCCTGCAAGCCGGCCGTGAAGCTATGGCGAAATACCCGGACGATCCTGAAATTCGTGCTACCCAGGCGCTGCTGCTCGGAGAGAATCAACAGACCGACGAAGCCGTCAAATTGCTCCAGGCCACCTTGAAAGGCACCCCCGACGACCGCGGCACCTACTTGAATCTTTCTCAAGTCTATGAACAGGGTCGGCGCTACTCCGAGGCCGAACAGGCGGCGCGCAAAGCCGAATCTCTGGCCTCCGACCCGCAAGATAATGCCATGGCCTGGCTGCTCCTCGGTTCCGTGTATGAGCGCCAAAAGCAGTACGACAAAGCGGAAGACCAGTTCAAGAAAGCCTTGGATGCCGATCCCAAGAACGCTCAAGTCCTTAACTACTACGGCTACATGCTGGCGGACCGCGGCGTGCGCCTCGACGAAGCCCGAGACTTCATTCAGCGCGCCTTGGACCAGGAGCCTTTCAATGGCGCTTACCTGGACAGTCTGGGCTGGGTGTATTTCAAGCAGAACAAGCTGGACGACGCGGAAGCCATGTTGCGCAAAGCCGTCGAGCACGAACCGCACGACCCCACCATTCGCGAGCACCTCGGCGACATCTTAGCCAAGCAGGGCCGTGCCGATCTGGCCGCCGCCGAGTGGGAGCGTTCCCTGAACGAATGGCACCGCTCCTTGCCTGCCGACCTGGAAACCGATAAAGTCGCAGAAGTCGAGCAAAAGCTGAACCAGGTGAAGCACCGCGTGGCCCAAAAGACTCCCACCGCGGACGCCAAACCCTAAATCCCGCATGCGCGAAATTCGGATCCCAGCCTTCGCCAAAGTGAATTTGCGTCTGGAGGTGCTGGGGAAGCGGGCCGACGGTTACCACGAATTACGTACCATCTTTCAAACCGTGTCGCTGCACGACACGTTGCGTTTTCGTCCCGGCAGCACATCCGGAATACAACTGCAAATCCATGGCAATGAACAACTGTCCGGTGAGGGCGTGGACAAAAATCTGGCGTTCCGCGCGATTGATGTCCTGCGCGACGAATTGAAGATCCGCTCCGGCGTGGACATTGTTTTGCAAAAGAGGATTCCTGCTGGACGCGGTTTGGGTGGTGGCTCCAGCGATGCGGCTGCGGCGCTCCTTGGGTACTTACAACTCACCCGCAAGAAAATGAATCCGCTCCGGCTTCTGGAAATTGCGTCGCAGCTCGGCGCGGATGTGCCGTTCTTTCTTCTGGGTGGTCGCGCGCTGGGAATCGGCAAAGGTGATGAGATTTATCCTCTTCCCGACGTAGCAAAGCTTACCGTACTGATTGTTTCTCCCAATAATATTCACGTACCGACGCCCAACGCCTACCGGTGGCTGCACGCCCCGGCGCTGGCTTCGTTGACAAAAGCTGCTGTGCAGAATAAACTATTTCGGTTCTGTGCTCTGTGCTGGAGCACGCAGGGGAATAGCCTTTCGAATGATTTCGAAGCGGTTGTTTTCCGGCGTCATCCCCGGTTGCATCAAATCCGGCGGACTCTGCTCCAGAGAGGGGCGTCAGAAGCCTTGCTGGCTGGTAGCGGTTCGGCGGTGTTTGGAATATTCCCGAGCCCAGCAAAGGCGCGCCGAGCCGTTGTCGAGTTTCCACACGACCAGACCTTCGTCTGCGAGACTGTTTCGCGGAGCAGGTATGCGCGAATCATGAACAGCGCCGGCCTCGTGTGAACTGCAACGCCTTCTGACTCTCCTGCGAACACTCAGTCCGGAACATCGGCCATGGATTGATATTCCCAAGCGGTTACAGGTGTGAGTGCCTCGTGAACGACGATCGATTCAAAATCTTCAGTGGGACCGCGAATCCGGCGCTGACGGAATCCATCTGCAGGCATCTGAACGTTCCCTTGGGCAAATCGCTATTGGGGCGTTTCAGCGACGGTGAGATTTATTTTCAGATTTTAGAGAACGTCCGGGGCGCGGACGTGTTTGTGGTGCAACCGTGTTCGTATCCGGTCGACAACCACCTGCTGGAGCTGCTTTTGATGATCGACGCTTTCAAGCGCGCCTCGGCATGGCGAATCACCGCGGTTTTGCCGTACTACTGTTATGCCCGGCAGGACCGCAAGGACAAGCCGCGGGTGCCCATATCCGCAAAGTTGGTCGCGGACTTGTTGGAAACGGCAGGTGCCAGTCGCGCCTTAACCTTGGATCTGCACGCGCCCCAGATTCAAGGCTACTTCGATGTTCCGGTCGATCACCTGTACGGCTCGCCGGTGCTGGTGGACTATTTCCGGCACAAGAAACTGTCGAACCTCACGGTAGTCTCTCCGGATGCGGGCGGCGTGGAGCGTGCCCGCGCATTTGCCAAGAAACTGGATGCGCCGCTCGCCATCGTCGACAAGCGCCGTGTCGATTTGGATGTGACCGAAGTAATGAACCTCATCGGTGAGGTCAAGGGCCGCAACGCATTGATCGTCGATGACATCATCGACACCGCGGGAACCTTGGTCAAGACCGCCGACGCCTTGATTCGTGAAGGCGCCACTCAGGTATACGCCGCATGTACCCATGCGATTCTCTCCGGACCGGCTCTGGAGCGCCTGGAGAATTCCAAAATTACTGAGGTCGTAGCCACCGATTCGGTGCCGCTCAGCGACGGGGCGCGTAGCATGAGCAAACTGAAGATTTTGAGTGTTGCGGACCTGCTCGCCCGCGGCATTCGCTCCATTCATGAGGAAACTTCAATCAGCGAGCTGTTTATTTAGTTGCTTGAATCATCCGGCTGCGCTTCGCTCCGGCACTGATTCCAGGGAAGGAATGTAGCTATGGCTCAAATCATTGTGCAAGGAGCGCCCCGCACCACTCGCGGCAAGAATGAAGCGCGGCGTCTGCGGGAGAGCGGAAGCGTCCCCGCGACGCTTTATGGCGGGCAGGCCGAAGCGGTGTCGCTTGCGGTGAACACCAAGCAAGTGGCCGCCATTCTGAAGTCGGAAACCGGCCACAACACGTTGTTCCAGGTCGAAGTCGCAGGCAAGCAACAACCCGCCATTCTGAAGGACTGGCAAGTGGATCCGCTGACCGGCCGTTTGCTGCACGTCGATCTTCTGCGGGTATCCATGGACGTTCGCATGAAGGTCAAAGTGCCCGTGAATACCTTCGGCGACCCAACCGGCGTAAAGGTGCAAGGTGGTGTCTACGAGATCGTCGCCCGCGAAGTGGAAGTGGAATGCTTGCCGGCTGATATTCCCACTGAGTTCAAGGTGGATGTCAGCGGGTTGGCCCTCAACCAGAATTTGCGTGCCGGTGATCTGCCGATTGACAAATCCAAAATCAAGCTGATCACCGACCCGAATGCGGTTCTGGCTCACGTGGTGGCCCTGCGTGTCGAAGAAGAGAAGCCCGTCGAAGCGGCCGTGCCGGGAGCTGTTCCAGCGGAGCCGGAAGTCATCAAGAAGGGTAAGAAGGAAGTGGAAGGCGAGGAAGGCGCCGAGACACCGGAAAAGGCCGAGAAGCCGGAAAAATCGGAAAAGAAGAAATAAGTCTTCGCGCGCCTTGCAGACTCTATGCGGCTCATCGTTGGCCTTGGCAATCCGGGCCCGGAATATCAGTGGACGCCGCATAACCTCGGTTTCCTGGCGGTGGATGAGATCGCCAATCGCAGCGGCGTCCGTGTGGAACGCCCGGAAGCGCAGGCCTTGGTTGGGCTCGGGACCGTGGCGGGGAAAGAAGTCATTCTCGCCAAGCCCCAGACGTACATGAACCTCAGCGGCAATTCGGTAGGCCGCCTGATGGACAAGTACGACGTGGAACCCGTGGAGCTGCTGGTGCTGTTCGACGAACGGGACTTGCCTTGGGGCATGATCCGTATCGGAGAGCGTGGCAGCGCGGGAACACACAACGGAGCCAAATCGGTTATAAGCGCGGTTGGTAGCCAAGAGTTTGCGCGCTTGCGCTTGGGATGCGGGCCGGACCACCCCGTCGGAGACTTGGCGGCCTATGTGCTGCGCCCGATGAAAAAGGGGGATTTGGAAGTCGCGGGAGAAATGGTGGCGGCCGCGGGCGATGCCGTGGAGGCGATTTTGACGCAAGGCATCGCGGCAGCCATGAACAAATATAACCGCCGCGTTCCACCGCCGGAGCCGAAGTAGCGGCGAAAGGAATATCGCGCCGGCTGTTGCTTTTGTAGGACCGCCCTCTGCTTGCCATGAGAGCAATGGAGGCGGTTGGTTCTTGGGTTTATGTAGTGGCCGGTCTTTAGACCGGTCAGGAAGAAACGAGGTCAACATGGAAGAACGTTTGTACGATGTGATCTTCATCGTTCGCCCCGCCACGCCGGAGGACGAGATCAAGAAGGTTCTCGCTGCCGTCCAGCACGCTTGTGAGGAAAAGGGCGCGAAGGTTGAGAAAGCGGAGACCTGGGGCACCCGCAAATTGGCCTATAAGGTGAAGAAGCATCGCGAGGGTATCTATTTTTACCAGCAGGTACGCACATCTCATGGAGAGCTAGTCCATGAGCTGGAGCGCCGGCTCGGTGTGCAAGACGCCGTCATCAAGTATCAAACCATTCGCCTCGACGAGGATCTCAAGCGCCAGAAAAAGTTGGTCCACAAGCGAGAACAACGCGCGGCCCGGCGGCCACGCCGTACGGCTCCGCCTCCCTCGGCATCGGGGGTCGAGCAAAATACACAGGCCTAGTTGGCCGGGTTCGATATTTGCGATAAACGCTCCGCGAATCACTGGCGGCGCGGTATTCGAGAGATTGGAAAGGTAGGAAGATATGGCAGAAGAACAAAAACAAGGGCAAGCTCCCGCCCCTGCTTCTCGCGAAGCTGATGACACCAGTCACGCCCCGAGCGCTCCTCGCCGGGATAGCGGGCACTCGGGTCCACCGCGCCGGGAAGGTGCGCCGGGCGGCGGACGCCGCGAAGGTGGCCCTGGTGGGGGCGGGCCGGGAGGCCCCGGAGGCCCGCGGCGCGGAAAGCGGCAATACTTTCGCAAAAAGAAGGTATGCAAGTTCTGTGTCGAGAAGATGGATTTTATCGACTATAAACGCGCCGACATTCTTTCCCAGTTCGTTCAAGAACGCGGCAAAATTCTGCCGCGCCGCATGACCGGGGTCTGTTCGCGCCACCAGCGCTGGCTGGGTGTGGCCATCAAGCGTGCCCGGAACATTGCGCTGCTACCTTTCGCGGGCAGCGCCGCGGGAACTCTTGCGCCTCGCGCCGTGGAAGCCCCCAAGGGATAAGCAGACGTCGTAACCAGTCATTGCGCGAGGGGCGGAGGATCGTGCTTCCTCGGATTCTCCTCGTAACGGTTTTCGAACAAGGAATCAGGAGATTTGTTATGCAGATCATTCTTCAAGAAGATGTAGAGAAGCTTGGCAATCGCGGCGATGTTGTCACCGTCAAGCCCGGGTATGCCCGCAATTTTCTGTTGCCCAACAAGCTGGCGGTTGAAGCCACGCCCGGCAACATGAAAGCGCTGGAGCGCATCCGCGGCGCTTTGGCTAAGAAGACCGCCACCGAACTGGAGTCCGCCAAGAAACAAGCGGAGTTGCTCAATCTGGCCTCGCTGAAATTCTCGCGGAAGACCGGAGAAAACGATCAGATGTTTGGTTCGGTCACGACCGGCGACATCGCCGAAGGTCTAAAGGGCCAGGGTTTCGATATTGATAAGCGTCAGGTCCAGCTGGTGGAACCGTTGAAAATACTCGGCGAATTTTCGGTTACCATCAAAGTGTTCCGCGATGTAACCGCCGAAATCAAGGTTCACGTCGAAAAAGAATCCTGATCCGCCTCAAACAAAGCATTTTAAAGGGGCATCAATTTATTCGCTGCCCCTTTTTGTTTTTTGCCCGGAAACGAATTGCCCGGCGAATCGCCTGGCAAAAAGTTTTTCACTGCTTTTCCTTCGCGATTCACAACCACTCCAATTGACGCTGCCGGCCTTTTGCGAGACTCTCTTCGCATGCTTGTGAATTGAAGTCCTTGCAGTTGCGCCGTGTGACAAACGATGTTGCGGCTGCGTTAGTTGTGTGTTATTACTAGTTCATGTAAGCGAAAATAAGGCGAAATAGAAACCACTGCCATGCCCGTGGATTCCACTTTAGAAAGGCCGCTGCCCAGCAACCTCGACGCTGAGCGCTCCATTCTCGGCGCCATTCTGCTCGACAACCATGCCCTGAACGCGGCCATTGAAGCGCTGAAGCCCGAAGATTTCTTCCTGCCCCAGCATCGCCACGTTTTCCAGCAGATGGTCGCGCTGGGTGAGTCGCAGCAAGCCATCGACCTGGTCACCCTGACCGAGGAACTGCATCGCCGGGGGGAACTGGAAGCGGCGGGCGGCGCTCCCTATTTGGCCAGCCTGGTCGACGGAGTGGCCCGCGTCTCGAATGTCGAGCACTACGCCCGCATCGTCAAGGAAAAGGCGTTGCTGCGCAATCTGATTCATGCCACACACAACATTCAGCAGCGTGCCTTCGAGGGTGACGACGGAGCCGACGCCATTCTGGATGGCGCCGAATCCAGCATCTTTGCGCTGGCCGAAGATCGCGTCAAAGCCGGCTTGATCGCCATCAAAGACATCGTTCACGACAATTTCGACCGCCTGGAAAAAATCTTCCGCGAGGGCAAGAGCATCACCGGCATCTCTACCGGCTACACCGAACTCGATAAACTGCTCTCCGGTCTCCAGCCTTCCGAGCTGATTATTCTGGCCGCCCGCCCATCCCAAGGAAAAACGGCCTTGGCCCTCAACTTGGCGGAAAATATCGCCATTCGCGGCGGATTGCCGGTAGCGGTATTCAGTCTGGAAATGTCCAAGGAATCGCTTCTTCAGCGCCTGGTGGCCTCTGTCGCTCAGGTGGATGCCCATAAATTCCGCACTGGCCATCTCAGCCGGGACGATTGGAGGCGCATGACCGAAGCGCTCAGCACCATTGCCTCGGCCCCGCTGTGGGTCGACGATGCCGGATCCAGCAGCGTGCTGGAAATCGGCGCCAAAGCTCGCCGGCTCAAGCGCGAAAAGGGACTGTCCTTGCTGGTTGTCGATTACCTGCAGCTCATCACCGGCCGCGGCCGCTTTAACTCCCGGCAAGAAGAAGTGGCCAGCATCTCTCGTGGCTTGAAGGGACTCGCGAAAGAGCTGCAAATTCCGGTCTTAGTCCTCAGCCAGCTTACTCGGGCGCCCGAGCGCGACGAACGGGGTCCGCAGCTTTCTGACTTGCGGGAATCGGGCGCCATCGAACAGGATGCCGACGTGGTCATTTTCATTTACCGGCCCAAGTTCTTTGATTTGAATGTCACACAAGAAGAGCGCGACATGGCCGATATCCTGATTGCCAAGCAGCGCAACGGCCCCACCGACAAGGTCAAATTCGTCTTCCGGAGCCGGCTAACCCGTTTCGAAGAAGCCGCCCCGGACGCGTTTTCGCAATTTGCCGGCGGCGAGAGCGACGAAATGTAATTGCGAGACACACCGCGTCAGCACGGCCACAATGGCCGTCAACCGCTTCGGTTTCCTGCTCCCGCAGATTGCCCGTTTTAGCCTGCAAGCCTTTTGGAATCATTAACATTTTTGCCTCGGGAGCGCTGCGCTGCCGCCTTCGCTCCCTCTTTCCCTTGGCCTGCGGCGTGCTCAATTATGTGTTGTCATTTCACGCATCGGCGTTCACCTGCTTTAGGCCGCTGCGCGCAAATGCCGTACACTGTTTTTCTCGGAAAAACCTCATGGGTCGAACCAACAAAGGCGCCGTCGATTTTGTGGGCCGTCCGGTTTGGGCGGAAATATCGCTCAGCACGCTGCGACAAAATTTCCAGGCGATTCGCGACTACGTCAATCCGCCGTCCGAAAACCGGACACCTCCTCGCAAAGTTCTGTGCATCGTGAAAGGCAACGGTTACGGCCATGGCGGCCCGGAAGTATCCAAAGCTTTGGAAAAATTCGGCGCCGACTGGTTTGGCGTCGCCTCCGCCGGCGAGGGCATGGAACTGCGTAAGGCCGGTGTTCGCAAGCCGGTTCTGGTGCTCGGCGGATTTTGGCCCGGTGAAGAAAAGAATTTAATTGCGCATGACCTAACCCCGGCCATTCATCGTTGCGAACAGGTGGCTTTGTTCGACGCCGCAGCGGCGAAAGCGCGGAAACGCCATGTGGCGATTCATTTGAAGATCGATACTGGGATGAATCGTTTGGGACTTGCCCCCAATGAAATGGACTGCTTTGCCCGGCAGTTGGCAAAGTGTAAGCATTTGGAACTGACCGGCACCTTCACTCACTTGGCTTCTTCGGAAGTTCTGACCGATACACCCACCGGCCACCAGACCGCACAACAGTTGGAACGCTTGCACAGCGCGATCGACCGCCTGCGCCAACTCGGCTTATCACCGGGCATCGTACATATTGCCAACAGCGCTGCCATCGCCGCTCGCCCGGAGACTTGGGCCGACATGGTGCGGCCTGGCGCCCTTCTGTATGGCTATCATCCCGGCTTTGATCCCATGGACCGGCGCTTCGAATTTGAAGCTAAATTGGCGCTGCGTCCGGTGATGAGCCTGCGCGCCCGTCTGATCAATGTTCGTGGCGTGCCTGCCGGCGCGGCTGTGGGTTACAACGCGAGTTGGATTGCCAAGCGTCCTTCGCGAGTTGCCGTCATGGCTGCCGGCTATGGCGATGGCGTCCACCGCTCACTGGGGAATCGCGGCAGCGTGGCCATCCGCGGGTACAGCGCCCCGATCATTGGAATCGTATCCATGGACGTGGTGATGCTTGACGTTACCGATGTTCCCGACGTGGCCATCGGAGACATCGCCACGCTTTATGGAACTGATGGCGATAAGGTGTACCCCGCAAACGTAGTTGCTCGCAGCATCGGCACGGTTACCTCCGACCTCATCTCCGGAGTCGGTGGAAGAGTTAAGCGTTTCTACCTGGCCTGACACCGCGCCTGATTCATCTCCAGTCTCTCTTTCTCTTGACGGCGCCGTGCCGCACGCAGTATATAGTTGACCACGGTAACTGCTCCGGTACGCGCTCTGCACAACATCGGAATTCCTATCCGCTTCTCGGGCGCCACCTATTGCAGCGATTGCGAGGGTCTCGTGGGTCAGAGCAACATGCGCGGGGATAGTCGTGCGCCGAGGCAAGCTGTGCATCGCGAGCGTTTTTCCGAATCACCACATAAAAGAGAGGCCGCGGGCGGTTTTCTTGACCACCTGCATTTCTGGGCTATGCGCGTCGCCCTGATCGGCGGAATCTGCCTGCTGTGCTACAAACTCAGTCCCTTCGCGTTTCGTGGTCTGCCCGCCGCCGGACTCGGCTTCCTGGTTGCCATGCTGGTGCTGCTCGCCGAACTGCGGTTGCGTCGCGCCGAGATTAGTGGCCTGGTGGCCGGGATTTGCGGAGTGCTTTTGGGCCTGCTCGCCTCCCTCCTTATTACCGCCATCCTTTCCCGCACCTCCGTAGCCGAACCTGGCCGCTCCTTCCTTGAACTTCTTTCTCTTTTTGCTTTGTGCTATCTCGGGGTCACCGTCGGATCGGTCTACGGAAGCTTGTTTCAAAGCGTCTCGCCGGCAATTTCGGTGAACTTGCCAAACAAGCAACCAGCTATGAAACTTCTGGATACCAGCACACTCATTGACGGGCGTATCGCCGATGTTTGCGAAACCCATTTCCTCGACGGCCTCTTGGCTGTGCCCCGCTTCGTCTTGCAGGAACTTCAACAGGTTGCCGATTCGGCCGACGGTCTGCGTCGCCAGCGCGGGCGGCGCGGCTTGGAAGTGCTGGAACGCATTCAAAAGATGTCCTGGTTGCAACTTCAAGTGCTGGACGACGACGTTCCCGGTGTTACTGCCGTCGATCAGAAACTCATCGATCTGGCGCGCCGCCTGGAAGCCAAGCTGGTTACCAATGATTTCAATCTCAACAAAGTGGCGCGTCTCCAGGGTATTTCCGTTCTGAATGTGAATGAACTGGCCAATGCCATGAAACCTGCGGTGCTGCCCGGTGAGTCCATGCGCGTTTTAATCTCGAAAGAAGGCAAGGAATCATCCCAGGGTGTCGCCTATCTGGATGATGGCACCATGGTGGTCGTCGATGGCGCGCGCCGGCACATTAACCGCACCATCGATATCGTCGTTACTTCCACCCACCAGACACCCGCTGGCAAGATGATCTTTGGTCGGGTCGAGGACTCCACCGAGACCCTGCCTCCGCGCTTCACCGGAACGCGTGAGCCTCAAGCTTCGAGAGTTATAGCCTCCACTCGATTTGACCCTGGCCAGGAAACCCAATAGCTGGTCTTCCGCCGTTGTCGCATCCACACCGTATTACACCTGTGATAACGTGTGCTCGGCTCACATACACGGCTCTGCATTTTTCTTCCGGCCGGGGCTGAGGTAAACTCTCCTTTCTGCAACCCGCGCTCAAGCCGCCAGGTTCCCGCTTCAGCCGGACTGCTTTCATCCATGAGCCACATCGCCGCCATTTTACCCGCTGCAGGTCTGGGCACGCGCATGGGCCACGAAATGCCCAAACAATTCTTGGAACTCGACGGTGTGCCTATCGTCATCCTCAGTCTGCGCCGCGTCGCTGCTTGCCCGTTGATCACTCATATTGTGGTTGCCACACGAGCCGAGGTGTTGGAACGGCTGGATGCGCGCATTCGTGAAGAGAATTTCAAGCAACCGGTACTGGTGGTCAAAGGCGCGAGTTCCCGTCAAGGCTCCGTCAGTCAGGCGTTAAAGCATATCCCCGAGGACACGGAACTGGTTGTTGTCCACGACGCGGTGCGTCCGCTGGTCACCGTCGAGCAGATCACCCGGGTCATCGAGGAAGCGCGCCGCTGCCACGCCGCGATTCTTGCCATTCCCGCTATGGACACAGTGAAAGAGGTGAAGCGCGCCAGCCTGCCGCAAGACGTTGCCCTGATCACCGCGACCATTCCGCGCGAGCGCGTTGTATTGGCGCAAACACCACAGGTTTTCGAAACCCAGCTTTTGAAACAGGCTTTTGCCGATGCGGAGGCTGATGGTGTAAACGCCTCCGATGAGGCCGGCTTGATCGAAAAGCTCGGTCACGAGGTGCACGTTGTCCAAGGTTCGGAACGCAATATCAAGATCACTAAGCCCGCGGACATGGATCTCGCCCGCTTCTACCTTCAATCTGAGCAGAAGAAGGCATGAGCATTCGCTGTGGAATCGGCTACGACCTGCATCGCCTCGCCGATGGGCGCAAACTCATCATTGGCGGCATCGAGGTACCCTTCGACAAGGGACCCGTCGGCCACTCTGACGGCGATGTTCTAGCGCACGCCATCTGCGACGCGCTGTTGGGCGCGGCCGGCCTCGGCGATATCGGCACGCACTTTCCCGATAGCGATCCCCAGTGGCGAGGTGCAAACAGCCTATTGTTCCTTGGCCGCGTCCGCGAACTGCTCGACGAAGATCGCTTCTCAATCGAGTACATCGATGCCGTGGTCATTCTGGAACGGCCAAAGTTGGGCCTGCATTTTCCCAAAATGCGCGAGGCCTTAGCCAAGTCTCTAGGTCTACCCACGACCAAAATCCACTTGAAGGCCAAGACTAACGAAAGCACGGACGCCGTCGGCCGAGGCGAGGCGATTGCCTGCCACGTCGTCGCTACCTTGTCGCTGTAATGCCGCTTCGTCGATAATCCCGGTCCGTGGGACATTCCACCAGGTCTTGGCTAACGCCAATCCTGTTTGCGCTAAACTCATCGTATGTCCTCTCTCGAGCACGTCCAACCGCACCCCTCGAGAGAAAATTCCTTCACCGCGAAAGATGTACAGGCGATTCTTCGTGATCGTGGTTGGCTTGGGGGCGATCCCTCATCCGAACAATTGGGTTTTTGCGAACACGCAGCGGCGCTACTTGGTCCGCACGCGGCCGATGCTCACGGTTTGCAGGAACTGCTCCAATTGGTTTTCCACTACGATGCCCGGGATGTTTTGCAAACCATCGAAGCCCATACTGTGCTGGCGCGTTACGGTGCCCGCGATGTGGTCCGAGAGACTGCGCTGTTTTTGCTCGATCCAGTTTCCTTTGATTCCGATCGCTTCAAAGAACTGGTGACCCTCCTGAAAGAGAAACTAGCGCTCCGTGGGCGAGATCTGTTTCATCCGCTGCGCTTGGCGTTGGCTGGGCGCGCGGGCGAGGGCGAGCTGGACCGCGTGATTCTGCTGCTCGATGAAGCCGCCGTTTTGCCATTCGCCGTTCTGGTTAAGTCCACTCGCGTCCGTATTTTGGAGTTTTGCGCGACGCTCGACTGAATTCTCGCCAATCTCCGAGGGCGGCGTAACTTTCAACTTTGTGCCTGGAACTGTAAACTTTGCTCTGATGGAACGACTCACCGGCATCCACGCCGTTCGCGAAGCCTTGGAGGCGGGCAGCGCCTTCGACCGCATTGTCATCGCCAAGGGCCGGCAAGACACACGAATCGAACAAATCGTGCAGCTCGCGCACGGGCGTGGCATCGCGGTGCGCTTCGAAGATCGCACCCAGCTTGACCGTCTGGCCAACACTCGAGATCACCAGGGCGTCGTTGCCGTCGCTGCGGCGCATGCGCCTGCCACCTTGGAAGACATCCTTGCCCGCGCCAACCAAGCGCAAGGCCAGCAAGGGCTAATTGTTCTTTTGGACGGCGTGGAAGACCCGCACAATTTGGGAGCCATCATTCGCACCACGCTTGCCGCCGGTGCGCATGGCGTAGTCATTCCGGAGCGTCGTGCCGCGGGCCTGACCGACACTGTGGCGCGCGCATCCGCAGGTGCCTTGGCGCACCTTCCCATTGCCAAAGTCACCAATCTGGCTCGCGCTATGGAAGAACTAAAAGAGGCGGGTTATTGGCTTGTGGGTCTGGACGAAGCGGCCGAAAAGGCCTACACCGAAGTCGACTACACTAGCCCAACAGGTATCGTCATGGGTGGAGAAGGCAACGGCTTGCATGAACTCACGCGCAAGCGCTGCGATTTCGTGGTTTCTCTTCCCACGATGGGACCGGTGAAATCCCTGAATGTCTCGGTAGCCGCCGGGGTGGTTCTGTTCGAAGCTGTCCGGCAGCGTCATTCGCGGGGCCGCTAACGCGAGTCCGGTTCTTTGGGCGCGCGCTCGACTGCTTGCTCGGGACATGTACCCCAAACTTAAAACTTATCACTGCCTCCGCCTCACTTGTCATACTGCACCAGCGAAAACACATCCAGTCCCGGCAGCTTGGCTCGTCCACTAAGGAACGTCAGTTCCACCGCAAAAGCGGCTCCATCTACAACTCCCCCAAGCGATCGAAGCAACTGCACCGCTGCCGCTGCGGTGCCTCCAGTGGCCAGCAGATCATCGCAAAGCAGCACGCGCTGTCCTTTCTGCACCGCATCCTCATGGATTTCCAGCACGTCGGTACCATACTCCAGCGCATAAGAGACCTGTGCGGTCTTTGCGGGCAGTTTCTTTGGCTTGCGCACCGGCACAAACCCTGCGTTCAACCGGTATGCCAGTGCTGGGGCAAGGATAAACCCTCGCGCTTCGATTCCTGCCACCACATCAATTTGACGCCCGTCATAGTGCCCACATAGCTGGTCAATCAGGCGGCGAAAACCGTTTTTGTCTTTCAACAACGTGGTCAAGTCGTAGAACAAAATGCCCGGCTTGGGGTAATCCGGCACTTCACGGATCAACTTTTTCAGATCGTCCATGCGCGCGGCTCCTCGTTACTCGGTCATTTCGATCGTGAAATTCCCGAGGTACCTCTCATCGACACGTTCCGGCTCTTCCCGGACATCGGTAACATCAGACAACATCGGTCCTTTTTCTAATGCCATCCGCAACTGATGCAATCTCTCAGCAGTGCCAAGCGCATACACTTCCACGCTGCCGCCGCGCCGGTTGCGCACATAGCCATCTACCTCCAATTTTCCGGCCACATGCTCGACATAGTTGCGAAATCCCACTCCCTGCACACGGCCGGACACAAAGTAGCGGCGGGCGAGGACGTCTTTTCTCACAGTCTGTTCAGTGTAGCAAACACCAGGAACTTCCTCGCAATAGCGGGGGAATACGATTGCTCGGCCATGTGTTGACTGTCGCGCGGGTTATCTCCAGGCATTTGCATGGCAAAGTGCCCACCGATGTAGAATGACAGCGAGGCGGCAACAGCACTGCCGAATTGCATCTAAATGACTATGGGTGAACTTCGTTCCATCGCTCTTTGCCGTCGCCGCTTAACCCTATTGGTCACATCCGCTTTTTTCTTAGTGGCGATCCCGTTGTCAGCTCAGGATCAAGGTCCGGGTCCTATCCCGCCGCCGCCGGATCATCACATTGTGCGCATCGAAGGCGTTGGCGAGCCACCCGCCGCGCCTTCGCTCCCCCCGATGGAAATCATTCAGGCCTTCTCGAAAAAAGAAGAGACTTATCAAGCTAGCCGGCTACAGTTCTCCTACCGCAAGACCATCCGCATTCAGGAATTCGGGCCCGATGGCAGGCCCGCCGGCGAGTATTTGGCCACTTATGAGGAGGTTCGTTCCCCGGACGGCAAGATCTATCAAAAGGCTATCGCCGCGCCCCGGTCTTCCCTGGAATACCTATCCTTCGAACCCGAGGACGCCGAACGTCTCACCCGCTTGCCTGCTTATCCGGTCACGGCCAGCCAGCTTTCCAAATACGACGTGAAATACCTGAACACTGAAAAAGTCGATGAGATTGATTGCTACATTTTTCAAGTTTCGCCAAGGACTCTGGAGCGCCAGCGTCCGATGTTCGATGGTGTCATCTGGGTTGATCAGAAGTACTTGGAAGTTGTCAAGACCTACGGCAAATGGATCACGGATCTGGGCGCGGTCGCACCGCCGACACTCCCGTTCGACATGTTTGAAACCTATCGTGAAAACGTAGAAGGGAAATACTGGTTTCCGGATTATGCGCGCGCCGATGCCATGTACAAGATAAAGGATCGCGAGATTCCCATTCGCGCCATCATCAAGTGGACCGACTTCAAGCCCCTTTCGCCCGTAGCTGTGCCGGCCACGCCCAACTCTCCGCCCACCGCCCCATCGACCACTGCACCCGTAGCTGCACCCCCTCCGAAGCCCCAGCGCTAATCATTCGGCAGGGTTGTATCGCCCACCTATATTGTGGACTCCGGACTGATCCGAAGGTCGCAAGCAAAAATCTATTTCGCTAACTGTCTAATAGCTTCGTCCAGTGCCGTATCTTGGCCAATTTGCAAGTCCTTTGCTGAAAAGAAAGGGACACGAACGTCAGGTGGAATGCCATTTCCATCGAACGCCTTGCCATCGGCTGTGAAATAAATTTCGTTTGGCAGATCGAAGCGCCAGCCATTAGGAAGCCTTCGGTTGAGAACATCGGAGAACACTCCTTGCGTGTTGAGTCCGATCCGCACGACGTGGGGTTCACGGCCCATAAGAGCCATCGTAAAGGTCTCGCCGGCACTGACGGTGTCTGGACCAATGAGCACATTAACATTACCTCTAAAGCCGGGCCGGTCGCTCGGCTGGACCCAAGTGGGCTGCGATTCCGTGAGTTGAAGCGGCACATCCAAGTCGGTACTTTTGCGAGCAGCTTTTGTGTAAGCCAGATATTTCTTGCTGGTTAGACGCGAGGCGATTTCGATTCCAAGTGGATCATCACCGCCTTTATTCAGGCGAACGTCAATCACCAACCCGCTCATCTTTTTCGCCCCACTAAACATTGCGTCGAGACCCTGCTGCAGGCATCGAAGTTGGGCCGTGTAGCCACCTTCCCCCGCGTAGTCGTAGAAAGTCGTCACCCGCAAATACCCGATTCCCTCCCTCAGCATCCCGAACTGCAGCCGGCCCCGACAATACGGCTGAAGTATTCCACGAACGTACTTTGACTCGATGGCAGAGAACGCCGTCGTCCAGTCCTTTGCTTCAAGATGATTGGGATCGCTGCGCCAGCCGTCAAATTCCTGTTTAATGTCTTCTGCTTCCACTCCTGTGTGTGCATCCTGTAATGGTTCGATCATCTGCCGAAAAATCTGAAATAGCTGGCTTGGGCTTGTGGTTGCGGTGACCATCGGCCGGAACTTCCTATCGGTGGCACGCCAATCCATTTTGTGAAGGGGAAAAAAGGGGTACTGCTCAGCAAAAGTCTGCCAAAAGATTCGATAGTTTTCTTGTGGAGTGTTGGCGGTGCTCCGTGCACATATTTCCGGGGGTCTGGCAATGCGATGTAGAACAATATCTGAGGCCGTTCCGTCTGAATGCAATTGCAAGATATTGGGGTCGCTGGTATGAATGATCGTGAAAGTCTCATGCCCTGAGACGAACACGGTCGTGGATTCGGTGGACAAGCTCTTCTCTTGTTCTCCAGTGCGCGCCGCGATGCAGCTTATGCCGGTCAACTGGTACATGCGCAGGTCGCTCTTGTCCAGATCCACGAAGAGGCCATAGCCCTCTGAAAGCCAAGATCCTTTCGGAAACTTGTCCCCGCTCGCGTCTTGTGCATTGGCGGGAAGACAAAAGGAAAACCAAATCACCAAGGAAAGAATGAATTTCATTCAGCGCCGCCCCGCTGTCCCACAGAGCTTTTCCAGAAATTGTGGCAGATCTTCGAGCTTCTTCAGCAGAAACTCTGGCTTGGCTGCGCGCAAGCGCTTCTCGGTCGGGAATGGCCCCAATACCGCAATGGCCCGCATCCCCGCCGCCCGCGCCATCTCCAAGTCCTCCGGAGTGTCACCTACGTACACGCATTCGTCGGCGCTTAATTTCATCTGCTGCAGCGCGGCTAGCAGCGGCGCCGGATGAGGTTTTTTCTCACGCGTGTCCCCGCCGCAAACCCGTGAGCGGAATCGCCTGGTTAACGCAAATTCCCGCAACTGCCGCAACACCCGCTTCCGGTCGCCACTCGTCACCAGTCCCAAAGCATAGCGTCGGCCAAGTGTGCCAAGAACACGCCGAGCTCCGTACACCAACTTTGACGGATGTTTCGCGTAGTGCAGTCGCCACAGGCGGTCCGCCCTGTCCCACTGCTGCGGGGCGATTCCGGCGGCGCGATATACGATATACCAATCCGGTGAGTAATGCCGCTCCAGCTCTTTCAATCCCCAGTTCAGGCCCAGCTCGCGAAACATCGCCAGATAGGCTTGCGAGTCGGCGTGATACGAATCAATCAGTGTGCCGTCCCAATCGAAGAGCACCCCGGCCAAGCGCGCTTGGTCAGCCATGTTTGTCAGAGTAGCAGAATCGCCGGACAGTGTTGCGTGGACCTGTAATTTCGGTTGGAGAGCGGAGTTCAGTCGGCGGGAAGCCAAGCAGGAATTTGATCGTCGCGGTCAAACGCGAAGTCGTCGAAGCTGGCGGCGATTCCGTGCCAACCAGGCATGTTGGCAACTTCAGTGCGTTTCACGCATGCCTTTGAGGACACCACCACATTTCCGTATCCCAGAGGTCGACTCACCAGCACGATGTCCAGCTCGATTTCGGTCCCGATGGCCAGCGGCTTTGGGCACAAAAAAAACACACCAGAAGAGCTGATATCACGAGTCACCAAGGTAACCGAGAACTCCTCTTTTACCCCCGCCACACTGCGCAACTTTAAGGGCAGCTTCAGCGCCGCTCGCGGCCGTTCGCGCTGCTCCATGTGTACACCTACAGCATGGGTAGGAACACGCACGAAGCGCCTCGGCTGTGGATTCCTCAACAGCGGCATCACGCGCAGTCTCGGCGTTGTAGTTTCAGTCGGTTGGGCAGGTAATGCAGGTAAGGTTGCGGTTTGCGATTCCGGACTTATTGGCTTCGGCCGATTTTCCCAAGCTACAGCGCGGTTGCTGGCACTCATCACGCCCTCAGAGATGCAACAGCACACAAACCACTGGGTGGTCCTATTACTCTAGCTTACTCTGTCCCGTGAAGAAGTTGGGGGCCAAAGATGCCATTCCAAATTGAAACTGTCAACCCGGCAAAAATCAACTTCGTGTCCTAACTTTAAATAGATGGTTATAGTACTTGTTCCTTTCGTCGCCCTACTCCACAGCTTTCCATTATGGCTGGACACTTTCCTGCTCTATCGCGCTATCTTTCTTTCGTTCAACAATTAACTCTGACCACGGCGAATGCACACCCCAACTCCGGATCACCGATCGCACCCAACCTTGGTCCTGGCATGTTTCGCGGTCGTGTATGTCGTTTGGGGGTCCACTTTTTATGCCATACGGGTGGGCTTGACGTCTTTTCCACCGCATTTGCTGGCGGGATTACGATACCTGGTCACGGGTGTGTTTTTCTACCCGGCGCTTAGAATCGCCACCCGGGAAAAACCAACCTTGGCCCAGTGGCGCACTACGCTGATCACCGGTACCCTGCTGTTCGTAATAGGGAATGGCACCGTTTCGTGGGCGGAGCTAGTTGTGCCCTCCGGAATAGCCGCCCTTTTGGTCGCTACTGTGTCCCTGTGGATGGTTCTCGTAGATTGGCTCCGGCCGGGAGGCTCGCGGCCAGTTCCCCGCGTGCTGGTAGGGTTTGTGTTGGGTTTTGTGGGCATGGCGCTGCTAATCGGGCCAAAGCACCTAGGCGACTCCGAGCGCATCAATCCGGTCGGCGCCTTTGCGCTCATTGCCGCTTCGCTGGCCTGGGCCGTAGGCTCGATCTATTCCAGACATCACCCCCTGCCACGCTCGCCACTATTGGGTGCAGGAATGCAGACGCTATGTGGTGGGGTATTGCTATGCCTGAGCTCGTTGATGCTCGGCGAATGGCGGCACTTCGCATTTAGTCGTGTCGCCGGACAAGCTTGGCTGGCGGTTCTCTATCTCATTATCTTTGGGACGGGAATTGGTTTCAGCGCCTATGCCTACATCCTCAAACACAGTAGCGCCTCACGTGTGGCCACCTACGCCTTCGTAAATCCGGTTGTTGCCCTGTTTTTGGGCTGGTTTTTGGCGGCAGAGCCGCTTACTCCGCGCACCGTTTTAGCCAGTGGCATCATCTTAACCGCCGTGTTGCTGGTGATCACGGCGCCCCATAAGACCGAACTCGAGGCCGAAGAGGCCATACCCACGCCCGGGGAGGCCTGACTCCAGCAGCCCAGGCAGCAAAATTCGGCGACGCAAATCGGATAGATCGCGCCAACCCAGCAGCGTTAGTCTAGTTCCATGAATACGCAACAAACCAGCTCAGTATCGGCAAGCATTACAGCACAAGCCGCGGAGCGCTATTGGCAGGCCGCTCTTCATCGCGATCCACGGGCGGACGGCTCCTTCTATTTCGCGGTTCGCTCGACCCAAGTCTATTGCCGCCCTTCCTGCCCTTCACGGCGTCCGCTGCGTCGCAACACGGTTTTCTTTCGCACCACCGAAGAAGCCGAAAAACAAGGTTTCCGCCCGTGCCGCCGCTGTCGCCCGGAACAGCAAGATTCAGCAACTACGCTGGTGCAGCGCGCCGCGGCCATCTTGGCTAATAACGAGGACGAATCATTCCGGCTTGCTTCCCTGGCGGTACAGGTTAACTCCTCGCCCGCGCAATTGCGCCGTGCGTTTCGGAAAGCTACAGGAATTGCACCCAAGGAATTTGAGCAAGCCTTTCGTCTGCGGCGCTTCAAAAACATGTTGCGCCAGGGTTGTAACGTCACCGATGCGCTGTACGCCTGTGGTTACGGGTCATCCAGTCGGTTGTACGAGAAGACTAACGCGCATCTGGGCATGACTCCGGCGTCGTACCGAAAAGGGGGAGCGGGTATGCAAATGGGATATACGATCGCGAATACATCTTTGGGAAAGGTATTGGTGGCCGCGACGCAGCGAGGGGTTTCCGCCGTATATCTTGGCGAAAGCGAAAGGACTCTGGTCGAAGAGCTGCGCCGCGAATATCCCAATGCCTCTATCCAGCGCGCCCCGGACGGTAACCAGGATTGGTTGAGAGAGATTGTTCGTCGAATTGACGGTAACGCGCCGAGTGCGGACCTCCCGTTAGACGTTCAGGCCACTGCATTTCAAAGACGTGTCTGGCAAGAGTTGCAGAAAATCCCACGCGGAACTACCCGCACCTACACCCAGGTGGCCAGATCCTTGGGCTATCCACGATCCGTACGCGCCGTGGCCAGGGCTTGCGCCACCAATCCCGTATCCATCGTGGTGCCCTGCCATCGCGTCATTCGCACCGACGGCAGCTTGGCCGGATACCGCTGGGGTTTGTCACGTAAGCAGAAGTTATTGGAGCGCGAAGCGGGGCAAGCCTGAAATATCAGCTGCGAGGTTTTTCCACTTTGGTGCCTTTCGGCCAATCGGGCTTGAATTTGCCATCGCCTAACTTCAGGTTCTTCATGACCCTGGTATAGCGGCTGAGCACATAATCACCGGTGCCTGGTTCCTCAAATTTCTGCTGGATGGGTAGCCACGAAGCCTCATCCACCCACATCACCACTTTAGAGATCTGCTTCCGTTGTTCCGCGGACTTGGGCGTAAGTTCCAGCACGGCGGTTTTGTGGCCGTTGAGTTCCTCTTCACCGGTAAGCACGACACCATAGTTCTTCTCCAGGTTGGCGGTTCGCATGCCGAAGCCCAGAGCCAAGTATTGATCCACCATTGCGCGATTCTTCCCGATGTTGTACTCCTCGACGCGATTGATTTTCGGCGTGTAGATGTACAGGTTGTCGCCATTGCGCAGGATGGTGCGCGGATCGGGTGTCTGAAAGTCAATGCGCACCTTGGCGTCCTTGCGCACAAAAATCTCTCCCGTTTCCGTGGACGTGTCTTGCACCACCGCTGTGTACTTAACGTGGTCGATGCCGGCGGTCAGCGACTTAAAGTCCAACGCCGCATGGTCCATCATCGATAGCACATAGGGCAGGGTGATTTTTCCGGAAACCTGTGTCCTTCCTGTGGCCATCAGCCCGGAAACGTCTGCACTCAGCAAAACCAAAAGGATGCTGCAACCGAGTTTTCTCAAGCGCGCCCCTAATACTGAATCTTCAGCCTTCTTGCCAAAAACAAATCGTAGCACAACGTCACCGGGCCAAAGGCGGCATGGAGGAATTTGTAGTCTGAAGGATCACTGACACGATCCGTCGTCAATGAATTGCTGTGTGGAAGCCATGGCTGTCAAGGCGTGGCCGCACGCTACGATCTTTTGGTCCAGTGGATCAGATTGCAACGAGCTCGGATCGATGTAGTCGAGCGCCTTCGCTTTGGCCAGGTACTTCTGATTGAGATTTCGCATGTTATCGAACTCGTTGACCATGAAGGGGTATGCTTTCCTGTCGGCGTCTGTGTTGATGGCCACCGATGCCAGCCTGAGCGACTGCTGCGCTTGGGTCTGATAAGTGCTCAACCAATCGTCCGCAATGGGTACGTTCTTCTCGATGGCGGTGCGCAGCGCGGCGTGCCACTCGCGAACCCGCGCCATGGCCTCGATTGCCGCGGTCATAAACTCCTTGGAGAACCCCTTCGCCTCTTCAGGGGCCGCTGGCGCCGTCAGTCCCGGTACAGACAAAAGAATCTGATCCCCCTTAAAGCTGACGGTGCCGTTGGTGATTCGCGCCAGACCGTCGACTTCAACGTAATTGTGCCCGCCGACCTGTACCACCTTTGCCGATCCTTGTTGCCCATTGACCATCAACGAGGTGGTTTGCTGCGCCGCCAGACTCAACCCCAGGGCGGGCAACACCACGGCTGCTACCACCGCCCATCGTCTTGCTGTTCGACCTCTTTCACTCTCCATCGCACCTTCCTCCACCTTAGGCGATGTGCTGCGGTATGCAACATCGCTATCGCGAATGATAGCAGAGAGACGAAGCTTGGTCTTGCGCCGACGGCTCCGAACCAGACACCGTTGGTCGGGTTGATTCACGGTGACGATCAAACCACCAGGGCCACACCAGCAGCACCATCATTCCAACCAGGCCCGTCACCGCTAGTTCGTGAATGCTCTCCGGTGGGCCGCTGAAACGGTCCGCCACGTACACCACCAGCAGCATGAGTACATATCCCCAAAAACCGAAACGGCCTGTGCGATCGCGGGCGCGAGTGCTACCGGCGTACAACCACACGCCGGCTCCGAACACCAGCAACTCCACCACCAGCGTGCCGAGAACCGAATTCCACAGACCCAGCCCATGCTTTGCGCTATTTGGATAAAGAGGCATGTCCGGGCGATGGGTCACCCAATCCAGTACCCAATGACTCACCACCCCGAGCCAAATGGCCACCGCACCGGCTACATCGTTCCGGTAGGCCCGGTAGACTAGCGCGAGGGCCACGCCCCACAGCGCCAAAAACAACAGGCTGTGCGAACACGGATAGTCGTACAAGTCCAGCGGCGTCCAGCGTGTGTCTCCCACTGCAATTCGCGCGTGTTCCCAACCCAGCAGCAGAAACACGGTCCACAAGATATCCGCCCACACCGTTGCGGCCAAGAGCAACACCAAGGAGACTCGCGGGGCCATTCGCTTCAGCCCAAAACCGATGCCGAAATGCCCGATGAACATTCTTCGCCAATCCTCCTCCCCAGGGATGGAAGGACCTACTGTGGTGTGGCAGTGGGAAACGGGTCTTTTGGACGGGGATGGCCAAAACGGTTGCGCACTACCACCAGTTCGACGCTATCCCCAAGAGGCAGGTTTCAGTTTGTTTTTGCTGAGTTCTGTCGCCACCGTGGCCACTTTCAGGTGGACGGACAAAACTGTTCCACCGAGCACGGCAAAACCAAAGCCAATCAAGTCCCACGCCACATCCGCCGCGGAAGGGAGTCCTGTTCATGCGGTCATCACCAAGATTGACCGCATGAAAACCCGCCAGGGCGACTCTCTTTTTCTCAAGGTGGATGTCGGCGGCGAGACGGTGCGGGTGTTCGGCCGTCCCGAAGAGCTGGCGGAGCGTCTGGAAGCGAGTGGTTACGACATTCCGGCAAGTGAGATCGAAGCTGGAATGGAACTCCATCTTCCCTGTCTGGTGAAAGTTGGTCAGGGCAACAACGGATACAAGAACATCGAAGAGTTCTTGCCTGAAGCTGCCGAATGACCGGCTGCCACATCCACCTAGCCGAGTCAGAGAGACGAAAGCCTCTCTGACTCGGATTCTCTCTTTTTCCTCAATCCTCTCCTGAAGAACCAAAACTGCGGATGACCCTAGCCCAGCAACCGGTCTTCTGACTTCATCCACCGCGGGCGATGGCAACCGGGCGGACCTTGGATTTCAGCAGTTCGAGGAATTCGCTTGCTGCGGTCATGAAAGCGAAGTGGCCGGCGTTGGGGATCAGGATTAATTCTTTTTTCGGTGCCTTGACGCATTTGAAGTAGTCATTGGCGGCCTGAGTTGGCGTGACGATGTCGTCTTGGCCCTGGATGACGAAGTAGGCGGTGTCGATTTCGCAGGCGGTCTTGGGCAGGTTGGTGGCGAGCTGGTCAGGCAGGACGTGCTCGCCTTGGAACTCCATGCCTTCTTCGAGGTACTTGGACTGTTCAGGATTGCTGGCCTGAAGTTCGGGCAACCGGGAGCGGAGGTGCTGCAGCCACGCCTGGTCAGGCGGCGGCCAAAGCGAGCGCACATGGTATTTACTGCTGAAGCTGAAGTACTGCTGGGCGTTGGCCGGGTCGGGCCGGTTGGCTTCGAGTTCTTTGATGGTGGCCTGGTCGCCATCCTTGCGCGCTTTGGCCAGCACAAGGTCGTATTGCGTGTTGACCATGGCGGCCCAGCTTGTTACCTGGCCGGTGCCGACGTAGGCGGCGAAGAGATTGGGGCGTATTTGCACCATGCGGGTAGCGACGATAGAGCCCCAAGAGTGACCGAGGACGATGATCTTCTTTTTGCCGAGTTGGCGGCAGAGATATTCTGCGAGCTCGACGCCGTCCTTGGAGATGCGGTCAAGTGTGACGTCGGGCGTGTTTGTGCCGTAGCGGCCGAAGGTGTGGCCGGCGCCGCGCTGGTCCCATTGCACGACGGTGAACGTTTTCTCCCATGGCTTATACACCTCGGCTTGCGGCCATTGCACTTCTCCTGGGCCTCCGTGGACGACGAGCAGCACAGGGTTAGAGCGGTCATCCCCACGAATGCTGATCCACTGCTCCAGGCCGCCAAGGGGGACGAAAGATGTCTGGTCGATTCGCGCGGTAGGAGTTTGCGCGCTTGCGGTGACGGCAACGGCAGCGAGAAGGATTGTGGTGATCCAGGACCAATCTGCAAGGTTATAACGCATCATCCTTGGCTCACCGTGCTTGTCACGTTAAACCGAACGGTACCTCCATTAGACGCGCGATTCTCGGAATCGTTAATAGGAGGAGGTTTCCGTTTTAGTGCGCCAACAACCACACGCAACTGGAACACGATCCTTGCCGTCGTGCGCATTTTGAAAGGCCAGCAGAATAAGCCCACCGAACATAGACACTGACAGTTTCAGCCCACAATCCCTTTGACACACAACCGCTGACGACTGGAACGATCTCTGCTGCTTTTCGGTAGCAGATTCGCTGCCAGACTTCCTCTTTCCATCGTCTCGGTCCAAACCCACAACTTAGGAGTGAACCCATGCGAACGAACACGCAGGAGGCAGTTTTGTCTGCCTACATCGCGTCTATCGGAAAACGCGCGCCGCGCGACGCTGCTCAAGACGCCGCTGAACTTTGCAGGCTCGCAACCTCGCTCGGTCGTTTGAACGAGATCGCCTGCAATAGCGGCCTGACGGAGCAGCAAGAGCGGCGGAAACAAAACCTACAAACCCGGATCAAGGCTGTGCTGGATAGCGCGGGCTTGGTCCTCAACCACTTTAGCAGCGATCCGCGAGGCTATGCCGTGTACCTCGATCTGCCCGATGGCTCCTACAACAGCTTCGGCGGACGGGAATGCCGCTACGGCAAAAATTTCAATCGAAGCAGAACTCCCTCACTTGACGGGCTCCGCCTACCCACCGCAGGCAGGTTCGGAGAGAGGAATTCGCAGTTTTCAACAAAGTCTTAGTGATTGATCTCGACCTGGTAGGCGACCACTTTGCCGGATTCGTCCCGGATCAGCTCGATTTTCCGGATCGAAAACCGTCCGTCACTCAACGGTGGACTGCCCTTTTGCAACGCCGTGTGCAGATTGTTCTGCAGCGCGGGAATCCGTTCGGGAGTCGCCAGTAGGCGCGCATCCACCTTATAAACTTCGCTATGGCCGTTTTTCGAAACCAATGCGACTTCCGCGGCGTTGGCCGGTAGGTCCACTTGCGGCTGGTCGTGAAACCAATGCGTCGGAGTCAGCAACACGAATATCAGAATCATTCCTACCGCTATGTCGTACTGCCAGGTTCCCCGCTCGTACGACCAGAAAAACACGCGATTCAGAAAAGTGCTTAAACCCACCATCTTAGTCCGCCGGGATGCCGTCCACGATTACCCCGTCGCGCATGTGCACCACTCGATCGAAGTACACGGTGGCCTCGGGATTATGCGTGATCATCACGATCGTCTGGCCCAAATCCTTGTTCAAACGCCGCAGCATTTCCAAAACGGTCTCAGAGTTCTTGGTGTCTAAATTGCCCGTGGGTTCATCTGCCAGCAAGATTTTAGGTTCGTTGATAATTGCCCGGGCAATCGCCACTCGTTGTTGTTCACCACCCGACATTTCCGACGGCCGGTGTTCCAGACGGCCTTGCAGGCCCAACATTTTGGTGACCACGTCGAAGCGGTGCGGATCGAAGCCGTCGCCGTGAATGTACTGCGCGATAGCGATATTACCTCTGGCGCTCAGCGCCGGCAGCAGGTTGAACCGCTGAAACACGAACCCTATCTTGCTACGCCGCAGCTTGGTACGTTCCGCGTCGGTCATCGAGGACAGATCGTTGCCGTCCACGTACACTTTGCCCCGCGTACACTGTGCAAGCCCACCGATAACATACAGAAGAGTGGATTTGCCGCAACCCGATGGCCCCATTACGGCCACAGATTCCCCGGGCAGCACATCGAAATTAACGCCGCAAAGAGCGGGCACTTCAACATCGCCGGTGCGATACAGCTTCCAGAGATTCTCTGTTTTGAGTATCGGCTCCAAAGTCTTTAACTCAGGTTCGCTCGCATGCTCCGTCTGCGACTGTATTCTAACTGTGATTGACATGTGTGGCTAGGTTACCCAATCTCCTTTTTCACTCGTATGAGAGCGCCTGAACTGCGTCCTTACGGCTGGCCAGCCAGGCCGGATAGCTGGCGCCGACCAACGCCCCAACCAGCGCGATCAGACCGGCGCGCAGCACCCATCCGGGAGTAATCAAAATCGTAAGAGTCGGGAAAAGCGCGAGAAACCCTGCGCGAACAAGGTAACTCAGCCCGATTCCCGCAGCAATACCAAGAAAACACAGCAGCGCACTTTCTGTCAGTAACGACCGAACAATCAGCAATTTGCTGGCGCCTAACGACTTCAGCACTCCGATGTCCCGGGTGCGCTCCAGCACGCTCGTGTACATGGTCAGGAAGATCACCAGCAAGCCAATGGCAACCGCCAGGGCAATCATCGCGTTTATGAATGTCTGCAGTCCCGGAATATTTGCGGAACTCATCAAGCTCATGTATTCCTTCAGCGGGCGCACCGGATGATTGGGCAGAAGCGTCTCAATCTCCTGCATCACATCTTGCGTATGTTCCGGCCGCGTACACTTCACCAGGAAAATCGACGCCTTGTCGGTCGCACCCACCAGATCTTGCAGCGTGGTGATTGGTACAAACAGCCGCCCTCCCTTGCCGTGCTCGACTACCGCCACCACGTTCCAGTCGTGGTTCAGCAGTTTGTAGCTGCTACCTACCGACAGGTGTTTGGCCTTGGCGGCCCAGTCGTCCACCAACAAGTCGTCAGGACCCTCCATGTCGTGGCCCGCCAGGAAAACAAACCCTCCGGACACTGCCCGAAATGAGCCAGGGTCGATGCCATACACAACGTCTACGCCCCCGGTAGAACTGAACTGCAACAGTACCGGCGCGACTGCCTGGATGTGCTTGAGTTCGCCGATCTTGTCCGCAATCTTGATGGGCATCGGGGAACCGCTGAAGCCTATAAGGATCTGTGCCGCCGGGGCCTGCACCATTATGTCTGCGCCAATGCCTTCGATGCGTTTGGCGGTTTCCTGCAACATCCCCGACGTCAGACCCACAATCACCACCACCAACATGATTTCCACGCCGATAGCCAGTACTCCGATCAACGTACGCATCGGCCGATGAAACAAATTTCGGATCACGAATTGCCCCATCATGGCTGCTTGCCCTCCGGGGTATTCGTCAAGTGGACCACTTCCGCTCCGGTTGGCGCCTGCAACTGAAAGTGATCGGCCGTGATGGGTTCATTCACAATCACTTTGCTGGCTGTCAAATCCAGCCGATATTCGTCGCGCGGCCGATTGATGCCGATCGAGCGGGGATATTCGGGCAGAGTGGACGAGGCATTGTCCGGCGCTTGCCAGTCCGCATAGCGCGCGTCCGAAAGCAACAGGCCTTTGGGGCCGTAAGCTTGCAAGCGGACAAAGCGAAGATCGCTGCGGTTGTACCATATTTTCCGCAGAATTTCGGGTTGATAGCCGCCGCGCAGAACTGTCAACACATAGTAGCGCCCGGTCTCGTCGTTGAATTCCTCGAATAGCGTGATTTCCTCTTTGTGGATCTCCGGCCATAGCAGCGCGTCCACTAGGTGTTGTGGCCTTAAATTCTCAATGGGCTTGCTGCTGACACGATTGAGCGCCACCGGACCGGTGAGGAACTGGCTTTTCGTAGGCAGCCACACTTCGAACTCATGTCCATCGCTGGCCATATCGAAAACTGTGGTTCCAGCAATGGGTACCTGGCCAATCATGCGGATGTTATAAGGCCGCGATGCCAGGATAAATGCTTTGACGTCGTGGTATTCGCTGATTACTCCGGAGTAGGCCGACCCGGCAAACGGCTTCAGCTCGAACGTGCCATCCAGCGACTGAAGATTCCGCGCCAGCGCATCGTAGCATTCCAGCAGTTGCTCACGGGTGGCCTCCAGCGCCACCGGTCGCTGCGCTGCCGGAACGGTCGTGGTTTTAGTCACACCCGCGTGCCCGCCACACCCGCCGAGTAGGGCCGACACTGTCAGGCAAACCATACAATTTCGCACACGTTTCATCACAAAACGACGGTTCCAGAACCCATGGAGCAAATGAATGACCGGCGGAACACGCCGGAGCCCTAGACAGAGCACGTGATGGGGCGAGTAGCGCGCGTCGGAACTATCGCGCGGTGAGCGCAGCATTCATCCTGCGCGGCCGAGTCAGGCACTCCCCAAAGCGCTGCGCCTCTATTTTAGCGTATTTTCTCGATTTAACGAATCATTGCGGGCGGGCCATGTACACATGAAATCGCTGCAGCGCCGGACGAAAACGCCGGATAACCTCGCTGGGCCATAGCGAGTCGCTCAGCAGCGTGATCCATCCGTCATTCGGCTCACAGATCGCACAACAGGTGTACCGTCCGTAACCCTGTTGATAGGCGTCCAAGCCACGACGGGAGAGTTCGTTTTCAAGCTCGGAGTCGCCAGTTGCCGCCGTTGGTCCAACACGCGCCCCAAATGTTTCGGATTCAAATCGAGCGATCAGTTGCCGCAACAACTCCACCGACGGTTGCGGAACCACCAGGCAGCGGGAAGCCGCCTCACGCATGGCGATCCCATGAGCGCCGCAGAACTCGCGAACCCGGTCGACATGGCTGAAAAAATCAACTACATACGGCTCGTTGGCGGCCAAGGCCACCAGCGCGGCGCTCCAAATCTCCGACGCTTCCGCGCCATTCACCGGTTCACGGCTTTCGGTTTCCAGCAGCTCCAGGCCAACCGCTTTCACTCCCGGCCCCAGGTCCAGCGCTTGGACGTCCAGAGAATACGGAGGCAGGTCGGGAACAGGACTTCCGGCGTTCATGCTTGCTCTTCGTCCGCTTCTAAATCGATATCGCCGAACTTTCCGCGAAATTCTGGCGAACTCTTGCGCACTTCCAACCAATCGAAGAATGCGTCCGGGGTTTCCAGCCAGATGCGGAACCATTCCGCGATCTCTCTCTTCTCCTCGCGTTTTTGCGCTTCCACCTTCCGGTTATGCGAGATCATTTCCGCCCGGCGCTTTCCCAGCCGTGCAATCTCCAGTACCCGTTCCACCGCCGCTTTTTCCGCGTGCGTGCGAAACCGGCGAAACAATTCATCCAGGCGGATTAGACTGACTTCCGCATCCTGCAGCGTCTTGAAATGCAGGATATCCTCGAACTCTTCCTCGAAACGCTCTTCGGCTTCCTCACGCTCGGAAAGTCGCACCTTCCAGCCCATCGATTGCAGTACTTCCGAAATGTATTCGTTCGACGATTTTCCCGCTTCCCCATGCTCGGCCATGAGTTTGCGCCGCAGTTGGTCGACTTCCGCGGTAGTCCACTTCTGCACACCCAGCTCCCGCGCTGCTTCCAGGATCATTGCTTTCTTCGTCTGTGTCCCTTCGGTCATGATTTGCCTTTGCGAGCCGCGGCGGCGGCACGCGATTCCTGTTGCACCGGTTCCGGGGGATCGCCGGGTTCGCCGTTCAGGAGACGGTGATATTTGGCCACATTTAGCTGGTGTTCCGCCAGTGTCGCCGCAAAAAAGTGCCCGCCCTGGGTGTTCGCGACAAAGTACAGATACCCCGTCGCTGCCGGCGACAGCGCCGCCCGAATCGAACTTTCCCCCGGATTACCGATCGGGCCTGGCGGCAGGCCGGTATGCACATATGTGTTGTAGGCCGAATCGTAGCGCAAATCTTTGAACGTAAGCGGGTGATTGTACGCCAGCACCTGTTTCAGCGCGTAAATCACCGTGGGATCGCATTGCAGCAACATCCCTTTCCGCAAACGGTTGGTATACACGCCGGCAACCAACGGCCGTTCTTCCGGTTTTGGAGTTTCCGCTTCCACCAACGATGCTAGCGTGATCACCGACAGCAGTGGTGTTCCGGGTATTTGCGGATCCAGACGGTCGGGAGCAATTTGCTGCAACGCATCGCGGAATTTGCGCACCATCGTTGTCGTCAAGTCCGGCGCCCCCGCGTGCAAAGGAACATCGTACGTTGCCGGAAACAGGAATCCCTCTAACGACTTCGCTCCGGGAGCGATGTCCTGAATCTGCGATGCGTTCTTGGCCGCTGCCAGGAAATCGGCGGCCTGCATATATCCGGCAGCGCCCAGATTATTGGCGATATCGTACATGGTGTCGCCTTCGTGAACCGTAAACAGACGCTGATAAATTTCGCCATTGGCGATTTTCCAGTAGGCATCCTTCCCGGAAACAGGATGATCGAAGAAATATTCCCCGGCGAGCAAAGACCGCTTCGGATGCCGGCGGGCATAGATTTCGAAGGCGATCGCGCTACGAATGATTCCTTTGCTTTTTAGCAAGTGCGCAGCGGCGCGTTGCGATGATCCTCGAGGGATCTCCACGAACACTCCTTGTGCCGGAATGATTCCGTAAGGCCGGTACAGTCCGAGCCAAAGAAAGGCAGCGCCGGCGGCCATCGCCAGCAAAACAACAATCAGCAACGTGCCCAATACCTTCACGCTACTCTTGCTCCTTCGTGGATATGCAGTTACCTGCCAGATATTCGCGCAAAATCACCATAGCGGCAACAGCGTCAACCGTGTACTTGCCGTCATAGGTACGGCTGGCTTTTCTCCGCCCATCCCGCGTTCTGACTGCGGTAATCCGCCGCCCGAATTCCTCTTCCAAAATCCGTTCCGCTTCCCAGCTAGTCAGTCGCTCGTCCACAAGCGTAACCGGCAGACCCAGTTGTTTTCTAATGCGCTCAGCAAACCGTTTGGCCTCCTCCGCCATCTCGCCGGAGCTCCCATCCAGGCGCAGCGGCACACCGATGATGATTTCTTTGACGTGGTGATCGCGCGCCAGTTCCCGCAACTGGCGCATGTCCTCATTCCGGTTGATGCGCTCCAACGTCGTAAATGGCTCGGCAATACGCGCTTCCCCATCCGCTAGCGCCAAGCCAAACTTCTTGCGACCGTAATCGATAGCCAGGATTTTGCGTGGAATCACCGCGGCTTGCACAACTTCGCTCACTTATCAAGTATATCTTGAACAGCGCCTTGGTAGCGCCGGCTTCCAGTTCACCCTGACGCAGGAAGGGCCACCGCTACTGGGTCAGTTTCCGATCAGCGGACTGCGAAGTCGCAACTGAACAGTGGAACAGTTCCCCATGATAAGAGAATTCGAGATGCTGGGTGAGTAATGACTCTCAACGGGATTCTTTCAATCCGATGAAACGATTCTTGCTGCTCTGGTTTATCGCTGCAATGTTGATAGCCGCTGGACTTGGTAGTCTTAATGTTCCAAGTTTGTATCCACTGGTGCGACGAGGAGTCAAAACGACAGGAACGATTACGGTCTTTGAGCCAAACAATCATCGAACGGTGCACTATTTTTTCGAGACGAATGGGAAGTTGTATTCCACCAGTCAACAGGGCGGTGTCGATGGTGAACCAATCGACGCTTCGTCGGTTTCAACGAAGCACGTCGTTTTTTGCCTGCCGGAAAACTCCAGCGTTTCTTGCATGGGCAACCCGGAACCGATGCTGCGGAACGACTCGATATCAATAATTCTAGCGATGCTTTTGTTTCCACCACTGGCTCTGTTGAGATGGCGAAGGCAATTTCCGAAATCTCGGCGCTGGTTAAGTGCGGACTCATACCGTGCCTTTGAGAATCCGCCAGCGTAGAAGATTGCGTCGAACTCGGCGCAACTCCTGGTAAACGTCAGGGCTTAACCGGAGGCGCATTCTCGGTGAGAAGCAAACGGTGCGGGAAGTTCCGGGCGCGTCCGTGGTAAGCTCGTCGTAATTCGCTCCGATTCCCACATCCCGGAGACACTCATGGTAGCTACACTTCTGCTGCAATCAGAACCCACTACTTGGCCCGTTCGCAGCATATGGGGCCAACCAGTCGCAATACTCTGCGTCTCCCTGCTCTTTCTGATCATCGTCCTGCTGCCATTCGGCATACTCCTCAAACGCACCGGGCACCACCCCGCATGGTGCTTCTTTTTCATCATCCCTTGCGTGAACCTCATCGCACTTTGGATTCTCGCGTTCAAACGCTGGCCCATCGATAGACCCAACCCATAGCGCCGGTGCCTGCCAGTTTCAAGATGCTGCGTGCGACTAGTTCAAACCGCTCCGCGGGTTGGCATAGGGCAAAGTCCTTCTCATCCCATCTGGTAAACGGGCAAACGGGAAAGTGACCCACTACCCAGCCGGGGTGACAAGCGCTTTTTAGGGTTGCCGTCCGCGGGCGCCGGACTGGAAATCCTTCCACATATCCCAATTCTGCAGCTCCTTATCCAGCCCGGTTTCCTTCACAAGTTGTTCGACTTCTGCGCGGCTTTGCCTTCTGCCAATCGGTTCCTCGCGGTCGGCAATTCCCCACGCGGTTACTGCGGCAAGTACGGTATTCAGCTTCAATTCGCGGATATCGACTTTGTCATACGTATCTGAAGCAGCGTGATAGTTCTGCAGATAATTGGCTACCTCTTGATTCGCCGCCAGGTTGGGCACGCCTTCCAAGAGAAAATCGAGATTGTCTGAGCCGGCGGTGGCATCGAATGTCTGATGATCCATACCCCACCCAGCGAGTGGCTTTAAAATTTGCTGCACCGCCGCGTCAAGGTCGCGTCGCCCACCCAGGGAATAGCCGGTAACTCGCCCTACCCCGGAATCGAAGATGATTACGCCGCGGTATTTGTCCAATTCCGCGCGATGGTTACGCACATACGCCCACGACCCAAGCAACCCTTCTTCTTCTCCCGAGAAGAGAATGAAACGGATGGTTCGACGTGGCAGTAAGCCACTCGCTTTAATGGCCCGGGCCGCCTCGATCACCAGCGCCGCATTGCAGCCGTTATCCAGCGCGCCGGTGCCCAGGTCCCAGGAGTCCAAATGGGCGCCAAGCACCACCACTTCGTCCGGCTTTTCGTAGCCCCGGATCTCCCCAATCACGTTCTCTTGTTCGACAGGCCCGCCGATCTGATTGGGCATGCTCAGCCGCAAGCGAACCTTGCCGGGATACGCCAGCGCCGTACGTTCAAGCCGTAATCCATCTTCGCGCGCCAAAATCGCCTGCGGCAGCGCTTCCAGTCTGCCATCCGGAGTATTTGTGTGCCGGTAGAGCAGCTTCCGCTCCCGTTCGCCCGTCCACAAGATCGCGGCTGCTCCCACCTTCACCGCCCGCGCAATAATCGCCGGAGGCATGTCGTACTCCCGGACCAAATCGTCCCATGTGTAGCTGACCTCCGTATGCACCAGCAGAATTGCTCCTTTGACCGCCGCACCCGCCTGCGCGAAATCTGCTTCCGTGGCGTTGCCCACGTAAACCACCGGGGCTTCGATTCCTTCCGCCGGCGTCGCAGGCGACAGACCGACGGAAACCAGCGAAATGGGAAACCTCACCGGACCCAATATTTCCAGACTGCTGGCTCCTTCCTTCCAGGCATGCGGAACCATGTACTTCTCTGTGTGCACATCCACTCCAGCAGCCCGAAACGCGGCGATGGCCCACTCCACCGCCTTGGCCATCTCCGGAGATCCCGTCACGCGTCCGCCGATATCGTCGGTAAGCCGCCGCAGATTCTCTGCGAGCGGTGAATCCCCCATGACTATGGGCGTGATTTTGGCCGCGGCTTGTGCGCAGGAAGAGGCGTCCGTGGCCGAGCAGCCTGCCGTGCCTTGCAGGCCTTGGGTTGGTCGAAGAGAGTCGCTCTTAGCAGGTGGCAGTTGCGCCGGGAGGATAGGCGTGCACAGAAAAACAAACAGTGGGCTGAGCAAACGAATGTGCAAACGCATGGGATGTCCTTCGTTGACCTCAGCCTATACTACCAACAGTCTGGGTCGCCAACGACCGGACTAGGTGGTGAAGCGCCTGAGCTTTGCCAGGGCTGCGTTTATGTTGATTTTACGGGTTGGCCATTGACCTGCATTTCGCTTAGCAGGCTGAGCGCGTGGTCTTGCACTGGCTTCGGCAGACGCGCATAAGCCAGACCCTCGGAAAGCTCTTGTCCGCCGCTGACCACGTATTGAGTGAAGTCGCGGATCGCCTGGCGCTCCACAGCATCGGAGCCATCCCTGGCGATGAGAAAGAAGCTCAGCCCGGCGATGGGGTACGCGTCCTTGGCCGAGGCTGGAGGATCCACAATCGACGCTCGCACATCACGTGCCAGCTCCTGGTCAAACGCCTGCACTGCGGCGGTGGTGCTGGCCGCGCTTGGCGCCACGAACGCCCCGGCACGATTCTGAATCGAAGCTACCGGGAGATGCTGCTCCACGGCATAGTTCAGTTCCGCGTAGCCAATCGTACCGGCGTTTTGCTTCACGAAGTCCAAAACTCCGGTGCTGCCTTGGGCCGCAATCCCCACGGGCCACTTCACCATCAGCCCGCTACCCACTCGCTTGGACCACTCTGAACTGACTCTAGCCAAGTACGACGTGAAGATGCTGCTCGTGCCGCTTCCCTCGGATCGGTGTACGACAATGATGGCCGCGTGCGGCAACGGCACACCAGGATTGTCTCGGCCTATGGCTGGGTCCTGCCAGCTAATGATGTTCCCCATGAAAATTCCGGCTAACGTCGCGGCACTGAACCGCAGCGGATTCTTCAATCCCGGCACGTTGTACACGGCGCACACGGCTCCAGCCGTCACCGGCACTTGAATCAACGGGAATGTCTCTTTGAGTTGCTCGTCGCTCAACGGCATGTCGCTCGCCGCAATTTCCAGGGTACTCTGCTTAAGTGCATCAATGCCCGCGCCGCTGCCGATCGGCCGGTAATTGACCAGTGTTCCCGGGTGGGCCTGTTCGTACGCTCCAATCCATTTGGTCATGATCGGATTGACGAATGTGCTGCCAGCCGCCCCTATAGCGGTCTTCACCGACGCGGAGACTGCGAAGTCTTTTTCCTTAGTTGGTTCTTCGCCCTTATAATTACAACTGGCGATCACCACGACGGAAAGCGCGATCACTAACGCAAACGGCGGCATACGGCGCAACATAAGTCCTCCGGGTGGGAAGTCTGAGCCTAAAAAAGGAAGGGTAATGCTACTGCATCAGCCGGTAATCTATGTTAAGTGCGTGTTACAGCTGTTTAGCCATGATTTAAACGGGCCGTCTGGGTCTTCC
This sequence comes from Candidatus Eremiobacteraceae bacterium, assembly GCA_035622555.1. GTDB lineage: Bacteria > Acidobacteriota > Terriglobia > Acidiferrales > UBA7541 > Acidiferrum. Next base: position 17,621 of record DASPVD010000158.1, on the reverse strand, counting down.
TGCCGGGACGTCCGGCCGGTTCGAACGTTCCCGGTTTACTACAGGAGTGATAGCCAATCGTGGTATATTCGCCAGACTCCCACCACTGTTATTCGTTATGGGCCTTCCCGCATCTCAAAAGATGTGCCACAATTCCAGAGCTTTGCCGATCCTGCACGCGACCAGGGCCGATAAACATGCGGAAAACCCTACACCTGTATCTGATCAAACCAAGCCAGTATGACGACGACGGCTATGTGGTGCGCCACTGGCGCGGTGTCCTGCCCAGCAATACCTTAGCCTGTCTGGCGGGTCTCACCGAAGACCTGGTTCGCCGCAATCACCTCGGCCCGGCCTGGAACGTCAAGGTTCACCTGTTTGATGAAGCCGTCGACAAAATACCCGTGCAACGTATTTGCCGTTCCCAGCACTGGGGATTGGCCAAAACCATCGTGTGCCTCGTCGGTGTGCAGACCAACCAATTCCCCCGGGCTTGCGACTTAGCTCGTACCTTTCGCAAAGCCGGACTCGCGGTTTTGATCGGAGGCTTCCACGTCAGCGGTTACCTGGCCCTGCTTCCCGACATTCCCGCCGACATCCAGCAACTCATGGACGACGGCGTGAGCATCGTCAAGGGCGAAGTCGAAGAGACTTGGGGAGACCTGCTTCTGGATGCCGTCAACAACCGCCTCAAGCCCATGTACGATTTCCTGAACAAGAAGCCCGATCTTTACACCAAGCCCATTCCCGCCATTCACCGCCAATACCTGCGTAAGTTCATTGCCTCGAATTTCGGCACGCTGGATTGTGGTCGAGGCTGCCCGTTCGAATGTACCTTCTGCACCATCATCAATGTCCAGGGCCGCAAAATGCGTTTCCGCTCCGCCGAGCACATTGCCGAAGCCATTCGTCGCAACTATCAAGAAAATGGCATCACCTTCTATTTTTTTACCGACGACAACTTTGCGCGCAACAAAAATTGGGAAGCCATCTTCGATGCGCTCATTAAATTGCGCAACCAGGAAAAAATCCCGGTCGAGTTCATGATGCAGGTCGATGTGCTCTCCTGGAAGATCAAGAATTTCGTTACCAAGGCTCGTCAAGCCGGTTGTATCAACGTCTTCATCGGCATGGAGAGCGTCGATCCCGGCAATCTGGCTGCCGCCGGCAAGAAGCAGAACCAGGTCAACGAATATCGCCAGCTCATCCAGTCCTACCGTGATTCCGACATTTCCTGCCATGTGGGCTACATCCTCGGTTTCCCCTTCGATACCGTCGATTCCATTCGCCGCGACTTGAAATTCCTCATGAACGAAGTGCAGCCCGATCACGCTTCGTTTTTCATTCTCATGCCGCTTCCCGGTTCTATGGACCACCTCCAAATGATGCGCCGCGGCGAGTGGATGCACCCCGACTTTAATCTCTACGATTCCCAGCACGAGGTCACCCGGCATCCCTACCTCAAGGACGGTTCCTGGAAGGAAACCTATTTTGAAGCCTGGCGCACCTTCTATAGCTTGGAAAACATGAAAGCGATTTTGCAGCGCGGCTCGCGCGCCAATTACTGGAACAATTTCCTGCGTTTCCTCTGGTACAAGAACTCCATTCAGACTGAAGGCCGCCACCCCATGATGTGTGGCTATTTCCGCTTGAAGGGCCGCAGGGCTCGCCGCCCCGGTCTGCCCATTCTTTCGCCGTGGAAGTACTACGCGATGCGGGCCAAAGAAACGCTCGATTACTGCCGCGGTATGCTGCGCATCCTGGCCGAGATGGAAGAACTCTGGCTGCAAACCCGCCATCCTTCCGCTGCCGAACAGCGCGTAGCTGAAGAATTTGCGAAACTGCGCGAGAAGTACGGCCGCGTTAAACTCGCCGACCTGCACGCAGCCTACGTCCGCGCCAAGGTGCATTTCCCGGCGCTTCATGTTCCCTCCAAGGTGCAGCTGTTTTGGGCCAAGTGGAGCCCCCTGGTGATGCACAACAGCTTGTATACGCGTGCCGATCTTCAGGCATTCTGGAGCAATGTGCGCCAGCGCTGGCAGGACCAGCGTTGGTTCCATATTCCGGTGCACAAGGTTCCGCTCAATTTCATCCGCGATGTGCAAATTTCCATTCTGTTCCTCATGCACGTGTCTCGCGAACTCTGAACGCGCTCGGGCCCGACAACTCCTGTGAACCCGGCTTCGAGCGCACTCGCCCTGCGCCATATTTCGGGCTACGATAGGCTAGAAGGTCATGCCCAGAAATACCCGCTCGACGAGGTCGGCCATTCTTTCACAGCGGCCGCGCGGTTCGCGCCCCGATCTGCCTGGCCAACTGTCTCATCATCTGCGGAATAACGGCTGGGCCAAGCCGGGTCAGCGCATTGGCGTCGCTGTTTCGGGTGGCGCCGATTCCGTCGCGCTGTTTCTGCTGCTCCTCGAATTACGGGAAAAGCTGGGCATTGTTCTCTCGGTTGCCCATTTCAATCACCAACTGCGCGGCCGGTCCTCTGAGAACGACGAGAAATTTGTGGCCCGTCTTGCCGCCAGCCACGGCGTGCCATGTTTCCTTGCTCACCAGGACATTGCATCCAAGTCTCGCCGCGAGCGATCCAACCTGGAAGACGCCGCGCGGCGCGCCCGGTACGACTTTTTCGAACGTCTGGTGAGCCAAGGCAAACTGGACAGAATTGCCGTTGCCCACAGCGCCGATGACCAAGCGGAAACCGTGCTGGCGCATCTCTTGCGCGGCAGTGGACTTGCCGGCCTCGCCGGCATTCATCCCGAATTTGGGTCCGTTTTTCGCCCTCTGCTCAACTTCCGTCGCGCTGATCTCCGCGCTTACCTTCGTGCGCGCCGGCAGCCTTGGCGCGAAGATCTCACCAACCGCGATACCAAACGGACCCGTGCTCGCATTCGTCTAAAGCTCGTGCCTTTTCTCGAGAAGCACTTTCAGCCCTTGGTCGTCGAGCATCTCTGCCAGCTTGCCGAATTTGCGCGCATCGATGAAGCGTGGCTGACCTCCTGCGCAACGGAACGCGTCAATTCACTTGCCGCCGAAATCGAGGGCGAGGTGCGCATCCCGGTAGCTCACTTCCGCCCCACACTCGATTTGCAACCGAAGGATCGCGAGATTCGGAACAACCTGACCTTCGCTCGAGCACTGGCCGGCCGCATGGTGCGTCTTCTCGTGGCCAGAGTGAAGCCCGGATCAGGACAGCTTAGTGCTGTGCATGTGGACGCGGTTTTGCGCTTGGCCCAGCAGCCGGATAGCGGCAACCTGGTTCAGCTTCCCGGCGCGGTGGAAGTGCGCCGGTTGCGCGACTGCCTGTGTTTTCGACCCTCGTCAGCTGGTTCTGGCCGGTCCGGACCCCTACCGAGCTCCTTTTCCCACAATATCCAACTTGGTCCTTCCCCCGTCGACGTGCTGCTTCGTGAACAATCGTGCTGTCTACGATTCAGGGTGATTGACTGGTCCGCCCAAGGGCGAGACACTAGCATCAGAGGGGCGCTTTTGGACCGTGATCGGGTTGGTCTACCCCTCGTGGTGCGTAACTGGCGGCCAGGCGACTCCATGCGGCCTATTGGCCATCAGAAGCCCCACAAATTGTCGCGAATGCTGAACGAACTGGGCGTCAGCCGTTGGCAAAAAGCGTCCTGGCCAGTCCTGGACTCGGCCGGGAAGATCGCTTGGACCCGCGGCTTGCCGGTTTGCGCGGAATTTGCTGTCGGCAGTTCCACGCGTCGGGCACTCGTGATTTCTGAGGTTCCCTATTCGTAGATGCCCAAGGTGACTACACTGTCCGCCGCCAGTATCGCCACTCGTGTCAAAGCGCTTGGCCGGCAAATTACCCGTGACGCGCGTGGCCGCAGGCTGGATGTCGTCATCACTATGGATCGATCTTTTATGTTTGCAGCCGACCTCATCCGCGCCATCGATGTGCCCCTGGTGGTCCATTTTGTTCGCGAAGACATTCGCGACGTGAACCTGGGAGGCCAGCGTCGCCGCGAAGTGTTCTTCACCGATCGTGCCACCACCACCGCCACCAAGGAACACTCCGAGCTGAAAGGCCGCGACGTGCTGCTCGTCGATTGCATCCTCGACAGTGGGGTCACTCAGGACTTTCTGCTCCGGCGCTTGGGCGAAAACAAGCCCCGCTCTCTTCGATTGGTGGTCCTCCTCGACAAGATTTCGCGCCGCCGCGTGGCCCTGGAACCCGATTACTTTGGGTTCCGGACTGCATCTAATCTGGTGTGGTCTGGATACGGTCTGGCGGCTTCCAATGGCACCGGTCGCAATCGCCGGAATTTGGTGGCGGGTTCTTGCGCAAACGGCTCTGGCAAATCCAGTAGGGCTAAGCACAAAGCACAGTGAATATGCGGGTGCATACAAGATTTTCGGCGGGTTTGATTGGGTGAATTGAGAGGTCAAAGTGAATTCCAGTTCTACGGCAAAAACAATCCTCTTCTGGATCTCCATCGTCTTCCTGGGCGTCATGCTCTGGAGACTGGTGTCCAGCAACGGCCAGGCCGCCCGGGAAGACAGCCCCAGTTTCAGCGAATTTATGGCTAAGGTCGATGAAGGTGACGTCAAGGAAGTCACCATGTACCTCTCGCCCAACAGCTATGAGCTGCAAGGAGAATACGTTCGTCCCGCTAATCGCAAGTTCCGGGTCACCGTTCCCAAAGAGGATTCCCCCGATATCATCAAGTCCCTGCGCGATAAAGCAGTCCAACTGAATGTGAAGGAAGTCCGTAGCGGTGATTGGGTGCTGATTCTTTTGAATGCTCTTCCGCTGCTGCTCTTGGCCGGGTTTGTCTTCTTTTTGATGCGCCAAATGCAGGCGGGAGGGAACAAAGCGCTTAGCTTCGGTAAATCGCGGGCCCGCTTGCTTTCGGCTCAGCAGAAAAAAGCTACTTTCAAGGATGTCGCTGGCAGCGACGAAGCCAAGGAAGAACTCCAGGAGATTATCGAGTTTTTGAAGGACCCGCAGAAATTCCAGAAGTTGGGCGGGCGGATTCCCAAAGGCGTGCTTCTGGTTGGTCCCCCGGGCACTGGCAAAACCCTGTTGGCCCGGGCAATCGCCGGCGAAGCCAACGTTCCTTTCTTCTCAATTTCCGGTTCGGATTTCGTGGAAATGTTCGTCGGCGTAGGCGCCAGCCGCGTCCGCGACCTGTTCGAGCAAGGCAAGAAGAATGCTCCTTGCATCATCTTCATCGACGAAATCGACGCCGTCGGGCGTCATCGTGGAGCTGGCTTGGGTGGCGGCCACGACGAGCGCGAGCAAACCCTCAACGCTTTGCTGGTTGAGATGGATGGCTTCGAGTCCAACGAGGGCGTCATCCTGATTGCCGCGACCAACCGGCCCGACGTTTTGGATCCGGCTTTGCTGCGCCCCGGCCGCTTTGACCGCCGCGTCGTGGTGGCGCGCCCTGACGTTAAGGGTCGCGAAGAAATCCTTCGAGTGCATACCCGTAAAGTTCCGCTTGCCGACGACGTAGATCTCTCCATCATCGCCCGTGGCACACCCGGTTTCTCCGGCGCTGATTTGGCCAACTTGGTCAACGAGGCTGCGTTGTGGGCCGCCCGTCAGAACCGCAAGTTCGTCACCATGGCGGACTTCGAGATGTCCAAAGACAAAGTCCTCATGGGCGTCGAACGCAAGTCCATGATCCTTACCGACGAGGAAAAGAAAAATACCGCTTATCACGAGGCGGGGCACGCCTTAATTGCGGCCATGACCCCGGGTGCCGATCCTGTTCACAAAGTGACCATCATCCCTCGCGGCATGGCCTTGGGTCTGACCATGCAGCTACCCGAAGCGGACAAGCATACCTACACCAAGGAATATCTCGAGGGCATGCTGGCTGTGCTCATGGGTGGCCGCACCGCCGAGGAGATTTTCCTGGGACACATTACCACCGGCGCTGGTAACGACATTGAGCGTGCCACCGACATCGCTCGCAATATGGTTTGCGAGTGGGGTATGAGCAACCTGGGTCCCCTGGCTTTTGGCAAGAAGGAAGAAGCCATCTTCCTGGGCCGCGAAATCGCCCAGCACCGTGACTTCAGTGAAGACACCGCGCTGCAAATCGATAAGGAAGTGAAGCGCATCGTCAGCGAGGCTTACCAGAAGGCCCAGAATATCGTCCAGTCCAACCGCGACACACTGGAACGTGTCGCGCTGGCGCTTTTGGAGCGGGAAGTCCTCGACGCCAACGAAGTGAAGATGCTCATGGAAGGCAAAACCCTTCCGGACAAGCCGCGGACGCCGCCCACTCCACCGCCACAAGCTTCGCCGGGTACGGATCCGAAGGTGGTCCGTCCGGAACTCCGGCCGGCGCCGGGCTTCACGCGAGGAGATTCGCCGGCCAAAGCGTAATAATTGACTGTTGAGGGTTTGTTCCACATCGGGTGATTGCTTAAGTACAATTGATCTCCTTCCTGAAAAGTGCGAGGACACCCGGAAGGGCGGAGCCTCCCCATGGCAGGTATCGCGCATGCGGCGGTAGGGCTGGCCGCGAAGCCACTGATTCCTGAAGTTAATGTAGGCTGGCTCATTCTCGGTACTTTCGTGTTGGACATTCTATATTTCGCCTTCTTGGCCGTGGGCCTTGAAGTCTGGCCTGCCAACCCAGCTGCGCATCCCCCTTGGTGGGACCACAGTCTGCTGATGGCTGTTGTCTGGTCGCTGCTGTTTGGTCTCCTGGCCTCCTGGCTGGGACGCCGCTCTCACTACCGGACGCGTATTGGGGCCGTCTTCGGCTTGCTGGTCTTCTCGCACTGGGTGCTCGACTGGATCACGCATCCGATGACGGCGCTGGCGGCCAGCGACAAGGGCATACCCCTTGCGTTCGGCAACTCGCCGCTCGTTGGCCTGGGTCTCTATCGATCCATCACGGCTGTCTGGGTGACGGAGATCGGGGCAACTCTCGTCGGCTTGGCGATTTATATCGTGTGGCGCATGAGGAGAAAGAAGGCGGAGCGGGCCGCTTGAGTGGTCTGCAGCCTACTCGGTGGCCATAGGCGACAGTCTGAGCCGGTAACCCTGTTCGATTTGTCTCTTTTCCTTTGCCTCCTCGGACAATCCCAGTGCACTCCAGTACGGTGCGCCTAATCTCCAAAAAGGGCGTAAAATAACCATATGGGATTAAAGGACGGCGAGAACCTCAAAGTGACTTGCCCCTGTTGCCAGGCCAAACTGGTGATCGATCCAATTTTCGGTGCGGTCTTGTCGCACGAAGCTCACGTCAAGCCCGGACCCGATGTCGATCTCACCAAGGCTTCCGATATCTTGGAGAACCAGAAAAAACAGCGTGAGGATAAGTTCGCTGATTCTTTCTTTCAGGAAACCCACAAGGAAGACATTCTGGCTAAAAAGTTCGAAGAAGCCATGAAGAAGGCCAAGGACGCGCCCGCTGGGAAACCCATTCGCGATTTCGACCTCGATTAGCGCCCAAGCCCGACACCATACCCAAAGTGCCTGTCATTTCGAAGGGAGTAAGAAATCTCTTTTCGATCCTCCGCGTCTTGCCTTGCATTCACGCCATTATCGTTTTCCTTCTTGCTCGCGCTAAACTGCTCAACACATGCCCGCGCGCAAAACTTTCCACCTGATTCTACCGTCTCGCCAATTGGTCCTCGGCCGGCGCACGCTCATTATGGGTGTGCTCAACGTTACTCCCGACAGCTTCTCCGATGGCGGCAAGTTCTTCACAGTGAAGAACGCCGTGACTGCCGCATTGGCGATGCAGGAGAGCGGCGCGGACATTCTCGACATTGGTGCGGAATCGACGCGCCCCGGATCGTCGGGAATTTCCGCCGCTGAGGAATTGGCGCGACTGCTTCCGGTTTTGCAGGGGCTGCGCGGTCGCCTCAAAATTCCCATTTCTATCGACACACGAAAATCCACCGTGGCCGAATTGGCCATCGGCGCCGGCGCCGAAATGCTCAACGACATTTCCGGCCTTCATCACGATCCACGCCTGGCACAGGTTGCTGCGCGCTTTCGAGTTGCCCTGGTGCTGATGCACGCCCGGGGAACTCCCCGCACCATGCAAAAAGGACCATTCGCCAAAGACGTGCTGAGAGACGTGCTTTCCGGGCTGCGCCATTCGATCGCTATTACCCGTCGTGCCGGAGTCCGCAAATCCCAGATCATTCTCGATCCCGGCATTGGCTTTGGCAAATCCGACTCGCAAAATTACGAATTACTGGCGAAGCTTCCCACCCTCGCGAAACTCGGCTATCCGCTGCTGGTCGGCACATCACGAAAAGGCTTTTTGGGCAGAACTCTCGCGCAAGACGGCAAACCCGCGCCCGCCAATCAGCGGCTCTGGGGCACCGCGGCTACAGTCACCGCCAGCATCTTGAACGGCGCGCATATGGTGCGCGTTCACGATGTGCGCGAAATGGCTCAAGTCGCGCGAGTGGCTGACGCGGTTCTAGGTTTGCCGTGAGCCAGTCTGGTTGCCGGGATTCTGTCGGTGCGACAGCGCCATTCATTCTCGCCGCTCTCCACCCTCAGTGCGTCTTTGCCGAATCCTCCACTCGGGTTTGGTCGGTGATCCAGTTCACCTCCCAGGTCTTGCCTCCATCATTCGAGAACGGCTGCTCAAAATGCGCCGAATTGGCTGTAATGTCCGACCATACATAACGCACCAGAATGTACCGGCCTTCGTAGGTTTCTTGGTCGTAAAACTCGCCGCGTCCGTTCTTGAATTCGCCGACGGTGGGTTGGCCCAGCGAACCGTTCTTACTGTTCGCCCAAAACAGGCTCCACTGGTGTGACTGCGGACTGTACAGTCGCAGCGTCAGACCTTCGACGTGTCCAGACGGTCCTTCGGTCTCGAACTCTTCCAGCCACGCTTTGCCGTCCCAAACCTTGCGGGTCACTGTGGTGCCGTCAAATTCCACCCAAGTGGTGGACCCACTTAGTGGATGTTGCAACTTTTTTAGGTGAATCTTCCAGGTGCCCGCTTCGAAGTCGAAGTCGCGTTGTCCGTCGTGATCCGCGGCTGGCCCGCCAACTGTATTCGTCTGCGGAGCGGCCGGAACAGCGCCAGGCAATAATGCGGAACAGGCCAACAAGCATACGCCGATCGCTTTTGCGCCAAAGCGTGGATACTCGGATCTCATGGTGTGTTCCCCCCTTGCAAACGCAAAGACGAAACTCCATGGTGAGAGTTTTCTCTTCCCCGGGATTAGGTTGCTGCCTCAGTAGGCGTCGAAGTTGTTGTTGTGGTTGCCTACCGACCGCTGCGCCAGGTTCCGTTGTGACAGGTTCACCAGCCACGACGCGATGTTGGCCTGGCTTACCGGCATGGGCAGCCGCTTGAACATCGACCTCCAGCTATAAAATTTCACGTACATGTCCTGGACGTTCTTTTCCAGCTCTGTGGCGGTGAAATTCTTGGGCTTGATGTGGCAGAACTCCCCGGGAAATCGCCCAATATCTTCAAGGCGCAGGATGCGATCATCCTTTTTCATGTTCTCGTAGAACATGGTTCCTTTTTCCGGGCAGAGAATGTTGAAGTAAGCCACCGGGACCCGCTCGCGCTGTAAGAAGTCGAAGGTGGCGCCAAAAACCTCGGGAGTTTCGTTGTCCCACCCGAAAATGAAGTTCAGGGAATAGCTGATGCCGCGGCGCCGCAGGTTCTCCAGCATCAGTCCATACTTATCGACCTTGTTGAATTTCTTGTTCATCCCTTTCAAGGTGGACGGATTGATGCTTTCGATGCCGATGTTGATGTGCAGCAGGCCGCTGCGTTCCGCCAGGTCCATGTAGTCGTCGTCGTAGCACAGAAACGAGGTCCACAACGCCGACCACCGCAGTTTCAGCGGAATCATCGCTTCCATCAGCTTCATGGCTTCCACGCGTTTTCCCCCGAAATCGCTGTCGCCAAAGAAGATGTTCTTCGAGCCGCAGCGCTTGATCTCCTCGATCACATCGTCGACCGGCCGGATGCGGAACCCGCCGCCGAGATACAACCGTTCCGAGCAAAACTCACACTGCATCGGGCAGCCGCGCGACGACATCAGCGTAAAGGTCTTGAAGGGCCCGTACTTGTGCAGATCCAGCAGATCCCACCGCGGTGTCGGCAAGCCCGCCAAGCTGGTCATTTGCGGCGCCCGGTACACTTTCTGCAGCCGTCCACTGGCTGCATCATTGAGCATTTGCGTCCAGATCGGCTCGCCTTCGCCTATGCCGATGGCGTCGCAATGTTCGGCTGCCTCTTCGGGATGGAACCATACGTGCGGTCCACCCATGATCACCGGAATTCCCCGTTGGCGGAACTCACGCGCCACGTCGTAGCCACGAATCGAGTGCACCGTCCAACTGGTGATAGCCACCAAATCGGGCTGACAGTCGAAATCGATGTCCTGGATCTGCTCGTCGACCAGCGTGACATCCCATTCGCGGGGCGTTATCGCCGCCAGATATGGCAAAGCCAGTGGAACCAGAGATCGGCGGCGAGATTTGAAGACAGTATGGTTGTGTTTTGAGTGGTAGTGTGATGGCTGGATGATCAGCAGCTTATTGCCCATAGTTGCCCCTGAACTTCACCCGGCCGTCGTTATCAAAAATTCTCTGAGTCTACATGGCAAATTGTCAATACTTTTGTAATGAGGGGGGGTGGCGCCCCACACTGTGGCCCAGGGCGGTTATGCAGACACCGCCGCTTTGTTGGCCACCGCAGCATGCGCGGGCACCCCGCGTCACAGCATAACGGCGTCCAGCCGCTACAATCGAAGGGTTCCGTTGAGATAGGGCCAACGAGAATCGGGGGCAATTCCGTGGACAGCTTGCGGCGCGACATTTTGCAGTGTATCGGGAACACATCGATGCTGGCCTTGCGCAAGGTCACGCCCAAAAGCGGCGCGCGGGTCCTGCTGAAAGTGGAAAGCGAAAATCCCACCGGCAGCATGAAAGACCGCATGGCGCTGGCCATGATCGAAGCGGCCGAGTCCGACGGCCGGCTCCGGCCCGGCGGCGCGGTCGTGGAATATACCGGCGGCAGCACCGGCGTGTCGCTGGCGTTGGTTTGCGCGGTGAAAGGCCATCCGTTGCACATCGTCAGTTCCGACGCTTTCTCCAAGGAAAAACTGGATCACATGAGGATTCTGGGCGCGGCGCTGCAAATCATCCCCAGCGCGCAAGGCGGAATGACCGAAAAGCTGACCCGCGACATGATCGAGGCGGCGCGCGTTGTCGCGCAAAGCACCGGCGCATTCTGGACCGATCAGATGAAGAACACGGATCAGATGGGCGCCTACCAGCACATGGCCGAGGAAATCTGGAGCCAAAGCGGCGGAACGATCGATGCGTTCGTGCAGAGCGTGGGCACGGCCGCATCGCTGCGGGGCATCGGGGAAGGCTTGCGACGGCACAACAAAAACATTCGCATGGTGGCTGTGGAACCCGCGGAGTCGCCGGTGCTTTCGGGCGGGCCGGCTGGCGCGCACAAAATCGACGGAATCGGCGCGGGCTTTGTGGTGCCGCTGTGGAGGAAGGAAGTAGCCGACGAAATTGAGCAGGTGTCCACGCCAGACGCGATGGCCATGGCGTTACGGCTGGCGCGTGAGGAGGGTTTGTTTGCCGGCACCTCGACCGGGGCGAATGTCATTGCGGCTCTGCGGGTGGCCGAAAAACTGGGAAGCCAGGCCACCGTGGTCACGGTGATGTGCGACACCGGAATGAAGTACCTGAAGACCTTCGGCCCTTTGCGGTAGCAAATTCCTCGCACAACGCTCCGGGGCTGTCAGACCAGCGGCCACGCTGCGGCGGTATGCAGGTTTCGCGAGCGCGAAGAGCAGCGATCGGAATCGCGCCTTGGCTTGTGTTTCGGTACTAGTTATATCTAGTTGGTTACTCCCCCTATACCCCCCCTTTTTTTCCTAGGAGTGGCAGGGAAAGAAGTTAACGGGAAAATTTTTCCCAAATTTTCCCGAGAGCGCATCGATTCTTGTGACGACGTCACAAGCAGGGTGGTGGTCGAAGGCCGATGGAGTTGATCCAAGGCGTGGTGCGGGTGGGCAGAGATGAAGCTTCCCCTGAACATGTCACGCGCAGTATAATAGATCGTTTACCAAATGTCAATAAGTACTTTGTGTGTATTCTAATACGGGGCAGCATGCTAGCGAGTGGCGAGAAGCCCTGTGGTGGCCAGGCCCTAGACTGGCTGGTTGCACGCCAAGGCGGGCCGGCGCGAGGAAGCGCCGGTGGCCGATCTAAAGTTTCGGCCACTACACAAGCTGGATCCGGACTAAAGTCTGCGGCGATCGCAGGCTGAACGCGTTGACTGGTCAGGAGCGGCCAGCACACAAGCCGGATTAATTCTAAATTCGGGCACCACACACACGTTGTGGCCGCGGTTATGTAGTGGCCAATCTTCAGACTGGCCGGTTTGCACGCCAAGGAGGACACCAAGTCGACGCGGCCAATGCTCGTGCGGTCCACGGAATCGTTTGCGAGCCAGAGAACGGAAACTCTGAAGGAGACGCGCAGAGGTGCTTTCGAACGGGATTGCACCAAATATAGTGCGCGACGTCCTCAGGAGAATCCGAACTGCGGAGGATATGATCGTAGTAGCTCATTTCCCAAAGGTGCCGGCGAGCCTGTCTTTGAAACGCGAAAGCGGTCCGCGATTTAAAGACGCGAACGAACTTGGTGACGTCCGCCGATGGATGAATGCCCTGTGTCAGTAGATGCAGATGGTCAGGCATAACGCAATAAGCATGGAGAATGAAGGAGTATCGCCTGGCACAATCGAGGAGGCATTCGAGCACGAATTCAGCGGTGGTGGAGTTGGCGAAATGAGGCTGGCGGAGGTCACAACAGATGGTGAGGAAGTGGGATTTGGCGCCGACGTAGTATTGGGCGGGAAGACGAGTTTATTTCCTGTGCCGTGACATGGCTATTAAGTATTATGAGTTATTATAACGTGCAAGTAATAACGCAGGGTGACTGGAAGCTGAGACGAAATGCAAGAAGCCGGCGTGCGGACGCGCCGGTGGCCGATCTAAAGTTCGGCCACTACACGAGCCGGACCCGGACTAAAGTCTGTTGCGATGGCAAGCTGAACGCGTTGACTGGCCAGGAGCGGCCAGCGCACAAGCCGGATCCGGACTAAGGTCTGCGGTGATGGCCACACAAGTTGTGGGTGCGGTTGTGTAGTGGCCAGACCTTAGACTGGCCGGTTTGCTTGCCGCCAATTGAGTGGTGGGCGGAAAAGTGATGTGAGTAGGCCGATACGCGGGTAGGCCTTTTCTCGGGAATCCAAACCAGAAAATTGATGAAGGAGGGGCCATGAGGAAGCTCATGCTGTTGTGCGTGGTGGCGCTGGGGCCGGGACTGACGGCTCAGGCGCAGACCAAAATTTCAGCCTCATCGCAATGCAATAAACCGGACCAACAAAGCGCGCTCGATGTCGGGGACAAGCCCGGGCATACTTTTCTGATTGCCAAGCAGGCCTGTACTTGGACCAAAGCTATAGAGATTGCCGGCGCCAGCGATAAAACTTACGAGAGCACCATCTTCAGCGAGGTTACCGCGACGAAATCGCACGACCATGGATTTGTGGTGGATACTTGGTCCAGCGGCGACAAATCGTATGTGCGCTGGCAAGGCACCGCAACTCTGAAAGACGGGAAAGCGGAGAGTCAAGAGGGCACCTGGAGCTTCGTGGGCGGCACTGGCAAGCTGAAAGGGATTCAAGGCAAGGGAGCCTACAAGTGCACGCCCGCCGGCGATGGCGCGACGTGCGAAGTCGAAGGCGAATACATGTTGGCAAAATAGAAAACCTATATACGCACACGGAGCCGCTTGGCACGTTCCTTGAAGGCGGTTTCTCCCCCCTCGAGGATCTCACAGACTTGCTTTCGGATAACGGGGTTCTCCAGCCCACCAGACTCGTACGAGAGTTCTGGCAGGGCTCCGGGCCGATGAGGGCCACATTTTGCGATGATTACCTGGTCAGCATCAGTGTTAACGACCAAATTGGCGTTGTGCGTGATGATTACAATTTGCCTACGAAGTTTCGCGCTCTTGAAGTGTTCGACCAGTTCCTCATAGATTGATTTCGGATCGAGGTTTTCTTCCGGTTGGTCGATAATCAGAGGGCGATCGTCCTCGGTATCTATGACGACATACAGGAGTAACAGGACAATTCCCCGAGTTCCCGGGGACAGCTGTTCGACATCAACGCCGCCATACTGTAGCCCATACGACACCGCGATGTGTGACGTGTCGTAGAGCCAGTCCGAAATGCTGCGCGCCCAACGTGCATAGCCTTGTTGGTCTGACCGCTCTACCGGAGCATAGTCAATGATGGCTTGCTCGTGTCGTTGTCGAAAGGAAGCCATTGCTTCTGCAACGTCGATGGACGTGCCTTTTTCCCACGCCCAGAGCAGTTCGTCAGTGGCGGCAGCCAGTAGCGTGCCCTTTCCTTTAAACGGGCCTATTTTCCGCAAGTCTAACAGGCTCTCGCCCTTTTCCGCCCATGCTTCTACATTGACGGACCTTCGGACGTCGAATGAAAGTTTGCCAAGTTCTCCGCCGCTTGATTTTAGTTTCTCGGCGAGCGGAGAGTATAGTTCCGTAAGTTCGAGTTGTTCGTCGATAATTGCGTTAAATATCCCCCCATACGCTCGTTTGCGCTCTTCGAGCAGATCAGCAATGCGCGCATCTGCTTTTTCTGCGAGCCGTATCTCCTGCTCCAATGCTGTTACCGCTGCCTCATCTTTGGCAATCTTCTCAGACAGCTTTGCCAGCTTCTTTGCGTTCGCGGCATCGATGCCGACAAGTTGTTGGAGACGACCCATTTCCTTCTCTAGGAGTGTTAAGGTCTGGCCCGCCAGATCAGCATTTTGTGGAATGTAAGGAGAGGTCGCCGGAGGGGCGTTAGGGTCGGGCCTGACCTCGTTTTTGCTCGGTCCTGAGACGGTTTCGATTGCGGACTTAGCCTGTTGGATTTGAGCTAGCAGAATTGAGTCTACATCTCCGGCGAATTTGAGTTTGAAGTTCTCCCACTGGGCATCCGTCAAGGAAGCGTCACTATACGTTCTCTTAAGTTCTCGCCATTGGGCAGGAGCGGAATTGTCTCTGAAATCGGCCACTCTATCTCGCAGGAGAAGTAAGGCGCGATGTCTGCGTTTGAGCTGCTCGACTCGGCGACGAGCCGCGTCCACTGCTAGTGAGATGTCCTCCAGCCTTTTGACACGGTCTTGGGTGCCTTTACTGGTCAGTGCCTTTCGGTCTGTCCTGTCTTTCTCAATGAGCTTGCGTCTGTCGTCCCGCTGCTTAATGAGAGTTCCCAGATTCGCCTTTCGGGCTCGCTCGGAGGTTAACGCTTGGGAGGCTTGTAGAAGTGCTTGTTCCGAGCTGAGTCGTGCAGTGCGAGCTCGCTCCAGACGCAAGTTCAGCAGTTCCCGGAAGGACGCAGCGCCCATCCGATCCTCAATGGGATGCGCCTGGAATATCACCCGCTCGATTTCCGACAGTAGTTCGTCTTCGAGGCCTTCTGCCGAACAGAGTTGCTCCACAAATTGCTGGGAAAGATACTGCAGGCGCGAGAAATCCAATTGGTCTTCGTTCAGCGAGTCCACGAGGTTCATCGAGGTGGTCTCGCCTGACTCCCAGGTCACAGTGGAGAAGGAATCGCCCAGGTAGTGCGAGGCTCTCCGCACAAATGAGGAGTCATTGAGGTGGCCTGTAAGAGCGTAAGCTCCAGCCGCCACAAGATCGGCAAGAGCCGTTTTCCCGGACCCTCGGGCTCCTATCACTGCTACCAGACCTGGGTTGAGATGAACATGCTTCGTTGTTAACCAGGGCGCATTCGATACCTCCACGTCTAAAATTGTTTGTGAGGGCAGTGCACCGCGGGGAGGGGCGGAATCGACCAATGCTCGCTCGGGCTCGATGCATGCTTGGCGGAGAGATTCGAACGTCAGGTCGCCTTTTATCCAACAATAGCGATTCAGGTCCGGGCTTCCGACCTTTGTTTGGGTGTGCGCGTCCGAACCGTGCAGACATGGCTTGCGCCCCCCCAAGTCGCCTCCAAGGTTTCGAGAGGGACTGCTCCTTTTCCTAACCAGAATTCCCGTTGTTGTGGCTGCGACGAAAAGACGATATGAGCAGACCTCTCGATTTCCTGTCGTAGCGCTGCAAACGAGCTATCTTGTTTCAACGACGAGGTTCCGTCGGTGCTGCCACCTGCCACCGCAATCAACGCGTTCTGTTGTACCCATGCGCTGTCATTCCAGAGGTCTCGCAACTCATCGAGATTCACTTTAAATTGCAATGTGCCCGTTTGAAGAGCCTTGTTGTCAGCTTTGATGGATGGGTCGTAGGCTCTGCCGAGGCGAATCAAATCACTGGCTTCGCAGCGGTAAGACTCGTTTTTGAACTGAAAGTGAAGGTCAGATAAGAAACGCTTTATAAGGCCGACGTGATCCGGGTGCTCCGGGGAGAAGAGGAAATGCACGTTGATACCTGCGCCTTTTGCTGTTTCGATTCCGAAGCGCATCTCGACGTTCGGGAAAATCAAATGGACATTTGCCAGTCGTCCTTGTTTCTTCCGTGCAATGACTTCTTCATATGTCGCGATGCTGTAATAGTCCGTGATTCCGATCGCGCCTATTGACGGATCGGCCGATTCGATGCGGTGCAGAAAATCGTGCCATGGGTCCGAGCCCTTGTACTGGTCGTTGAGCAGTGTCCCGGGAGCATGTATGTGGGGATCCCAACGGTGCCAAATGGATCCACGTGGGTCTTCCGAGAAGCAAAGTCTAGTCATCTTAAAGGCTCAGCCATAACCTGCACGGGTACTGTAGGCTCCCGTCAACTTCAATTTTCGCACGTTTCGCCAAGACACATCCGTGACGACTGACTGGCGTGGAGCTGCCTCTGTAAATTAGTGTGCAGGAATTGCATTGCGCTGGAAGCCGGGCCCCTGTTGAAAAATGTGGAAAAGGTGAAAGAGGGATGAACGAGGGTTGACAAAGTTGGGGCCTATGTTATTCTTGATTGGCTCGGAAGACGCCACTCTGCGTGACAGGGAGGCCAACCGCTCTTTGACAACCGATACGATGTGCCAGAATCTGTTCGACCTCATTTGTGGTTCGAGCTACAAATGAGTCTTTGAGTAATTTGAGCGACTAACAATTTTGCTTAGCAGGCTGGCCCGGGGCAACCCGGGTTTTTTGTTGTCTCCGCAAGGAGGCGACACACCCCCTTTACAGGGGGCTAACGCTAAGCGACAGGCTTCAAACGAGAGTTTGATCCTGGCTCAGAACGAACGCTGGCGGCGTGCTTAACACATGCAAGTCGCGTGCGTAGTTTCCGTAGCAATACGGGGATGGGCGCACGGCGCACGGGTGCGTAACACGTGGGCAACCTGCCCTCCGATGGGGAATAACCCCGCGAAAGCGGGGCTAATACCGCATAACATTCCTATTACTCAGGTGATGGGATTCAAAGCAGCAATGCGTCGGAGGAGGGGCCCGCGGCCGATTAGCTAGTTGGTGAGGTAACGGCTCACCAAGGCAATGATCGGTAGCTGGTCTGAGAGGATGGCCAGCCACACTGGAACTGAGACACGGTCCAGACTCCTACGGGAGGCAGCAGTGGGGAATCTTGCACAATGGGCGAAAGCCTGATG
>DASPVD010000157.1:0-24847 GCA_035622555.1 Candidatus Eremiobacteraceae bacterium | reverse complement strand
TTTGCTCCGCGCTTCTTTCGGGCCCCGCCTCGCGGCGAGTGCTATTTCACCCTTGCGCTTCGCTATCACTTCACGTCCATCACGTTGTGAAGAGGACTTTCACCTCCAAATGGTCAAACATGCTCGGCACACAAACAAAAGCGGGCAACCTCATCGGTTGCCCGCTTATCAATTCCTATATTTCTGGAGAGAACTAGTCCACTTTCTCCTGCAAGGTCGGAAACTGCAACTTCGCTTTCGCCAAGGACTTCACCACCAGGCCTTCGGCGTTCTCCGCACTCACATTGCGCGCGGTCGCCATTTCGCTCACCAAAAGATACTTGGCTCGCTCCAACATTTTCTTTTCGCGGAAGGAAAGGGGCTTGCTACGGCTCAGAGAGACCAGGCTCTTCAGTACCACGGCCACTTCCAGCAGAGAACCCGTGCGCATTCGCTCGGAGTTCTCTTTGAAACGATGCTTCCAGTCATGGTGCGAATTGAGCTTGCCTCTTTCCAGGAAGCCCAGCACTTTGGTTGCGTCATTGGAGCGAATCACGGATCGCAATCCCACCGCCAGCGCGTTCGATGATGGCACCATCACGCGCAAGCCGCTAGAAAGTATCCGGATCATGAAGTAACGCTCGGTTCTGCCGTTGAGTACGCCGTAACTGATTTGTTCTACTACCCCTACGCCGTGGTTCGGATAAACGACTTTGTCGCCAATCTTGAAATCCATAGCTTCGGATAGCCCCCAAGGAAGATAAAATCAGTGTAGACAATGTGTGTTCCAAGAGTCAAGGTATTTCCAATGAAATCAGGGACATAGCGAAAATCGCCAATTACTTTGGCAGCTAAATTGCTCAGCCGTCTACGGGATTTGCCTTACATTTGTGCCTTAGGCACGCTTCAGGGTTGTTTCTGGACGGTCACCGCTCACGTCGCGATTTTTGCGCAACATGCTCACTTTCAAGGAGTAAGCTGGGTGGGGCAGGCTCTCCCTCGATGATTACGTTAGCCATTGATACGTCGGAGGCTCGCGGAAGTGTGGCTCTCCTCCATGATCGCGGCGTTGTAGTGCGCCTGCACAATGACGCGTCCGACTACTCGGTGTGGTTGCTGCCTGCAGTCAATCAGGTGCTCAGTGAGGCTGGGAGCGGAATAGAACAGCTCCAGCTTCTGGCTGTTTCCACTGGTCCGGGTTCCTTCACTGGTTTGCGTGTTGGCCTGACTACTGCGAAAGCGTGGGCCGAAGTGTACGGCACGCCGATCGTTGGTGTTTCGCGATTGGCCGCCGTAGCGCAATCGCAGGGAACTGAGTCGCCATTTGTCGCGGCGTGTTACGACGCACAAAGAGCACAGCTATTCGCGGCATTGTATCGTCGTGCATCCTCGGGCCTGGAACGTGTGGGAGAGGAACTGGTGGTCTCACCGGACGATTTCGTTTCCCTTGTGAACAGCGAAGCAGGCCGCGAGCCGGTGTGCTGGATTTCTCCGGATCCCGAACTGATTCGAAACAGCTCCACGATGTCCACACGCATCGCCACTGGCGATCAGATTTTGGCTTCGCCAGCAGAACTCGCCATCACCATCGCTCGGCTTGCCCAGCAATCTGCCGCAAACGGACAATTCACTGACCCGCTGGCGCTCGATGCCAACTACGTTCGTCGTTCCGACGCGGAGATCTTCTGGAAGGGACCGGCTTCCGGTGTGCGCTGACTTTCCCGCAGATTGTTCCGTTAGGGTTTCCACATGCCGTCTGGAAGACCTGGGCGAGGTCGAAACCGTTCTGCAGCTTTGCCCGGAAGCTGCGGCTTGGACGCCTATCGGTCTGGCCGAGGCGCTGCGAAACCATCCCTCCTATTTCCTGGTCGCGTGGCGCCATCAACGAATCGAAGGGTTTATCACTGGGCGCCAGGCCATCGACGAGGGCGAGATCCTGAACTTAGCCGTCTGCCCGGATTCTCGTCGCAAAGGCACAGGTCTGGCTCTTGTTGGCGCGCTACTCGATGCGTTCGCCGGTAAAGGAGTAACCCAAGTCTTCCTGGAAGTGCGCCCGTCCAACTCCGCTGCCATCTCCTTCTACCATCATCTCGGCTTCCGCCAAATCGCCACGCGCCCCGCCTATTATCGTAATCCCGACGAACCCGCCCTTGTTCTCTCGTGCCCGCTCTCCTCCTCCCCGGGTACTGCCTGAGCGGTCCAGAGGTACTATCCGATTTTCACAACCGAAGTACCAAATTACTCTTGACGCGGTAATCCCCAGTGCTAGTCTGCGTTCATGTAGTATTCACAATCCAGTCATGAGGAGGAACGCATGGCAACACCCCAGCGGAGTCCTCGGGACGTAATTTTCGCAGCCGACGCCGAATACCAGCGTCTGGCCCAGAAACACCAGCAGTACGAAGCAGAACTCCAGAAACTCTCGCAATCCCCGTACCTCAATTCCGAAGACCTCATCGAAGAAATCCGGCTAAAAAAACTGAAGCTTCACGTAAAGGATGAAATGGAGCGCATTGCTGCGCATTTCCAAAGTGCGCGCGCTAAACACACGCAGTAGCCTGCGTTCTTCGCCTTCCGCCGCCACAGTATCGTAAAATGGACTTGAAGGCCTCCTGTGGCGTTCAGCCGCGACGGAGCTGGGGAGGTTATGGTCCGGGAAGGCTACTGGTTCGGATTACCGCCGCTTCTGATTGGCTTATTATTGCTGCCATTTGGCCGAAGCTGGGCGTTTGCCTGCGGCGTGGTCCTGGTGGTCTTCGGTTTGTTTGTCTTCAGCTTCTTCCGCAACCCCAATCGCAATATCCCCGCGGCACCTGGACTAATCGTAGCTCCCGCCGATGGCCGCGTCGTTGTGGTCAAAGACGAGTCCGACAAGGGCCGGCCCGGCAAACGCATCAGTATCTTTCTGGCCATCTGGAACGTTCACGTCAACCGCGCTCCCGCCGCTGGCAGAATCACCGCCCTGGAATATAAACCGGGCAAATTCCTCGCCGCTTGGCAAGAAAACGCCTCGCTGCAAAATGAACAGAACGTGTTTACTCAGCAGACCGAACACGGCGAAATTGTGTACAAACAAATTGCCGGTTGGATTGCCCGGCGGGTAGTCTCGTGGAAGAAAACCGGCGATCCGGTGGCCCGCGGCGAGCGCATCGGCTTGGTGCGCTTTGGCTCGCGCGTGGACTTATGGTTGCCGGCTCAGGCAGAGGTTATAGTGAAGGTGGGACAGAACGTCAAAGGCGGATCAAGCGTGTTGGCGCGCATCAGCAGTCCGCAACTCGATGCGCACCCGTAGTATCGTAGCGCAAAGGAATGGTGATGGACGCCATCGAACAGCAGAGTATTTCGTTCCCCGGAAGTAAGCGGACGCGCCGTTTTCGTCGTGGCATCTTCCTGCTTCCCAGTTTGTTTACCGTTGCCAACCTGCTTTGCGGATATTACGCTGCTGTAGCCTCGTTGATCGGCAGGCCCGAGGATTTTGACCACGCCGCCAAAGCCATTGGCATCGCCATCCTGTTCGACTCTCTCGACGGTCGCATCGCTCGTCTCACCGGCACCAACACCGAATTTGGCGTGCAATTCGATTCGCTCGCCGATGTGGTCAGCTTCGGCATTGCCCCCGCCATTCTGGCCTACGCTTGGGGATTCCGCAGTGGTTTTGCGACCATCGAAGGCCACCATGATCTGGGCAATTTCGCTTGGCTGTGCTGCCTCAGCTTTCTGATCTGTTCGGCGTGGCGCTTGGCTCGCTTCAACGTCAAAGGCATGGAGCCCGGCGGGAACAAGAATTTCGTAGGCATGCCCACACCAGCCGCTGCCGGTGTGGTGGCCGCCATTGTTCATGCTTGCCACTGGTGGGGCCCCATCACCTCGAAGCCCTTATCTATCCTGTGGTTCCTACTCCTGCTTGCTCTGGGCAGCCTGATGATCAGTACCGTCCGCTATTACAGCTTCAAAGATGTCCCCTGGACCAAGCGCCAACCTTCCGTGGCTATCGTGCTGTTGTGTCTGCTCGTCGGGGTCACCTGGCGATACTCGGAGTACGCTCTGGTCATCTTCGCTGGCACCTATGCCATCGCCGGCCTGACCTTGCACATCATCCGTTTCGCCCGCCGCCACCTGAGACCTCGGACCGCCTGATCATGCCTACCGGCCGCCGCTCGCAAAAAATTGTCATTGCCGGTGCGTCGTCGCTCCTGGGAAGCGAATTGAAATCCGTCCTGGAAGAGAGCCGCTTTGCGGGTTGGGACTTGCGCTTGGTCGACGAAGAAATTGTCGCCGGAACTCTCACCGAAGCCGGCGGCGAACCCGCGCTCATCCAGCGTGTCGAAGAGGACTCCTTTCATGATGCCCGGTACGCTTTCCTGACCGGCTCCAGGGCCTTCGGTAAACACTGCCTCGAGCCCGCCAGGGCTGCTGGCTCGTGCATCATTGATTTTTCCCGCGCCAGCTTGTGCGACCCGGACGCTGCGCCGTGGTTCCCGCGCCTCGAAGCCCTCAGCCAAAGAAGCGTGGCGAAAAACTCGAAATTATTTTCGGTCTGTTCCGCGGCCTCCATGGCCATCACCACGCTGGCGTTCGCGCTGCGCTCCTGTGGCTACCGGGAACTCATGGCCGTCTTGTTTCACCCCGTTTCCGAAGCCGGTCGCCCCGGTATCGAAGAATTAGAAAGCCAAACCTCGCAATTGCTGTCCTTCCAGAACATCGGCACTCCGGTCTTTGGAACCCAAGCGGCCTTCAACCTGCTCCCCCGCTATGGTTCGGAGAGTCACGAAGATTTACACGAAACTCTGCTGCAGATTCGCGCCGAAATCAGTGGTGCGCTGGGGGATCCCGAATTGGACTCCAAAATCGCGCTCAATCTAGTGCATGCTCCGGTATTCTATGGCATGACCTTCAGTGCCTTCGCGCAACTCGACGAGTCCATCGAGCAGGCCAATCTCATCGACGCCTGCAAGGACGCCGGATTTTCCGTGGTGCCCTCCAGCGAAGCTGGCCCCAGCAATGTCAGTGTCGCTTCCGAAACCAGCCTGTTCCTTC
This sequence comes from Candidatus Eremiobacteraceae bacterium, assembly GCA_035622555.1. Classification (GTDB taxonomy): domain Bacteria; phylum Acidobacteriota; class Terriglobia; order Acidiferrales; family UBA7541; genus Acidiferrum. Next base: position 19,831 of record DASPVD010000157.1, on the reverse strand, counting down.
GCGCTCCCGAGTGCGACCCTGCTCGCACCGGTGGCTGGTGGTTCTTTGGCGCGGCTGATAACCTGCGTTTGCCGGCCTGGAGCGGCTGTAAACTTGCCGAATGGCTGGAAGAATGACTCATCGCGTCGCCTCGCTTGCCAGCGCTTGTCTTGCGGCTTGTCTTTTCGCGTCCGGATGTGGCTACCACGTCGCCGGCCACGGCCCCGACGCGTTGCCCAAGACCATCCAAGTGATTGCCGTGCCGCCACTGGAAAACAAAACCAATACCTTCAAAATCGAGCAAAAACTTACCGCCGCCACCATTCACGAATTTCTCGCGGCCACTCGCTACAAAATCGTTTCCGATGCCAACGCTGGCGACGCGGTCCTGACCGGTAAGGTCCTCAGCCTCGAGGTTGTCCCGTTGCTGTTCCAAAGTTCCACCTCGACCACCGCTTCCAGCACCACTTCCATTGCCCAAGCCACGGCCATGATGATCACTATGCGCTGCGAGGTCACCCTCACCGAACGCGACAACGACAAGGTCCTCTATCACACCGACAATTTCGTCTTTCGCAATCAGTATCAGTTGGCCACCACTTGCGTTCCCGGTGCTGGTCAGATTTGTCCCGTTCCCACCGACACCAAAAGCCAAGTAGAGTCCTTCTTTCAGGAAGGCCAGCCCGCCACCGACCGCATGGCTCGCGATTTCGCCACCCGGCTGGTCTCTGCGGTCACGGAGAACTTTTGATGCCGCGCCTGAGCCTGGACCAATTCAAACAGCGTCTGCAAAAGGCCAAGCCCATACCCGCGCTGCTGTTACTGGGCAATGAGCCGTATCTTCGTGATTCCTGCCGCGCCGAATTAATCGATAAATATGTTCCCGAGGCTGCGCGCGCCTGGGCCGTTTCCCGTTTTTCCGCTGATCGCGGAGAATTGCAAGCCGCTCTCGACCAGTGCCAGACCCTGCCCATGCTCTCCACCCAGCAGGTGGTTTTTCTCGAAGACGCTGAGACTCTCGAGAAGTTGGGCGACAAGGCCCGCGAAGACGCCATCGAAAGCCTCGACGCTTACTTGCAGGACCCCGCTCCCTTTACCGTGCTGGTGATCGAAGCGGAAAAGTTGGACATGCGCATGCTCCTCGGCAAGAAACTCGCCGAGCTTGCACTGGTGGTCGAGGTCACTCTTGGCGAACGTGTCGAGGACCGCGTGGCCGCTGCCGAAGGTCTGGCCAAGGCTCTTGCCAAAGAACAGGGCGTCACCTTCGAAACCGGCGCTGCCGAGGATCTTGCGGAATTTGTAAGCGGCGACCTGATGCGCCTGAAAACCGAACTCGACAAGCTGGCCACCTTTGCCGCGCAACGCAAAATGATCCGCCGCGAAGACGTCAGCGCTTTGGTCATTTCCGAGAAAACCACCACCATTTGGCAGGTCGCTGATCTACTTGCCTCCCATCAGCCCCGCAAAGCGCTCGAATTTATCGACTGTCTTCTCCGCGAAGGTGAAGAGCCGGTGATGATGGTTGGCGCTATGGCCTGGATGTATCGAAAGCTCGTCGAAGCCAGCGAACTTCGCGGCATAACCGGTGGCTGGCAAGCGGCCCGCGCCTTGGGTATGCGTCCCGAACAAGCCGAACTGGCGGTCCGTTGCGCTCGAAGAATTCCTCGCGATCGTTTGCTCGACGGCGTTCGCGCCCTCCAAGAAGCCGATGATCGCCTCAAGGGCGGTGTCAAAGACGTGCGCGCCATCATGGAATTTCTAGTGTGGCGGCTCAGCGGCGAACGCGCCGCCTCCGCATCTTAATCCCTCGCCGGTTCCCTCGATATAGGACACTACGTCGCGCTCGTGTTTACCGGCCCCGCGGAGTCGCATTCCTTCACGACCTGGGCTTGGCCAGCAGTAACAATTTGTCGAGGAATATTGTCGAAGTGGTGCCGGGGGCCAGAATCGAACTGGCTACGCCCGCCTTTTCAGGGCGGCGCTCTACCAATGAGCTACCCCGGCTTTCAATGATGCATACCGGCGAGTCCTGCTAGACTGCACAAAGAATATCAATCCTTCCTAGCTTGGGCAACCCCACTCACGCCCTTTTCTGGCCGGCACAAAATCGTCGGGTGCGGATTCCCGGCGAAGCGCCTGGCAATGCCGGTTAAGTGACTCAGTGGGGGCGGCGAGAGAACACATAGCGCTTGAGGAGCGCCCTGGCCAGCACATTTCCGCCATCAATGGTCTCGCCAAAACCGCGGCCAGCGATTTTACGGTACTCGGAGATAGCAGGCCCGATGAGACCCCCCGCCGCATAAAAATCAAGGGCCATCAGTTGCGCGCGCGCCCTGCGCCAACTACGTGCCGGCGCTAGCTTTTGATCTCCAAATGACTCCAGGCGATCGAGCAGTTGACTGACCCGCGTGTCATAGGTGTGTTCGCAAAGGGTTTTTGCACGAGCTTCCGAACTAATCCGGGAACGAGCCGCGTCGTCGGCCAGGAATTTCTGGATTAACGGCAAGATTTCGCCTTCACTGCGGTAGCCGACAAAGTGAACGCCTTCCTGAAAACCCAGCTCCGAAAGCTCCGTCGGAAGTGAGGTGAGCAACAGCGCTCCGGAAGCCATGACTTCAAACACGCGCTGGTTGGCGTCTTGTGGAAAATCATCCCTTCCAACATTGACCACGATCCGCGAACGGCGGTAAACGTCAGCGACTTCCTCGAGGGAGTATGAGCGATCCCAGTCATTGGTCCGAAACTGAGTGGCCAGTTTCGGAAGCCATTCCCTGCGTCGGCCGTACAGCGGCCCGACGGTATTCCCGACCCAGCCGATTTCATATTCGCGTCCCATTTCCGGACAATCGAAGAATTCTCGGCGCACGGCGTGCGGAATCAGGAAGGCGCCGGGATGCCCCGACTCCGCGAACTCGCGCTCGTACCCGGGATGAAAAACGGCCGCATGGTCGAACAGGTAAGACCAACGGATGCGCCGTTTAGTGAACGCATAGGTGTCCGGGTGAAAACACACGGTGGGAATGGGTGAGTTTTCCAGCCCCTGTGGGAGCAGCGGCAACGCCGATTCAAAGTGGAAAATATACGAGGGTTTCCGCGGGCACAGTTTCAGCACTTCATCCAGGGAAATATCCGATGGCAGGGTGTCGCTGATGCAAAAAAACTCGATGTTCCGCCGGCGAAATGCGGCGGCGTAGCCGGGAATCAGCTTCCAGTGGTAGGACTCCGGGCACAGGCAAACGATTAGCATTTCTCGAACACCATCAATATGGTACTACCTGCGTAACGGTAAGCCGGCAGAAGCATCAGCAGTTGCTTCAGCAGCCTGACGCCAGGATTGCGGCCCAGCAATTTATCGTCGGCTTCGGCCACAACCAGTCGAAACCCCCACCGCTTCACCTGGCGAATTATCTCATACGACCACGCAACATACACGGCATCGGCGTCGTAGACAAACGGCTGAGCGAAAGCGTCTGGTTGTTCTACGATGAGGAACGGAGATGGACCACCAAACATGCAGACAATTTGCCGGATGAGCCGCACGCCTGTGTAGCGCAACCGCCAAAGCACACTCCGCGACCTGGTGAGAAGGGAATTGGGATACCAGAACGGAAAATCCCAACACGGACCCAGCAGGATCAGCCTTCCTCCGGGTCGAACTACCCGTGCCATCTCCGACAGCATCTGAACTGGATTCGCCGAATGCTCTAAGGCGTAAGTCGCCAGCACCGCATCGAAGCAGCCGGTCGTAAATGGCAGTGCCTCCGCATCACCACAAGTCAGTCGTAGGCCTTGTCGCTGCGCGTGAAGCAGGCCGTTTAAGGAGAGGTCGGCGCCGAAATACTGTGCGCGCTCCACCAGCCACACGCAATTGGCCCCACGCCCACAGGCAACATCCAAAACTTTGCTACTCACGGGAACGAATGAAGCGGCGCGGGCCCGTACTTCGGAATTAGTCGCGATTTCCTCGGTAACGTAGCTCCAATACTCTTCCTGAGCGTTCCAAAATTCCCTTAACCGGCTTTTCAATAATTCCCGTGAGCGTGCCAACACTTAATGTGCCCTGTGAAACCCGCAGAAGACTATCCCCTTCGCAGCATAGCGGAAAAAGAATGGTGCGATTTTGACTGCGAGACCCATACCAGTTCGAAAGTCATTATACACATCGCATAGTATGCCGCCCCGGGGCCTCGCTGAGTGACCAGGCTGCTCGTGATACTCTTCTGCCAGCAATGAATCTGTCTGAGCTGAAAAACTCGCATGACACTGCCGAGAGCTAACGAGAACAACGAAAGGGCTTGAGAATGCCGGGTGCGACGCAGGAACACTATTTAACGAGTAACCGGCGCGCGTTTCGACTGAACGAAACCGTGATCGTTCGGGTGTTGTTGGGCCTTCTTATCCTGTACGTGATCGTGAGAGGGTTTGCAGGTGCCGCTAGTACGACCTTTTGGTATGACGAGATTCTTACTGCGACCGTCACAGCCCTGCCCAGCCTAAAGTCGATTTGGACAGCGCTGGCCTCGAACCTGGACGGGCAGCCGCCCGCCTTCTACGCCGTCGAGCGTGCATTCAGGGGAATGGCCAAAGATCAACACATCGCTCTACGGTTGCTGCCGATTCTGGCATTTCCCTGTGTTTTGGGTTGTATTTTCTCGTACGTCAGAAAGCGAAGCGGCGAATTGATTGCACTTCTGTGTGCAGCGCTGGTTTTGAGTACGGTTCTTTTTCAGCGCTATCAGACAGAGGCACGGCCGTACGGCCTCGTTATCGCCTGTTTTGCCTTTGCATTGGTGTGCTACCAACGCGTGCCCTCGGTATGGTGGGTCATCCTGTTGGGATTCAGTCTTTTTTTGGCGAACTCATTTCACTACTTTAGCGTAGTTGCAATGTTGACCTTCGGCTTGGCCGAGACAATGTACCTGGTGACTTCGCGGCGTATCCGCTGGCGAGTATGGCTCGCATTAGCCGTAGGGGGAGTGCCTCTCTTGGTGTTCTGGCCGTTGTTGGCTGGTCAGCGGGTCTACTACGGCCCGCATTTTTGGGCGCGCTATGGCCTCAGAGAGATTCCCTCGACCTACGGAAGTTTCTTTTTCATAGCTTCCGGCTACGGGGCGGGGATCGCCGCAGTATGCATTACAGGAATGTTGATTTTACAGTTTTGGCGGCGACCCGATTCGGGCACTGCTGAATCGCGATCGACAGAGCTTGCGGAAGGAACGCTGCTGTTGTCCTTAATAGGTCTGCCACTGCTCGCGTACATTATCGTTTTGATTATGCACGGTGGAGCTATGCGAGCTGCGTATGTGTTGCCTGCTCTACTCGCCATGATCTTGGCCATCGGGAGAATCCTCGGAGCCATGCCCCGTGTCGGAGCATTGCTTCTCGCCGTTTTTCTCTTGATGAACATAAGCACAAGGGAATTCAAGTTTTGGGAATCTGCCCGCTCGCTGTCGTTTGTCAAACCAACGGAGCCTTTTCGGAAGCTCCTCCACAGTGCGAATTATCCGGACACCCGTGTTCCAATCGTCGTCGCAAGTCCATTTCTCTACGTGGGTCTTACTTTTTACGGCCCTGGTCCGCTAGGCCAGCGGTTGTTTTACCTCGCCGACGAAGAGAAAGAACTTCGCTTTATTGGATCTGACAGCACGGGGAAGAACTTGGACGTGCTTCAAAAATATTTGTCTTTGCAAATCAGAGACTACGAGCAGTTTGTTTCAACCCATGACCATTTCCTGCTATATATCGGAGAACCGGATGTCAGCGATTGGATATTTCAGTACTCTGTGCAGCAAGGTTACAGGGTGCAAGCCGTCGTTATTGATCCACCCTGCAAGCTGTTCCTAGTCACAATAGATAAGAGTTCTCCCTGATAGATGTTGACGAAGGGCGTTGCTGGTCCCTCTGAAATAGCCCCTGGACTAGGTAGTTCTTGCCGCTATGCTGTTGCCGAACTTTCGAATGCGCCCAGTTGCCCTCGGTCGTCCACTTGTGGTCGACTAGCGTACATGGCTACCACGCAAGCGAAACCCGCAGACCTGATTCCCGAACTCGACACGCTGGCGAAAACCTCATCGTCCCCCGAGGCACTCATGCGCGGCATCGCCGCGTTGCTTCACCAGAAACTGACGCGTTACAACTGGGTCGGCTTCTACATGCTGGAAAAGGACGCCGACAGCGATGTTCTGGTTCTTGGACCCTTCCAGGGCAGCATGACCCCGCACACGCGCATTCCGCTCAACCAAGGTATTTGCGGCGCCGCCGCTTCGTCCGGCAAGACCATCGTGATCGACGATGTCAACTCCGATCCCCGCTATCTCGCTTGCTCGCTGGAAACCAAGTCTGAAATCGTTGTGCCTGTTTTTGTACACGGCAAAGTTGCCGGTGAACTCGATATCGACTCTCACTTCCGGGCGGCCTTTGGCGCGGAAGACCGGACGCTGTGTGAACACGCCGCGGCGCTATTAGGCAAATATCTCGAGTCGCACTCCTAATCTCCGCCCGCTACAGTCTTTTTCAATGAGCACTCGGTGGGCAGAGATCGCATTGGATCAATAACCAGCGGCATTGCAGTTTCGCCTGGCCTCTCACCCCGCTTGTTTCGGCGTCGCGTCGTTCTTCACCTTGGCGTAGCTCTTGGCAATCCGCTGCACGTACTTCATGGTCTCCAAATACGGAGGTACCCGCCGCCCGAACTGGTCCACCCGCTCTGGCCCGGCGTTGTAGGCCGCGAGAGCCAAGGTCAGGTTGTGATACTTTCCCAGCAATTCCTTCAAGTAGCGCGTTCCGGCGTTGATGTTCTCTTCCGGATCAAAAATATTCTTCACGCCATAGCGTGCCGCCGTTTGCGGCAGCAATTGCATCAACCCGCTGGCCTTCTTCGGTGAAATCGCCTTGGGATTGAAGTTGGACTCCACCGCCACCACGCAATGGATCAGGTCCGCATCCATCCCGTAGCGTTCCGCGGCGGCCCGAATCAACTTTTCGAATGGCGTCTTGTCGTTCAGTGGTTCCACCACGATCGGCTCGAAAACCTCTTCCGGCTCGATGGCCACAATGTCGCTCAGCGGAACTTTCGCCACCCCGCCTTTCAAATGCAGGATGTAGTGATCCGGGAAAATCTCATAGCCTGTCACGTCCAGGCGTGCCCCGCTGCGCAGCACCACATAATCCGCCCGCGCGGCCGTGCCTGTACAAACCAATAGCAGCACAACCAGCGTGCATCGCAGGATTCCCACAACTGGAGATCGGCCCGTTATCCCCATCGCTTGTCTGACCGTGGCGGCTGGCTCTCCATCAACGCAAACCGCTCGATCGCCGCGGCCACTCCATCCTCATCGTTCGACCCGGTGATGTGCCATCCGCGTTTTTTCAGCTCCGGCACAGAATTACCCATCACCACCGGGACACCCGCAAAGCATAGCATCTCCAAATCATTGTGATTGTCGCCGATGGCCAGGATTTCCTCGGGCGAAATGCTGCGACGTCCTGTCCATTCCGCCAAAGTGGTTCCTTTGGTCACCCCGCGCCGAATCACGTCAATCATCGCGAAGTCCCGTTCTACATACACGGTCGCCGCCAGGTTGAACTCCTCAGCGAATTGGACGCGCCGCAGGGTCATTTCGGCTTCCCGCATGGCGGCCACTTGCCCGGTGTACATCACTTGGATCGGATCTTCGGTCAGGCAACTCTCCAGTGGATTCGCCTCAGCCAAAAATTCGCGATTTCTCTTATAGTACCCGCCGCGCGTGGGATCGTCCCAGTTGATCGATTGCAGCATCACCTGATTGACTTGTGGCCGGTCAAACACCACGGCCGTCGCTTCACGCCAAGCTTCCGTCGCCTGAATCACCCGTCTCGCCGTGTCCCGCGGCAACAAGTGCCGTAGCAGGGTTTGTCCGTCATTCGTGCGCACCAGCGCGCCATTGTTGACAATCATCGTCACCGGCGCATCGATTTCTTTCGCCACCGGAAGCGCAAAGTCGTATCGGCGCCCGGTGACCAGCGCCACTTCCACGCCACGCTGAGTGGCTTCCGCAATTGCCGCTCGATTGGCGGGGGAAACTTCAAAGCGGCTGTTCAGCAGAGTGCCATCGATATCAACAGCAACGAACCGGATGGTCATGCGTCCAGTGCCTTTTGGGTTGAAAAAGTCGCAACGTACTAGTTTACCGGATTCGCTCCTTCGCCTTTTTCAAATCCGCGGCTCGCTCCCGCCACCGGGAACTCCAAATTGGTTGTGCTAAAATCCCGCTTTCATGGCCACGCGCCGCTTGTACTATGACGATTCTTTCCTGCAGAGCTTCAGTGCGCACGTTCTTTCTTGTCTCCCGGTGGGTGCCGTTCCTGGTCCCTCGGGTCCCCAGTCGGCCTGGAAAGCACTCCTCGATCAGACCGCGTTCTATCCCGCATCCGGCGGCCAGCCCAACGATCTGGGTTGTCTCGGTGATGCTCTCGTCCTGGACGTGAGCGACGATGGCGAAGACGTCTTTCACATCATCGATCGCGAACTCGCGCGCGCTGCCGTCGACGGTCGCATTGACTGGGAGCGCCGCTTCGATCACCTGCAGCAGCACACCGGCCAGCACCTGCTGTCCGCTATGTTCCAGGAGCGGTTCGGTCTGCCCACGGTTTCGTTTCATCTAGGCACGGACATCTCCACCATCGACCTTCGCGGCCCCGAGCCTTCCTCCGACGTCTTGCACGGCGCCCAGCGAGCCTCCAACCTCATCATTTTCGAAAATCGCCCCATCCATGTCCGCTACGGCACCGCCAGTCAACTGGCCCAACTAGGCGTACGCAAGGAAGTGGAACGCGCCGGCATCTTGCGCGCCATCGAGATTGAAGGCGCCGACCTGCAGCCCTGCGGAGGCACGCACGTCAAGAGCACCGGCCAGATTGGTCTCATCCTGGTGCGCAAATGTTCGAAGATTCGCCAGGATTGGCGCGTCGAGTTTGCGTGCGGCGCTCGCGCCGAACGGCTGGCCAGCAGCGATTTTCAACTGCTGCGTACCATCGGCGAGCGTCTGAGCTGTGGTCCCGAAGACGCCCTCGCTGCAATCGACAAAAACGCCGCCGAGCGCGACGCCAGCTTCAAAACCCTCCAGGTCACCTTGCAGCAACTGGCCGAAAGTCGCGCGCGGTTGCTGGTTTCCGCCGCCACTACTGCCAACAACACGCCAGGCTGCATTTCCGAACTGTTACGCGAAGAAAGCCCTGACCTGCTGCTGCCACTCGCCACCGAAATTGCTAAGAACCACGGCACGGTCGCGCTCGTGGTTCATCAAGCGACCGGCCAAATGGTTTTCGCCCAGTCACCCGATGCCGGCAAGGATCTCAGCGCCCTTCTCCGCGAAGTGCTGGCCACATTCCCCGGCAAAGGCGGCGGCACGCGCGATTTCGTTCGCGCAAAATTAGTCGATCCTTCACAATCCGCCGCGGCTCTGGCCATGGCTGCCGGCCTTGTGGCTGAATGACCTTCGACGAACGAGGAATAATGTCGAATCCCCAAAACGAACCCACAGGCCATGGGTGAAGCATTCCTACAGGAGGAGCAATGAAACTACTCCAAGGTGCTGTCCCGATTTTCGCGGCTGTGTGTTTCAGTGCCTGTTTCGCGGTGGCTCAACTGGCCCCGCAAAAGCCCGATGTGCCGGTGGAAAAATGGACCGGCAAAACAATCATGCTCATTGGCGCTCACGCCGATGACGACGCCCTCTCTCATGGCACTCTGGCCCTGCTGCAAGCCCATGGCAACCAGGTCTACGTGATCACCCTGACCACCGGCAACGTTGGCACGCAAGATCCCAAGCTTTCGCGCATGCAATTGGCCGAAATTCGCCGCCAGGAAGAACTAGCCGCACTTAAAGAATTGGGCATTCCCGGGGATCACTACATTAATCTCGGCTACGACGACGGATTGCTGGAATTCGAGGATCGCAAAGCTGTGGTCGCAAATCTGGTCCGCTGGATTCGCAAACTCCATCCCGACGTACTCTTTGCCTGGGATCCCGGCAAGGTGTATCAGCGCTGGCATAAATCGGATCATCGCGCCGCAGCCTATCTTGCCGCCGACGCGGCCCGCGCAGCCATGTGGCGTTTGTTGTTCGAAGGCCAGATCACCCAAGAAGGATTGCAAGAATGGATGATTCCCGAATACATGTTTTACAACGATACCGACTATCAAGACGAAAACATCTGGGTCGACATTAGCGGCTTTGTCGACCAGCGCGTCAACGCCGGTGCGCACTATATCAGCCAGTTCGGGCCGGGTTGGAAGAACTACACACCCAATCCCACACCGGAACAAATCCAGCAAATGAAGGCCCGCATTCGCGACAACCTCCGCACCCGCGACGGCAAGCCCGTCGAAGGTTTCCGCTATTACCGCGGCCTTCCCGACTCTCTGGGCAAATAAGGGAGAAGCCGCGAGCTCGCGAATTTAAGAGTGACCCGGGCACCAGCAACGACGCCATACACAAACGCGTTTGCCGGCTACGCCGCAGGCTCGCGGAGGGGCTCAATCCGGCCCAGCAGCACCGCATACCCGAAAATCCCGATCAGCAGCACTACCGCCGCAATCACAAACGCCGAGTTAAACGACCGCGTCGCGCTTACGATATATCCCGTGATGATCGGCGCGGAAATCGCCGCCAGTTGCCCCGACAAGTTGGCAATGCTCGCCATTGTCCCGACGCTGCCAGTCGGCGCGATCAGCGATGGAACCGTCCATGCCACCGGAGCCGCCGCAGCCAGTCCGCCCAAGCCCAGGCTAATCCAACACAGCGCCAATACCGGACTCTCCGTGTGCGCGGCGCCAAAAATCGCCAACCCAAACGCGGTGCCGCCGATCATGATCGTTTGCCGCACGCGATTCGCGTTCCAACCGCGCCGGATCAGCGCATCCACCAGCCATCCTCCAATGAGCACATCCGTTGCCGTCGCAAACAGCCAAGGCGCTGCCGTATAAACCACGGAACGCGCCAGGTCCATGTGGTGCGCGATGGCCAGATAACTGGGCAGCCAGTTCAGAAACAGGAAAAAGCTGTAGTTGTACGCACCCCAGCCCAGCGCCAAACCAATCACTTTCGGCTGCAGCAGCAAGTATCCCAAGCGCGACGCTTGTCGGTCCTGGCTGTGCTCCGCTTGGCCTCCCCCGCCTTGAATAATGTGATCGAGTTCCGTCGCCGACAGACGCCGGTCGTCCCGTGGATTGCTGTAGAAAACGTAGAACAGTCCGAAATACACGAGGCTCAGCAATCCTGTCGCGCCAAACGTAAATCGCCAGCCAAAGTGCAACAGCAGAAGCCCCAAGAACGGCACGCCGATCGCCGACGAAAATTTCGCCGCCGCATCCGTCAACGAAATCGCGAAACTGCGCTCTTCCTTGGGAAACCAATAGCCCAGCGCTTTGGCGTTCGCGGGAAACACTGGCGCTTCCGCAACTCCCAAAACCAGCCGCGAACTGCAAAATAGAATAAGCCCTGGCGCCAGCGCTCCCGCGAACGACGCCACACTCCACAGCAACGTGCTGATCCGTCCCACACGCTGCACTCCGAAGCGGTCCAGCAGCATCCCCGCCGGCATTTGCATGATCGCGTACGTCCAACTGAACGCGCTGGCAAGGTACCCGAACTCGACCAGGGAAATCCCGAACGTGGCGTGCAGCGCCTGTTGCGACACCGCTATGTTGATGCGATCGAAATATCCAATGATGACGCCGAGCGTCAGCAACCAGGCGATGCTCCATCGTCGCCGCGGCAACGGCCCTGAATCGCCATTCGCGCGTCCCCGCCGATTGTGCTGGCTGTAGGCCTGTTCTTCCGGCAGCGAGGTGCGCATGGCCGGGCTAGTGTCGCATGGACCGTTCCACGCGGCAACGGAACTGCCTCACGGCATGCTGCTCCGCAACCAGAGCACCGACGCGATTTCAGCCTCTTGCCTGCGCCAATTACCCGGTCAGCGAAACCCCGGCGATGGCGTTGGCTGCGCTGGAGGCCCCGCTGGTCGCGCCTTGCGTGAATCCTGACAAGTCTTGTTGTAGCGAGGCATACGCCTGCTGCGCGTTCGGCAGATTGCCCGTTTGCAACGCGGTGCCAAGTTCGCTCATCAGTTGTGTGATGGCGTTGGACGTGGTGTTCTTGTCGCCGCTGATGTGCCGATGATGATGGCCGGCTCGCGCCAACTCCGGAGACGATGATTGCGTTTGCAAGTCCTGCTGGATCGTCGAATAAGCCTGCTGCGCCGCTGCCAGGTTTCCGGACTTCAGGTCCTGCCCCAGTTCCTGGAATTCTTGTGGGATTCCGCGGTTCTGGGATGGCAGCGCTTGCGACAGGGAACTAAACAAGCTGCTCGTGGCTATGCCTGCAAGAGACATGGCGTGTCCTCCTGCCCTGTCTCCCTTGCATGCCCCCTGCCATCCATGCCGCTATGCAAGTGCTTCGTATCGGGCTGCCTTCTCGGTCCGAAGCGGAGCGAATCGTCACCCAGACGCTATCTCCGGCCCTTGCTGCCCATGACCCGGCAAGCTTTGCCTACCCCTTCGCCCTCGGTGCGACTCATCCCCCAGCGATTGACGGCACCAGCAGCAGCTTGTCTCCATCTTTCAGCGACGACGACTCTCCCCCCAAAAACCGAATATCTTCGTCGTTCACATAAACATTGATGAACTGCCGGATCTGGCCGTCATCGTCGCGCACATGTCGCGATAGCCCGGGATAGCGAGTCACCAACTCGTTCAGCGCATCCGCCACCGTTTGTGCCCCAGTTTCCAGCTTCGGCGTCCCATCCGTAAACCGCCGGAACGCCGTAGGAATCTCAATTGTGATTGCCATTTTTCCGTATTCTCCAGTTTTCAAATTCCGTGGAACCATCCCCCAGATTGCTCTCAGCCTTTGGCAAAAACGTTACGACTCCCTTTGCACCACCGTTTCATCCAGGTGCTGCGCCAACAACGCTTCGAACGCCTCCAGTTTTGGCGCGATCGCTTCCGTCGCCGGGAAATCCGCGGCAATAGCGTCGGTGGTTTTCAGCCCGTTGCCTGTGATGCACACAACGGTGGTTTCACCGGGACGGATGCGGCCCTGCTCAATCAATTTCGCCGTCACTCCCGTGGTCACGCCTCCTGCTGTCTCTGCGAAGATGCCTTCGTTTTGCGCCAGCAGTTTGATCGCGTCAATAATCTCGGGATCACTGACCGACTCGGCCCAGCCTCCGGTTTCGGCAATCAATCGCCGCGCGTAATGCCCGTCGGCAGGGTTGCCAATCGCCAACGACCGCGCAATGGTGTTGGGCTTTTGCGGTTCCACGCGTGTCAGGCCGCGTTTCACTGCCTCCGCGATGGGTGAGCAGCCTGTCGCTTGCGCCCCAAAAAATTTCACGTGTTTCGGTTCCACCCAGCCTAAATGCGCCAACTCGCAGAACGCCTTGGCGATTTTCCCGATCAGCGATCCACCGGCCATCGGCACAACCACATTGTCCGGCAGTTCCCAGCCAAGCTGCTCTGCGATCTCGTATCCATGGGTCTTCGAGCCTTCCGCGTAGTACGGCCGCAGATTGACATTCACCAGTCCCCACTTGAAGCGGTCAGCGATTTGCGTGCACAGCCGGTTCACGTGATCGTAATTTCCGTCGATCCGGATAATCCGCGCCCCGTACACCGCGGTATTCAAAATTTTTGCCGGCTCCAGGTCTGCCGGAATGAACACCGTCGTGTCAAACCCTTGCTGCGCCCCTTGCGCGGCTACTGCGTTGGCCAAATTTCCTGTGGACGAACACCCCACGGTCTTGAACCCGAACCGCCGTGCGGCCGCCAAGGCCGTTGCCACCACGCGATCCTTAAACGACAGGGTAGGGAAGGACACCGCGTCGTTCTTGAAGTACAGGTTCGTTATGCCCCATTGCGCTCCCAGCTTCTTGGACTTGACCAGTGGTGTCCCGCCCACTGGCGTACTTGGTTTAAAACCCTCCGGCAACGGCAGCAGCTCCGCATACCGCCACATATTGAACGCCCGGTGACTGACTGTTTCGCGCTTGACTCTTTGGCTCAGCGCCCCGTAGTCGTAGCTCACCTCCAGTGGCGAAAAACACTCCTCGCAGTATGACTGCGGGATGTTCGGGTGCTTTTTGCCGCATTCCCTACACCTTAGAAAATAAGCTTCCTGCATAAGTCACCTCGCGCTAGGCTCCCAGGCCCTGGCCTGGTTGGGCCTATCTGTGAAATGACGTGGACAATTGACTGAGGGCAGCGCGGAAGGCTAAATGAAAAAACCCTCCGTGCCAAAAAGCTTGGAGGGTCTTGAGGAACTCAACCAGCTCTTTAGCAGTTTTTTACGTGGAGCAAGTCGCCCTAAATCGCCACGTGACACCGGTATTCCGGCTGCTTCTTTTATGCTTGAACTCGATCCTCTTGTCAAGGTGAAAACTTACCGCGTGCATCCCGCGCATCTGTTTGCTAGTCTTTTGCGTCCAATTCGAAGACGTCCATGCGTTTGCGGCAAGACCCGGCCAGATGGCCAGTTAACGCCGAGGCGCATCTTATATCGAGTGCCGACCCAGGCTTTTCCCAGTGTTATACTCTCGCAAGGTGGACTGGGCCACGGAATAGATAGGAGCAGCACAGATGGATCAAGTCAAGAACGTGGTGGATTGGACCCGGCGGCGTAAAGTCATTGCGGTTGTGTCGATTACGGCGACGCTGGTAATTGGTATCTTTATCGGTACCCTGGTGAACGGTAAAGCCTCCGCCATGCGCGGCTTCAGTTTTGCCGGTACCAATGCTACGCCCCTCGCTATTCCCGATCCTATCCCTTCCTCTAACTCATTTTCCGGTATCGTGAACCGGGTTGAACCCGCAGTCGTCAATATCGCCACCACCCAGGTGATCGACCGCCGCTCCCGCCGCCACCGCTCGCAAGGCGACGATGATCCCAGCGAAGATTTCTTCTTTCACTTTTTCGATGGCCAGCCCGGCGTCGGCCCGCAACAGGTCGAACCGGAACGCAGTTTGGGCTCCGGCGTGATTCTCGACAAATCCGGATACATCCTCACCAACAATCACGTCGTCGAGCAGGCCAGCAAGATTCAAGTGCAGCTCAATGGCAATACCACCAAATACACGGCGCGCCTGATCGGCACTGATGAAGAGTCTGATTTAGCGGTGATCAAGATTGATGCGGGCAAGGATCTGGTCTTCGCCAAGCTGGGCAATTCCGATGGCGTCCAGGTCGGTGATTGGGTTCTCGCCATTGGCAGCCCCTTCGGTCTGCAAGCCACCGTCACTGCCGGCATCATCAGCGCCAAAGACCGCAGCGGTATGAGCAATCACCAGTTCCAGCGTTTCATCCAGACCGACGCAGCCATCAATCCTGGTAATTCCGGTGGCCCGCTTGTCGATATGGCCGGCCAGGTAATTGGCATCAACACCGCCATCCTGACCGGCAGCCGCGGCTACGAAGGTGTTGGCTTTGCCATGCCTTCCAATACCGCGATCAATGTCTACGACCAGCTCGTCAAGAACGGGCGCGTCACCCGCGGCTCCATTGGCGTGCAATTCCAGGAAGAATTGGGCACCAACCAGATCACCCTGAAATCCCTGGGCGCCCCTTATGGAGTGGTGATTGAAGCTGTCGAACCAGGTAGCCCCGCCGAAAAAGCTGGACTCAAGGGTGGCGATGTCATCAGCTCGATCAATGGTCTTCCCATCAAGACCGGGAACGATCTCGTCAATCCCATCGCCGCGGCTCCCATTGGCAGCAAGGTCAAAATCTCCTACTACCGCGACAAGCAGGTCCACGAAACCGCCGCTACGGTCGAGGACCGCACCCACGTCTTCCCGAATACCGCTGGACGCGTCAACAGCACTCCCGATGATTCCACTCCGACCGAATTTGGTTTGCGCGTCGAGAGCCTCACTCCGGAAAAGGCTCAGCACGTCGGCGTGGACGCACAAAAGGGCGTGCTCGTCAGCGAAGTCGAGCCCACCAGTTTTGCCGACGACATCGGCTTCACTGCCGGCGACGTCATTATCGAAGTGAATGGCCAGGCCGTTTCCACTGTCGAGCAATACCGCGCCGCGGTCAGCAAGCTGGTGCCGGGACAAAATGTGGTCTTCAAAGTGCTTCGGCGCAACCAAACAACCTCCGGTCGCGTTATGACCGTGTTTTTGCCCGGGGTGGTTCCGGCAGACAACAAGTGACCGGCGGCATCTGAAAAATATGCGCCAATCGCTGTGCTACAGAAATTGGGGTGGAATACTTCTCGCAGTTGTCGCGGCGGGTACCTTCACCGTGTCCGCCGCCGCTGCACAGAGTACGGCAGCTGCCGCTCAACCGGGCAGTTCCACGGGCAAAGCCACCGCGTCGTCTAATGTGTCTTCCGCCGCTAAGCACTCGTCTGCCAACAGCGCCGTGCCGACTCGCAGTTCTTCGCACAGCACCCCTTCGACGCGCTCCTCCTCGGCCACTTCGGGGAAAAAGTCCACCCGCACCGCGAATTCCCGCAGCTCCCATAGAAAAACCAAGAAGGTGAAAGGCCAGGCCGCTCCCACCCCCGAGCGTATTACCGAGATCCAGGAAGCCCTTGCCCGCAAGGGTGTTTTCACCGGCACGCCAACGGGGCAGTGGGACGATTCCACGGTCGGCGCCATGAAGCGCTTCCAAACTTCCAATGGTCTGGATCCCACAGGTAAGCTCGACGCTTTAACGCTGCAGAAACTCGGGCTGGGTTCGGAAACCGCCGGTCTGGCTGCCCCTACCCCTCCGCCCAATGCCACCAATCGTTTGAAAAATATTTCTTCGGAGCCGAGCAACTGAAGGCCCAGCTTGAAAGCGCTCGATACATTCCATCGAAACTTTGCGTTTGTCTGCAATCGATCTGATCCGTACACTGTCAACATGTTTCGTCATTCGCACATAGAGTCGCGTTCTTGTTGTTGTGAGCAGTTGTGCTCTGGTGTGGGGAGGCGAAACCGCTAATCGAATTTAGCCAATTGCGCCGGAATCCAACCCATCGCCAGAGTGCCTGGTCGGTGGGTTTTTTGTTTTGGTGTTGGTCGGTGTACGCATCGTGAGCTGTTGCAGCCTCCCTCCGGCTGCGTTAGTCCGCATTGGAGCTCGCTTGGCGTGCAGGGTGGAAAGGGCCGAAGTCAAGGCGGCCCTTCCTCCTTCCAGTTCTGCGAAATGTGCTTAGGGAATCGGCGCAGTTTTGGGGCTTCGTGAAAACGATGCGACGCAGAAACATTGCATGTTAGCCGATGGCCGGCTGAGGCCTTAACGGTGGCGATGCCGAAGTGGTCGAGGCGCTGGTCTGCAAAACCAGTCTTAGCGGGTTCGAGTCCCGCCGCTACCTCCAGTTTTCGATGTACAAACTGTCGTTCCCGCCCCCCGACTGGGCGAACATTCTCGCCTCGCTCCAAGGGTGAGCCGTATGCCGGCAGTAGTGGGGCCAGTTCGGCGGGAGGACTGGACGCCCTGCCTGTTGAAATGTTGCGGAAATGCTGTGCAAAGCTTCCCTTGGTTCCGCCCTCTTTCTGTTGACAGCTTCCGCGCCACACCATCAGCATTCCTAGGTCTGCCTGTCCATCCGAAAATCAGGTTGACGCCTGCGAGGTGCAGGTGATCCCCACGTTCGACCTCTTCTCGGGCCACTTCGACGCAGACGATGGATTGAAGCTGTCCAGGGGTTTGGCTGCGCCGTCGAGCGTATGAAGGAACTCGCGGCGCAGTCGCCCGGCCCATATTTTGTGTTTTGCACCCGCACCCACAAGGTGCTGGCTTCCATCGACACCTCCAGGTTCCAAAACCCCAAGCTCCGCGTCTCCGCTTAGGAATCCCTGCGAATCGCCCGCTTCTCCATTTCAGTTTGGTTTCAACCCATAGACTACCAGTTGGCCATTGATGCTTGTGGACCCATACACACCACCGGTGTTGTTGCCGCGCGTACCGACGTATATCTTGCCATTGGCGATCGTGGGCACGGTGAACTTCACCGCGTTGCCCGCCGCATCACCGCTGACCATCGAGCTATTCCACAAATCTGTGCTCATCGTCGTGGCATCGTACGCGTGCAGCACCGTAGGGCCACAGCCCGGAGATTGCGGCGTGCAGTAATCGGCATTGTTCAGCGCCCACACAATTCCATTCGTTGTGCCACTCGACGACACCGATGGCGACGCTCCCGGGAATCCATAAGTTGACGACGATTGCGACACCACCGACGTGTTGAACAGCTCAGTAGAAGGATTAAACGTATACGACTCTAGGTGCCCGCTGGGTTCCGCGATGTAGTAGGTATTGTTCCAGAACGCGCCCGTGGCATATACACCGCCATTGCCGGCACTAAAGTGTTGCCGCGCGTTGCTGTCGCCGAGTCCGCCCATGCTGTCCCCATTCAATAAATACAACGTGCCGTCTTTGCCTCCGCCGATTACCAGATGCTGCGGCGAGCCCGAACTCAAGTTCAGTACCACCGCTGCGCCACCCGCGCCGAAATCCTGGTCATCGGCTTCGTCGGTAGCCTGATCCGAGGGTGTGAAATACGATTGCACCGATAGGCTCGGCGACAACTGCAAAAAGCTGTCGCCATAGTCGTTGTTCGGCGCCGTGGCACTGTTCGCATCAAACTGCCCGTTACCGGTGATCAAGTACAGATTGTTGTTGTTGTCCGCGGCAGGCGCTCCTCCGCCCATCCAGATGCCTCCCCTTCCCGCGTTCGGCGTTACGTTCAACACTGAGGGCTGCTTGAACGAGGAACCGTTGTAGGCGTAACCCACCACCCATCCGTAGTATGGGGTGTGGTCTTCGTGTGAGGACCACGCGATGTACACCGTGCCGTTCACCAACGCCAGTGCCGGCCGCTGATTCTGTTCGCCTGCCTTGAACGTGTCCGTCGTCGAGCCGTCTTCTGTGCCCGGGTACGTTGCCGCAATCACGATCGGCGAGCCCGTCTGCTCTGCTCCGCTGAGCATATTTATCGCGTGCAGTCGTTGATAGAACGTCGGTCCTGACGCAATAACCGACTTGGACACCACATACAGCGTGTTGCTAGTCGGATCGATCACCGGCGTTCCCGTCACTCCAACCTCCGGTGTGATGTCGCCGTTTCCCGCCCCCACCAGGTATCCAGACGGACCGGAAGGCACTGTCGTTTCCCCGCTCGTTCCGCCATGTGCACTATCAATCAAGCTGACGCTCCAGAGTTGCACACAGGGATTGGCGTCCGCATCGAACGCGTACAGGCTGTCGTGTTGCGTTGCCACGAACACCACGTTGTGCTGAGCCCCCGCGATCATCAGGTTCGCCACCCACAACGGCTGTGCGTAAATCGCTCCATCCACCGAACACGAGAACTGCAAGCCAAAGCTGGTTGTGTTCACATTCGCTGTAGTCAGGGCGTACTCGTGCGTATTCGCTCCGTCACGCGCCAGGTCATTGTGATACGTATACACCCCGGCCAAATCGGTCACGCCCACGGTGAACGAAGCGCTGACCGTCACGTTCGTGACGCTCGTGGCCGTGATGGTGTAGGTCCCGGCGGTTGCAGGCGCGGTGTAGGTGACCGCCACTCCGGTCAAGGTGCCGCCCGCGGAGAAGGTTCCACCCGTCGCGGTCCAGGTCACGCCCTGGCTGTCGTTGGTTGTCGCCGTTACCAACAGTGTCTGCGTCACCGTCAGTCCCGCTCGTTTCGGGCTGACGCTCACGGTAATCGAGCCCGATGTGGTCACCGTGAAGCTGGCCCCGTTGCTGTTTACTCCGCCCACCGTAACCACCACATTGCCTGTAGTCGCACCAGTCGGCACCGGCACCACGATGCTCGTTGCGCTCCAACTGGTTGGCGACGCTGTCACTCCGTTAAACGT
>DASPVD010000156.1:0-28301 GCA_035622555.1 Candidatus Eremiobacteraceae bacterium | reverse complement strand
GCCGTTGGGGTGAGCCGGAAGAAATTGCAAAGGCCGTATTGTTCCTTGCCTCGGAGGATTCCTCCTACGTCAACGCGGTGGAGTTGGTGGTGGATGGCGGACTCACGGGTGCCCAGTTTGGAGCGCCCATTCTTCGCCATTAATAAATTCTGGAGCGGGAAGGCTCCGAGACTGCATCCAACGCTATACCTAAGCGGCTACTCGAAGGGAGAATTCAATGAGTCAAACAGGCGCGAGTCTGGGCCAAAATAAGTATGGCGCAAGTGTCGGGACAGTAGACATGAAGCTCGAGGTAATCGTCATCCCGGTCTCGGACGTGGACCGCTCGAAGGAGTTCTGCCGGAAGCTCGGATGGAGGCTCGACGCTGACTACGAGAGCGGTAAAGACTTCCGTATACTCCAGTTCACGCCGCCGGGCTCGGGGTGCTCGATCATTTTCGGCAAGAACATCACCGCGGCGGCCCCCGGTTCCGCACAGGGCTTATATCTGATCGTTTCCGACATCGAGGCGGCCCGCAATGAGTTACTAAGTCGCGGCGTCGAAATCAGCGAGGTGTTCCACGACGCGAGCGGCGTATACGTTGGCCCAGACGAGCCCTACCTGTTTGGGCGGCGACGGGTTAGCGGCCGGGACTCCGAGCATCGCAGCTACCGCTCGTTCGCCTCGTTCCACGATCCCGACGGCAACGGTTGGCTATTCCAGGAGATCACGGCGCGGCTGCCCGGGCGCATTGACCCAGCGACAACGACCTTCGCATCGGCGAGCGATTTGGCGAGCGCACTTCGCCGTGCCGCGGCCGCGCACGGAGAGCACGAGAAGCGCATCGGCGGGGCAGATGCGAACTGGCCCGACTGGTACGCCGAGTATATGGTCGCGGAGCAGGGCGGAATGAAGCTTCCGACGTAATCGAACCTGACATCAGCGGCGGCTCACCTACGCGCTCGGCCCGGAGCCAGGGACGCTTCTGCTCGCGAAGAGCATCGAACGCCACGGCTGCGGGCAGCCCGAAGTAATCCTTAACAGCTGGTTAACGGGCAGACGGACATGCACGTATCAGTACACCAGCTCTCGCTTACCCGTCCCGGACAGCGCGCGCCGTTTGCAGCTTAGATCACTTCGGGCCAACGTAACACTAAGCCCAGAGGGAACGTCACATAGATTAGGAGGTCGTTTCAAAGCTCTGGTTCACTCCTCGAAAGGAGCTCCATGCGGATCGTTCTTGTGTTCCTGTTCATTGCAAGTTCTGCTGTCGCCCAAACCCAACCTACCTCCAGACAATCAACCAATTCTTGCGGGCCCAGTGAAGTAACGTTCCACGTCAAGCTGGACAAATCGCACCATAGCATTCCGCAACCCGATTCCGGCAAAGCTCTTGTGGTTGTCATCGAAGTCTTTGAGCAAACGCGCTGGGGATATGTCACACCTACAGTGCGCGTCGGGCTCGACGGCAAATGGATCGGTGCCAATCGAGGCTCCTCCTACTTTTTCTTTTCAGTTGACCCGGGTGAACACCATCTTTGTGCAAGCTGGCAGTCTCCCGACGAGCTAATCTCGAGCCAGTATTCTTTGACTAATTTCCTCGCCAATCCCGGAGCAGTTTATTTCTTTAGGGCTGAACCCAACTCGGAAGCGGTTAGCCAGGGTGGCGAGGTCTGGAGCAGAGACCTGGAACTTGTGAATCCGGATGAAGCCAAGTATTTAGTCGCGAATTCGCGGTTCAGTGTGTCAACGCCACGGATGTGATTGTTCCTTAGACGGCCGTCGGGACTCGAAATTCATTAAGCGCCGAATGTGGGCACTGAGCTCGATTGCTGCGGTTGTTCACCGCGAGTTCACCTGCAAATCATTTGACGTGCGGCGCCCGAAGGATATGATGACGCTCGCAGTTTGAGAGGTGAGGAATGAGCCACGAAAAACCAATGGAATCGAATAGCCCTTCGGCCGACGAACCGACCAAGAAATCGAGCAATACCGAACTCAGTGACGAGGAACTGAAGTCAGTTTCGGGAGGTGCAATCGATACCTATATGATGTTTTCCGACCCTCCTCCTCCGCCTCCCGACCCCAAACGCCAATAAACCCCGCCGGATCGGGCGAGGCAAACCGCCAGTGCGTATATTACTTTCTCACTTAGTACAGTGTAAGCGGCCTTGCTGAGTAGAACGTCGCCAAGGTCGATCGTGATTGATCTGAGGCGCGTGACCCCGCCCGTTCCATTTCTACGCGCGTAATCCGAAGGCTGTTCCAGGAACTGACAATCCAGCACCCCTGACCGAATGAACGTATTTCGCGTGCGACGTTCGGACAGGTACGGTCGAACCCGCTGCACTGCCGGTCAGTTGTTCAAAAAAAAGCACATAAAAGCGTACTGGTGCTACTTTGCTATTGTGTGTGCCGCTGGAAAATCATTAAACTACGTCTCAGTTTGAGCCACTCGCTCAACGGAACTGTGTCTTCTGGGCTTCTACGTGCGGCTAAGTGTCTTGAAATCACCGCCTGAACGTGTGGAAGCGAGAGTGCATATCGGCACAGGTCATTGACCGGCTGGCTCAACTTGAAGTAGATTCGCCAGACGTTTCTGGAACCACATTGAATCGTATGAGATCAAGGGCCCGAATGATCACCAACTTGGGAAAAAGCATTGCCGCGGTACTACTGATGGCGACCCTGTCGTTGCCGGCGCTCCCCGGAGAGCCTGCGGGTAAGCCCATCGTTAGTTCCACCTCGAAGTCAAAATCGAAAAAGAAATCCAAGAGGCATCTGGTACCGTCCAGCTACCGCGGTTACGCGCCGACCTATGCCGATTCGGTGAGCGCGGATGATCCCGCCTACGATGATCCGGTGGTGCGGGAAGCGGCCGTGGAAGCCCTGGGCCGCTACAACGGCTCGGTAGTGGCCGTCGACCCAAATACCGGGCGGATTTTGACCGTGGTGAACCAGAGGATCGCCTTTAGCGACGGCTATATCCCTTGCTCGACGATCAAACCGACGATTGCTATTGCCGCGCTCGAAGAAAACGTCATTAGCGACGACACCATGCTCAAAGTGGGCCGCCGCAAGTACATGAACTTGACCGATGCGCTGGCGCATTCGAATAACGCGTTCTTCGAGGAACTGGGCCGGCGTATGGGTTTTGAAACGGTGTCGCGTTACGGCCGCCTGCTCGGCCTTGGCGAACTCTCCGGTTACAACTTGCCCGATGAGCATCCTGGCTCGTTTCCTTCCGCTCCTCCGGCTTTGGGCGGTGTGGCGCGCATGTCCAGCTTTGGCGAAGGCATCCAGATCACTCCGTTGCAATTGGCCGCAATCGCCGCGGCATTCGCCAATGGCGGCACGCTCTACTATTTGCAGTACCCCCGGACGCAGGAAGAAGTGCAGAACTTCGAGCCCAAGGTGAAGCGCGATTTGAACATCGCCAGTGTCTTGCCGGAAGTACGCGAGGGCATGCTGGCCGCGGTGCTGTACGGAACCGGCAGGCTCAGCTATGACGCGGGCGGCTCCGAGACTCCACTGGGCAAAACAGGCACCTGCGATGATCACACCAATCCCTCACGCATCGGCTGGTTCGTCAGCTATGCGGATGAGTCGCATCCCAAGATCGCCATGGCGGTGCTGCTGCGTGGCAATACTCGTCGCGTGAAGGGGCCCACGGCGGCGCAGGTCGCCGGCGGAATTTATCGCCGCTTGCGCGAGCAGAGCTACTTTACTGACAACACCAAGACCGCGGTGGCTTCCACTAGCGCCAGTGCTGGCAGGTAAGCTTCCCTAAACTACAAAAGCGAGGCTCGTCCCGGGCAGGTTGTGGTGTGTTCTCTCGCTACAGCACTATGGGATGGTGCGGGCGAACTTTCACGTGAACACTGATCACCGGTTCGCTGACATGGCGGGCGGCATCGAAGCAGTGGTCACACAGACACACGCTGAGCTGATCTTCACTTCTTGCACGAAAACTGCGGTGGCACTGAAAGCAGGTGGAGTACTCCGGACGTTGAAACTGCTCATGGACGTGAACTTCGGGATGAACATCGAAGGTAATCATTGCAACTCCCCGCAACAGCTTTGGGCAAACGCTGTGCCATAAATGAACGAGCCGCGAAACTGAATTGATTGGACTTATCCACCAGCGCTTTTGCACGGTGCGTGAATTGACCCAATACCTGCCGCGGAATCTCGCAAACGACCCCGTGCTGATTTGAGCGCACTACCTCCGACAACTGATTGACGACGCACGGTTTCGTGAGACAAATAGAAAGCCATGTGGGCTTTCCCATACGCTAATCATGGGCGTGTCGAGAAGGATTTGGGCAAAGCCGCACCGAACACTTTGGGGGAAGATTGAGCCGAGCTTTTTTGCTGGCCCTGGCAGTCGTTTTGACTGCCGGCATCGTCACGGACACTCATATCTTGCGTGTCCGTCGGAACAACGAAAGAGAATTTCAGAGTCAGATCACTGCAGCGCGCGCCGAAGCGCAACGCATCCGTGCTGAGGTGGTCCTTCCAACCGCCAACCAAATGCCTGCGGGCGAGAACTTCGCCCTGGCGCTGCAGGGTTTCGGATTAAGTTCGCAACAGGCCGGAGGAGCTGCCGCTGCCGCGGAGCGCGCCTTCAATCTGCGGCATCTCCGCGCAGGACACACCGTGGTGGTGGGCCGCTCCGTCGTCGGGGAGCTACGCGAGATCAACTACAAGATAGACCCAGACCGTATGTTGCATATCGTTCCCGCCACCGACGGCTTTTCCGCGGAGGTTCAGGAAATTCCCTCGCGCCTGGCAGTGACCACGGTGAGCGGACGGCTGGAAGATTCACTGTTCAACGCGGTCGAACAAGCGGGTGAGTCGGCGGAAGTGGCTATGAAACTCGCTCAGATTTTTGCCTACGACCTGGACTTCTATACCGACCCGCGTAAAGGCGATACCTTCACCCTGGTCATCGAAAAAAAGAAATTTTCCAACGGCGAAACTGCGGGTTATGGCCCAATCCTGGCTGCGGAATACGACAATGGCGGGAAAAAGTATGCGGCCTTGTTGTTTCACGATGATCAGGGCCACATGGCCTACTACACCGCGGAAGGGAAATCCGTCCAGCGGGCCTTCCTGCGGTCGCCACTGAAATTCGCCGCCCCGGTCACTTCCCATTTCAGCAGGGCGCGTTTCCATCCGATCTTGAAAGTGTACCGGCCGCACCTGGGAACCGACTACGGCGCGCCCACGGGCACGCCGGTGCAAACCATCGGAAGCGGCCGCGTGGAGTTCGCCGGGCGCAAGGGCGGAGACGGCAATATCGTCAAGATTGCGCACTCGCAGGGCTATGAAACCATGTACCTGCACCTTTCGCGTATTTTCGTGCGTGTTGGCCAGCACGTGGAAATCGGCAAGACCATCGGTTTGGTGGGCATGACCGGTCTGGCCACCGGTCCGCATCTCGACTTCCGCATTTCTCAAAAAGGCCAGTTCCTCAACTTCGAAAAGCTGGGATTGCCTCCTTCTGATCCGGTTTCCAAGAAGGACTGGGACGTTTTCTCCGCGGTGCGCGAACAGTGGCTGCCGCTGCTCGAACATCCTGAGCAGTTACATCCGCAGATCGCCTCCAGCCTCGCGGCCAAGCCAATCTCGCCGGCGGACTCCCAATAGAGTTTCTCGCGCCAACATGTTGCACACGTGCCGCCGGACGGGCATGTTGTTTACAATAGAACGGGCGTGCGGGGATTCGCCGGGTTCGTGGCGAGTGAGCATTCCCGGTCAGGAAATCGCTTCAAAGGCAGCGGACAACGCGAAAGGCAGAAATGCCATTCCAATCGATGTGTCCGCAGAACGGCTACTCGCGTAGGTGGTCTGGATTGGAAGTGGGGCCAATCAAAGACGACTGCTCGCGTCCGTGGCCAAGCCAAATTTTCAGTTTGTCAGGCCTGAGGAGGCTGAATGGATCGCCGTTACCCGTATGCGGTGTTTTGGATTGTGCTGCTGGCTTGCCTTCAAATATCAGCATGTGGTGGTGGCGGAAGTACAACCAAGAAACTGACTGTTGTTACCACCGCGCTTCCCACTGGAACCGTGGGCGTGGGCTATTCGGCGGTGCTGGAAGCTTCGGGCGGAACGGCGCCGTATAGCTGGTCGCAAGTATCCGGCGGTGCCATGGCCCCGGGCTTGAACCTGAGCAGCTTGGGCTATTTCACCGGTGTGCCGAGCAAATCCGGCACTTTTGGCCCGTATGTTTTCGAGGTAACCGATTCCGCCAGCCCCGTGAACACGGCCAATTCGGTCAGCTTGAGCATCACCGTGAACGGCGCGACTGGAGTCTCGGTCACCACCACTTCGCTTCCCAACGGCGTTGTCGGTACCGCATACTCAGCCACCCTGGCGGCGACGGGCGGCACTTCCCCGTACACCTGGAGAGAAGCCACCGGTGGAGCATTGCCTCCTGGCTTGTCCGTATCGAGCACCGGAGCCCTGAGCGGCACACCGACTACGCCTGGCTCTTACGGCCCCTACGTGTTCACGGTGACGGATGCCAGCAATGCCAGCGCCAATTCCGGATCGTTGACCATCACCGTGACCGGCACCGCTGCGGTCGTTTGCACCCCGCTGGGCAACGAAGCCGCGCTCACCTCCGCGAATCCGTACGCTTTCCTGCTGAAAGGCACCGATGGCAGCGGCAAGCCGATTTATATTGCGGGGAGCTTTACACCGAATGGCAGTGGCGGCATCACCAATGCCTCTGCGGACTACAACGGACTTACCGATGGCCCCCAATCGTTGATCGTGGATCTGGCTGCCAGTTCCTATGCCTTCGGTTCCTCCGCGCAAGGCTGTTTATATTTGGCGTTTTCCGGACTGGCCTCCGGAAACAGCGTTGCGGTTCCAATCAATAACATAACCACCAGTTTCTATCTGAGCGGAAATAACGGAACCACTTACACCACGGGCAGGATCATCGAGTCCGACAACACCAATGGAAAGGGCACCAACGCATCCGGCTTCGTTCGCGTGCAGACTCCCGTGGCGTTTGCCCTCACCGCGCTGCAGGCGAATTATGCCTTCGGAGTGGACGGGTGGACGGTCACAGCGCCAGCCACGCTGCGCACCGCCATGGCTGGCACGTTTACGAATGCTTCCGGCACGCTCTCGGCGGGCTATGCGGATCTAAACTCGGGAGGCACGGCTTCCGGCGAACTCACCGGCGGGAACGGGTTTCTCAGCGCCAGCATCGATGCCACTACCGGTCGCGGAACCGGCAGTTACTCCACGTCTACGCCCACCGGCAGCCTGACCTTTGATTTCGTCTTCTATGTGCTGAATGGCTCGGACCTCATCTTGCTTTCCACCGATCAAGCCTTGTCCAACAGCACTACGCCTTTGTTGGCTGGGCGAGCGTTAGCGTCCAACGCCAGCCCAGTCACCGCGACTCTTAACGGCTACTACTTGCTGGCCTCGCAAGGATTGCAGGCCAGCGGCACAACTACGGGAAACACGGCGGACATTGGCACGTTGAACGCCGCTTCCGCAGGGACCATCCCCACGGCGACAATCTATTCGAATCTCGCAGGTACCTACTCCGTCAGTCACCCTAGCGCCACTTATACGGTGGAAGCCGCTTCGGGCAGGGTTTCCACCTCCGGCCTGCTCACCAATTCGCCAGTCGTCTATCTAACGGCCGCAACCTCCGATGATGGGATCGCGGGCTTCCTGATTGGCACCGACGCCCAAGCCAGCTCGGGGTGGATCGTTAACCAAACTACCACGGCGCCCAGTTACACAGTCGCCAGCGTCACGGGTAACTACG
The DNA here is from genome assembly GCA_035622555.1 of Candidatus Eremiobacteraceae bacterium. GTDB lineage: Bacteria > Acidobacteriota > Terriglobia > Acidiferrales > UBA7541 > Acidiferrum. The sequence goes on along the minus strand of DASPVD010000156.1, from coordinate 20,520 downwards.
CGGCAAGCACTGAGGAAGATGCTGACGGGAAGAACGGTGCCTTTCTCGGCCTGTTTGATTTCAATGGAGCTGGAGCCTACACGCTCACAGCGCAGTCGACCGGCACGGTTCCGGTTATCCCGGCCTCCGGCGCCATCGCCATCAATACCGACGGATCGGGCAACCTGAACGGCGGCAACTTTCCCCTGGTGACCAACGGTAACCTGATCTTCGCCATCCCCGATTCCGGGGACCCATTGCTGTATGAGCTTATGGTGGGTACGGCTGCCCCGTAGGCTCGGGATAGGCCGGCTAACTTTATCGCCGCGCGTCTGCCGGAGAAGTAACCCCCGAATCGCGGAGAGCCTGTAGCTGGGCAGGTGCCCACTTTGTAGCGATCATGATACGCTCCTGCCCGCATGTATCGATCGGCAGGCCGGCAACATCTGCAACTAATGGTTTTAAAAAAGTGCGGCGCGCCGGCGCCGCAGCGGGAGGTCTTCCATGTCGATTCGCCCTGTGAAGCGGCTTGTCCGCTCGAAGCCCACACGCGAAGGAGCGGGTGTCCATCTGCGTCGCGCTTTCGGCTTTGGCAACACGTCGGACTTTGATCCCTTTCTGCTGCTCGACGATTTTCGCAACGACGTGCCAGAAGATTATCTAGCCGGATTTCCCTGGCATCCACATCGTGGCATCGAAACGATTACCTACGTCTTGGCGGGAACGGTGGAGCACGGCGACAGCTTGGGAAACCGTGGCGCTATCGCTTCGGGCGATGTTCAGTGGATGACCGCCGGCAGCGGAATCATTCACCAAGAGATGCCCAAAGGGGATGCCACCGGCAGAATGCACGGGTTTCAATTGTGGGCCAACCTGCCTTCGCCCTTGAAAATGACCCCTCCCCGATATCAGGAAGTGAAGTCCCCAGACATTCCCGAGGTCACCGACGACGATGGAACCCGTGTGCGCGTGGTGTGCGGACAATTTTGGGGCACCAAAGGGCCGGTCGACGGCATCGCTGCCGACCCCATGTATCTCGACGTGTCCGTGCCGCCCGGAAAACGCAAAGTGCTGCCCGTGGAAACCACTCGCCATGCATTTGCGTACGTGTTCGCGGGAGCCGGAAAGTTCTGCAATGCTTCGGATCCGCTGGCTGTGCCTACCGAACCGGTCGGGTGGGCGGACACCAATCCGCCTTCCGAAGCGGACAATCGCTCACTGGTTTTGTTCGATCGTGGTGATGAATTGATGGTGCAAGCCGGGGACGATGGCATCCGCTTCCTGCTGGTTTCCGGCAAACCCTTGGAAGAACCGGTGGCGTGGTACGGGCCGATCGTGATGAACACTCAGGAGCAATTGCGCGAGGCTTTTCGCGACTTGGAAAAGGGCACTTTCCTGAAGTCCAAGTAGCGCCGGCTAGTAGATGATGGGCAGCTTGGAAAAATCGGCTTCGGACTCTTCCGTCACCCGCAGAATCATCAATGTCCGGTCATCGTGCGGCATCCGGCCTGCGCCCGAGTGTTCATCGGTCGCTCTGACGATGCGTTGCGCCACGGTGTAGCCCGGATCCTCCGGAGCCACTGTGGAGAGGAGCGCTTTCAAGCGATCCGTGCCGAACTCTTCCTGATCCTTATTCATCGATTCCTGCACGCCATCGGAAGCAAACACCACCACGTCTCCGGGCATCAGGCTAAGTGTTTGCTCATCGAACTCCGCCTCGGGAAGCAGTCCCAACGGCATCCCGGTCACATTTATCTCCGTCACCTCACCATTGCGCACCAGCAGCGGTAACGTCCCGCCGGCATTGGACACGTTCAATTCGCGTCGCGCGGCATCGTAAATGCCAAATTGCATGGCAATGAAGCGAGCATCCAATCGCGCCGCCAGCAGGCGTACATTCAATTCATGCAGCATCTTTGAGGCGGAGGCGTCAGTGTCGTGCACTAGTTCGCGAACAATACCGATGGCCATCGAGCCAAACAGCGCCGCCGCCGTTCCTTTGCCGGACACGTCCCCGGTGACCACTGCAAGCCGCCCAACCCCATAGGGCAGCAGGTCGTAGAAATCTCCGCCCAGTTCTCGCGCAGGGATATACGCTGTGGCCAGGTCCAGACCGGGTATCTCGCGCGCTCCCGAAGGAAGAAGCTGCCGCTGAATCTCGCGCGCCATGTCCAAATCGCTTTGCAGGCGCACCTGAGTTTCCTTGGCCTGTTCGAACAACCGCGCGTTCTCCAGCGCCACGGCGATATAGGAACCCAAGATATTCAATAGCCGTTCGTGTTCCGCGGTGAACGCATGCGGTTGTGTGCTTTCCAGATCCAGCACGCCGATTAAACGGTCTTGCCGCAAAAGCGGCACAACCAGTTCGGCACGCACTTCCACATCATTCCCGTATTGCAGGTATCGCGGGTCCAATCGCACGTCCACAACTCGAATGGTGCGCCGCTCGGCCGCGGCAGCGCCGGTTATACCTTGGTTCAGCGGCATCTGAAAGCGCGACGGAATGGTGTCCTCATAGCGCATGGCGAAAACACTTTCCAGCATCTGCGCTGGTTCGTCCCATAGCATCACCGTAAACACGTCGTAATTGACCAGCGTTTTGACGCGTTCGGCGATGCGCCGCAACAGTTCTTCGCGATCCAGAATGGAAGTCAACTCGTGGCTGATTTCGTACAGCAGCGAGAGTGTCTGGGCCTGAGTGGGTTGGGTGACAAACACACTTCCAGGTACGGGATCGGCATCCCCCAACAGCGAAAACGGAACGAGGTTTGAAAGCGATTCCATGAACAAGATTCTAACTGCTTCTATTGGATGTGCAGGCAGAAAGTTGGTTTCATCAACTCAAATATTCGATGCACGACTATCGTGGCATGAACATTTCAAATACGCACGATCCCGGTCAATTATTTCGCTTCTCGCCTTCATTTTCTGGAAGGAACCCAAATCCGGGACGCCCCAGCCGGATCCGCTGCGAAAAATCGCTGGACTGATCGGCCTCCCGAGCGACGCCGTTGATATGAGCGGATTCCTGCAGTTCTGGAAACGGCAAGCCGCCCTCCAAATTTCCGCCCTTATATAACATTTGCACGCCCAGTCCATTTAAGATGGTCCGCCAATTGTAAAGCGAAGTTCCTGTGGGTAGCCGCCCTATATCCGCCATGCTGTGAAAAATCACGGTGGTGCAGTTGTGCGTCAGCGCGTTGTACCACCGCGGCTGTTGGCGCAGGTCGTTGGCCCGCTGCAGATAGTCCTGGAACAGCCTCCGAGCCCAATCCGGACCCGCCACCGTGTGATACAGGTACACTTCCTCGTGCTTGCGAAAGTTGGTTCGCAGCGCGACCAAGTCGCGTTCGTCGGCGAATATATAGATCAGTTCGTACTGCCGGAAGAAGCCGAGCACCGACGAATAGCCCTGGCCAATTTCCTTGCGCGTCTCAATGGACACTGCAACGTAATCATGGTCGCCGAACTGGAAGCTCAGGATCGGATGCGCGATGTACGGGGACCCCCAATACGTAACGAACAGGTCCAAGCCGCGAAGTTGCGAAAGATCGAGCGATTTCGTCAGCCACTCACAGCTGTAGTCAAATTGCGTTTGGTAATGGCAGCGGCGGAAATTGTGCAGTATCACCTGGTCACCCTGAACCTCCGCCCAAGCTTCTTGCGCCACATCGAGTTGCCAGGGCCGGTCATTCGAAGGCTTCAAACTCAACCACCACGCCAGCACCACCCCGAAACCACCAAAGCAGACCAGCACTCTTGCCAAGTGGCCAGGAACCCATGCCGCCAGGAAAATGATCACCAGCGCGTAGGAAATGCCTACCAGGTGCTTAATTACCGGTATTCGCAGGTCGATGTATAGCGCGGCCGCAGCCCACAGCGTGAGCAGGATCGCGATCAGGTACAGGAAGAAGAGTCCCACAAGGCGAACAGTTCGGCGCCACAACGGTTTGGGCTTCAGAAAAGTCTCCCGCGCAGCTACTCGGGCGGATCAAGCCATCGCCACAAGCCAACCAGGTTGGGCGGAGACCCAGGAGCAGGTCAAAACTGCGGAATAGAGAAACCAGCCGACGCCAGTCGGTGGCTATTTCACTTCCCAGATATCGCCGGCGCGCAGCAATTGGCTGAGGTCTCCGGGCCCTTTCTTCTGCTTGATTTCCTGAACTTGCTGGTTCATCACGTCTTCGTACCGCGGCAAATCGTCCCACGCGCGCAACACCCCGATAGGGGTCGGGAAACCCGGGCGTCCCTCCATGTGCGAAAGAAGGAACGCGTAGGACGGACGGGGATGGTGGGCATCGTGAACGACCAGGTCGGATTCGGAAATGCCGTTGCCCAGTTGCACCACTTCGATGTCGCCATCCGGCTTGCGGCGAATACCTTTGTCGCGGTTCTTTCCGTAAACCAGCGGCTTGCCGTGCTCCAGTTGCAGCACGTGCTCGCTGCGGGCGTCTTTTTCCGTCAGCCCCGTCCACGCGCCATCGTTGAAGATATTGCAATTCTGCAGAATTTCGATGAATGCGGACCCGCGGTGCGCCGCGGCCGCCTTCAAAGTGTCTTTTAGATGGGCTTGAAAAATATCCACGGAACGCGCCACAAACGTCGCCTCTGCCCCGATCGCCAGCGAGATCGGATTGAATGGGCGGTCGGGCGACCCGTAGGGTGTGGACTTGGTGACCTTGTGAAACTCTGAAGTCGGCGAATACTGGCCCTTCGTCAAGCCGTAGATCCGGTTGTTGAACAGCAACACCTTAATGCCCACGTTACGCCGCAACATGTGCATGGTGTGGTTGCCGCCGATGGCTAAGGCATCGCCGTCTCCGGTCGCGACCCAAACTTCCAATTCCGGATGGGCGATTTTGATTCCCGACGCCACCGCCGGTGCGCGCCCATGAATGCTATGGAATCCGTAGGTGTTCATGTAATACGGGAAACGGCTGGAACAGCCAATCCCCGACACAATCACAAAATTCTCACGGGCAATTCCCAGTTCCGGGAAAACGGTTTGCACCGCCGACAGAATGGCGTAATCGCCACAACCCGGACACCAGCGAACTTCCTGGTCGGTCTGAAAGTCTTTTTTGGTCAGTGGTGGAAGCGCAGTGGTGGTCATGGCGTTCTCCTACACCCCCAACATTTCCTCGATCTTCTGATCGAGTTCCGATTGCTTGAAGGGCCGCCCCTGAATCTTGTTCAGTCCGACGGCGTTCACCAGGTACTTGGCGCGCAGAACCCACAAGAGTTGGCCCATGTTGAGTTCCGGCACCAAGACCTTTTTGTAACGTTTCAAAATGTCGCCGAGGTTGGCGGGCAAAGGATTCAGATAGCGCAAGTGAAGGTGGCCAATCTTCCTTCCTTTGCCGCGTTGTTCCTTCACCGCCTGGGTAATGGCGCCAAAGGTTGAGCCCCAGGACACTAGGAGCAAATCCCCTTCCGGATCGCCCTGCGGCAGCATGTTGGGGACATCCTGAACGATGGCTTGTACCTTGGCGGCGCGAATGCGCACCATGTTTTCATGGTTCAAGGGTTCATAGTTCACGTTGCCAGTAACGTCCTGCTTTTCCAGTCCGCCAATACGGTGTTCCAGCCCGCGGGTCCCGGGCAGAGCCCAGGGACGCGCCAGCGTCTGCGGGTCCCGCTTGTACGGGTGAAAGCCTTCTGCATGGGTGGTGAACTTCACCGGGATACTCGGAATCTCCTCCAGGCTGGGGATTCGCCAGGGTTCCGCACCATTGGCAAGATAGCCGTCAGACAACACGATTACCGGCACCATATACTTTAAAGCAATGCGCGCGGCTTCCACCGCAATCCAGAAACAGTCTGCCGGTGTTGCTGCCGCCAGCACCGGAATCGGCGCTTCCGAATTCCGTCCAAATAGCGCCTGCAGCAGGTCGGCTTGTTCGGTTTTGGTGGGCAGGCCCGTGGAAGGTCCGCCGCGCTGAATGTCGCAGACTACCAAGGGAAGCTCGGTCATGACCGCCAGCCCGAGAGCCTCGGTCTTCAGCGCCATACCCGGCCCGGAGGTGGTGGTAATCGCCAGCGCGCCCGCGTAAGACGCGCCAATCGCCGAAGTAATGGCCGCGATTTCGTCTTCCGCCTGAAATGTCAGGACGCCAAATTCCTTATACTGCGAAAGCTCGTGCAGAATGTCGGAAGCCGGTGTGATGGGATAACTACCCAGAAACAACCGTAGCCCGGCTTTTTGGGCTGCGCTGACAAACCCCAGCGCCAGCGCCTGGTTCCCGCTCAGGTTGCGATACAAACCTGGACTGAGTTGCGCCGGCGGAATCTCGTAGGTGGTCTGGAACGCTTCGGTTGCCTCGCAATACGAATAACCCGCCTTCAGTGCCAACTGGTTAGCCTCAACCAGCAACGGCTTCTTCTTGAACTTGTCGTCGATCCAGCGGATCGTTGGCTCCATCGAGCGGTTGTACAGCCAGTAGCACATCCCGAGGGCAAAGAAGTTCTTGCAACGATCCATGGCCTTGGCATCCAGGCCCAAATGCTGTAGCGCCGCACGCGTCAGCCTTTGCAACTCGACCGGGAACACCCGGAACTTGTCCAGGGAGTGGTCCTCAATGGGATTGGTGGTGAGGTGCGCCTTCCGCAGGTCGGTTTCCTTGAAGCTGTCGGAGTTAACAATGACGATTCCATTGGGCTTCAGGTCGCCGATATTCACTTGCAACGCCGCGGGGTTCATGGCGATCAGCACGTCCACCGCGTCACCCGGTGTATGCACTTCGCCGGAAGAAAAATTCAACTGGAAACCGCTGACTCCCGGTACTGTGCCCGCTGGAGCGCGGATTTCCGCAGGATAGTCCGGAAACGTGGCGATGTCGTTTCCGTACAGCGCCACGGTGTTTGTAAACTGGCTGCCTGTGACCTGCATGCCGTCACCGGAGTCTCCGGCAAAGCGGATCACCGCCTGTTCAATAATCTGGCGTTTGGTTTTACTTTCGGGAACTTCTGTGACCGTAGACATCGGACTTTTCCAACCCCCCGTTTCGACAGCTCCTCACCGGTGAGACGAGGAGAACGGTTCTTGAGTGACGCCAAGGCGCAAAGATACGTCGTTGCCCCGGGGCGCCAACCGCTAACTTGCTAAGAATAACACACGTACCGAAAGGGAGAGAGGGGCTAGGCGGTTGGGAGTAAAGGAAATATAGGAAAAGCGAGGGAAGCAATGTGACCGCAAACACAGACAGTTGTTCAGTGATCAGTGTCCCTGGGATCTGTGGGTCACATCCCCGCGTGTGAGTTCGGCCGCCTTGCCCTCAACCTCGCAAGTCGCGAACTGTTCTTTCACGCCCTTGGTCCGGAACAGGAACAGCCACCACACGCTCACCGGCAGCACTAAGATGACAAAGCCAATCGCCAACAACTGCTTGAAGGATTCCGTGGGAGCAACAAAACGATCCGGAATGAAGAAAGTCTCAAATGGCCGCAAGGCGATGATCATCAGGCAGAACGCCGCCGCAATCCCTGCCCAGGCCAGCGCGCTCACTCGGGCCCAAGGTCGCAGCTGAAATAGTCCAATTCCGGTTCGAATGCCCAGGGCAATCAACCCCGAGGGCACCAAAGCCACCACCGCAAAAATCCCCCAATGGCTCTGGTAAACAGCTTTTCCCTGTTCAGCCGGCGCATTCAACAGCGACACCAAAAAGTAGCCCCACAAAAAGAACGCGCTGCTGCAACCTAGAATCGCAAGTGTGGCCGCGGCAGTGACACCAGCAGAACGTGGACGCGAGTTCCCCATACTGTCGAGGATGACACTAGCGGGACGACCCGGGAATAGTACCGGCGTTTGGCCCACGGTAGCCACAAAGTAGTAGGCCCAGTTCGAATAATCCAGCTAACTCAAACGGCACCCACCTCGTAGTGGCGGACGTAGGGTGTCCGCTCGTCCTCTGCAAAGTAGCGATCGTCTTCAGGGTAATAAACGGCGCGCTCAGGTTCGGCGCCCGCGAAACGCCGGACGGCTTCCATGCTGTCCCACAGCGTAATCAAAACGTATTCGGTTACGTCGCCGATCTCGCGTGTCAGCACAAGCACGTCCTTGAAACCCTCTGTTGCCCGGTATTCCTTCAGTCCCGTTTGCTCTAAGTAGGAAAGGTACGGTTTGCCCATGCCCGGCTTCGTGCGGGCTTGCCAGATTCTCGCGATCATTGCATCCCCCCCTGAACTGTTCGGTGGCTTTGCCTCTACTGTGAGACGGATTCGCCCCACAAGGGTTTCAAGGCAACATTTGTGAATCAGCCCACTACCGGCCCAAAGGTAGTAGGTCAGTTTCCGCTTGAGCCGGCACCGTTAATCGGGACGTTGGCCATAACTTCCGTAGGCAGCGGCCCAAAGCCGTCAGCGTAATAATAGATGATGTTTAAAAATGTTACGGGGTAACGGTCGCGCTCTGCTGTTGTCTTGCGGGCAAGAGTGCCAGCAAAATTCCCCCGATGACGCCAACGACGACAACATCCGTGAAATCTCGATGAACGCCGTGCTTCCATGCTTGCACAGTTTGGATGGTCATTACCGAAGCATGGGCCAAGCTCTGGCACGCGGCGAAGGCAATCAGAGAGCGGTGGGAGGATGGCTTTTTAGCGGCCAGCAGCAGAAAGGGGCCGAGCGCGATAAACCAACTAAGAAACATCGGGTCGCATTCGTTTTTCATTTCCAGAAGCCACTTGGAATGCGCTAGATCAGTGTACAGCGGATAAATCAGTGCGACATAAAAGAGGCCCAAGAGTCCCACGGCGACTTGCAGCATGCGTTCGCGTTTCACGATGACCTCCTCTTACGAAAGCTACTCGTGCCGGAGCTGATGGGCCGGATGTCGGGATGCCCACGCATTTTGAAGCGCATTCTTCGTATATCTCTTCATGCTCCGCCACGTCTACCTCTAGTTACGACATGCGAACAGTCTCAACCCCTGACCAAGCCCACGCCTGCCAGATGATGACCGAGGTACACACAGTTTCGATTGTTGCGAAGAACAAGTACTCAGGAAAAGCAGGCGGCCTGCCCCATCCGGCCAGAGGCGGAACGAAGGTCAGGAAACCGTTCACAAGGGTCATAATGCCAGCTGCGACGATATTCGCCAGCCGATTCGCTCTAAACGGAAGCAGTCGACACGCCAGAATCATGGCGATGGGTATTTCCATCAAGACTGCCGAACCCATCAGAGCCCATTGGGGGAGAGGCTCGAATGAATTTCGCGAGCCAGCAATATCGAACAGGGCAACGACGTCCGCATACAGGTAGTTCAATAACGCGAAGATCCACAATAGAGACAACCGCTCCTTAGTGTCGTGCATGTGAGCCTCCTACGGAAGAGCAATGGAACGTCTGAGTTGCGCTTCCGCCCAGGTACCGGGATTCCTTTTCCCATTTTATGAAGGGGGAATCTCCCCGCGGCTTGGATACTGAGAATACGGGGACACCAAGGAAAAAGACTCGTGGGGGCCGGGTTCCCTCTGGCCGACCCGTCAACTTCGTCTCAACTCCCGAGAAGTCCTAGTGTTAAGTCCTAGTGTTGTATCGGAAGCGCGAGTAGGCAAGGCGGGTGCACGAGCACGGTGTGTTCGCGCGCTTTCGATACAACGACTTGAAGGAAGCCGACCGCAGTTGCGGCGGACGCGGGCACTATGCAAATTCAATGGTAGGAAGGAGCGGTGTAGGGGGTGCGCCCAGGCTGTGCTGCAGCGCGCCATACATGACACTGTGCTCTAAAAGGTCGGCTAAGACGAAAGAGTACCTCGAAGAGCGTGGTTGAATGAGCTGAAAGAAGAGCTCTGTCAAGCGGCGAGGTGCAGAGGTACGGAGCGTGCCGAGGCCCGCGGAGGTTTCGGGTAGGAGAGAGTCGTTTCATGCCGCAGCCGTGATCTCCGGTGGAGAACGAAGTTGAATTTCAGCAGCGGTGAGCCTTTCGATGACCTTCATGGGTCCGCCGCATTTAGGGCAGCGCCAAAGATCAGGCGAGTCTTCGGTGGAACAAGCAGGTTGTTTGGTTTGCGATCCTTGTACGGAGCCGAGCAAGTGAAAGCAAAGCGCCAGAAGGGTGGCACGCTTCCGGTTGGCCAGGAAGCCGAAATTACGGATGCGCACAAAGCCTTCGGGGAGTAGGTGCAACAGGAAGCGACTCAAGAACTCGTCGACCGGTAGAGGCAGGGGCTTCTGTTTGTTGTGGTCAGCGGAATCGCGCCAGTGGAAAGTGACTTGGCCATCCACAAAAGAAACCAGGCGATGGTTGGAGATGGCCACGCGATGGGTGTAGCGACCCAGATAGCGCAGCACGTATTCGGGGCCGCCGAAGGGACGTTTCAAATAGACCACCCAGTCTTGGCGGTGGAGTGGTCGCAGCCAGGCGGCGAAGGTCTTAGGTTCTGCAAGAAGTTTCAGATCACCCTGGAAGTTGAGTTGCCCATTGTGAAAAGCCTGTTTGAGGGCGTCGACAAACTTGCCGCGAAAGAGTTCACTCAGGACTTCTTCGGGAAGGAAGTAATTATCACGTGAGCGAATCCACCGGGTGTGATCGAGGGAAAGGCCGCCGGCGGGAACGACGCAATGGACGTGCGGATGAATTTTGAGCTTCTGACTCCAGGTGTGCAACACGCTGAAGAAGCCAATTTCCGCACCGAGGTGTCTCGGGTTGCGAGCCACTTCCAGAAGTGTTTCGGCACTGGTCCGGAACAGGAGATTGTAGAGGACAGTTTTGTTCTGCAGAACCAATGGCGCCAACCTGTGGGGCAACGTGAAGACGACATGGAGGTAGCGCGTCGGAAGGAGTTCTCTTCGACGCGCAGCGATCCACCGTTCTCGAGCAGCTGCCTGACACTTTGGGCAGTGCCGATTTCTGCAGGAATTAAAAGAGATGGCGCGATGCCTGCAGCGGGTGCACTCGTCGAGATGACCGCCGAGGGCGGCGGTACGACACTGCGCAATGGCCCGCAGTACTTTGACATGCATCCACCGGAGCCAGTGGCGGTTTCGTTCGATGAAGGTATCTCCCGCAGCGCGGACGATATCGGCCACCTCGAGGGGTGGCCGGTCCATCTACTCTTCCTGTGGTGAATCGCTTCTCACCGACAGTGAGTCCAGTGGACTGGCTGTCGCATTCAGGCGAAGTTCAGAAACATGCAGGTAGACGGTAGTTTGTTCCAGGTCGTTATGGCCTAGCAGCATCTGGATGTTGCGAAGATCCGCACCCTGTTCCAGCAGATGCGTAGCAAAGCAATGCCTCAGCGTATGGGGATGCACCGGTTTTTTGATGCCAGCTCGCTTGGCGGCATTCCGGCAGGCATGCCAAATCACTTTCGTAGAAATCGGTCGATCGTCGGTATGCTGGCGATTGCCCGGAAACAGCCACTGGCTTGGCTTTCGCCGTAACCGCCGCCAGTGCTCACGCAGTTCCTTGAGCAACTTTGGGCTAAGCATAACGTCGCGATCTTTGCGCCCCTTGCCACCCTGGACGTGAATCACCATTCGCTGGCTATCGACGTCTGAAATTTTCAGATGGGTCAACTCGGCCCGCCGCACTCCCGTGGCGTAGAGCGTCATCAGTAGCGTGCGATGGAAGGAAGTGTCAGCCGCATCGATGAGTCGCGCCACTTCTTGCTGGCTCAGAATCGATGGTATGTGCTCGACTCGTTTCGGATAGGGAGTCGCGGCTGCGCTCCAGCTCTTCTTGAGAGTTTTGGTGTAGAAGAACCGCAGAGCCGCAAGATATACCGTAACGGTGCTCGCCGCCAACTTTCGCTCCCTGAAAAGTTCTGATTGGTATTCACGAATGTGCTGAGGACCCAGACGGTCGGGAGGACGCTGGAAGCGTCGTGAGAAATCCTCCACTATGCGGATGTAACTGCTTATGGTAGTTTCAGCGTAATTGCGACGTTGGAGTTCCTCCAACATCATTTTTCTGAGATGGGTCACAGGAACACCTCCTGTGACCCACGCTTACATCACATCAGTCGAGCAACCAACGCTCCACTGCCTCACGCGAAGCGTCCGCCGCCGGGCGGCTTCGTTCAAGTCCGCTTACCGTCCATGTTCGTACTACAACTTACTTGGACGGTTCCTGTCAGTCAGGAGCGGCACGATGACCAATGGTGATGGATGGCGGCGGAATAGGCGGAGGGCGACGGTGCTTCGTGGCCTGTTCGTAACCGTAGGCGATTTCGATGAGCACGCGCTCGGACCAAGGTCTGCCCAGGAATTCTATGCCCACCGGGACGCCGAGCGCGGCCGTCGGCGTCGGTGAAGAAAACCCGCCCGGCACGACAATTGCCGGGAAACCCGTCACCGAAGCAAGAGCGCCATTGCGTTCCACCTGGGTCTCGCCTATGGCTACGACGAGCCGCTGCTGATGAGGGTAAACGATCGCATCGAGGCGATCATCTGCCATGATCTTCATGATGCGCAGCTGCAGTTCTGCGCGCTTCTGTAGACGCAGACGATAGCTGTCGTCCAGTTCGAGACGTTGAGACTTTTTGATGTTGTCCCCGATGTTCGGGTGAAACTTGCCTGATGAGATGATCTCATCTAACGACTTCACTGGTGCGTCGGCTGACGACAGGTATGAGTTTAAAGCCGGCTTAAACTCGTAGACATGGACACTAATGTCTGAGCTGATCTTGCTGCTGTTTAGATCTGGAGTGTCCAGCTCGATCACGGTCGCACCTAGCCCTTGAAGCTCCACGAGGTCCTTGTTCACTACTTTGTTGACTTCTTCATGGATGGGCGCAGTGCCGAAGAAGCTGCGCAAGACCCCAATACGCTTGTCCCGCACGCCGTTAGGGTCCAGGAATTTCGTATAGTCGTTCTCGGCATTCCCGATGCTCCACGCCGTGACGGGGTCCTTAGGATCATAGCCGACGAGCACGTTGAGCATCCTCACGGCGTCATCGACGTTACGGGCCAACGGGCCAACAGCATCCTGGGTAAACGAATAGGGAATTACGCCAGCCCGGCTAACGAGACCGAGTGTCGGGCGGATTCCTACGACGCAGTTAGCCGAGGCGGGTGAACGGATGGAGTTGACGGTGTCTGTGCCAATGCCCGCAATCGCGAAATTGGCAGCCAGGCCTGCACCGGTCCCGCCACTTGAACCGCCAGGTGTCCGGGTAAGGTCGTAGGGATTCAGGGTCTGTCCGAGAATCGAGCTGACGGTCTCGCCCCAGACCGCGAACTCGTGCAAGTTGACCTTCGCTAAGATGATTGCTCCCGCTGCTCGAAGTTTCTGAGAAATTGTCGCGTCAGTCAGCGGCGTATATCCGGCCAAGCTGAGAGAGCCTCCCGTGGTCGGCATGTCGCTGGTATTGATGTTGTCCTTGAGTAGCACTGGGACCCCGTGCAGCGGACCAACGAACTTCCCGGTCGTGCGAAGGCGTTCATCGAGTGCGGCTGCCTCCTGCATAGCTTTAGGGTTCAAGAAGATCACAACATTCAGCTTCGGACCTTTTTGATCGCAGGCCTCTATCCGCTCCAGATATGCCTGGACCAACTGAGTGGCTGTGGTCGCGCCAGACTTAAAAGCTACCTGCACGTCAGCGATAGTGGTTTCTTCAAGATGAAATCTTTTTGCTGCGGCCAGAGCTCGCACCAGATCGGCTGGTGACGTGGCAGTCAGCAAGCCGCCGGAGGTTAAAAGTGCTCTGTTCAAGAAATGACGACGTGTAATCGCGCTTTCGATTCTCAACTGCTTGTCGGACATTCTTCTCAAGGCGGTCCCTATCCAAGTCTGGCGTATGGGAGACATTCTAGGATAAATCGCTCGCCTCCTGGTAAGCGCTGACTGCGCCTTCGACGCGTCGCTAGTGCCAGGAACTTGTCCACAACGATTTCTTGATTTGAAACGACTTACTTAACAAGTTCCCGGAGAGTCCGGTGGATTCAACAGGTGGACGCAACACCAACTCGAAGTCTAACTGCAGGAATTTCAAGGTTTAAATTCACCCCCGAAACTTGATTCAAAGAAAAGACTGCCCTGCTTAGGTCTAATTGAAGACAGCCTTGGAGACGGGTCGTTATGGAAAGCGCTATAGGGACAAGCGACCAGAGTAGTGTTGCATCGACCGTCTGAACCGGCACCAGTAACCGGACAAATAGCTCATAGTCCTTATTCGACGATTCGTGGACTATGCCAGGCGGCGGGCGATGAGGAACCAGCCGTGTGGGTCTTCGCCCGAGAAAGCTCCCTGTTGTCTATACTCAGGGCGGATTTCGAGGCGCACGGGCTCGAGGGATTCGATTTTCCAGCCATCGGCAAAAGCATGGCGCAACTCGGACTGCGAGACGCGTCGCGGTCCTTCCGTTCCCGGAGTGGCGTCGCTGAAACAAAGCAGGAACAGACGCCCGCCGGGGTCGAGGACGGTCTTAAGCCCGCGCACGTAGTGAATGCGGTCCGCGTCGGAAAAAACGTGAAACAGGCCGGAATCGAGCACGTTATCGAAGCGTTCGGTCCACTCATGGAGTTTTAGGGCATCTTTGACCAGGAACTTGACGATGAGGCTGCGCTTCTCGGCCTTGCGCTGCGACGCAGCGATCGGTTCCTCTAGGAAGTCGAAGCCGGTGACAGCATGCCCCCGTGCAGCGAAGAACAAGGCGTGTTCTCCGGTGCCACAGCCCGCATCGAGAACCGAACCGACGACCTTGTCGGCGGCGGCCTGGAACGCTGGTTGAGGCTTGCCGATGTCCCAGGGCGGGCTGCCGGCGTAAGAGCTGCGAAAGTGTTGGCGGTCGTGGGTCAAGACGTTGTTCCAGAAAAACCTTCTCTCAGTTTAATATATAGAATTGGTGCCAGTTAGTGAACAAACCAGAAGTAGTGCCTGATATATCGGGGCACCTGAAAGGTTCCTCCCAGTACTCAGACCTGCTGGATGACCGTCGCGTTCACGCAACATTAACTGCGCTGTAGCACGCTTGTCTCGTGCCGGACAGCTCCGCTGAGGTGCAGCATGAAGAAACTAGTGCCGATTCCATCCGAGACTGTTTCTGGGCAAGCGCACAGAGGCGCTAGGATGACTTCGCGCTCGTCTTGAGCAAGGCGAGGACTCGCTGGGGAGTGAGCGGGATTCGGCGAGCGTGGACGCCGGTGGCATCGAAGAAGGCAGCAGTTACGGCTGGTGGAACAATCGCGTTGGCCGCTTCCGAGCCGCCGCCAAAGCCTTTGTCGTCCTGCGAGAGTTGCACGACCTGGATTTCGGGCATCTCATCCATGGTCAGGATCTTGTAGCGGCTCCAGTTGGTGCTGGTAACTTTGGACTGGTCGAAGGTCACTTCTTCCTTCAACGCTTCGCTTAAGCCCATCACCACGCCACTCTTCATGCAGCGGTCGAGTTGCCGGGGGTTGATGATCTTGCCCGGCTCGCCGCCAATGGTGAACTTGGTCACTCGCACTTTGCCGCTGTTCGGCACCACGGAAATCTCGGCGATTCCAACCCAGTACGCATTTTCGCGAATCATCGCGCACACGCCATGCCCTTTCACCGCGGTGTTTCCGGTGCGCCGCGCGCCGCGATGCGGCGACGGGCGCGTCTCCCAGTTCGCTGCCTTGGCGGTCGCGTGCAGCAGATTGATCATGCGTTCGTCGGTGGTGTGCACGAAGCGATACTCAATCGGGTCCGCACCGGCTATCGCGGCGGCTTCGTTGATCAATCCTTCCAGCGCAAAGTTCTGCTGGCGCTGGCCCGGAGTGCGCATAATGTTCCCGCGCAAGCCGCCGTTGACTGAATCGCCCGCCAGATTCGGCATGCCGTAGACATCTTCGAGGCGGTTCTCGATCTTGTCGTAGGCCCATTCCGTGGCCACCCAATTGCCCGGCTTCGAGGTTGCGGTTGGCATTCCCGCGAGAAGCGCGCCAAGAGGTCGCGGATCAAACATATGCGGCGAATACTGGGCACTATGCAGCGCCACGACGTGGCCTTCAGCGTCCAGCGCAGCGGTCACGTCGGAAACCCACGCCGGCGAGACCGACGACCAGGCCATGTCCTCTTGAAGAGTCCATTGCACGCGCACAGGCTTTCCGGTCAATTGCGACAGGATCGCAGCATCGGCTTCGGCGCCATCGCCGCCAAGCGTGGTTCGCCCGTATTGCCCGGACTGATCCATCCACCGCACGACCACCTTCTCTACGGGAATGCCCAGCATGTATGCTATCCGCGCTCGCAATCCTTGCGACTGGGCCGAATGCGTCCAAACGGTCGCGCTGCCATCGCTCTTCACATCTGCAACTGCCAAAAAGGGACCGATCGGCGCATGGCGAACGTATCCCTGCTGGTACGTCGCGGAGATCTTTTTCGTTGCTTGCTGCAGTGCTGCGGTAGTCTCGGCGGCTTTACCTTTGCTGGCAGACGGTTTCTCCCATTTATACTCTCGAATCGCGCTGGTCACGTTTTCGCTGCCCGGCAGGCCGGACCATTCCGTCCACTTGGTAGTGCCCGCAACGCTTCGGGCGGCTTGCACCGCTTCCCATTCATTTGGGGAAACAACCGCAACTAGATTTCCTTTTTGAATGACCTGCGCCGTTGGAAACTTTGTTTTGTCGATTGTCCCGGCGGAAACGAGCTTAGATCCCAAGGTCGCGGGCCGCACCATGCGCGCATGCAGCATCCCGGGCAGCATCAGGTCGCAACTCCATTGAGTCCTTCCTGTGACTTTGTCCGGAATGTGTCCCGCCGGGAACGACGTTCCAATAACCTTGAAATCCTTCACGGCCTTCATGGGTGGGTCGCCTTCCACTGCTAACCCATCGAGCGAGGTCATTCCCACCCAACCCGCGGGATTGGGCTTCGCCAGCTCCCCCTTCACCGGAATCTTGAGTTCGAGGTGCTGTCCTTGCACCAATTCGCCATAACTGATTTTCTTTCCGCCGCCCGAAACCACTCCATCGGTAACAGCGAGCGAAGATACCGGCACGCCTAGCTGCGTCGCTGCCAGTTCTAGCAACGCGCGATACGTGTAGGCGGCGACTTTCCTGATATTGCTCATGCCGGTCAGGAACCCGGCGGAAAATCCACCGTCTGGGGTGCGATCGGTGTCACCCATGATCAACGTGATGGTTTCCGGCCGCACGTTCAATTCTTCGGCAATGGTCTGGGGATAATAACCTGTGATCCCCACGCCAGTCTCCGCTCGTCCGGTCCGAGCCACAATGGTGCTGTCGCTGCGAATCTCGAGCCACGAAGCGAGCAAGGTGGGATCAATGGAGGTTGGATTCCCGGCGGCTTCCGTTTTCCCTATGAATCTCAGCGGAAACGCCAGAGAGACAAACAGCGCGCCACCTGTCTTTACGAAGCCGCGCCGTGATATTGTCGTCGCGAACGCGGGAGTCTTCCGCTGATCCATGTTCCTGTTCATCGCGCTGCTCCCTGCATGGCGCGGGCGGCACGCTGCACCGCATCGATGATTGCGGCGTAGGTGCCACAGCGGCAGAGATGCGGTGACGGCGGTTTGTTGGTGAAGGCGTCTTTGATTTGCGCTGCTGTGGGATTCGGGTTCTTCGAGAGCAATTCGACCGCGGCGATCATCATTCCGCTCTGGCAATAACCGCATTGCGGCACCTGCTCGTCGATCCACGCCTGCTGCACAGGATGCAGCGTCTTCGCCGCTTCGCTGTCGCTCAAGCTCTTCTGCGCTACCCAAACCGCGGATAAGCCTTCAATCGTGATGACCTGCTTCCCCACGGCATACGAAACGGGGGTAATGCAAGTTCGAATCTCTTCGCCATCCAGCAGCACAGCGCACGCGCCACACTGGGCCATCCCGCAGCCCATCTTCGGTCCAGTCAGCTTCAGTTCATTGCGCAGCACGAACAGCAGCGGAGTATCAGGATCGACAGCGATCATTTGCTTTGCTCCGTTGACGATTAATGTCACCTGGGCTGGCATAGCGCCCCCTTCGACTTTGAGACTGCGCTCGGAATTCAGACGCAGCGTGGCGCCCAGAGTTTCAGCAAATTTCGCGTCAAAACCAAAAAAACATGCTTATGACTGAAAAGGCTAATCCCCGTTTGGCTGACGGCCGAGTCGGCTTATCGGTAAGGTTGCACCCAGTAGCCGCAGACGCGAAGCTGGGTACTGACACGTATTTGAGAGGTAAGCCCCGTTAATCAGGACTTGTACTGTCCGTCATTGACTTCGCCACAGGTGAAACATAGGATGCAGGTTGAAGGGGAAGGAGGAAGGACGCCTTCCTGTGACCACCACCGACATGGCAGGTCACGATCCACTCATCGGCCAGACGCTGAGCCACTATCGAATTAGGGAAAGACTGGGTGGCGGTGGGATGGGTGTCGTCTATAAGGCACAAGACACGAGGTTGGATCGCCCTGTTGCGCTGAAATTCCTGCCGGAACATTTGGCATACGATGTGCACGCCTTGGAACGGTTCAAGCGCG
This sequence comes from Candidatus Eremiobacteraceae bacterium, assembly GCA_035622555.1. Classification (GTDB taxonomy): domain Bacteria; phylum Acidobacteriota; class Terriglobia; order Acidiferrales; family UBA7541; genus Acidiferrum. The sequence goes on along the minus strand of DASPVD010000156.1, from coordinate 2,153 downwards.
AGGCGAAGGCCGCATCTGCCTTGAATCACCCCAATATCTGCACAATTTATGACATTGGCGAGGCGGACGGGAAAGTGTTCATCGCCATGGAGCACCTGGATGGTGTGACGCTAAAGCACCACATTGCAGGCCGCCCTTTTGAACTGGAAGCGCTTCTCACGTTAGGCATAGAAATCGCCGAGGCATTGGACGCCGCTCACTCGAAAGGAATCGTGCACCGCGACATCAAGCCAGCGAATATCTTTGTCACAATGCACGGCCACGCAAAACTTCTCGATTTTGGTTTAGCAAAGGTTTTGACTCTTAGGGGATCGAACGACCAAGGTGACAACAGCCAGTCAGCAACCGAGATCGACGACCCGCATCAACTAACGAGTCCTGGCACGACATTAGGAACCGTCGCTTATATGTCGCCCGAGCAGGTCATGGGCAGAGAACTGGACAAGCGGACCGATCTATTTTCATTTGGGATTGTCCTTTACGAGATGGCAACCAAGTTACTACCGTTCCGGGGCAATACGTCTGGTGCGGTCTGTGCTTCGATTCTCAATTGTTCCTTCACTTCAGTGATTCGCTTGAATCCGGACCTCCCCGTTGCCTTAGATCAAATCATCAAGAAAGCACTCGAGAAAGATCGCAATCTCCGCTATCAGAGCGCGGCCGAAATGCGTACGGACTTGCAGCGTCTACGGCGTGATTCGGAGCCAAGGGGAAAACCACTCCAAGTCGGAGGAATTGATCCAGAACTTTCAATGAGCACGCAAGCCACGAATGAGTTGACCGAACACCAGTTCCTACTTTCAGAACGCGTGTGCCGCAAGCTCGACCGAAAGTCACTCAATCCTCGAATCATCGGCGATCATTTGTTGTATGTGGACAATCAAGTAGAGTCTGACGTGCTTGTTTTCTTTCTTCATGGGCTTGGCCTAGATCACCGAGACTTCGAGCCGATTCTCAAGCGATTGCCGTATCGCGGTCTAAGTCTTACGCTCTACGGGTGCGAACCAGAGCGTCGAGAACGTCTGTCACTGTCGCTTGCAGATCATATTTTAGTCATGCGTGAGTGGCTCCGAGACGTTTCGTCGCGGTTTTCAGCTTCCACGATCGTGATGGTTGGCTTTTCACTCGGTGCAGACATGGGATTTGAGTTGCTTTTTGCTCCGCCTGACGACCCCTTGCCTCGTATCGATGCCTTTCTGTCTCTGGAGTGCAACTTGAGTCTCGACACATGTTTCGTGTCACGCGTGCTGGCGACGATCGCTCCAGATCGGCCCGATATGTCTCTCGTTGACCTGCGACGGTTCGGTGACACAGCAGCTTCGTTCGACGAGTGGCTGAACATAAACGAGTACCTTGTTAAAGTATTGCGGAAATTTCAGGGTGACATAGTTGTGTTGCAGCGAGCTGCCGCCGACATAGTCCGTATGTTCACTGAAAACCCGGGATTCGACGTTTTCGCACGGTGGTTCAAAGGCGCAAGCGAACGCATACCCTCGCTTCGTCTGATCTTTTCGGATGCATTAAGTACTAAGGTCACGTTGTCCCGTTTGAGACTTGAGAATCTCGACAGCGGAATTCTTGGTAGGGAGTTTCCTGAAGGCGTGATAGCCGTCTGGCCCGAAACAGATCACTTCGAGTTGATGGCAACCGAACGAGTCTTGCGGCAGATTGACGAGCTTCTCGTTGAAGTACGCAACCACAGAAATAGAATCTCCTAATCAATGCTCCTTGACGGTCTTAGGTTTGAGAGACTAGCCTTCACGGTCCTCGTCCCAGCCAAGTGCCTGGTTTGTCCTGCCGGATCAAACGGCCGATGCAACACTCTTCGAGTCGGTTGATCTATCGGGACCTGTCACATGCACACTCGGAATCCGCGTTACCTCTGTTTCGATTTGCCTTAGTGAGCGAGACGCTGTAAACGCGCGAGCATACGTTGCACGAAGGGAGTAAGCCACGGAGGTATAACCGCGGCAGATTCTTTCCGACCAGCTGGACTGGTGTGTCCCTGCAGTGTGCCCGCGAGCCAGAGGCTCCTCCTTATCCTGCCGGCCTTCGTTCTCGAGCTGCTCGCTCGTTGGTTATTCAGCTCCAAAGTGGGCGAATTCGGCGCCTCCTGGCACGTCCAGCAAGCTCCCGACGAGATGCAGGCCCTT
>DASPVD010000155.1:0-27526 GCA_035622555.1 Candidatus Eremiobacteraceae bacterium | reverse complement strand
CGCCACTCGCCACTCGCCACTCGCCACTCGCCACTCGCCACTCGCCACTCGCCACTCGCCACTCGCCCCACTCACCGCTTCCGGGCCTCCACATACTTCACGTTCCCCCGCAGCACCGTAATCGACGACGCCGGCAATTCATACGTAGTATTGCCATCCGCATTCATCGTCGAGTTGGCGATCGGCCCATCCGGATCGGCCCTCAGCGTCGCCGGGTGCCACTGGTATTGCGCCTTGCCGAAAGTTTTCACCGCTATCGAACCGGCAAATGCTCCCGTGGCGTTCTGCCCCCCATCATCAAACCAAATCTTCACCGTGTGCGCGTTTTCCTGATCCTTGTTGATGATCAACAGCGACCATTGGCCATCCGGGCGATGCACCGCATACGCCGTCACCATTGCGTTCCCTGCTCCATCGTGAATATCGCTTTCCGCGTCGAACAAGCGATGCTCGCCGCTTCCCGGTTGCACCCACTCCAGATTAATCAACTGGCTCGAGAAATATTGCGACAGCGGCTGAATGATCTTGTAATCGCGATCCGCGGAAAACATCGCGAACGTGCCCTGCGACCCGTTCATCCCGCGTCCCATCGCTTCCGGCATGTAGTGGAAGAAGTACACCGCCTGTCCGCCGCCGTTCAGAAACGAACAGATGTAGTCTGCCAGCCACAGCCCCCCAAAAATGTCCGGAAACGCTTCCGAATCGATCCAGGAAAGGTTCGACTCGGTGATCAGTAGCGGCACGTTCTCCGGCACTCCGTCTTCCCGCCAAATCTTCATGATCCCGGTGACCAGCTTCGGTTCCTCGTACAGGTCGCTCCACTGAATCTTTCCGGGTGTGAACGGATAATGTTCGAACGAGAAGAACGCCAGTTCCCCCAGCTTGCCGTGCGATCTTAAGTACTCCACGAACCGGTGCGTCCACGACGTCTGTCCACTCGCGTCCGGCCACGTTTCGATGTCCTTGTTCTCGCCGGTGAAAATCGGCCCGCCTAGCTTGAGTTTCGGGTCCACCTTATGGATCGCCGCCGCAAATTGCATGTAAAACGCAGCGTAATCCTCGGGATTCATGAAGTGCCCGTCGGGCTCTTCGCCCATTTCCACGTGCGAAATGGGATAGCCCCGCTTTTCGAGGTACGCAAGTTGGTTGGCGGCGTCTTCCGGAGTGCTGTAGATCATCGCAATCGGGATCATCGCCGGCAGTCCCCGCGTGTACCCGTCCGGTTCGAAGAACAGGTCGAAGCCCACTTGCTCGCCCGCTTGCTCGTCCAAGTCTTTGGGCTCATGCCAGGGATCGACCGACGAGCAATAGGTCATCGTTTGATCCTGGTCGGGAGTATGCCGCACCAAGTCGTACAGCTTGCCATCCCCCGACGTCGTGCCGAGGTAAATTTCGTTGATCGCATATCCCAGGCAATTCCGATTGTCCGCCGATCCGTGCGTGTCGCACGTGTTCGAAGAGGACGTCATCAATATGCGAATGTATTGCGCCCACATCGGCGCCGAGGCCAGTCGCAATATCCCGTTGCCGCCTTTGCCATCCGCCACCTCGCCAAATGGAAAAGCCTGCCAAACCCCTGCCGTCGGCTTCTTGATCGCGTCTTCGCCGGTGAAGTATTGCACCACGAAATGGGTGGCGTACGGATTGGCCCAGTCAATGCGAATGGCGTCCACTTGCCGCGGACGAGCCAGATCCACGATCACCCACTGTGGATGCAGCGCATCCTGCTCCCCGGTGTACGCCTCCGCCAGATACGGATTGCTCTTCCAGTAGCTGCTCGGATCGCCATCGGTCAGCCGCGAATAGCCCGACGTGTCCGTGCCGTCGTCGCGCGTCACTCCACGATGCGGTAGCGCGTACCCGTATGAGTGCCGGATCGGCTCGGGCCCCGGCGTGGCGTTGCCCACGAAATATCCTTTGCCTGCCGGATCGCTCCAACTCCCATTCGGATTCCAGTGCCACGCTTCCATGTGCAGTTCGGTGTTCTGACGGTACGTCACCGTCTGCCAGCCCGCCGACAGCACCTGCTTGATCGTGTCCGGCACGTACAGCTTGTCCGCCGCTCCGAACGCCAGCCGGTCAATGCCCGCGCCCAGCGCTTCTGTCGGACGAATCGTGTTGGTCGAGTGCGCCGCCGTGGCATCCACGTGAATCGTCTGGGCATACCCAACTGGCGCGATCAAAGCTACGGCAAACAATACAAGCAGTCGGTTCATGGCGGATCCCTTGGCCGGCATCTTCGCCGCCCTCGTTCAATTGTCCTGATTTAAATCGGTTCAATCACAAGGTAGCGCCATGCCGGGTTGCCCGTCAACGGTATTTTGCGCATTCTCTCCCGCTGCCCCTCTACCCCCGCATTTCTCACCGGCGCCCTTACATCTACGTCACAGCCACCACCCACTCAGAGTGTGCCCGCTATGCACTTCGCCACGATCAGTGTTATGTCGTCGTGCTGCTCGTGCGGGCTGAACTTTTGCACTTCCTCCAGGATGCTCGACACCACGGCCTCGCAACACTGCTCGCGGTTCCTCCGCAACGTCTCCCGCAAACGCTCCTCCCCGAATTCCTCTCCCAAGGGGCTGAACGACTCCGTCACTCCGTCCGTATACAGCAACAACGTATCCCCCGGACACAACTGGCATTCCGCCAGCTCGCACTCCCATTCCCGGAACGCCCCCATCACCGTTGCGGTGGCTCCCAGCTTTTCCAGCGATTCGTCGGCATGCAGCAACAGCGGCGGCAGATGACCGCAGTTGATATACCGCAATCGCCGCGATTCATCGTCATACTCCGCGAAAAACAGCGTGGCGAACGCCGCTTCTGCCGTGTTTTCACAAAACAATTGGTTCACGGAATGCAGCAGGTGCAACGGCTGGTCGATCGATATGGCGCACTGGCTCCGCAGATTCGCTTGCAAATTCGCCATCAGCAGCGCCGCCGCGATCCCTTTCCCGGAAACATCGCCGATCACCAACCCAATGCGCTGCGGCCCGAAATGAAGATAATCGTAGTAGTCGCCCCCCACGTGCCGCGCCGGGATGCAGCATCCCGCGAATTCCAGCGATTGCAGCGATGGCCGGCTCTGCGGAAAAAAACGCGCGTGCACCTGCTTGGCGATCTCCAATTCCTGCGCCACCCGCCTTTCGGCTTCTTCCTTTTCCGCCACCGCCCGCCGTTGCGCTTCCACCTCCCGGGTCACTTCATCGAAGCTCACCAGTCCAAACGAATTTCCGTCCGGGTCTTTAAAGCGCGCAAACGCCCCGCCCCAAATCGGCGCAGCACCGCCGGACGCCCGCGCATCGCCAGCTTGTCCCGCCTGCACCACCACCCTGTGCTTCAGCCGTCGCAGCCGCGGTGCCACCAGGAACACTACCCCTCGCCTCCTCCATTCCCGGAATTTTGCCAACAAATCCTCGGTGATAAAGGTGATCTGTGTGTTTCGGCCGATTAACTTGTACGTCTCGGAACTGGGTTCCGGCGCCGATAACACCAGATTTGCCGTTCCATCGGGCGGCGCCACCACCGCGAACCCCCGGCTCGGCCGGTTCCGCCCATCGAACACCAACGGAAATCCCAACGTGTCCACGTAGAACTCCACGCTGCGATCCAGGTCCCGAACGAAAATCGTCACCGACTGCAGGCGCAGATACACGTTCTCGCGATTCGCGCGAACCGGAGACTCCTCGAACACCTGCCGGCCAGAATCATCCATGGCGCTACATTATAATCAGTGGCGTCTTACCGAAATAGGGAAACACCTTGCCTCAGGAGACCCTTTCGTCAGGGCGCGGGTCGCATCAAGTTAACGCTTTTGACTGGGCACACAACTCCTCAGCCGCAAAACCGCTTTCCTCATTCTGAGCAGCGGCGCGACGAACAATTTCTCTTTACTTGTTCCCAAACCGCTTTCGTCATTCTGAGCGAAGTCTGCGGAGCTAAGAATCTCTCTTGCCTGGTCATTCTGACTTGGAGAGCGAACGCTGAAATCGACGGTACAGCAGGAACAGCACGACCAGTGCCACTAGTGCTCCCGTCGAATCCAGCAGCGAATCCCACGCCGACGCCGTCCGCGATGGCACGAAGATCTGATGAATTTCATCCAACGCCGAGTACACCGCCGCTATCCCCCACGCCACCAGCGCCCACGACCAGTGCCACGGTCGCCCGTTCTTTCGCGAAGCTCGTATCCCGTGATACAGCAGCAACGAAAAAACGAAATATTCCGTGAAATGCGCGCACTTCCGAATCACATGATGCGCCAAGTCCAGCGCCTCCGGCGACATCGACGGAAACAGCCAGTGCAGTATCGGTTCGATCACCACTTCGGTGTGCGCCGACGAAAACGGGTCCGTGGACATCGTCGAAATCATTACCGCCCACACCACCGCCGGCCACCACGCTCGCAGCCATTGCGGAATCCAGGATTTCGGAGGCACTGCCGTTTCCGTTTGCTCGATCGGCGAATCCGTCGCGGCCATTTGCTCTGCTTTCTGTTCTTCTTTCCATTGTAAGCGAACCCCTGGTGGATTGCAGGTTACCCGCTCATGAATGTGCCATGACCCTCCGCCGGCTCAGCCGCTGCGTCTTGCCTCCAACCCCAAAAATGAAAAGCAGCCGTCATTCTGAGCGGAGTCCGCGGAGCGAAGAATCTCTCTATAGTTGTGTGATGTACCCCGCTTTGCTTTGCTTGTGTAGTGGCCGGTCTTCAGACCGGCGTTTTTGCTCTCGCATTTGCCAGTGAGCCAACCTAAACAGCCATTGCACTTAGCTGAATTCTTGCCCCAGCCAGCCAACTCTTCCCCACCGTCCCCACCATCACCCGCCGCTCCACGTTGAAACCGAGTTGCACCGACCATCTCTTTCATTGGCTCTAGACCAGCTTTGTGGCACAGCCATTCCAGTCTGTGCTCTGGTCCTCTTCTGTCCCCACCGTTCACCTATTCGCCACACTTACGTGCTACAGTAATTCCATCCGGCTTCCCACCGGACCAGCGGCGGAGAATCTCGAGGACATTCCCATCATGAATGGCACGAATCCCAACGAACGTGGTGGCACTACTCTGCTCGGACTATTGATCGCTCTTGGCTTGATCATCGGCGGCTGGATTCTCGGCGTCGAGATCAAGAACACTCGCCTTGCCGATCGCTATGTCACCGTTAAAGGGTTGGTCGAGCGTACCGTCAAATCCGATCTGGCCGTCTGGCCGCTCAGCTATAAAGAAGCCGGCGACGACCTGGCCACGCTTTACGCCAAGACCGAAGCCGACAAGAAAGTCATCTTGGATTTTCTCCAGCAGCAGTCCATTCAACCCAACGAAATTGAGCTGGGCATCATTCGTGTGGTCGACACGCAAGCCAACGAATTCGGCGGCGGCCAGCGCGCCCCGCATCGCTACATTGTCGAGCAGCAAATCACCGTGCGCACCACCCGCGTGGACACCGTCGCCAGCGCCGCCCAGAAAACCATGCAGCTTCTCCAGAAGGGCATCGTCCTCAGTGGCAACAACGGCAATTTCGGCCAGGGCCTCTCTTACAAATTCACCGGACTCAACTCCATCAAGCCTGACATGATCACCGAAGCCACTCGCAACGCCCGTGCCGCCGCCGATCGTTTCGCCGCGGATTCAGGCAGCAAAGTCGCTGCCATCCGCCAGGCCAACCAGGGTGTCTTTTCCATCCTCGCCGCTGATCAAGGCGCGGCCACCGGCGAACCCGGTGAAGGCGGCGACATGAGCTTCGGCGCCGACGCTAGTCTCATGAAGACCGTCCGCGTCGTCACCACCGTCCAGTATTACCTCAATCAGTAGGGCAGCCGTGCGCGCCAACATCTCACGTTCCGGCTACAGCGCCCGGCTCTGTGGCACAGCCATTCCTGGCTGTGCTCTGTTCTTCTACTGGATAGGGTTCCGCCGCGCCTACCACTGCTTTGACTTGTCGCGCATTTGTGGCTGCTTGGACTTGGGACGCAGCATCTTGCGAAACGGTTCTTCCACCAGGTAGTACGACAGCAACGACACTCCGACCGCGGCCAGCAAAGCCACACTGGCGTGCAACGGCCACGGCAGCGATCGGGTCCACTCGGCAACTCTCGAGATCGTCGTCGAATGCAACAAATACAGGCTATAGCTGGCATCTCCCAACAACACCAGCGTCCCCGTTTCCAGAAATCCCGCCCAGCGCGGGCGCAGCGCCAAACCATAAATAATCGCCGCGAATGCTGGCGACAGAAATCCTGCCGAGATCAGCGGCCGCGGTATCCGATCCGCCACCAGCACGATCGTCAGCACCACCGCCACTCCCAGCACCACCAGCGGGGTCCCCAGCTTGCGGTTGTTCTTCGCTGACAAAAACAGTCGCCCCGCGAACACCCCGACCAGAAACTCCGGCACGCGCACCAGCGGATTGAAACTCAGAATATTTTTCCAGAGCAGCGTGGTTTCCGCGGAGTTGATCCTGTCGATCCCATCGGGGTGCAAAATGATGTACAGCACGGAGATCGCCAGGCTCACCAGCGACCAGAAAACAACGCCCCAAAACAAGGTTCGCGGCGTGAATCCCTTGCTCCATACCAGCAGCATCGGGAACAAGCTCCAGCACACCGCGTTCCAGGTCAGGGCCCCCTGAGGGAACCACGATTGCATCAGCGTGAGCGTCAGCACACACGCCGCCGCCAGATGCTGTTTGCTCCACGCCAGGAACGGTATGTTCAAGTGCCGCACCGCGAAAAAGAAAAACGGCGCGCTCACCAGCAGCGACAGCACATAAGCCGGATAAATTCGCGCGAAACGCGCCTGCCAAAACCGCCTTGGCCTCACTCCCGTTCCCGCATAGGTGTAAACCAGAATAAATCCCGAAAGCACGAAGAACAGGTTTACGCCGATATAGCCCACCGCGGCGAAATTTTCATACCACCACGGCCCAGCGGGCAGCAGGCCCTCGATGCGCATGTGAAACACCACCACGTGGAGCGCGGCGAAGAACCGCAACGCGGTGAGCGCCTTCAGCTTAGGCAGCGCGGTGCTAGGATTGGCCACCGCCGTGGTCGCTGGCATCGCCATTCTTTACCTTTACCTCAGTACAGACGCCGCGACCCGGCCGATGGTCTCATGTGGTCTTGCCACAGCAGCAGCCACTGCAGCCGATCTTCCCCCCTTCTCGTCACGCGCTACTCATACTCACCACTGTCCTAACGCGCCGTCCACCCTCCATCAATCAAAATCGTCTCACCGGTGATCAACGACACTGCCGGCGACGCCAGAAACACTACCGCACCGGCCACTTCCATGGGTTCACCGATCCGATGCAGCGCCGCTATGCGTTCTACGGTGTCCACCAAATGCCGCGGATCCGACAAATACTCCTCGGTCCCCGGCGTCCGGATGAAGGTCGGTGCCACCGCGTTTACGGTGATCCCGTGTTTGCCCCATTCCACCGCCAGGCATTTCGTCAAATGCGCGATGGCCGCCTTCGTCATACAATAAATGGATTCCGTCGGCAGCGCCGCAAATCCCGCCTGCGAGCTCATATTAATAATGGCTCCCTTTTTCTGCCGGATCATGGTCCGCGCCACCGCCTGGCTTACGAAAAAGGTCCCTTTCAAATTCACCGCCAGCGTCGCGTCAAAATCTTCTTCGCGCACATGCTCGGCCGGATTTTCCGGCGCGATCCCAGCATTGTTCACCAAAATATCGATGCGCCCGAATTCCCGTATCGTCTGATCAACGGCGCCGGCAATCTGCTCCATTTTGCTGACATCCATTTGCAGTGGCAGCGCCTTCCTGGCCATCGCTCGAATCTCCGTCGTCACGCCGGAATCAGCATGCACATCGCGCAATCCCAGCGCCACATCCGCTCCCGCGTGCGCCAGCGCCAACGAAATGGCTCGACCCAGCCCGCGCGCCGCTCCTGTCACCAGCGCCACTCTCCCACTCAATCCAAATTCCGGATATTCCATCGCATCCTCCGTGAACACTAAAACAGCCGATTCTAATAACCCTATTCAACCTTGCCATTACTCCGCGCTTTCCTCCGAGTGCCTGACGGTAGTCACGGCAAGCAAGCTACGCCATCAATCTCTGCGCTGCCTCGACCGCGCTTGCGAAAACACTGTACCCTGCTTCGCTTTTGCTACATCCTATGGGCACCATGGAATACAGACAACTCGGCTATTCCGGTTTGCAAGTTCCCGTTCTTTCCTTTGGCACCGGCACTTTTGGTGGCGGCAACGAATTCTTCAAAGCTTGGGGCAGTTCCGACGTGGCGGAAGCCAAACGCCTGGTGGACGTCTGCCTCGACGCCGGCGCCAACCTTTTCGATACTGCGGACGTCTATTCCACTGGCAAATCCGAAGAAATTCTTGGCAAAGCCATTGCCGGCAAACGCAACCGCCTGCTCATTTCCACTAAAGCCACTTTTCGCATGGGCGACAGCCCCAACGATCTCGGCTCCTCGCGTCACCATTTGATTCACTCCTGCGAAGGCAGCTTGCGGCGGCTCGGTGTCGACTCCATCGACATTTATCACATGCACGGCTTTGATGCCCTCACTCCCGTCGAGGAAACCCTGAACACTCTGGACACTCTTGTGCGAGGCGGCAAGGTCCGCTACATTGCGTGCTCCAATTTCTCCGGCTGGCACCTCATGAAGTCGCTCTCCGTCTCGGAGCGCTATGGTTGGGCTCGTTATGTCGGCCACCAGGTCTACTATTCCCTGATCAATCGCGAATATGAATGGGAGTTGATGCCCCTCGGTCTCGATCAGAAAGTTTCCGCGTTGGTCTGGAGCCCGCTCGGCTGGGGCCGTCTGACAGGAAAGGTTCGCCGCAATGCCCCGCTGCCCGAAGTTAGCCGCCTGCACAAGACCGCACCGTACGGCCCACAGGTCGACGACCAACATCTGTACAAAATTGTCGATGCGCTTGATGAGATCGCCAAAGAAACCGGGAAAACCGTTCCGCAGATCGCTCTGAACTGGCTGTTGCAGCGGCCCACCGTCGCCAATGTCATCATGGGCGCTCGCGACGAACAACAGCTGCGCCAGAATCTCGGTTCCGTCGGCTGGAATTTAACCCCTGAACAAATCGCCAGGCTCGATAAGGCCAGCGCGCTGACTCCGGTCTATCCTTACTGGCATCAGCGCCAGTTCACAGAACGCAATCCTTTGCCGGTGCCACCTGCCGCTGCTCGGGCCTAGAGGGACCGCTCCGATCGAAGTCTATGCCCTGCGGCGCTGGAACAGCCTTCGGAATCCACCGCCAATCAGGCTACCCACGCCATAATAAATGACTATGTTGGTGATTGCGGCTGGAATGACAAACTCCCATCGGCGCATCGGGTCGGGGACATAATCCAGCTTGCCCGAGAAGGGCCACCAGTAGATTTCCCCTGCGGGAAGGAAGACGGGAAGCGCCACAAGATCACAGACCCAGCCAGTACATGTCATGGCGTTGTGAAAGAGGATCGCCGCCGCACTTGCATATAGCGTCGCTAAACACAATCCGGTCTTGGACCATCGGATCCGGCGCTTTTGCCCGTCCATTTCGCTCTCAAGCCATGTTATGAACCCCACGCGTCAGCAGCAAGCGTGTGTCCACAGATAACAAACACCCGCCCGTTGCCATTCTCCATTTACGATTTTCTGTTTTCCGGGTTCCGTTTTCTGATCAAAAAAGGCCCGCTCCGACGCGAATCGAAGCGGGCCATTGATCGCCTTTGCGGAGGCGGCTTTAAGTCTTTTCGCTCTTTGCGTCCACAGCTTCCTGCAGCTTGCTTTTCTGTTTCTTTTCTTTCTTCTTGAACTCGTAGGTCACCAGTTCCAGAATCGCCACTTTCGCGCCGTCGCCCACGCGCACTCCCGCGGGAATAATCCGGGTGTACCCGCCGGCGCGGTCCGCGAATTTCGGCGCAATGTCGCTGAACAGCTTCTTGGTCACCTCCGGAGTCATGATGTACGACGCCGCCTGCCGGCGTGCCTGTAACGTGTCGCGCTTGCCCAGCGTAATCATTTTCTCCGCAACCGGCCGCGTCGCCTTGGCTCGTGTCAGAGTGGTGGTGATCCGTCCGTGCTCCAGCAAATTGGTCACCAGGTTCCGCAAGGTGGCGCGGCGGTGCCACGGATTGCGCCCCAGTTTTGATCCTGATTTCAGATGTCGCATGCGTTGAAAGTCCTTAGTTATTCATTTTAGGTTTCAAGTTAACCAACGTGGTCGCGGCTCTCCGACGAGAAGGTTTTCGTCATCAGTTCTAAGTTCTAAGTAAAGGCTCGGAATCTCTTTACCTATAACCGATAACTTAAAACTTAGACCCTGTTACAGCCCGATATTCTCTTCCGAACTCGGCAGCGCCGTCTGGCTCGGCAGTGGCGGCCAAATAATCCGGCCGTGCTCGTCGAACTTCATGCCCAGGCTGAGTCCCATCTTCACCAGTATGTCCTTGATCTCGTTCAGCGATTTCCGGCCGAAGTTCTTGGTCTTCAGCATTTCGTTTTCGCTCTTCTGCACCAGTTCGCGAATGGTCTGAATGTTGGCATTCTTCAAGCAGTTGTAGCTGCGCACCGATAGCTCCAACTCTTCCACCGAACGGTCCAGGTGCTCTAGCCGCGGGTCATGCACGGTGTCCGTGGGCACTTCCACGTTCTCCACCGGCTCTTCGAAGTTGATGAAGATGCTCATGTGGTCCTTCACCAGCTTGGCGGCCAATCCCACCGCGTCCGAAGGAGTGATGGCGCCGTTGGTCCACACTTCCAGCATCAACTTTTCGTAGTCGGTCATCTGGCCCAAGCGCGCCGCTTCCACCGAAAAGTTCACCTTGCGCACCGGCGAGTGTACGCTGTCCACCGGGATGTACCCGATCGGCAGGTCTTCGTCGTAGTTGCGGTCCGCGGCCACGTACCCGCGGCCGTTCTTCACCCGCATCTCGATGCGCAGCTTCCCGCCTTCGCTCACCGTGGCGATGTACACGCTCTTGTCCAGAACCGCGAAATCCGCATCTTCCTCGATATTCGCGCTGGTCACTACGCCCGGCGCTTCCACGTTCAGGTAGATGGTCTTCGGCAGGTCGTTGTTCAGCTTGATGGGCACCTGCTTCAGGTTCAGGATGATGTCCGTGGCGTCTTCCACCACGCCGGGGATCGAAGAAAATTCGTGCAACACTCCTTCGATCTTCACCGCGGTGATCGCTGCTCCCTCAATCGAGCTCAGCAGCGCACGCCGCAAGGCGTTCCCTACTGTGGTGCCCCAGCCGCGCTCGAATGGCTGAGCGGAAAACCGTCCGTACTTCTCCGTCAGCGATTCGAACTCCGGCGCCAGCCGCTTCGGTTTTTGAAATCCCTTCCACATCGTGTTCCTTCCTTCTGTGGCCAACATCTGCGGCCACGAAACCGTTGAGAGTTATAGGTTCTAGGTTTTCAGTTCGAAGTCAACCTGCGTCCTGCCCTTTTGCCGAAACTTAAGACTTAAAACTGATTACTTGGAATAAAGTTCGACGATCAATTGCTCGTTGATCGGCGGTGTCTGCACGTCTTCGCGCTTCGGCAACGCCACCACTCTCGCCTTGAACTGATCGCGGTCCTGTTCCAGCCACGGCACGGTGTTTTGGCTCTGCGCCACATTGCGGGCGTCCAGCACCATGGCGTTCTGGTGCATCTTTTCCTTGATGGTGATTTCCTCTCCCACGTTGATCTGATACGACGGGATATTCACCTTTTTCCCGCTCACCCGCACGTGCCCATGCAGCACCAGTTGCCGCGCCTGCGCTCGCGAGGACGCCAGCCCGGCGCGCCACACTACATTATCCAGCCGCCGCTCCAGCGTGATGATCAGGTTTTCACCGGTCGGACCCTTGGAGCGCACCGCCTTCTCGAAATAGTTGCGGAATTGCCGCTCCAGCAGCCCATAGGTGCGCTTCACCTTCTGCTTCTCGCGCAATTGCAGCCCGTATCCGGCTACTTTTGCGCGCCGCGACTGCCCGTGCTGGCCCGGCACGAAGTTGCGCTTCTCAATCGCGCACTTGTCGGTAAAGCACCGCAGCCCCTTCAAAAACAGCTTCTGCCCTTCCCGGCGGCACAGGCGGCAGACTGCATCTCGATGTCTTGCCAACTTCTATTCTCCCTTCCCGAAACTCTTTCCTGTCCTAAGCAGTAAGTGGTAAGCACCAAATCGCTGCTGGCTTGTCCCTTAAAACTTAGAACTCACAACTAAAAATCAGTTCAGACCCTCCGGCGCTTTGGCGGACGGCAGCCATTGTGCGGGATCGGCGTCACATCGCGAATCACCACGATGTGCAGTCCCGCCGCAGCCAGAGCACGCACCGCCGACTCGCGGCCCGAGCCCGGTCCCTTCACTCGCACTTCCACGCTTTTCATGCCGAACTGATCGCGCGCGGCGCTGGCCGCAGCCAGTGAGGCCTGCTGCGCGGCATACGGCGTGCTCTTACGCGAACCTTTGAACCCGATCGCTCCGGCCGAGGAGTTGCACACCACCCGCCCATCCGGGTCGGTAATGGTGATCTGCGTGTTATTGAACGACGCCGACACATGCACCAATCCGTGCGGTACGGTGCGCCGTTCCCGTTTCTTCTTGAATTCCTTCTTCTTCTTAGATGCCGCCGCCGGTTTCGCGGGTGCTGCCGCCCCGTCCGCCGCCGCCTTTTGTTGCTCTTTAGCCACGTTTCACTCCAAAAGTTATAAATAATTGGTCGTAAGTTCTAAGTAAGGCGAAATCGGTGTTTCCCACTTATTACTTAGAACTAAAAACCTAAAACTACCTCAGCCCTTCTTGCCTTTCACCGTCTTCTTGCCGGCGATGGCCCCGCGCCGCGGACCTTTGCGCGTCCGCGCGTTGGTGTGCGTCCGCTGCCCGCGCACCGGCAAGTTGCGGCGATGACGGATTCCGCGATACGCCTGAATTTCAATCAGGCGCCGGATATTCATCTGAATCTCTTTGCGCAGGTCGCCTTCCACCCGCCCTTCCTGCTCGATCACCGTGCGGATCCGGTTGATTTCGTCTTCCGTCAGGTCGCGCACTTTCTTGGTGAAATCCACGTTGGCCTTTTCGGCAATACTCCGCGCGCGCACCTGTCCGATGCCATAGATCGAAGTCAATCCGATCCATAAACGCTTCTGCGGCGGAAGATCAACACCTGCGATACGTGCCATGGTTCTGTGTTCCTTTCAAAACTTACGCCTAAAGTCCTGAGTTTAAGTCCTAAGTTCTAAGTTCTAAGTTCTAAGTTGGCCGTGTTTCCTTACCACTGAAAACTTAGAACTTATAACCAGTTCATCCCTGACGCTGTTTGTGCTTCGGGTTCACACAAATCACCCGAACCACTCCGCGCCGGTGGATCACTTTGCATTTGTCGCAAATCTTCTTGACGCTTGCCCGAACCTTCATGCTTACTCCTTGCCCGCGTTCTGAGTTCCAAGTCTCAAGTTTAAAGTTCCAGGTAAACCCGGTTCCCTTATTGCTTAAGACTTAGAACCAATAACCATTCCTACTTGTAGCGATACACAATGCGCCCGCGAGTCAAATCGTACGGCGAAAGCTCCACCGCCACTTTGTCTCCCGCCAGAATCCGGATGAAGTTCTTTCTCATCTTCCCGGATACGTGCGCCAGCACCTTGTGCTTGTTCTCCAATTCCACCCGGAACATCGCGTTCGGCAATGGCTCCAATACTGTCGCCATCACTTCAATCGCGTCTTCCTTAGGGTTCCCGGAGTCTTCCCTATCGCCTTTTTTCCTGTCATCAAACGGCTGTTTGGCCATAGCCTCGATTACTTCTCCACATGCTGAGTTCCAAGTTTCCTCGGCTCTCAGTTTCAAGTAGTAAGGTTTAAGTTAAATCGCTCCCTACTTAAAACTTACAACTCATTGCTTACGACTGCCTCACCAACTGGGCCCGGTCATTTCCTTCGGCCGGGTCAAAATCCAAGGGCCGTTCGCCGTCACCGCCACGGTGTGCTCGAAATGCGCCGAAGGACTGCCATCGGCCGTTTCTGCCACCCATTCGCCGCGCATCTGCACGTCCGGACGCCCGGCGTTCACCATCGGTTCGATGGCGATGACCATGCCTTCCTGCAAACGCGCGCCATGTCCCGGTTCGCCGTAGTTCGGGAGATTAGGCTCATCATGCATTTTGGTGCCGATGCCGTGTCCCACGAACTCCCTCACTACCGAATACCCATGCTGCTCGACCCAACTCTGCACCGCGTGCCCGACGTCGCCCAGCCGGTTGCCCGGGCGCATTTTGTCGATGGCGCGGTCCAGCGATTCCTTGGTCACGTCCAGAAGCTTCTGCAGCTCCGGCCGGATGCGTCCAACGGGCACGGTTACCGCCGAATCGCCGTAGTACCCGTCGACTTCCATGCCAAAGTCGATCGAGACGATGTCGCCCTCGTGCAACTTGCGCTTGGGCGACGGTATCCCGTGAACAATTTCGCTGTTCACCGAAGTACACAGCACACAAGGATACCCGCGATACCCCTTGAATGCCGCCTTGCCCGGACCCTTCGCGATGTGCCTCACCGCAATTTCCTCCAGGTCCATCGTGCTCATTCCGGGCTTTACTTGCGCCCGCAACGCGGTCAAAACCTCATATACCGCCTGGCCGGCCCGGTACATCTTTTCCAGCTCCGCGGCGCTGCGTAATTGGATCGCCATCTCAATGCGCCCCGAGCATGCTGGCTACCGCCTGGCAAATCTCCTGCTCCACTTCCGCCACGCTCTTGCTCGCGTCCACCTCGTACAGCAGGCCCAGATGGCGGTAGTAGCTCACCAGCGGCGCGGTCAGTTTGTCGTAAGCGTGCAACCGCGGCTTGATCACTTCCTCCCGGTCATCAGGCCGCTGGTACAGCTCGTCACCGTCCAAATCACAAATTCCTTCCACCTTCGGCGGTCGATCATAAATGTTATAGATCGCGCCGCATTTCTTGCATACCCTGCGACCGGTTAACCTCCGGATCAGCAGCAAATAACCGATCACCATGTGAATCACCGTCGGCTGCTGAAATCCTTGCCGCTTCAGCAATTCACCCAGATACTTCGCCTGCGTGACCGTCCGCGGAAACCCGTCGAACACGAATCCATGACTGCAATCCGGCCGCTCGATCCGTTCCGCGACCATCTTCAAAACCACCGAGTCCGGCACCAACTCGCCCCGGTCCATGATCGGCTTGGCCTTCAGGCCCAGCGGCGTGCCCTTGGCGATATGCTCGCGAAGCATGTCGCCCGTGGACAGGTGCGGAACCCCGTATTTGCCGGCTAGCATCTTCGCTTGTGTGCCTTTTCCCGAACCCGGAGGTCCGAGAAAAATCACCGCGCGATTCAGTTTGCCGACAGGACGCTGTTCCAGCGGCACCAAGCCGTCTCCTTACCTACGGCTGCGCAGTCTTCCCTTACGCGCAAAGCCTTCGTAATTGCGCATGACGAGTTGTGCCTCCAACTGCTGCACCGTGTCCATCGCCACGCCCACAACGATCAGGAGCGAAGTGCCGCCGAAATAAAACGTCACACCTAAGCCGTGCAAAAACCAGCCCGGAAAATGCCGGTCGAACCAATCACCGCCAAGCCACACCGGCAAGTGGTTCAACGCAATACCCGCGATCATCCATTCCGGCAAAATGCAAACCAGCGCCAGGTAAATCGCCCCGATAAACGTCAGCCGCTTCAGAATCGTCGCCACATACTCCGAAGTACTGCGCCCGGGACGAATGCCGGGGATAAACCCGCCGTTTTTGCGCATGTTGTCCGCGACTTCTGTGGGGTTGAACACGATGCCCACATAGAAGAACGCGAACACCACAATCATCACCACATACAACAGCGTATACAGCGGTTCCCCCCAGCGCAAAATGTTGGCGATGCCCTTCACGAACGGCCAGCGCGATCCCAACAACAACGCCGCGGTCGCCGGGAACGCCAGCAGCGAGCTGGCGAAAATCGGCGGAATCACGCCGCCGGAATTGACCCGCAAGGGCAGGTAAGTCGATTGCCCCCCCATGACGCGGCGGCCTACCACGCGCTTCGCGTATTGCACCGGAATGCGCCGCTGGGCGCCTTCCACGAACACGATGAACGCCACCACCGCGACCATCAAGGCCAACAGCAGAATCAGCACCATGGGCGTGAACGCGCCCCAGGCCTCGGTCCGGGACTTCTCCCACAAGTCAAAAATCGCCCGCGGCAGTCCCACGACGATGCCCACAAAAATGATCAGCGACATGCCATTGCCGATTCCGCGCTCGCTGATTTGTTCCCCCAACCACATGATGAACGTCGAACCGGTGGTGAGCGTCAGCACCGTCAGCAACCAAAAGCCCAACCCGGGGTGATACACCAGGGATTGCCCGCCATAGCTCTGCGCCTGCAAAGTTGTCGCGATGGTCGATGATTGAATTACGCTCAGAACAATCGTCAGGTACCGCGTGTACTGGGTGATTTTGCGCCGGCCCAGTTCCCCTTCCTTCTGCAGCCGCTCCAAATACGGGAACACCACGGTCATCAACTGCAAGATAATCGATGCCGTGATGTACGGCATGATTCCCAGCGCGAAAATGGTCATTCGCCGGAAAGTGCCGCCGGTGAACAGGTCGAAAATGCCCAACATCGAACCGGAGGCCGACTGATTGAACAGGCTCGTCAATACGTCGGTATTGATTCCCGGCGTGGGGATATGCGCGCCCAGACGATACACGGCCAGCAACGCCAGCGTAAAGAACAGCCGGTTGCGCAGATCTTCGATCCGGAACAGATTCAAAAATGCTTGCCAAAAACGACTCATAACATTCCCTTACTGCTACTTACCTTACGCGACCTGTACCACTTCAAACTTCCCACCCGCTTTGGTGATCTTTTCTTTAGCCGAGGCGCTGAACGCATGCGCGTGAATGGTCAAGCTGTTCTTCAGTTCGCCGTCGCCCAGAACCTTGATCGGGTCGGTAGCGCGACGAACGAATCCGTGCGCGCGCAACAACTCCGGTGTCACCGTCTCTCCCGCGGGGAATGCGTTCAGTTCTTCCAGGTTTACGATGGAGAACTTCACCCCGAACGGATTATGAAAGCCGCGCTTGGGAATGCGCCGGTGCAGCGGCATCTGCCCGCCTTCGAATCCACGCCGCCGGGAATAGCCTCGCCGGGACTGCTGCCCTTTGTTTCCCGCGCCCGCGGTCTTGCCCATCTTGGACCCCATCCCGCGACCCACGCGCACCTTGCGCTTGCGCGAGCCTTTCGCCGGACCTAAGGCCGAGAGCGAAACCGTGTTGTGTTCCTTTTTTGTCTTTTGTGCCATCGCTTACTCCACCACCTTCACCAGATGACGCACTTTGTGAATCATCCCGCGCGTTTCGGGAGTATCCTGGCGCTCCACCACCTGGTGCATTCTGCGAAAACCGAGTCCGCGAATGGTCTGCCGCATATCGTCAGTGCAACCGATAAAGCTGACCACCCACTTGACCTTCAGCGTTCCGCCACTTTTGGCGCTCTTTTTCTGCGCTGCCATTTCTTACTCCCCCGCTGCCTTTTCTACCGGCTCGGGCTTCGGCGCCGCTTTCGGCGGCCGGCCGGTCATTTCTTCCACCGTTTTCGAGCGCGTCTCCGCGACCTGCGTGGCATCCTTCAATCCCAGCAGCGCCGCGAAGGTGGCCTTGATGACGTTATGCGGGTTCGAAGTGCCCAGCGACTTCGTCAGCACGTTCTGAATGCCGGCAACCTGCATGACCTTGCGCACCGGACCACCGGCAATGACCCCCGTACCATCAGGAGCGGGCTTCAGCAGCACTTGCGCCGAACCGTACCAGCCGGTCACCTGGTGCGGAATCGTGGAACCCTTCAGGTTCAGCTTGATCAGGTTTTTCTTGGCCTGCTCGATTCCCTTCTTGATGGCCATGGGGACTTCGCGAGCCTTGCCCATCCCGAAACCGGCATGTCCGTGACTGTCACCCACCACCACCAAAGCAGAAAAACTGAGGTTCTTGCCGCCCTTGACCACCTTGGTCACGCGATTGATGGCAATCACGTCATCCTTCAGGTCCGAGGGATTCACCTCCAAGAGCCGCCGCACTGCCAGACTGTCACGCAAAATTTGCTTGGACATAAGTTAGAACTGTAACCCCGCTTCCCGCGCCGCATCTGCCAGCGCCTTCACACGGCCGTGATACTTATATCCGCCGCGATCGAAAACCACGCTGACAACACCGGCCGCTTTGGCGCGATCGGCAATGAACTTGCCCACCGCTTTGGCGGAAGCCACGTTGCCCCCGCCCTTCAAATTCTTCTTCACTTCCTTGTCCAGCGAACTGGCCGAAACCAGTGTGCGTCTGTTGGAATCGTCGATAACCTGCGCGTAAATGTGCTCCAACGAGCGGTACACGCAAAGACGCGGCCGCTCGGGCGTTCCGATCACCCGGGTGCGGACGCGCGCGTGGACACGCCGCCGGTGCTCTTCCCTGGATAGCTTGCGAACTGGTACCGATGCCACTGTCGTCTCCTGTTAGTCCTCAGTCGTAAGTCCGAAGTTGTAACTAACGCAAACGGCCTCGAAACTTATCACTTACGACTAGAAACTTAAAACCTTTTAGGCTGGGCCGCCTGCCTTTGCTCCTGCCTTGCCAGCCTTCTTTTTCAGGCGCTCGCCGGTAATGCGAATCCCTTTCTGCTTGTACGGGTCGGGTGGACGCAACGAGCGAAGATTCGCGGCCACTTGACCGACCTGCGCTTTGTCCGCGCCGCTGACCACAATATGCGTTTGCTTATCCACCGCGATCTGGATCCCTTCGGGAATGGGAAACTCGACGGGGTGCGACTTGCCCAGGGCAAATGCCACCGCCTTGCCCTTCACCTCCGCGCGGTAACCCACGCCGACGATATCCAGTTCCTTCTTGAAGCCTTGGGTCACCCCGTGCACGGCATTGGCTAACAGCGCGCGGGCCAATCCGTGCAACGCGCGATGCTCTTCGTTATCCCGAACGGTGGTCAAGACCCCGTCCTTCTGTTCCAAGCGAATCTGTGGCGGCACCAGAACGTGCAGTTTGCCCTTCGGACCCTGCACTTCCACTTTGCCTGACGCGGCATTGATCTTCACGCCCGCCGGCACTGGAATCGGTTTGCGACCAATACGTGACATTGCTTTTGTTCCTTCTCTCTATCTCTGCGACCGATGCTTCAAGTTGTAAGTCCTAAGTTTCAAGTACAACCTGGAACCTGCAACGTTGTTCTCCCGAACTCTGAAATCTGAAAACTTACAACTTCCTGCTCTACCACACCTCGCACAGTATTTCGCCGCCGACATTCGCCTTCCGGGCGGCCCTTCCGGTCATCAAGCCTTTTGGCGTCGTTAAGATGCTGATGCCCAGCCCGCCGACCACTGGCTTGATGTCCAGCGCGCCACGATAATTCCGCTGTCCTGGCCGCGAGATCCGCTTCATACCGGTGATCACGCTGCGGCGATCCGGCGTGTACTTCAGGAAAACGCGCAACGTTTTGCGGGTCTTATTTTCTTCCACCAGCTTAAACGTCGAGATGTAACCCTCTTCCTTCAAAATGCGGGCAATCTCCGTTTTCATCTTGGAAACCGGCACGTCCACCCGCTGGTGCTTGGCGGCAGCAGCGTTGCGGATGCGGGTCAAAAAGTCGGCGATGGGATCAGTCTGCATAATTCATCCTGTCTGGCTCCTACCAGCTTGATTTCACGACGCCCGGGATCTCTCCCTTGAGCGCCATGCCGCGAAAACAGATGCGGCACATTTGGAACTTGCGCAGGTACCCCCGGGCGCGTCCGCACACGCGGCAACGGTTACGCGCGCGGGTCTTGAATTTGGGCTTCTTCAGCGTTTTAGCGATCTTCGCGGTGCGTGCCATTTATTGTGCTGCTCCTTTTTCGCGCAACGGAACGCCCAGGCCCTTTAACAGTTCGCGGCCTTCTTCGTCGTTGCGGGCTGACGTCGTCAGGGTAATGTTCATGCCCTTGATCTTGTCCACGCGGGTGTAATCAATTTCCGGAAACACCAGCTGGTCTTTTAATCCCAGGGTGTAATTGCCGCGCCCATCGAACGCATTCGAGGGCAGCCCCCGAAAGTCGCGCACGCGGGGAAGGACCACGTTGCACAGCCGGTCCAGAAATTCGTACATTTTTTCGCCACGAAGCGTGACCGCACAGCCGATGGCCATGCCCTTGCGGATTTTGAAATTGGCGATGGACTTCTTGGCCCGGGTGATGATTGCCTTTTGCCCGGTGATTTGGCCAAGCTCCGCCGCGGCGGTATCCAGCAATTTGGCGTTCTGGCTGGCCTCCCCCAGTCCAATGTTCACGGTGATTTTTTTCAACTTGGGCACAGCCATGCTGTTGACCCAGTTGAAGCGCTTCATCAACGCGGGAACCGTTTGCTTCGTATAAGATTCGTGCAATCGACTCTTCATGCCACTTTCCTTCTATTTATCCACGGTCGTGCCGCAACGCTTGCACACGCGCACCTTGGTGCCGTCGGGCAACACGTTATGGCCGATGCGCGCGTGCTTACCGCAATTGCTGCATACGATCAGCACGTTGGACACATGGATGGGCGCTTCGCGCTCCAGAATGCCACCTTTGATGTTTTTCGCTGGGTTCGGGCGCGTATGGCGCTTAATCAATTGGGCGTGCTCCACGACCACGGTGTTCTTGCGTGGGTCCACGCTCAGCACGCGTCCGGTTTTGCCCACGTCGCGCCCAGCCATCACCCGCACGGTATCACCCTTGCGGATGCTCATCGTGTAATGCTTCACTTCTTTGCCTGCCATGACTACCAAACCTCCGGGGCCAACGAGACAATCTTGGTGAACTTCTTTTCGCGCAACTCCCGCGCCACTGGGCCAAACACGCGGGTGCCCACCGGCTCGCCGGCATCGTTGATCAGCACTGCCGCATTGTCGTCGAAGCGGATGTACGTGCCGTCCTTGCGGCGAGACTCCTTACGCATTCGCACAATCACACATTTCACCACTTTGCCTTCTTTGATCTGGCTCTCCGGTGTCGCTTCCTTCACCGAAGCGGTCACAATGTCGCCCAGTCCCGCTTTCAATCCGGCATCCCCGCCGACCGGCAGGATGCACATGAGCTTGCGCGCTCCTGAATTGTCGGCCACCGTCAGCCAGGTTCGCATCTGAATCATGATTCGCTCCCGGTCTCCTGTTACTTGGCCGACGCTTTAGGCGTCAGCACTTCCATCAAGCGCCAGCGCTTGAGGCGCGAAAGCGGCCGCGAGGACACAATGCGAACCGTGTCGCCCTGCTTGGCTTCGCGCTTTTCGTCGTGCGCGTAGAACTTTTTCGAAATGCGCACCACCCGGCGATACTTGGAGTGCTGCACCAAGCGCTGCACTTCGACCACAATGGTTTTTTCCATCTTGGCGCTGGTGACCTTGCCGATGAGCGAGTGCCGCTCACCGCGTTCGTCGTGCTGCGGCGCCGCTTGCGTTTCCGTTGCCATTACGCCTTACCTGCCTTTGCCGGTTTTGCGCTTCCACCGGCGGTCAATTCCTGCGCGCGAAGCAGCGTTTTCACCCGCGCCAAATCTTTTTTGGCTTCGCGGAGGCGCTTCAACGCTTCCGCCTGGCCGGTGGTGAGCTGAAAGCGCAGCCGGAAAATCTGTTCGATCAAATCCTTCTCGCGGGCCGCCAGTTCCGTGGTGCCTTCTTCGCGAATCTTCTCAATACGCCGCGGCATGACTTACATTCCTCCTGCACGAGTCACGAACTTCGTGGGAATCGGCAGCTTGTGCGCCGCCAGGCTCAACGCTTCCCGGGCGGTGGCCTCGTCAATGCCGGCCATTTCAAACATGATGCGACCGGGTTTGACCACGGCCACCCAGCGCTCCGGAGCGCCCTTCCCCTTGCCCATGCGGGTTTCCGCCGGCTTCTTGGTGAACGGCTTGTCCGGGAAAATGCGAATCCACAACTTGCCGCCACGCTTGATGAAGCGGGTAATGGCCACGCGCGAGGCCTCGATTTGCCGGTCGGTGATCCAGGCGTTTTCCAGCGCCTTCAACCCGTATTCCCCGAACGACAAAGTTCCTCCGCGCCAGGCCTTGCCTTTGCGGCGGCCGCGCTGCTGCTTTCTGTACTTCACCTTTTTGGGCATCAACATCGTCTTTTTCTCGCTTGTCGCAGTTCTGAGTTTTAAGTTTTAAGTCGCAAGCAAAACCGCTGTTCTCCGCCTCGTCCTTTGCTTCCAAACTTATTACTTAGAACTTGTTACTTAAAACTTGCTTACCCCACGGCCACAGCTTGGGGCTTGTTGTCTTCGCGCTTGGCGCGACGCGGAATGTTCTCGCCCTGATAAATCCAGCACTTCACGCCAATCACCCCGTAAGTGGTTTGCGCTTCCGCCGTGCCGTAATCGATGTCCGCGCGCAAGGTTTGCAGCGGAAGCCGTCCTTGCAAGTACCACTCTTTGCGGGCGATTTCCGCTCCGTTCAAGCGCCCGGCCACGCGCACTTTGATTCCTTTGCAACCAAAACGCAGCGCCGAATCCACCGCCTTGCGCATCGCGCGACGGAAGGCCACGCGCTTTTCCAATTGCAGCGCAATCGACTCCGCCACCAGCGTGGCATCCAGCTCCGGCCGGTGCACTTCTTGAATATCGATGTGCACCTCGCGCTTGGTGCGCTTGGAGACTTCCTGCTTCAACTTGTCGATTTCCGCGCCCTTGCGCCCGATGATGATTCCCGGACGCGCGGTGGCAATGCGCACCACCAGCTTGTTGGCAGCGCGTTCAATATCGATCGAGCTGACACCCGCGCTCCTCAGCCGCTCCTTGAGCTCGCGGCGCAGCTTCACGTCCTCGTGGAGCAGATCGGCGTACTCGCGATCCGCATACCAGCGCGACTTCCAGGGCTTGTTGTAGCCCAGGCGAAATCCGTACGGGTGAGTCTTCTGTCCCATTACTTCTTCCCCTTCTTCGCGGGAGCCTGCTTCCCGGTCAAAGCCTTGCGAACACGGCGAGCTGTGCCGCGGACGCCCTTTTGCGC
Source organism: Candidatus Eremiobacteraceae bacterium (assembly GCA_035622555.1). Taxonomy (GTDB): domain Bacteria; phylum Acidobacteriota; class Terriglobia; order Acidiferrales; family UBA7541; genus Acidiferrum. Next base: position 4,534 of record DASPVD010000155.1, on the reverse strand, counting down.
CTCGGCTTCCGCGATGTTGGCGGCAACCCGCTCGGCGGCGGCCAAATGATGCTCGGCCACGCCCACCCAGATATGCGCGGTGCGCTTTTGATAACGGAACGCGCGCCCCATCGGGGCCGGACGCAAGCGCTTCCAACGCGAACCCTCGTTCACGAAACACTGGCTCACATACAGCTGATCGACATCCAGCGGAGCCCCCGCGTCTTCCGCCTTTTTCTCGGCGTTGGCGATGGCGCTACGCAACACCTTCTCGATGTGCTTCGCGGCGCGTTTCGGCGTGTAGCGCAGCGACTGCAACGCATCCTGGGCCTTGTGTCCCCGGATCAGGTCGATCACCAGGCGCGCTTTTTGCGGCGACATCCGCACGTGCCGCGCAACCGCGTGGGCTTCAATGGAACCGGCTTGTGTCTGTAGGTCAGCCATAGCTTATGCCTTCGGCGCTGGTGCCGCTGGTGCCGCTCCCGGCGCGCCGCCTCCTGCGGGAGCCACTCCGGCAGCCTTCTCAAGAGCTGCCTTGACCGCATGGCCCTTGAACGAACGCGTCGGAGCAAACTCTCCCAGCTTGTGACCGATCATCTGTTCGGTCACATACACGGGGATGAACTTCTTTCCGTTGTGCACCGCGATGGTGTGCCCAATCATTTCCGGCACAATGGTGGACCGCCGCGACCACGTCTTCACCACTTTCTTTTCGTTGCGCGCATTCAGTGCTTCCACTTTGACGCGCAGGTGGCCGTCGACAAACGGCCCTTTCTTCAGCGAGCGTGCCATCTCTTGCTTATTCCTCCACGCGGCGCAAACGTCCCCACTGGGCATGCCGCATTTTCTTAAATCCGCGCACCGGACCAGGAACTCGATGCGACTTGGGGCAGAACGGGCAAACGAAACGCGTCCCCAGCGCGTTGGGAATGCGTTCCACGATCACCGCCCATCCAGGTTTGCACAATTTGTACAGCACCGGTTCCGGCGGCGGGGCCATTTTGGGCACCGGCTTTACCACCGCTTTCACGGTCGCGCGTTTTGTGACTCGCTTCACCGGACGCGCACGGCGCCCACTGGAGCGTGTGGTACGTGTTGTTCGTGTGGCTCGCATAATCATCGCTTCCTCCCAGCCAGCGTAGATACCTCCAGCCGGATTCTGCGGTTGTTCCTTGTTCTACCTTGGGCACTCTCGTTCAGGATTGCGCCCGGTCCAAACTGCCTGTCCAGCGTTAAGTTCCCGGCTCCAACCGCAAGCCGGGAACAGAAAATCGTTTACTTGCGGCGCTCCACGATCATGCGATCGGTGCGCTTGTTATGCCGGGTCTTCTTGCCCAACGTCGGAAAGGCCCACGGCGTTTGCGGGTGATTGCCTTTGACGCGGCCCTCTCCACCGCCGTGTGGATGATCCACCGGGTTCATGGCTACGCCGCGAACCGTCGGTCTCCGGCCACGCCAACGGGTCCGCCCGGCCTTGCCATAAGTCTCATTCTCGTGGTCGAGATTGCCGACCTGCCCAATAGTGGCTTTGCAATCCACCGAAAACCGGCGAACCTCGCCGGAGGGCATTTTCACCAGTGCAAAATCGCCTTCTTTGCTGAGCAACTGCGCCGAAGCACCCGCCGTGCGAACCGCCTGTCCACCGCGGCCGGGATACAGTTCCAGGTTGTGCACCGTGGTGCCTGGCGGAATGTGCCGGATCTTCAGGCAATTGCCGGGAAGAATGTCGGCATTTTCGCCGGTGGAAACAGTGGCACCCACTTGCAAACCGACGGGGTGCAGGATGTAGCGCTTCTCGCCGTCGGCATAATGCAGCAGCGCGATATTCGAGCTGCGATTGGGATCGTACTCAATAGCCGCCACCTTGGCGGTGATGCCGTCCTTGTCGCGGCGGAAATCCACGACGCGATATTGCTTTTTGTGACCGCCACCGCGGTGCCAAATGACGATTTCACCCTGGCTGTTGCGGCCACCCGAGCGCTTCTTGGGCTCGAGCAGGCCTTTTTCGGGAGTCTGCTTGGTGATCTCGCTCTTATCGAGCACGGTCATGAAGCGGCGCGACGCCGTATATGGATTAAAGTTCTTGAGTCCCATCTCTACCTCTTAGCTTCCAAAACTTCCGCCAACTTCGCGGTTCCATTCGACCAGCCCAGGTCTTACAAATTCTCCGCGTACTCGATCATCTTCTCGCCCTCGGCGAGCTTGACGTACGCTTTCTTCCAGTCGCGACGATAGCCTTCGGCTTGCCCCCGGCGGCGCATCTTGCCGGTGAAGTTGGCGGTCCGCACCGCGTCTACCTTCACATTGAAGATTTGCTGCACAGCTTCCTTGATCTCCGTCTTGGTGGCTGCCGCGGCAACTTCGAAAACCACGGTGTGCTGCAGTTCCTTCACCCCGAGTCCTTTCTCGGTGATGATCGGACGCCGAATAATCTGATAATGCGGGGCTGCCATCGCTTACTCCTTGCCCTTCTTCGCGGCGGGCTTCTTGGCCGCTGACTTTTTCGCTTCGGTCTTCGCCGCCGGTTTTGCAGCCGCTTCCTGCTTCGGCGCGGGAGCGATCGACTCCACCTGCGGAGCTTCCGCCGATGCATAGTCAGGATCGAGCGCCCGAACCAATCGCGCGGCAGCATCCTTGGAAACCACCAAACGATCGTGCCGCAACACGTCGTAAGCTTGCAGGGCGTTGGAGGCGGACAGCTTCACGCCATCCAGGTTACGGCTGGCCAGCTCGAGATTGCGATTCTCGCCATGCGCCACCAGCAGCGCGGTCTTGTCGGCATTCAGCTTATCCAGCGCCTGGCGCAAGTTCTTGGTCTTATGCGTCTCCAGCGACCAATCCTCGATCACCGTCAACTTTTCCTCCGCGAGTTTTGCCGAGAGCGCCGATCGCAAAGCGCCGAGCACCATCTTCTTCGGCAGAGCGTACGCATAATCCCGGGGTTTAGGCCCGTGGACGGTGCCGCCATGCCGCCACAGTGGGGACCGGATCGAACCGACACGCGCGCGGCCCGTGCCCTTTTGCCGCCAGAGCTTGCGGCCCGCGCCGCTGACTTCGCTCTTCTCCTTGGTTTTGGCGGTTCCGCGACGCAGCCCCGCCAAATACCAGCGCGAAGCTTCGTGCAGAAGATGCTGGTTAATATCGGCGGCAAAAACGGCGTCCGCCAGTTCGACCTGACCGACCTTCTTGCCATCCAGATTGAGTACGTCTACGACCGGCATTGTTGTTCTCTCGCGTCTTTCTTTCGAAATTTCTTTGTTAGTGCACTAATCATTTTGTTTTCTTCGCGGCTTTTTTGGCCTTGTGGATGAAAATGTACGCGCCACTTGGCCCAGGCACCGAACCGCGAACCAGCAATAAATTCTCGTCGCTGTCCACCTTGATCACCTTCAGATTCTTCGCGGTGACCCGTTCATTTCCCATGTGACCGGGGAAATGCTGGTTCTTCCACACGCGCGACGGAAACGAACTGCCGCCGATGCCGCCGGGTGCGCGATGGAACATCGAACCGTGGGTAGAATCACCGCCCGCGTAATGCCAGCGCTTGACGCCACCCGCAAATCCGCGGCCTTTGCTCACGCCGGAAATGTCGACCAATTCGCCGGCCTTGAAGTTCTCAACCAGCACGCGATCCCCGACCTTGGTCTCGTCCTTCGATTCCGGCAGACGCACTTCGCGGAGAATCTTCACCGGCGCGACATTGGCCTTCTTGAAATGGCCAGTTAGCGCCTTATTCACCCGCTGAGGCTTGACGAATTCCACCAAGCCGAGCTGCGCAGCGTCGTAACCATCCTTCTCTTTGGTGCGGCGCTGAACCACCACACACGGGCCGGCCTGGAGAACGGTCACACCGACAAGGTTGCCGTCTTCAGAGAAGACCTGGGTCATGCCCAACTTGACTCCAATAATTCCGTCGACTGCCATGTGCTCTCTCTTTTTAGCAGCGTGCCTCTTGGGTATTGGCTGCTCGAATCTGAATTCTTGCCTTTAGCTCCCGGAGCATCCGGAACCAAGTCCGGCATCCTGAGAGATCCTTCGTCGCCGAAGATGCTCCTCAGGACGACGATCCTCATCAGATCGTCACTTCGCGGCGTGGCCGAAGGCTTTGATTTCCACGTCCACGCCCGGAGGCAGATCGAGCTTCATCAGCGCGTCCACCGTGTCGGGTGTGGGTTCGAGAATATCGATCAGCCGCTTGTGGGTGCGCATTTCGAACTGCTCGCGCGATTTCTTGTCCACGTGTGGCGACCGCAGGACCGTCCAACGATTAATCGTGGTGGGCAGCGGAATCGGCCCGGCAACATCCGCGCCGGTACGCTTCGCGGTCTCCACGATCTCGCGCGTGGACTGATCGAGAATCCGATGGTCATAAGCCTTAAGGCGAATGCGAATTTTGTCTCCTTGTCTCATGGCGTTACTCGATGATGTCGGTGACGGCGCCGGCGCCGACGGTGTGGCCGCCTTCGCGAATCGCGAAACGCAAGCCCTTCTCCAAGGCCACCGGGGTAATCAGCGCCACTTCACAACTGACGTTGTCGCCCGGCATCACCATCTC
>DASPVD010000154.1:0-34299 GCA_035622555.1 Candidatus Eremiobacteraceae bacterium | reverse complement strand
CTGGAGTTCTTCCAGCATCATTTTGCGAAGTCGGGTCATAGGGACCTCCTTATGACCCGACAACTTATCTCAACCGACAAGCAACCACTGCTCCGTTCGTCTCACGCGAAGCGTCCGCCGCAGAGCAGCTTCGTTCAAGTCGGGTATCCAGACATGTTGCTCCCAGTACCTACCGAAACGGATTTATAAAATATACGATCCGTTGAAGGGAAATATTCCCGAGGACTATGATTCAGTCCTGATCCTGAATGCTTGCAAAAAAGGAACGGCGATGGAATCCCCTGAGCATTTCATAGATCATTGCAGAGGCTAAACGTACGATGGCGAACGTAGTCGATCCTTCTGATCTGTGGGAGTTGGAAATGTGCCTCACGGAAAGCCGCAAGACCGTACTGAAACCCGAGAAGGCGAAACGGACAGTCCATTTAGTTTCTCAATATAGTCAAGTAGATCCGTCCCCAACGTAACCCCCGCCGGAGAGCGTTGGTCATCACAAGGCTCGTAGGGTTCAAGTCCCGATTAACGCGCTTCCGAGCACCAGCGAGTACGCATGTTAAATCGAAGCTGGTTCATCCATCACGAAAGTGGTTCTGTTATGCTTCCGGGATGGCTCACACAAATCGTCAATGGATACTCGCTTCCCGGCCGAAAGGCCTGATCACTCCTGAGGTGTTGCAATTTCGCGAAACGGCGGTGCCGGCGCTGGAAGAGGGGCAAGCGCTGGTGCGAGTCAAATTCCTCTCGATCGATCCGACCATGCGCGTGTGGATGGCGGATAGGCCGCAGTACATGCCGCCGGTGCAAATCGGGGAAGTGATGCGCGCGTTTGGCGTCGCCGAAGTTGTGGAGTCGCGACATCCCGAGTTCAATCGCGGGGACAAGATTGCGGGTCTGACCGGCTTGCAGGAATTTGCACTGCTCACAACGAAGGACTTGGGCGCGTTCCATAAAATTCCCTCGATTCCATTTCTTTCGGACAGCCATTTCCTGGGCACGCTCGGTCACAACGGTTTCACGGCGTATTTCGGGCTGCTGGAGGTCGGCAAGCCGCAGTCCGGAGAAACGCTGGTCGTGTCCGCGGCCGCCGGGGCCACGGGAAGCATAGTCGGCCAGCTTGGCAAGATCCACGGGTGCCGGGTGGTGGGGATTGCGGGAACAGATGAAAAGTGTAAGTGGATTAGAGATGAGCTTGGGTTTGATGCCGCCATCAATTATAAGCATGCGGATTGGAAGGAGCAGCTCGCAGCGGCAACTCCGAAAGGAGTGGATATCGATTTCGAGAATGTCGGCGGCGAAATTATGCAGACGGTGCTGGACCGCATGAATCTGCATGGACGCGTGGTGCTGTGCGGCTTGATTTCTGGATACACGAAAGAGGATCCGGCGATGGCGAGCTTTGGGCAGGTGCTGATTAAACGGCTTCGCGTGGAAGGGTTCATTATTCTCGATTACGCGTCGAAATTTATGGATGCCGCGAAACAGCTTGGGATGTGGAAGATGACAGGGAAGATCAAGGACAAACAGACGATCGTGAAAGGGTTCGAGAAAGCGCCCGAGGCCATCAATATGCTGTTCAACGGGACGAACATCGGGAAGTTGTTGGTGGAAGTGTAACGGCGGTGAGCCGTAGAAAATCCTCATTTCAGAATGACTTCCGAAAGCTGGCTGATTGCGTCTCGATTTTGGACTCCATCACCGGTTGAACACCGTGACTTTACGCGCGTCTTCGCAAGAGCGCGGAGGCCGCAAATAATCTATCTCCCGGGTCAGTTTCCGATTACCCGAACTTACCAGGCACTACTTCTCCGCACCAGCCACAAAACGGCTGCGATAGTGGGCAGGGGGAACGCCGAAGCGGTGCATGAACGCACGGCGAAAACTGTCGGGATCGTGGAAACCAACCGATTCGGCGACGCGCTTCACACTTGAGCTAGGGTCGGATAGGCGTTTGCGTGCCTCGTCAAGTCGGAGGCGTTGCACAAAAGCAGCAGGACTGCTGTTAAACTCCAACCTGAATCGGCGGGAGAACTGTCGGGGGCAAAGACTAGTCTGTTCCGCCATTGCTTCAACGGAAAGATTTTTGTTGAGGCGTCCCAGCATCCATGTCGCTAGATCGGCGAAGCGGCTAGTAGTAGCAACCTGAAACCTCAACGGCTCGGAAAACTGCTCCTGGCCTCCCGGTCGCTTCATGTACACCACCAGTTCGCGGGCGACGGCAAGCGCGATTCGGGGTCCAAAGTCTTCTTCAATTAATGCCAAGGAAAGATCGATCCCTGCGGTTATACCTGCCGAGGTGTAGAACTTGCCGTCCCGAATGTAGAGCGCATTGGCATCAACCTTCAATGCGGGAAAGCGGCTGGCCACCTCGGCGGCGAACCTCCAATGCGTCGTCACTCGCCGCCCGTCGAGCAGCCCAGTTGGCGCGATTGCGTAAACGCCCGTGCATACTGAGGCAATGCGGCGAATGCCGGTCGCGCGGCGGCTGATCCACTCCGCCAGTGTGGGGCCAGCGGAGGAAAGGCGTACGCCGGGGCCGCCAGGAATGAGAAGCGTATCTATGTGGCGCAAAGAGCTAAGAAAGCAAGTGGCGGTGATGCGCAACCCCGAGTGTGAACGGAAGGTCTTTGCGCCTAACGCGGCGATCGTGACCTTGTAGCAGGGCTGTGGATTGCCGCTCGAGTCCTCAAGGAATGCACTGCTGAATGCCTCGAGCGGCCCCGCCAGGTCGAGGGTCGCGATGTCGTCGAATCCCACAATAACAATATGTTTGGGTCTCACGTTGTTCGTCTCACTAAGTTAGCCAGGCAACGGTATGTCTGGAACGACATTCATCCGGCAATTTGGGACTTGGCTCACTCTAGCAAAATATGCCCTGAAATGCCGGAAGAATGTCATTCAGGACGTTTCTCAATGGAGCTATCGTCTTGCCTATCGCAAGCAGTTTCCTGGGAGGACCGATGCGAAGCAGAGCTAACGGATTTTGGATTGCCGCTGTAATCGTGGGATTTCTGAACTTGATGGTGCCCTTGTGCAACGGGCAGGCGCCCGATAAAGCGGCATCTTCCACATTGCAAACCGGTTCGCTGAAGCCGCCAGCTGCGGGCAAGATCAACGTAGCGATCCTGATTTCGGAGGGTGCGGACGTCTTGGACATCGCGGGTACGTGGGAGGTCTTCGGCGGCGCGATGCTTACAAGCAAAGGGAAGCCGTGGCACCAAGCGGACGGCGATGACATGGTGATGCCGTTCAACGTGTACACCGTATCTGATTCCTTGAAGCCGGTGGATGCCAATCGATTGATGATCGTACCTAACTACAGTTTCGACAATGCGCCCAAGCCGCAAGTTATTGTGATTCCCGCGCAGCGCGGACGCAGCGCAGCCCAGAAAGCCTGGTTGCTGGCCAATTCAGCCACCGCAGATCAGACCATGTCGGTCTGCACAGGTGCCGAGGTGCTAGCGGAGTATGGAATGCTCGACGGCCAAACTGCCACTACGCATCACATGTTTCTGCAGAGCATGCAGAAGCAATATCCCGCTGTGCATTTCGTCAGTGGAACCCGCTACGTAGAGAACGGCAAAATCGCAACCGCAGCCGGCTTGACCTCCGGCATCGATCTGGCATTACACGTCGTTGCGAAATACTACGGCGACGAGGTGGCGCGGGTTACCGCCGACATTCTGGAGCTTCGCAGCGGGCTATGGAAAAACCCGGAATACGATGAAGTGAAGCCGGTTGCCGCATCGAAGTGATTTTGTATGGCTGCGGGAGATTATCGGGTCAGCTTGAAGTTCGTGTCTCGCGATTGCCGGGCAAGTGGCCCGAGCCGAATTCCACTTACTTTCCCGAGCCACCCAAGAGCCTCTCTACATTACGTGGGCTGGAGAGCCGGGCAAAAATCTTTGCTCCATCCAGTCGTCGGGGCAGTTTTTCTGTTGACTCTCCCCTTTATAGAACGGGGTTACCTTTCAAGTGGGTACTAACCTCCCCAGCCTCCTACATTTCCAATTAGGGGAGCACGATCTCGCAGAAGAGACTCGAGTGGTCCACTTCGACAATCTTTGGGCTAAGGCCGAGGGCTCGTGTTAAGCCCATAAAGCCCGCTGCATTCACGGTTGTTGCTCGAAAGCCATCTGTGCAGACGATCACACCATTGCCTGTGTGCTGGTAGTCGATAGCGCCGATGAGTCCGTGGGTAGACTGAATTTCGAACCACTTCAGCCGATCGGGCCAGAAGCTGTCGCAATAGCTGGAGAACAGCACAGTTCCTCCCGATCGGGTCACACGAACGGCTTCGGCACATAGTCGCTGTTTGTCAACGGCGAAGGCGCTGATCCCGTTCTGAATGCAGATCGTCAAATCGAAGGCGCCATCGCGAAATCCAAGATCAAGCGCGTCCATCTGTGCGAGTCTGAGCAACTCAGCGTGGCCCACAAAGTCCCTGGCCATTCTCAGACTGGAAAAGGAAGTGTCGATTCCGAACGCCATGCTCACGTGGGGAATCAGCCGCTGCAGGATTCTTCCGTACCCACACCCAAGTTCTAAGACAATCGTGGAAGTGGATGTCTTGCGGAGAACGTAGTCGATCTCTGTTTCTAGGTAGGCCTTGACTGTGGCAGGCGCAAGCTCATAGCAAGCGCGTAAGCGTTCAGCGGCCAGGTTCTCAGCGTAGTAGTTTGGCATGAAAAAATGCAGACAGCGAAAATGACAATAGACCCACAAAGGTAACTACACAAGCGTTGCGCTTTGGAGACAATGGAGGGACTTCTAATCTTGCCCAGTGACGGGATGTCGGGGTCGCCCTGCCTCACTGCTTGTTTTCTTGCAGCAGGACAACGTCGGAATCCCAGTGACTTCGCAGGACGGCGAGCCTCTTTCCGTCTGGCGATAGGCCGAAGAACGCGATTTGGTCCGACTTGAAATCCGTGACCGGATGATCCGCAGAGCCTGAGAGCGGCTGATGCTGCCGTAAGCCACACGGCCTTTTTCGCGCGTTGTTTGCGTGTCGGGGCATTTGCCCCGAGATGGGCAAAATTTGACGAGGGCGGCGGTAGGCCATTCCATGTGGTGGTTTTTTGTGCTTCGATCAGACCAGGAGGCGAGAATGAGCCAGTCGTCGTTACCGCGTTTGTCTTTCTGGAACCTGCCTGTCGGAGGTGTGCAAAAAACCGCAGAGACCATAGACTACGATCCTACGAAAGCCTCCTCCGGCCGTGGTCGAATCCGGCTAGAAAAAACCGTTATGGATGGTGTTCTGTTTACCGTTGGATATGACCACCGTGGTGAGTGCGTTTACATACGAGATTGGTAGAGCTGAGATTCCTTGTTTTGCGAAGGAGATCAAACGGGGGTAACTATGGATCTGGATGACATTTTCAAGGCGTCACGAGCTTTTAGTACGCACCTTCATTCGACGCACGAAGCGGAGCGTGACTTTCATAGCGCGATGGCCACCGCTCATGAGAATGCCTTGGCAAAGGCGACAGGCTCGGAGGCAGCGTTCCACAGAACCGCGGTCGCGAGCCACAGGAGAATGGTGGCGCACCACTCCGCGCAGTTGGCTGAATGTGAGAAAACAATCAGCACGACTGACCAGGGCAAGTTGGCAGCAGCCCTGGGACTCAGTTCAATGAGTGCAACTGCACCCGCTAATCCCGCGCGTCCATCTTGGCAAATTGAAGGACCTCGCTTCACGTGGCCGGCGCCCGATAAACCGAATGTACCGGCGGAATTTGAACACCTCGTGAAGAGCGAATAGCCAAGAGTTCGCGTCTGTGGTCCATGAGGTATCCGTGACCAACGATGATGCGACGGGCGGCCGTAACTCCAACGGCTCTGAACCAGTGCTTAGGCGGGCGGATGAACATTCATCGGTTCGTTCGCCCGTGCCCCGCGAGGTCGAATGCTAGCGGAATACCGGGCGACCGCCGTCCCGCGTGGAGTTCCACTCGCCTCACACCGTGCACACATCGGTCTCGCCGAAGTCGCCACACGTTGCTTGTCAAGAGAGCAGTTCCGGGAATTGGTCGCGCGGGTCATCACCCATTAGGCGCGTCGGCGTTTTGCACGCGTGACTGCGTGGGGCCCGTAGCGCTTGCCCCGTTTGCGCACTATCCGCACCGGGCGACAAATCAGGATTCGGTCGCCGGTGATTCGGTCGCAAATAATGGTCAGGGGGCCATGCTTGTCAGCCCCTTTCTTCAGTTTAATGGGAAACTCCTTGGCCAGTGCCTCGGGCTTCTCGCCTGCCAGCAGACGGCGGTACAGTTCCACAAATTGGTTTTGTTCCATTTCAGCCCTTTCCTCATTTCCCGGGTTACTGTGGAGCTGTTCAACATGCAGAATCATGCGCCGAGGTGCGCTGAAGCACAAGCGCTCCGATTGTCTGGCATACAATCAGCCGTGCCCGCCACGGCAACTATCACTTCGCCTGCCACCGCAGACTGAATGACGACGAGCCTGGGGAAAGGCATTTGCAGGCGCCACGGTCGGGCGCCGAAGTGAATTTGTTTTGGTCCCATGTGCGAAGTCGCGGATGGGGTGAAGCCGACATCCGCAGATTCTTGCGGGACAATTTCGAGACCAACACACCACGCAGACTGACGCTCAGGCAATTCCAGATGTTACTGGCGCTACTGCATCGCCGGCCGAGAGTGAGTTGATGAATAACGACCTGATTGAGCGCTGGAAGCCCGAAGTTTACCAACTTTGCGACAACAGCAGAAAGTGGGTGGAGCAGACCATTCGCGAAGTGCGCACAGCTTTGATGATCGGGCGCACTTGCGCGAAACAGTGTACGAATGGCTAAAGGAAGAGCGCGTCGAGCCGCCCAAGCCTTTGGCAAATCGGTTCCTGGAACCGATTTGGACGCCCGATTGTTCCTCGGTGATTTATCTCGCCAACGCCCACAGCAAGCCTACAACGAGCTCGATGGTGAGCACCACGGTGAAGAACGCCACCATCGCCCGAATGCTCTTGAGCAGCGCCCGGCAGTCCTGGAGGATGGCGTGCGTCACTTGCGCGTCCGGATACTTGCCTGCGGCATCTGGGGTGATGTGCCACTCCTTAAAGTTCGGGTCCATTCGGCTTCTGCCTTTCTGATCTGCATCCATCCAGATTCACCCTCAACAAATCGGATCATGGATGCCGTGACTCGTGCCGTTACAGGGAGACAGTCTAGTGCGTGAGCGCGTATTCGACGCCCCAGCGATCAGGCCAATCGGTACGCCGATCACGAGCAGTGATAGCAGAACAGCCGACACGATTTTGAAACAGAGCTTGAAGATTTCTCCAAAGCTGAGTTCGTTCATAGCTCCTCCCGCCAGTTGACATCGGTTTATAACGATTTGTCTGTTTCAGCCTTTGTTCGGTCTTTATGATGTTCCCGCCACTCAGCCGTTTCTTTTGTCAGGGTCAGTTCGAGCCTTGAGGCAGAAAAGTCTTTTTCGTCCTTCACAAAACTGATAGATGAGACCGAATTTCGCCACCTGCATCCCAACAATGGATGACAATCTGTGTTCCCAAACTTATCTTTCAAACCTTGTAACAGCGTGTCTCTGTCTACTCCCACAAGGTTATATGTGATTTGGACCAGCCTCTTTTGGTAGAACGTGAGCGTAAGGAAGTAAATCTGCATTTCGCCAATTCGGGGTTCAGCTTGAGGGTCGGTAGAGATGGGGCAAAACACTTCGTCGTCGGCTGGGGTGTCAACGCAGAGGTCTGAGTCTGAGACACTACGCCAAAATCTGTCCGTCTTAGTTCTTCCTTTGTGAGTACGCAACGCCTTAAATTCGGCGAGAGACATTCCCAGACGGATGCCGAGGTCTTCACCTGCCTTGATTTGATATGGCTCCGTTCCCTCTGAAACAGCTTCATGCACAGGACTATCGCAGCCAATGACAATAAGTCCCAGCGATAGGATGAGCGCAAGTCTTGTCATGGAAAAAACCTCCTGGCGTGGCAACAAGAAAATGCGTCAGTTGAGTGAGGCTATACCCCAACACAAGTAACCTCGCTTCGCTGCCACAATTTCCATTGGGCCGTTGCTATCGAGAGCAGCCTAGGTCCGAGGTGCCGCTTTGTCAGCGATACAGGTCACACGGGATGAATCCCCGTAGTGACTGACGCTCGTGCGTCCTGGCTCAAGAAGTTGGCCCCAGGAAGGCGCGCCTCCGACCACTTGGGCAATAATGACGGCGGGTCGGGTGCGCAAGTCGGCTTGGTCGATACCTTGATGTTCCAATCGATCAGTGAAAATTCTGGCGGCAAAACGAATAATTACAGTTCACGCTGACGTAAGCCTATCAGGAACTCCTTTTGTGCGTGTTGCTGTCCGTCCCCACCAATTCGCTAACGAAGGGTGGGTCCGAGGGTTGCGCTAGTCCACCGGCCCCTGGGGAACGAGGAATTCGGCCATTTGCTCGTGCTCATTTCCCCCGCTATCCCGGGTAAATGATCCTTTGAAGTACCTGATCGCCCTTTCCGTCGCGATCCGTCCGTTCTGCGTGCGGCTGAGAAAGCCGATCTGCATTAGAAACGATTCGCACGCCTCGATCGCGTCCGGTTCTTCCCCAAGTTGCGCGGACAAGCTGTTCAGTCCCACGGGGCCGTGATCGATAACGATCCGCATCAGCTTGCGATCCAGTTCGGTTAAGCCTAGTTCATCGATGCGCAAAGAATCGAGTGCCCGTACCGCAATCTCACTGGTCAAACGCCCATCTGCGCGCACATCGGCGAAATCCCGGCAACGCCTGAGCAATCGGTTGGCGACTCTGGGCACGCCGCGCGCGCTGTGCAATTTGTGCCGCTGCTTTTGCTTCGCAGGGGATATGCAGGATCGAGGCTGAGCGTTCGACGATCTGCGTCAGTTCATCCTGGGTGTAGGGATTCAAGTGTTCGACGATACCAAAGCGATTACGCAGTGGTTGCGTAATCAACCCTGGCCGTGTGGTGGCGCCGACCAATGTGAAATGGTTCAAAGCGAACGGAAACGACTTCTGTCCGGTCACTAAGTTGAGCTGGAAGTCTTCCATGGCCGAATACAAAACTTCCTCGACCGGCGGGGCCAGCCTATGAATCTTGTCGATGAACAAGACCTCCCGCTCGTTCAACTCCATGAGCAAAAATACCAGTTCAAACTTTTTGCTGAGTAGTGGTGCCGCGATGATGCGGAGACCTACGCCTAGTTCATTGGCGATCACCTGGGCAAGTGTGGTTTTCCCGCAGCCTGCGGGTCCGTACAACAGTACATGATCGAGGGCTTGTCCGCGTTTGCGGCTGGCTTCGATGGCGATCGACAAGTTGTCCTTGATCTGACGTTGGCCAACGAAGTCGGCCAACCGAGTCGGCCGAACGCTTTGCTCGATGCGGCCTTCATCGGTCTCAGGAAACCCATTCACGATAGGTGTGCTCATGATCGGCCCCCTTTCTGCCTCGCGGCGAGTTCGAACTTGTCGAGTCTGGCCTCAAAAGCATCGCGTCTCACTTTCGCAAGGTACTGCTTGAGCGCGGTCACCACGATGTCCGTTGCTGTTGCACCGTGCCCGCGCACGACGGCCAGGAGTTTGCACTGCGTCCACAGTTCTGGGGGGAGATATAACGTCGTTCGAATCGGCTTTTGCTCTTTCTCCATCGGACTTGCCTCCGATTCGGATACTAGCATATTAACATACGTATGTCAATAGAAAGGGAAGGGTCATTCGACTTCGTTTTCATGACCTGAAAAACTGCTCAATCGCGGCTTTTAGACGCGTATATGGAGTGTTTTCTTTCGCCATGCGGGTCCAATAAACGATAATCCCAGCGAGAGAGCCTGCCGCCATCACTAGCAAAACCACGAAACTCCAAAAAACGGGTTTCTTAGTCAGGGCTGCCGGTATATCTACAGAGCTAATCAGTCCAATGATGCCCGTGATCGCTCCTGCGAATACTCCGATGCAAAGATCGCGACCCGCTCTTTCACTGCCGGCGCTGCCGTCACAGAGCGTCAAGAAATCGGATTGTCGAAGCGGGAACCCCCTTTCAGCGGGAAGCTCTGTTACTACAGTGGAGCCAACCTGATACCCTTGTGGCAACTGCGGCTGTGCTGGCGCGGCCGGCGGTGGCCGGACTGGGTTGCCCATCCGTTGACCTCCTATTCGTCTAGCATGCCCATGTTGTGAAAGATGCTGTACCCACAGTTCTTGCAGACCAATGACAACACAGAGAGTACAGAGTTCGGTGGATAGCTAGGAGCTGCTGCGGTAAATGGATCTGGCGACGGAGGTGGGGCTAGAGAGAGGAAAAACCTGGTCCTTTCCATGGCGGAGTTTGCCGGAATGTCTAATATATCGACATTCCAATTGAACACATTGCAGCGCGGACAGCGGTCGTTCTCAACACCCCTCGCCTTAAGTTTGGCAACCGCCCTCTCGATCCGAACACGCACTGGTACATCACTTTGACCTTGCCCTAAGTTCTTGAATGTTCCCATTTGCCTGTCCTTCGGCACAAGTCTCCATTGGACAGCCCCGGCTGTCAATGCTTACCGCGGTATTCGTATATCCACCCACAGACGTAGTCTGATATAAACAAGTAAGATTCACGGCTGACCAATGGCAACAGAGTCTAACGTAGCAGCCCTGGAGAACCCTGCCCTCTCCGGGCCTCCACCCCCTCAAGCAGCGAAGCCTCTGCTTTCGTCGATCGACACGCTCACACGATTCACGGCTTCTGCTCTGCTCGCTGTGTATGGGATAGGCTTCATCATCTTAGGTTTCCACGACGCCAGGTACGGAGTGGTTCAGTTCAGCCCTTTTCGAGCGCGGATACTACTCGTCGGGCTCGTTTTCACAACTCTGGTAGGCGTCGCAGCCTGGGCACAGCACGCTCAAGTTCTGTACTGGGATACACTCAAAATTGTCCGTGCAGACAGGGAACCAGGCCGCCGCGCTTCTCGGGATACCATCGTCACATTCGTTTTCATTTTCAGTGCGACTGTTATGGGGCAGGTCCTGGGCGCGTTTATGTTTGCCTCTGTAAGAAGCGCACGTCCGGTTATCTGGCGATGGATTGCGTGGCTTGCATTTTGGGTTCTTTTGACCCAAGTTTACTCGTATGTCGATAGAATATTTATTTCGAAACCGCGCGGCGCAGCCATACTTGCCGTTGTGACCTACGTGGTTTATGCCACAATCCTCGTGGCGCTATTTCCCTCGGCTCCATGGGCGATGCTCGCCTGGTTCTTTGCTCTTGTAGGCGTCGAAGCTGGAGGAGTAATGCGCATGGGCGGTTTACGTAAACAACTCCTTTACAGCATCCCCCTGTGGCTAATTATAGTGTGGGTCTACATGGTCAATATATTCGCCGTGCTTCCGCCCCGGTGGGGCGGTGGGCAGCCAACCCCAGTGCAAATATTTCAGAGCAGCCCGGCCCCGTGGATGTCTTCGAATCCGATAGATGCTCTTCTGCTGGATGAAACTGACCAAGGGCTTTATGTTCTACTTTCACCTAACGGGAAGGCGTTTTTTATTCCACGAAGCAACGTAGCATCTGTCTTTTTCGGGTAGAAAGAAGAACTACCGAAGAAGCCTTGACAACCCGCGCAGCGCGTCTGTTTGGAAAACACAGCCCGCGATGCTTAACTACCGGTATGCGAACTGTTTTGGTAGCCAAGCATCAGGTAAACCACAAGTAAACCAGAGAGAACTCGGCGCAACGGCAACTTTCCTCGACATTCAACAACGCGCATTTTTATTGATGTTTTTGGTGGACGAGAGGGGATTCGAACCCCCGGCCTCCTCGTTGCGAACGAGGCGCTCTCCCAGCTGAGCTACTCGCCCACGAGTAGCATTTCAAATCTTAGCAGAGCCTCCCGCAGTTTCCAACGCACCCTTAGTCAGTCCGCTTGACGAAAAGCCATCTGCGCGCATTTACTGCGATGCCTTGGCCCGAAGGCCCCATAGCATTAGCAACGAGAACGCCACGATCACTACGCCGACACTCATGAAACCGGCCGTGACCACACTTTCCTGCCAGGGTCGACCGGCATGGCCTGCTGCTGTGATTGGCGACAGAGCGGCCGTCCCGAAAATTGCCGCCAGCGTGGTGATCAGCCAGTTTACATAGGTGCCATAGAGCGCGGTCCAATAGGCAATCGCTTTCGCCGTTGGCCGCAGTCTCACCTCGTCCCAGATGGCGCCCAGTGCTAGCAGAAGGATGCCATTCATCACACCCTCCAGGTGTGCGGCAAGCCCCATGCGCACGTTCGCAAAACGTTGCTCGACAAATCCGGTGAGCAACCCGAGCAGGAATAGGAACATGCCATGCCACATTAACCGTCGCCTGGGAATCTCCATGCCGATTTCTCCTAACACAAGCTGATTCCGACAACAGCAGACCGTTTCGACGTATTTCTAGCACACAGTTGTCGGCGCGGAATGGCGCGCCCGCACAGCGCCAAGCATGCGCAAATCTTCGTAGCGCCTCAGCAGGGCAGGGAACTGCTGCCCCGCTTGCGCTCACGGTTGGTTGATGTGATTGTTTCCGCCGTTGCGCTGCGCCACGATCTTCCGGGCGTTTTCGTACAACGCCCGCGCTTGCGGAATTGCCTCGATCGCTTTTTCCACTTGAGGATCGGCATCCAACAGCACTTTGAACCCTTCCTGGGTTCCGTAATTCGACATGAACACTTCCTGTTTGATCTTCCGCTTGGTCCAATCCTGGTTCTCGTCAAATTCCGTTTCGGTGTAGTGGATGTTGTGTTTGTCCAGATAATCGCGGAATTCCTTCATCACCTTGTCGTCCACTTCGAAGCTGTGGGTGATCGCCGGTCGCGTGCCCAGGAAATATCGTGTGAATCCGCCCACACCCTGTTCCTGCGGGAAGAACACGTCATCACGGTACATCTCGTCCTGAAAGCGCGTCGGTTTTGGCATGTCCACCACGATGTCCGGGCTAATGCCTCCGCCCCCGGTGACTTGCCGCCCGCTATCGGTTTGCCGGATTTCCGTCGGATGCTCCGGCACCTTCCGCTCGTAGTGATACTCGTACAGTGACACCGACTTGTAGTCCCGCTGGATCAACCTTCCGCTCGGCGTGTAATACCGCGCGGTGGTCAGCGCCAGCCCGGTATTCTCCGACAGCGGCGTCACCGTTTGCACTAGTCCTTTGCCGAACGTGGTTTCCCCCACCACGAGCCCGCGGTCGTGATCCTGCACCGCGCCGGTCACAATCTCCGCCGCCGACGCCGAATTGTTATTCACCAAAATCACCAGCGGCACGGTCATGCCCTGGTTGCCGCGAATCGCATAGAAGCGCCGCTCCGGCGCGCTCCGCCCGTGATAGGAAACGATCAGCTGGTTTTTCTCCAGGAAAATGTCGCCAACGGCCACCGCTTCGTTCAGCAATCCACCGGGATTATTCCGCATATCCAGAATCAGACCGTCCAGCGAATTCGCGCCCAGTTGCTTCAGCGCATCGGAAATTTCCCGGTCGGTGGTTTCGTTGAACTGGGTCAGCCGGACATATCCGATTCCCGGCTTCAGCATGGTCACTATGTCCACGGAGTGTCTGGGAATCTCGTCGCGCGTCACGCTGAACGTCAGCGGGTCGGCCCAGCCTTCGCGGCTCACCTGAATCTTCACAATCGTGCCCTTGGGGCCTTTCAACATGTCTGCCACCTCGGTGGTCGACAGGCCCTCCGTGGACTTCTCGTCCACTTTGGTGATCACGTCGCCCGGCCGCAAACCCGCCTTAAATGCGGGAGCGTCCACGTACGGCGCTACCACGATGGTGTGGTTTTCCCGCGGCGCCACCACCATGCCCACCCCGTAATATTTGCCGCGCTGATCCTCACGCAACAACGCAAATTGCCGTGAATCGAAGAAATTCGAATGCGGGTCCAGCATCCGCAGCATCCCGGGGATGGCTCCCTGGTACACCGCCCGGTCCACATCTACCGGCTCCGCGTAGTTCGCCTGCACCACGTCCAGAACAGAAGTGAAACCCTCCACCGACGAACGGAAATCGTCGGTCGACGACGTCGTCGCGCGCACCGACGGGCCGTAAATCCCTCCCAGGATTGCCGATAGCACCAACACTGCTACCACCAGCACCAATCCGCGCCGTTCTGGATTCATGTATACCCCCGCCGATTGCTAAAAATTCAGTATACCATGCGCCTTGTCAATTGCTTGTTTGACACTTCCGCATACCCTTTCTATGATGCACAGAGGGCCCGTTTAGGGCATCCGGTTTCGCTTATTTTCTACCATGCTCAGCGTTCCCCACATGATCGTGGTTTTCCTTGTGGTTCTGGTCGTTTTTGGCCCACAAAAGCTCCCGGAACTGGCCCGTAGCTTCGGCAAGCTCATGGCCGAGTTCCGCAAAGCCTCCAACGATTTCAAGAACGCTTTCGAAGAGGAAATGCGCGACCTGGAACGCCAGGCCCGCATCGCCGAACTGAAAAAGCAAGTCGCCGAAGCCAATGCTGCCGCCGACGCCGCCTCCCGAGGTGCCACTCCCGCTCTTCCGGCGCCCTCTTCTGCTGCTACTACTCCACTGGCGCAGGCTGCAGCCAATAGCCGTTCCGCCGATTTCGCGGCGCTTGCTCCGGTTGCCGAGTCCGTTCCTCGCTCCGACGGACCAGTTGCGCAAACCGATGCACCAGCGGCGCCGCCCACGGACTCAGCTTCGGTGCCCGAACCGCAACCGGCGGCCGCCACCGCTGCCGGCAATCCTCCCTCTCATGACCAACAGCAACCAGTCTGACAACTCCGTGGCCGCCCGCTTGGAGCAGGCTGGTGGCCAAATGACCTTCTTCGAGCATCTGTCCGAGCTTCGCAAGCGCATCATCAATTCTCTTTACGCCATCGGCATCGGCGCTTTCATCGGCGTGTACATCTCTCCCAAAGTCATCAAGTTCATCAACGAGCCCATGCTCAAAGCCCTGCGCGACGCCCATTACGAGTCCCGCCTCTACTACAACCATCCCGCCGGCGCCCTCAACCTGGTCATTACTCTGGGCGTGTACATCGGCCTGGTGCTCGCCTCGCCTTTCGTCCTCTATCAGATTTGGTTGTTCGTCGCTCCCGCGCTCTACAAACACGAGCGCAGCGCGGTCACCGGTTTTCTCTTCTCCACCGTATTTTTATTTCTCTCGGGCATCGCCTTCGGCTATTTCATCACCCTGCCGTATGTGTTGCGCTTCTTGGTCGGCTTTCAGCAATTTGGCGGCACCGTTGCGCCGCTGCTTAGTATCAACGAGTATTTCGATCTGATCCTGATGATCCTTCTGGGACTGGGTCTGGTGTTCGAACTCCCGATCCTTATTTTCTTCCTCTCGCTGTTCGGCATCGTCACTCCCAAGTTCCTCTGGCACAATTTTCGCTACGCCATTTTGGTTATTGCCGTCGCCGCGGCCATAATCACCCCTACGCCTGACGCGCAAACCATGTTGATCTTCATGATGCCGATGGTGCTGCTCTACTTTGTCGGCATCGCCGTTTCCGCCGTCGTGGTTCGCAAGAGAAACAAGCAATTGGCGGCAGAAAGCGCAGGTCAGTCCGTATGAGCAAATTCGCACGCGTCACCGCGCAGTTCCTGTGGCGCAACCTTCGCTACGCCGTTTTGAGCTTCGCGCTCGCTTCATGCTTCGTCGCGCCCTCGCCGCACGCGCCGGCTTTGCTTCTCTTTATGACTCCGATGCTGCTGCTCTACTTCGCCGCCATGGCCACTTTCACCGTGATCGCGCGCCCCCGCGCCGACTGACCAGGAAAGCACAGCCCTCATGAGCAAATCCATCCTCTCTTTTCGTTTCCCACTCGCCCTTGCGGCGTCCGCAATGCTCCTTGTGCTCGGCTGTAAATCCGACAACACCGCGCAGCCCGCCCCGTCTCAGGCGCCTTTCATGAGCACCGTCACCACTGCTCCTCCTGCTATTGCTCCCGCCGACCAGCCTCCTCCTCCCGATCAGGTCGACGGCTTCGACGGTATGCGTGCCTACGACCAGGTCCTCAAGCAAGTGAGTTTCGGCCCGCGTCCGGCTGGCTCCCCGGCGCTGGCCAAGTTGCAGGATTACCTGGTATCCGAACTGAACTCCTACGGCTGCAAGGTCGACACCGATTCTTTTTCCGCCGACACTCCCGCCGGCCGCCTCCCCATGAAGAACATCGTCGCCAAAATTCCCGGCACCGGCTCGGGCATCATCCTGCTCGCTACCCACTACGACACCAAGCGCCTCGACAATTTTGTCGGCGCCGATGATGCTGGCTCCTCCACCGGAGTCATGCTGGAGATCGCTCGCCTGCTCTGTGCCCAGAAGCAGCCCGAAAAATATTCCGTGTGGATCGCCTTTTTCGATGGCGAAGAAGCGGTCAATTGGCAATGGCAGGATCCCGACAATCGCTACGGCAGCCGCCAAATGGCCGCGCAAATGGCCACCTCGGGCGACTTGAAGAAAATCAAGGTGATGCTCCTCGCCGATCTGGTGGGCTGCAAGGAGCTGATCCTCAAGCGCGAAACCGATTCCACCAAATCATTTACCGACCTGATCTGGAAGACCGCGCAACGTCTCGGCTACGGGGCGGTGTTCGTCAATCAAGGTATGGAAGTCTCCGATGACCACCTGTCATTTCTTTCGCGCGGCGTCCCGGCGGTCGATCTCATCAACATGGACACCTCCGCCACCTATTGGCACACTCCCCAGGACACTCCCGATAAGATCAGCCCCAAAAGCCTGGCCATCGTCGGCCACACTCTGCTGGAAACCCTCAAGCAACTCCAAAAATCCTGATCTGGGGGTCGGAGCTTTAGCTTGCCCGACCGCCTCCTGAGAGCATCCGTCATTCTGAGCGGAGTCCGCGGAGCGAAGACCTCTTCCTCTTTCCGCGTCCTTTGCGGAAAGAATCTCTCTTCGATTCTCACTCGCCGTTGCCCCACCCTCGAATCGAGGGTGGGTCTTGGGTCGCCCAACTCCCTCCGTTGTACAATAGGGCCTTCCCACCTCCACCGCATCTCACTGCGGAGTACCCATATGACCGAAGATCGCAAATTCGCCATCCTCTTTGCCGCCACCCTGCTGTGCGCTCGCAAACTCATCGAAATGGACGATCGTTCCAGCGCCCCCTGAAAATCTGCACCGTTGACCGCGCCATCTCCCAGGCCGCTTACATCCTGGGGAAAATCGACGAGCGCTGGCCCGCCAAAACTCAGGAAGAACTCAACGTCAAAAATTGAAGGTTGAAAGCGTAGGTTTCCGCGCGGAACTTACCGCAAAATTCCGGCGATTACGCCGGACTCCACCAACTGCGTCACCGCGCCTATATCCCCGGCCAACACTCGGTCAGCGGTTACCTTCAACGACGCCCCGCGTACCGCATCGTAGGCTTTCTTCGCCACCGGGCCCGTATGCAACGGCGTCAGCAAGTCAATCCCCTGGCACGCGCACAACAGTTCGATCGCCAGGATCTGCCGCAGATTCTCCAGCATCTTTTTCAACCGGCGCGCCCCGCTCATCCCCATGGATACGTAATCTTCCTGGTTCCCCGACGTGGGAATGGAATCCACCGAATGCGGCGAAGCCAGCGCCCGATTTTCGCTGGTCAGCGCCGCCGCGGTTACTTGCGCGATCATGAACCCGGAGTTTAGTCCCGGCTCAGGGGTGAGAAACGCGGGAAGCATGCTGGTCAGCGGATTAGTCATCTGCTCGATGCGCCGTTCCGCGATGCCACTGAGCGTCGCAATGGCGATCGCCACTTGATCCGCGGCCATGGCCAACGGTTGCCCATGAAAATTTCCTCCGCTGACGATGTCGCCGTCGTCACCTGCGCGGACAAACACCAGCGGATTGTCGGTCGCGCTATTCAGCTCCACTTCCGCCGTCTCGCGCGCTTGTCGCAACACGTCGCGCACCGCTCCATGTACTTGCGGCGTACACCGCAAACTGTACGCGTCTTGCACCCGCGCGTCCGCGTCCGGCGAGCGGTGCGATTCGCGAATCGTGCTGCCTTCGTTCAAATGAGCCAGGTTTCGCGCCGTCGTGGCTGCTCCCGGGTAAGCCCGGGCGTGCATGATCCGCGCATCGAACGCGCCCGGACTGCCTCGCAGCGCATCCAGCGACAATGCCGCGGAAACGTCCGCGCTATCCACCGACAGGTCCGCCTCCTGCAGCGCCAGGCTCAGCAGCGACAGCATTCCCTGCGTGCCGTTCAACAGCGACAATCCTTCTTTGGCCTCCAGCGGCACCGTTTTGATCCCCGCTCTCCGCTGCGCCTCGCCTCCGCTGATCCTCTCCCCCTTAATTACCGCCTCGCCTTCTCCGATGACCACCAGCGCCAAATGCGCCAGCGGTGCCAAATCTCCGGAAGCCCCCACCGACCCTTGCGACGGAATCACCGGGTGCACTCCGTTGTTCAGCATGTTGCACAGCGTCTCCACCACCATCGGACGCACTCCGCTCAACCCCTTTGCCAGCGCGTTGGCCCGCAGCAACATCATCGCGCGCGTCTCTGCCTCGGACAGCGGCTGGCCCACTCCACACGCGTGCGAACGCACCAAATTCACCTGTAACTGCCGCACCTGTTCCGGCGAAATGCGCACGCTGGCCAGCTTGCCAAATCCGGTGTTGATCCCGTACGCCGTTTTTCCTGTTGCCAGCAGCTTGTCCACCACCGCGCGCGACGCCTTCATCCGTGCCACCGCGTCCGCCGACAACTCCACGGGTTGCTGCCGCGCCGCCACTGCATACAGTTGTTCGAAGTTCAGGTCATTCCCGGTGATCACGATGCTCATGTGTCGCTCCCGGGCAGCGAAGCGGCGATCTCCAGAAACGCCGCCTTGTATTTCTCCGGGAAATGCGTCACCCGCCCGTCGCGATGGCAGCAAATGTGCGTTGTTTCTCCCGTGGCCAGAAGCTTCTGGTCCGCCTGCCGGTACACTTCATACCCAAACTTCAATACCCGGTTCTTCGCTTCCAGAATTCGCGTTCGCACCACCAGCAACTCGTCGTAACGCGCCGGGTGATGGTACCGGCAATGCACGTCGGCCACCACCAAGTAGCAGTCGTCCTCGATTTCCATGCGTTTATAATCGAATCCCAGCGAGCGCATGATCTCCACCCGCCCCACCTCGAACCAAATCAAATAATTGGAGTGATACACCACGCCCATCTGGTCGGTCTCTGCATAGCGCACCCGCACCACCACATCGTGATATTCGATCATCCTTGTTCCTAGTGCCGGAAACTGTTCCGGTTCTTACGCAGTGCCACTACCCCACGGTGTTAATGCTTGTCCTCATCGTGCCAGATCGGTTTGCGTTTCTCGAGAAAAGCCGCCAGCCCTTCCTTGAAATCCGGCGTGCAGCGCACTCGCGCGCTTTCCAGCACTGCTCGTTCCAGGTCGTGATCCACATTGGCCGCCGCCGCGGAAACCAGCAGGTGCTTCGCTCGGGTGATACTGCTGGGGCTCGCCGCCAACAGCGCATCGGCCAGCTCGTTTGCGCGCTTCATCAGAGTTTCCGCGGGCACAATCTCGTTCACCAGTCCCATCTCTCGCGCTTCGGCCGCGTCGATCAACCTTCCGGTCAGCAGTAGGTCCCGCGCCCGCTTCTCACCCACCTGCCGGGTCAAGAATACCGAAACAATCGCCGGCAAAAATCCGATCTTCACTTCGGTGTAGCCAAACTTCGCTTCAGGTACCGCCAGGGTGAAATCGCACAACGTCGCGATCCCGCATCCCCCCGCCAGCGCGTGTCCATTCACCGCGGCAATCAGTGGCCGCGAATAGCTCCAAATCTTCCGGAACATCTTGGCGATGCGTTTGGAATCCTCCTGATTTTCCGCTGCCGAATGTTGCCCGATGGCCTGCAGGTATTCCAGGTCGATGCCCGCACAGAAAGACTTGCCCGTCCCGGTTATGATCACCACCCGGGTGTGTGTTTTTTCGATCTGGTCCAGCGCTGCTTGTAATTCCGCGATCATCTGCACGGAAATGGCGTTGCGTTTATCCGGACGGTTCAAGGTGATCGTGGAAAGATGACCCACCGTTTCAAACTGAAGCGTTTCAAAATTCATTCGTTGCTCCTAGCCCCGCGCATACTTCGCGCGAATTTCGTTGGTCATTTCCATCACCTTGGCTAGTTTAGCTCCATCGAGCTCTGGTCGTGCCCCCGTACTCAGCAATGCGCCCAACACGCTTTCCGTGGCGATGTTCCCCACCAGCTCATCTCCCGCAAAGGGACAGCCGCCCAGACCGGTAAGTGCTGAATCAAAGCGCCGGCACCCTGCCTGATACGCCGCGAGCACCTTGGCTTCCGCATTCTCGGCTCGTGAATGCAAGTGCACGCCCACTTCCATCCCGGGTACGTGGTCCTTCACCTGCGCGTACAGCTTGTGTACCAATTCCGGCGTGGCCGTCCCTACAGTGTCCGCCAGCGATACCGTGTTCACGCGAATGTCTTTTAGCCACTCCAGCGTCTCCTGCACAATCTCTGGGCCCCACGGCTCTTCATAGGGATTGCCGAACGCCATGGAGATGTAAATCACCAAACCCTTGTTCGCAGATTTGGTTTCTCGTTTCAATGTCTCCACCAGTTGCCGCGATTCGCCGCGCGACATATTGGCATTGGCACGCCGGAAATACGCCGAAATCGAATAGGGATACCCAATGGTCGAAACTCCCGGTGTGGCCAGCGCCCGTTCCAGTCCCTTCTCGTTCACCACGATTCCGATAATCTCCACTTCATCGTTACGCCCGGGTGTTGCCTCGCCATTTCCTGCCCCGCCGGCCAAGGGAAGGGAATCGGTCAGCCGCGCCATGACCTCTTCGCTGTCCGCCATCTGTTTTACGTGCTTGGGCGACACAAAGCTGACCGCATCGATGTGTCGGAATCCAGCTTCGATCAACGCCTTCAGATAAGCGGCCTTGGCCTCCGTAGGGATCAGCTCCGGCAATCCCTGCCACGCGTCCCGCGGGCACTCAATCAGCTTTATTCGCTCCATTTCGCCTCATGACGTGCGAACCTCGCAACCCATCACGTCTGCAGCACCCCGGTCTTGAACTCCCGAATTTCCGTATTCAACGCCGCCGCTTGCAGTGCCCAAATCAGCGCTTCGCGCGTCTGCGCGGGATCGATAATCGCATCCAACCACAGCCGCGCTGCGGCGTAGCGGGGATCAGTCTGGTGCTCGTAGGTCGCCTTGATGGAATCCAGCAGTTCCTCCCTGGCCTTCTCACCCAACTTTTTCCCTTCGCGCTCCAACTGCTTGAATTTGATTTCCGCCAGGGTATTGGCCGCCGCGTCCCCGCTCATGACCGCGAACTTCGCCGTGGGCCAGGCAAACAAAAACCTCGGATCGTAAGCTTTCCCGCACATCGCATAATTGCCCGCCCCAAAGCTGCCTCCCAGGATCACCGAAATCTTCGGCACCACGCTGTTCGCCACCGCATTCACCATCTTCGCGCCGGCCCGGATGATCCCGCTCCATTCCGCGTCCTTGCCCACCATGAATCCATTCACGTCATGCAGGAACACCAGCGGTATGCGGTTCTGATTGCAATCCAGAATGAATCGCGCCGCTTTTTCCGCCGATTCCGTGTAGATCACCCCGCCGAATTCGATGCGTTTTTGATCGGAGTGCGGCGCATGGGTCTGCACGTGCTTCTTCTGATTGGCCAGAATTCCCGCCGCCCAACCCCCGATGCGCGCGTAGCCGCACAGCAAAGTCTCGCCATATTCGGCGCGGTATTCTTCAAACGCGCTGCCGTCCACAATCCGCGCGATGATTTCCCGCATGTCGTACTGCTTGCCCGGATCGCCGGAAAAAATTCCGTAAATATCGCTGGCCGGATAGAGCGGCTCGGCTATCCGCGCATGACTGAAAATCGGCGGATCCGGCGCGCCCATTTTGTCCACGATGGCGCGAACCCGTTTCAAGCACGATTCATCGTCCGGCTCGCGAAAATCCACGGTTCCGCTGATCTGCGCGTGCATCTTGGCACCGCCCAATTCTTCCGCCGACGTTTTCTGGCCTATCGCCGCTTGTACCAGCGCCGGCCCGGCCAGAAATAGCCCGGACCCCTCCGTCATCAGAATGTGATCGCACATCACCGGTAGGTACGCTCCCCCGGCTACACACATGCCCATAATCGCGGTGATCTGCGGTATGCCCAGCGCGCTCATGACCGCATTGTTGCGAAACACCCGCCCAAAATCGTCGGTGTCGGGAAATACGTCTTCCTGCAGCGGCAAAAACACTCCCGCCGAATCCACCAGATAGATCGTCGGGATGTGATTGTCGATGGCGATATTCTGCGCCCGAATCACCTTCTTGGCGGTCATGGGAAAGAACGCCCCGGCCTTCACCGTGGCGTCGTTCGCGATAATCATGAACATGCGGCCGGCCACTCGTCCCAGCCCGGTAATTGTTCCTGCCGCCGGCGCGCCGCCCCACTCCTCGTACATTTCGTGCGCCGCGTAAATTCCTAATTCAAAGAAGTGCGTTCCTGGGTCGATCAGTGCGGCAATGCGTTCGCGCGCGGTAAGCCGGCTCTTCTTGTGCTGCGCCTCGATGGCTTTTGCGCCGCCTCCTTCCCGGATCTTTTCTTCCTCGTTTTTGATCGCGGTGAGCAGTTCCACCATCAACTGAGCGTTTTTTTCGTATTGCGGCGATTTCAGATTCAGCGAGGATTTCAGAGTAGACACGCAGCGACCTCGGCGAAGATTGGATGCCAAAGCAGTATACGAAGTCAGCCCCGCAAGAAGCAAAAAGGATTCCCCGGCCCGCTAAGCTCCCGCGGAATCCAACGATTCCTCGATGCCCAGGCGTCGCTATGTGTCTGTGTCAAGTGTTCCTCTGGGTCGCTCCGGGAATCACCAAAACTCCCGCTTCCGCGCTAAACTCTGCGCATGACCAACATCCTGCTCACCCTCGACCTCGCCCGCGAGATCGAACAAGCCGAGGCGCAGTCCGCGGTCGCCTGTGCCGAGAAGCTGCAAGCTCGCACCGAATCCGCCAGTGCTGTGCGGCAGGTGGCCGGCGGATATGCGGTGTACTGCGGCGCCAACAATCCCGTTACGCAGGCCGTTGCCGTTGGCCTACAAGGACCGGTCACGCCGGAAGAGTTCAGTCAACTCGAGGATTTTTACTTCTCGCGCAACGAGCCCGTTCGCGTGGAAACCTGCCCGCTTGCCGACGCCACCCTCTTTGAGCAATACAGACTGCGTGGTTATCACGTAACCGAATTTTCCAACGTGATGGCTCGGCCGGTAAACGATGGTGACCGCAACGGCAACAGCCCGCACCTGCCGGTAGAAATCGCGATTCGTCTCGCCGCCGCCGATGAGCTCGATCTTTGGGTCATGACCGTCTCGCAAGGCTTCGCGGAGAACTACCCGATAACCCATGAATTGCTCAATGTCATGAGAATGTTCGCCCAAGCCCGAAACACCGAATGCTACCTCGCCCGCATCAATGGCCGGGTCGTCGGTGGTGCCACCCTGGCCATTCACGGCAAAATTGCCGGATTCTTCGGTGCCAGCACCTTGCCGGACTACCGTAACCGTGGAGTGCAAACCGCGCTTTTGCTCGCGCGCCTCAAGAGGGCAGCCGAAGCGGGATGCGATCTGGCTGTCAGTCTCGCGCAACCCGGCAGCAAGTCTCAGCGCAACATCACCCGCCTGGGTTTCCAAACGCTTTATACTCGAGTGAAGTTCGAACGACCTTGGGCGCCGGCTTGATCAACCACCGCCTTCGCCGGCTTCTGATTTCTCGCCGGCGCAAGCCTCAGTCACCCGGTCTCTATGGCTTTATGATTTGGTTGCGAATCGCATAGTGCACCAGTTCCGCCAGGGAGTGCACACCCAGTTTCAGCATGATGTTTGCCCGATGAGCTTCCGCCGTATTTACGCTGATTCCCAGTAACGCGGCCACTTCCTTGTTCGATTTGCCTTCCGCCAAAAGTTGTAGGATCTCCCGCTCTCGCGGCGTCAGGCGGCCCCTCGACGATTTTCCGGCTTCGCCGCTCGAGCCCGGTATCTCTTCGTCCGGCAAAACACTGGATACACGCGTGGAAAAGTACGCTTTACGCAGCCGCACCGCCTCGACCGCCGCAATCAGCACACGATCCGCATCATCCTTCAGGATGTATCCCCGTGCCCCGGCATGAACCACTTGCTGCACCAGGTCCTCGGACTCATGCATCGTCAGAATCAGGATTTCCGTGCTTGGGGAAGCCGCACGGATTTGCCGCGTCGCTTCAACACCGTTGAGCAGCGGCATGCCAATATCGATCACCGCCACATCGGGCTTCAACTTGCTGGCTTTGTCTACCGCCTCCCGGCCATCGGATGCTTCAGCGCACACCTGCCATCCCGGGTGCGACTCCAACAGTGCGCGAAGGCCTGCGCGTACCACCGCGTGGTCATCCGCGATCAAGATGCGAAGGGCCTGCATCATGAATCCCCGTCCGCACAGGCGCCGACACCGAGATAGTAGCGCGAATCGTCGTGCCTGTGGGACCGGAAAGCACCTCAAGATGTCCTCCGAGCTGCGCCATCCGTTCCCGCATCCCCGGAATGCCCACGCCCAGATGCAGTTGCGCCGGGTTCTCTTCTGCCGTCAGGATTTCCGAACCATAAGCCCGAGGCACGCTGGCAACCGCCTCCATCGGCAAGCCACCGTAAACGGCATTATTCCCGAGCCTGGCATTTGCGTTCTCCTCGTCATTCGGGTGACCCGGTTTTGCGCAAACCTCCATGGGAGGCTTGGTGATGCCCCGCCCGAAATCAATCACCTCCAGGGTTACCAGGGAATCTTGCTGCCTTAATCGAATCTCTGCTTTCGATGTGCCGGAGTGCCGCTGAATGTTCGTCAGGCTCTCCTGCACGATACGAAACAGCGCCAGTTCGATCGGTTGCGGCAAACGATCCAGCTCGTCGGCGTGCAACTGCATGGCGATGCCGCTTCGCTCGCTGAATCCACGCGCATACTCCTTCACCGTGGACACCAGCCCCAGATCATCCAGCAATGGCGGGTGCAACAGGTACGACAACGTGCGAATTTCCCGCGACACTTTCTGCGTCAACCCGCGCGCTTTTTCCAGCGACGGCACCGCCCGGTGGTCCGCCACCAACATTTGCCGCGCTTGCGCCAGGCTCAGATTGATCGCCAGCACTGTTTGCGCCAGCCCGTCGTGCAGCTCCCGCCCGAGTCTTCGTCGCTCTTCGTCCTGTAGCTTCAGCAGTTGTGCCGTCAGTTTGTGAATGGCCTGCTCGGCCTGCATCATCTCTGTAACGTCTGCGAACGAGCTGATCACCCGAACCACGTTTCCATTCGCATCCAATTGCGGCACGCAGCTTCCGAACAGCCACAGGTCTTCGCGGGAGCCGCGCCGGCGGAAAGCCATCAAGCGTTCGTAAATCGGCATCCGCGTCCGAAGCACATAGGGAACTGGATGATCCGCGTACCGCAACGGCGTGCCATCCTCGGAAACGGCAAGAATGCCCAGCTCGGTCAAATGCCTTCCCACCGCGGCGCCATCGGCCAGCCGGAACATTTTATGTGTCGCGCGATTGGCGAACTCCACTCGAGCGTCGGGCGCGTGCAACACCACCGCAAAATGCAGGTCCCGCACCAATAACCGGAAGCGTTCCTCGCTGGAGCGCAAGATCTCTTCCGCTTCCTTCCGCTCGGTGATGTCCCGGACGATCACCAACGAGCAGCGCTGGCTCCGGATTCCTATCACCGAGGCGCTCATTTGGCCGACGCGAATCTGCCCCGATTTCGTGCGGAAACGAAACTCGAAATCGCGCAAATGGCCGGACCCGCGCAGCGCAGCCAGCGCCTGGTCGCGACGGTCCATGTCCACCCACAGGTTCATCTGCCGTGGAGTTTTGCCCAGCGCCTCCTCGCGGGTGTACCCGGTCAGCCGCGTGTATCCCTCGTTGACTTCCAGGTACGGGCCATTGGGGAATGGGTTGATGCTGAATGCGTCGGGGCTGTTTCGAAACGCGATCGATAACGTTTCCTCCGAGATGCGGAGCGCCCGTTCGGTGTTCAATAGGTTTTCGGCAATCTTCCGCTGCCGTCGGTTGGTCAATATCAGTCGCACCGACGAACCCGCCACCGACGCGGCCACCGCCATCCAGGCCAGCGCTAATTGCTCGCGCGCAATTGCCCGGGCCATAAAGATCACCAATAGCGGCGCCGCCACCGGTAGAATCTGTGACCATGCCAGCGTGCCTGCTCGCGAGCTGGCCGTCCACTCGGCCACATTTTCCGGTGTCCTCCAGTTCCCAGCCACCACAATCACGCAAAAGAACGGCGCCATCCATACCAGGTCCCCCCAGCTCGCGGCGCTCACCGATGACGACAACGTGAACAGGTATGCGGCGTCCGAAATTATCCAAGCCAGAAAAAACCAGCCCAGCGAAGCAAAGAAGGAGCGGACCCACGGAGCCCGTGCTGATCGGCTGCGCACCACGAAACACATGCACAGCAACAGGTCCCGCCCGATGTATAGCATCAGGATCTGCTGCAGCAGCAACCCTCCTTCAGCCTTCCAGCGGAGCGGCGAGTAGAAAAAATACATGTACAGCGTCGCCGCCAGGATCGCGATTTGCAGGAAATCCAGCCCGCGCAGCGCATCGATCCCCGCGTTTTCCTCCTCCCCGCGAGGAAGCAAAATCATCGCCGCCGGCGCCGCCCACACAAAAAACAGCACGTCGGAGGGCCACGGCGATCCGGCCGAGCCGGGAACAAAACTTTGATAGTAAGTGCTGATGGCTTGTGCGATGGCCGCCAACAGCAGCGCGCTGGTCAGCAGCAACCACAGTTGTCGCGCGTACCCGGCGCACCTTCCCGCCGCCCGCCAGCAACAACTTACCGCCAGCACCGCTATCGCCAGGTCCAGGCAATTCGCTATTAGCAGGCTACGCCGGGGGGAAGGAACTAGCTGCAGGTCCAGTAGCAGCAGGAACGCTATCAGCAACGCCCCTGCAACGGAGATTCGAGGAAACTTGCCCGAGCGAAGCAAGCACACCTCACAAGAATGCGCGGTGAACCGAGTGTACAACAGAACTGCGTCCTGCCATAATCCGTCGCCGTCTCTTACAACAAATCAGTAAAGCTTTGCGCCTGCCTGGCAGTGAACCCCGCGCAATCCGCCGATTGGGTTCACCGCAGCCTGCCTGCGTGCGCAGGCAGGCCCCCCGAATCAGAAGGGCATGGGATGGGCAGAACCCGCCCGACAGTGGTAAGGTGACGGCACACCTTCTGGAGGCTGCCATGCTCAAACCGTGGGCGACCTTGGCCGCAATGGCGCTGTCGGCAACCGCAGTTTCGGCACAATCCACTGCGCCCAAATACCATCAAGCGACAGTCTCCCAAGCCGGCGGAATCCCTTACCCGATCAACGCCCAGCAACCCGGTTTCGTCTCTCTCGACGTTCTGGTTGACACTCGCGGCGCCGTTCAGAATGTTATCGTGATTCGTGACGTCCCGCCGTTGACCGCTGCCGCCGAAAATGCCGTCAAAACTTGGCAGTTCACTCCGGCCACGCTCAATGGTGACGCCGTCGCCGGAATCGTCCGCGTCAATGTGGCTTTCAATCCCTTCAATCCCAGCGGTGTCGGCCTGCCCGGCGGACCTTTACAGCCGGCGCAAGCCAGAGTTGTGGCCGACTTCCAGCCACCAGGACTGCTGAAAGCCGGCTACGCGGTCTACCCGCCCAACACCGTCGCCTACGGTACCGTTGTCCTGGATGTGAAGGTTGGCAGCGACGGATCCGTCCGTGACGTCACCGTGAATCTCGGCAAGGACTCCATCAACACGCCCTCGATCAATGCCGCCAAGACTTGGCAGTTCACGCCCGCCACCTTCCAGGGCAAAACCCTTGCGGCCAACACCGTCGTCGTCTTTGTGTTCGCGCCGCCCCAAGCCAACACCCGCTAACCCGATCCATACCGCTATTCGGGCAATAAAAAAGGGCGGGGGACTGGTGCCCACCCGCCCTGTCGAATTTCATCGAAGACACCGCCACTGCCCGCAACCGCTGGTGTTACCACCGTGCGTCGTTGGGACTTCAGGTACGATGCTTCGCGAAGTGGTTTACAGAGGCTGAACGTTCGAAGCCTGCAAGCCCTTCGGCCCGCGGACCACCTCGAACTCCACGGCTTGGCCTTCATTCAAAGACCGGTAGCCGTCCGCCTGGATCGCCGAGAAATGGACGAAAACGTCCTCTCCGCTCTGGCGTTGGATGAATCCAAAGCCCTTGCTGGCGTTAAACCACTTCACTGTACCTTGTTCTTTCACAGATGTGTTCCTTCTTATTTTGAAGCTATCTGATGCACTCTTTTTCCGGGAACCTTGCGGGAGCCGGGCGTCTTTCGCTGATTCTCCAGACACCGCGGTAAGGCGGGTGGGAAACAAAAAAAGAACCGCAGTTGAACCTGCGGCCTTTAAGACAAAAGCCGAAACAAGAGCAACAAACGCATACACAGAGTACCACAAGCTCCCCCACTCCGCAATACAAAACCTGAGCGCCGCACCATCACAATTTCTGAGAACCCTCCTTGATCTACTTGCTGTGGAAAAGCCCTCGCCACACACTCGTACCCGTTCGTGCTCCTACTGTCGAGCCTCGCCCATCAAGAACGAAACGCTTTGCCGACTGACTGCCTCTGATGTTCGGGCTCTCTCTTCTCCCGTCCGCTCCTTCACTTCGGGTACTTGAAGGCCTTGTTCGGATAAGCCGGAGCCTTCGGTACCGCCCGGGGATCCTTGCGAATCTCCTCCTGCAAGTACTTCACTGCCGCATCCAGTTGGGCGTCGCTGCCTTCGAACGTCGCGTGTGGCAAATCGTCCACCACCATATCTGGGTCGACCCCATGCCCCTCGATCAGCCATTTGCCTTCGGGTCCATACACACCGTACTCCGCTGCCGTCGCGATTCCGCGATCCGCCAGAATGTTGCTCGCCGAAAGCCAAATCTCCCCTCCCCACGTTCGTATTCCGATGATTTTGCCAATGTCCAAACGCCGCACGCCTTCCGTGAACGCTTCGCCATCGGAACCTGTATGCTCATCGCAAAGCACCACCACGTGCCCGCGAAACGCATACTGCATGTTCCAATACGGGTTCCCGATGCGCGGCTGCCAATAGAACCACGCCTTGCGCAACAATTTCCCAAGAATCCAGGAATCGATATTGCCTCCGCCATTGTGTCGCACGTCGATGATCAGTCCCTGTCGATCGTACACCGGATAAAAATCGCGTACCCATTGTTCGATGTCCCCGGAACCCATCGCCCGCAAATGTACGTAACCAATCTGCTTCTGTGATTCGGCGTCAACCTTCTGCCTTCGGGAATATTCCCACTCGCTGTACCGCAGGTCCCGATCCGTCCGGTTATCCACCGGCACCACCAGCACGTCCCGGGTCTGGCCTTCGGTATTTTTCACCCGTAGCATCACCTTGCGCCCCGCTTTGCCTCGCAACAGTCCCCGCTCATCCGGCACGCTCAGCACCTCGTCGCCATCGATGCTCAGAATCACTTCCCCTTCTTTGATCAGCGAATCCGGCCGGGCGAACGGCGGCGCCAAATTCGGCAGGTCGGGGTCGTGCAGGTAGATATGCTCCACCACGTCTCCGCCCGCCTTTTCGTCTCTCCGCAGCACTGCTCCCAGCGACGCCAGGTCGATCTGGTCCACCGGTTTGCGCTCGTCGCCGCCAAAAACGAAAATGTGCAGCGCCGACAGTTCGCTGACCATTTGCGCGATCACGTCGTTCAGTTCGTCTCGATCCGCCACCCGGTCCACCAGCGGCAAATAACGGTCGCGTACCTGCCCCCAATTCAGCCCGTGCATGTTGCGGTCGTAGAAATAGTCCCGTTCCAAGCGCCACGCATCCAAAAACATTTCACGGAATTCCGCCCGTGGATTGGTCAGGATCATCCATCGCGACATGTCGATCTTCGCTTTGCCCATCGTTTTCGCGTCCGCTATCGTCGCCGCCTTGGCTTCCGCATCCACAATGTAGAAATCGTCGCCCTTCCACACGATCATCTTTTTGCGGTCCAGCGACATTTCGTAGCCCTTCACATCCGCCCAAACCATTTCTGGCGCTTCGCCCTTGTTCGCGATTTCCACGCATTGCAGGTTGTTCTTGGCATCCGGACCATCGCTTCGGTCCAGCCAACACATCCGTTTCTCCGTGACCTGCAGCGAAGAATAATTCCCCGCGGGCACCGGCACTTCGTTTAACCGCGCGGCAATGTCCGTGAAATCGATGTTGACTACCGGAGCCGGCTTCTTTTGCTCCCCGGGTTTCTTTTCCTCTCCTTCCTTCTTTTCTGTTGCCTTTGTCTCTTCAGCGGAGCCGGCCTTCTTCGTGGTGGTGTCCTTTGTGTCCTTCTCCTCGGCCGGCTTGGCAGGCTTTGTCTCTTCGGTTTTGGCCGGTTGCTCGGGGTGTAATTCGTCGACCGGCGCGAACGGCGAGCGCAATCCTGGCGTCAGCGCTAACTCATACACCTTCATCGCATGATCAAAGTACGGATCCGGCTGCCGCGGCCCCCACGGCGAGGGAATTACCGTCTTCAGCATGCGATCCGACAGGAAGTACATCCACTTCCCGTCCGCACTCCACTTCGGATTCACGCTGTCGTAGCGGTCCGAGGTCAATACCTGAATCGCCCCCGTGTTGGCGTTCAGCACCTTGATTTGCGCAAAAGTGTTGTCGGCGGTTTCCACGTAAGCCAGCCACTGGCTGTCCGGAGACCAGCTCAAGTCTTCGAAATCGCCGTTCATCGATTGCGCGATTCTCTTGTCGTTGTTGGTTTTCAAGTCCAGCAGCCACAGTTCCTGGTCCTTGTTTCTATGCGCCAGCCAATGACCGTCTGGCGACGGCACCCCGTCCCACCGCAGCACCTTGCTTCCGTGGGTGAGTTGCTCGGGCTTGCCTTCGCCATTGGCCGGATAGCTCCAGAATTCGGTTTCGCCG
This sequence comes from Candidatus Eremiobacteraceae bacterium, assembly GCA_035622555.1. GTDB lineage: Bacteria > Acidobacteriota > Terriglobia > Acidiferrales > UBA7541 > Acidiferrum. The sequence continues at coordinate 3,326 of DASPVD010000154.1, read as the reverse complement.
CTTTCCGTGGAAATCGCCACAACGGTTTTTCCGTCGGGCATGTACCGCGCATCGCGATAACGAATTCCCGAATTGCCGGCCACTTTGACGATGCGCCCACTGGTGACCGCCGGCAACGTGAACACTTCGCCGCGAGCCGTGAACACCGCGGCGCTGCCATCCGGGGCAATGTGTGCCATGGACAGATAATCCATCGGCTTCTTCACCCAGTGGTCGCGCAACTGGTCAAAGTCCGACACCAGCGTTATGGGGATCACCGCATCTTGTTTCGCATTCAGGTCCAGCAGCCAAAGGTCCGCGCCGCATTGATACACTATCCGCCCATCCCACAGCGAAGCCGACTGCACGTCGAACCCGCTGTGATGTGTGTGCTGTTTCACGTCGTGCCCGTTGGTGTCCATCGAGAACACGTTCATGGTTCCGTCGCGGTCCGACAAAAAATACACCCGGCCATTCCAAAACATGGGATTGTTCGAGGTGCCCGCGTAGTCCGCGGTCAGGGGTACCGCTTCCGATCCGGAGTCGTAGCGCCAAATATTCTCCGCAGTCCCGCCCTTATAGCGTTTCGTGCTGCTGCCTTGCTTGCTCAGTCGCGTGAAAAACAGCATCTTCCCGTCGGAGCTGAACGATCCTTCCGCCGCCTGCGACAGCGGAATAATGTCTCGCTTGCCTTGTGCGTCTACCGCCGCCAGCTGTGCGTTTGGCAGCGTCGAATACCGCGACGTGCGATACAGCACTCGCCCATCGGGCGTCCAACCAACCACCACCGCTCCGCCATCCCAGGTGCGCCGCTCAGGCAGGCCCCCCGCCACTGGCATCGAGAACACGTCCAGCGGCCCTTCGTATTCCGCGCTGAAGGCCACCGTCTTGCCGTCGGGCGAAATCGCCGGATGTGATTCTTGCCCTGGATTTGAGGTCAGCCGCTGTGCTGCTCCTCCCTTCACGTCCACCGTCCACAAATCACCTTCGGCCATGAAAACAATCGTGTCTCCGTGAATCGCTGGAAAACGGTAATACCCTGGTCGCGTGGCCGGTGGATTTCCCGCGTTAAGCGGCAGCAAGCCGAATAGAACCGCCAACACTAAGTACCACGAACAGCGGCATACCTTGCTGGTGGCTGGGTGCGTCATTTTGCGTTCGCTTTCCGCCGCTCGTGAACAGCGCGCGGGAGACACCACAGAATTGCGCGGTGCGGCCTGGGTCGATTGGATTGTGCCTGAACAAAAACTGATTCTGACACCGCAAAGTATACACCGCAAAACCAGTCGGGCAGTCCTTGCTCACGGTTCTTTTCCGCAACGCAACTTACCTGCGTCCCTGAGTCATCCTCGCGCCGTTTGTATCGGCCGCCGGTAGTCAACTCGCCTCCGCGCCTGTGCTAAATTGGATAATCACACGCAAACTATGAAACCCGCTAATTCCGTTCCCATCCACGTGAAGTCTTCTGCGGGAGGTTACTCCGTGCTCTGTCGTCGCGGTTTGCTGCCACACGCCGCTCGCGAAATCGGCAACCTCGGCCAATTCTCTAGCGTCCATGTCTTGACCTCGCCGCGGGTTTGGCGCGCTGCCGGCAAAAAGATTCGCAAAGGCATTTGTTCTCCGCTGCGTGCCCACGTGCACCTCTTCAACGACGCCGAATCCGCAAAAAACCTGGAAACTGTAGAAAGCCTCGCCCGCAAACTCGTCCGCGGGGGCGCTGATCGCAAGTCTCTGCTTGTTGCTATTGGTGGCGGAGTCGTAGGCGACGTGGTCGGCTTTGTCGCCGCGTGCTATTTCCGCGGTGTTGCCTTGGTCCAGGTGCCCACCACCCTCGTTGCCCAGGTCGACAGTGCCGTCGGTGGCAAAACCGGAGTGAATCTCCCGGAAGGGAAGAACCTTGTCGGCGCTTTTTATCCCGCGAAACTCGTGTTGGTCGATCCCGAACTCCTGCGCACCTTACCTCCCCGGGAATTTCAGGGCGGGCTCGCGGAAATCATCAAATACGGCGTCATCGCCGACGCCCGGCTGTTTGCCTTCCTGGAAGAAAACATCACCCGTTTGCTGGCCCGCGATGCCAACGCCCTCCAGCACGTCATTCGCCGCTCCCTCCAGATCAAGGCCCAAGTCGTCAGCCGTGACGAACGCGAATCCGGCCTGCGCGAAATCTTGAATTTTGGCCACACCTTCGCCCACGCCTTGGAATCGGTCACTCGCTACCGCAAATTCCAGCATGGCGAAGCTGTTGCTCTTGGCATGATGTGCGCCGCATTGCTCGGCCACGAAACCGTTCACACTCCGCCGGACCATGTTGCTCGGATCATTGCACTGACGCGCAAGATCGGCCCACTTCCCCAGTGGCCTTCTGTTTCCGTGCGCCGCCTGTTCGACGCCATGCGCTCCGATAAGAAAACCAAATTCGCTAAAGTGCGCTTCGTACTTTCGCCCAAGCTTGGCTACGCTCGGTCCTACGATTCGGTCTCCGAGGCGGCCGCCATTCGCGTTTTGCGGTTCGGTCGCCAACTACCGGCGGGGCCGCTGCCGCCCGCTCGTAAGTTTTTATGACGCACCCTGCCATGCTCCCCCAGGGCACTCAACCCGAAGGCGCAGCCAACCAGCAGGAAGCCGCGCGGCAAGTCCGCGATATGTTCACCCGCATTGCGCCACGCTACGACTTGCTCAATCACTTGTTGTCCGCGCAGATGGATCGCCGCTGGCGCGCTCGCGCCGCCAGGGAGTTGCGTCCAATTTTGCAACGCCGCGATGCCTTGGTGCTCGATCTTTGCTGCGGCACCGGAGACTTGGCCTTTGCTCTTCAACGCAATGGCCCTGCCCGCATCTTTGGCGCAGACTTCTCTCACACCATGCTGGTGCGCGCCCGGCACAAGGCCCTGGCGCTGAACCAGGCACAGCCGGTTACCTTTTTGGAAGCTGACGCCTTGAATCTCCCTTTTGCCGACAAGTCCTTTGACCTAATCACCGCGGCTTTCGGCTTTCGCAACTTAGCCAATTACCAGCACGGCCTTGGCGAGATCCTTCGCGTCCTGAAACCAGCCGCAACCATCGCGATCCTCGAGTTCGCGGAGCCCCCTCCCGGTTTTTTGGGGGACGCCTACCGCTACTACACCCGCACCATTCTCCCCAAAATTGGTGGTTGGATATCCGGTGACGCTCGGGCCTATGCTTACCTCCCCAAATCCGTGGCTAGATTCTTTAGCCCCGGCGAATTGGCTGCCATGCTCCAGCAAACCGGCTACACCCAAGTGCGCTATCACCTGATGACACTGAACTCGGTGGCCCTCCACCTCGCGGTTCGCCCCTGACCTGGCCCCACCGACTGCGGCATTACC
>DASPVD010000153.1:0-79043 GCA_035622555.1 Candidatus Eremiobacteraceae bacterium | reverse complement strand
CGCCGACTATCTGGGTAAAAAGGGAACTCGGCTGGCTTACAATGGCGGCAACGTTCTCGACGTTTTGGGCCCCTGGGTCGAGAAAATGTCTCCCGCGCAGATTTCCAACCTCAACAATTACGTGAACAACCCCTTTGCTTCGATTCTGACCACCGGCCCCCTGGCCGCTTACTACGCCAACAGCTCTCTTACCGCCCCGCAAGTTCAAGCCTTTCAGCTGGAGGTGCCTTATCCCCAATACACCAGCGTCACCAGTGACGAGCCGCCGATTGCCAACTCCATCTACCACGCCCTGCAACTGACCATCGAAAAGCGCTACTCCAACGGCTTGCAACTTTCCGCCAATTACACTGTGTCCAAGTCCATTGACGACTCTTCTATGTACGACACCAACGTGGCTTGGCTCGCCGGTACCACCGGCGGTCTTTACGAACCTCAGGATCCCAATAAGCCCTGGCTGGACCGCAGCCTTTCCACCTTTGATGTTCCGCAGATGTTCAAGCTGAACTACACCTACGATCTTCCGGTCGGCCGCGGCCGCACCTTCTTCAGCGACATGCCTCGCGTACTCGATCTCATCGTGGGCGGCTGGAGAACTGCCGGTGTCTGGACCATCCAGGAGGGATTCCCTCTTAACTTCGAGGTGTCAGGTGGTGGAAGTCCGATACCGACCTACGGGCCCCAGCGCCCCGATCTCGTAGGCACGCCGAAGCGCACCGGAGGTGGCGACGGCAATTGGGTCAACAATTATTTCGCCAACCCGGACGTCTTTCAGATACCCGCGGCGTTCACCTTGGGTAACGCACCTCGGGCACTCGGCTCCATCCGGAGTCCTTTCTATTTCGCCGCCAACTTGTCCATCGCCAAGGAATTTGGACTAGTGCCCAGTCGTGAAAACGTGAAGCTGGAACTGCGCCTTGAGGCCCAGAACGCTTTCAACCACCCGGTCTTTGGCACGCCCGACACGAACGTGGGCGATCCCAATTTCGGCGTCATCAACTATCTCAACGTTGGCCCAAGGCAATGCCAGTTGGCTCTTAAGCTGAACTTCTAACGACCGCTAACCACCACGGAACAGCCAGGTTTGTGGACCGCAGTTTGCTCTGCGCCTGCCCAAATATGGACATATTGATCGGTGCTATGATATGATCAATTGCTTATTTATTGGCAATTGACAAACTGCCAAGCCTCTCCTATAGTGTCCTAAGCGACTATTTAACAACAGCTTACCTAAGAACTGTGAACACTGGTTCATTGGCCCACTTCTTGCTTCCTCTCAGTGTAACTGTTAGAAGGCCTTATGCTTAGGATTTCGACTGAAACGAGACGCTCCAAGACCATTATCTCCGTCGAGGGCCGCATGGCTGGCTCTTCCGTGGCCACGGTCGAACAGTGCTGGCGGGAACTGTGCGCGGCGTCGCCCAAACAGAAGTTCGTCGTCAACCTTTGCGGCGTAAGTTTCATCGACAATGCCGGCAAGATGCTGCTCCGGGAAATGCACCTCCATGGCGCCCAACTGCAGGCCGAGGGTTGCCTCAATCAGGCCATCGTCGAGGAGATTTCCAAGGCCGACGAGTCGTCCGAGAAAGCTTCCAAGAAGCCCAAAGGCGCTTCGATCATTTTCTACATTGGTTTTTTCAGCCTGCTGCTGATTCCGGTGATTGCGCCGGCACAGGAAAAATCTGCGGCGCTTCCAGCCGGCGGAACTTTGCGTTTGAGCCTCGAGCAAGCTGTCACCTTGGCGCTGAAGCAAAATCCGCAGGAACAAATTGCCGTGTTGAGCGCGGCGGAAAGTGTGCAGCAAAAGAACATTTCCCGTTCCGCGCTGCTGCCGCAAGCCAATTTCGCCGTGGCCGATTCCGCTAATCGCGTGAATCTGCAAGCCGAATTTGGAGGGAAGCCACTCGTGCCCGGGGAGTTGCTGCCGGGCCACATCGGCCCGTACCAGATTTTCTCGGCCGGGCCCAGCTTCAACAGCAGCATCTTCGATCTTTCGTTGTGGAAGCGTTATCAAGCGTCGCGCGCGAATGTAACCGCTGCCAACGCCAACAGCTTGTCGACTCGCGAGCAAGTGATCTTGCTGGTTGTCTCGCAATACATCGGCACGCTGCGGGCCGTGGCCGACGTGCAAGCTTCGCAGTCCCGCGTAGAGTTGGCGCAAGCGCTGTACGATCAGGCCGCGGACCTGCAAAAGCAAGGTGTGGGCACGGGGATTGACACGCTGCGCGCCAATGTGGAATTGCAAAACGAAAAGCAGCGGCTGATCGAAGCGGAAAACGATCGCGACGCGTCGCTGTTCGGCCTCAGCAAGCTGCTCAATCTCGATCCGCGTCAGAAGCTGGAACTGGCCGACTCGCTGAGCTACTTCGAAACACCGCAACCCGAGGTGGATCAGAGCATCGATCAAGCTTTGGTTACGCGCCAGGAATGGAAAGCGATCCTGGCGGAAGAAAAGGCGCAGAAATTCGAGAAGCAAGCCACGGAATACCAGCGCGTGCCTTCGCTTAGTTTCGCTGGCTACTGGGATTACCTGGGAACCAGCATCAGCAACGGCATTCCCCAGTATCAATACCAAGCTTCGGTGAACATGCCGATCTTCACCAGTGGCCGCATTCGCGCGCAAGTCTCCGGGGCCAATTTGGAGCTGCTGAAAATTCAGCAGCAGAAAGACGACCTGCGCAACCAGATTGCTCTGGAGGTGAAGACCTCTTTGCTGAATCTGCAATCGGCTCGCAACGAGGTGCAAGTCGCCAATCTGGGCGTGCAGTTGGCTAAAGAAGAAGTGGTGCAAGCCCGCGATCGCTTTCAGGCCGGGGTGGCCGACAACATCGAAGTGATTTCCGCGCAGGATTCGTTGTCCCGGGCTAATGACAACCAGATTGCCGCGCTGTATCGCTTCAACCAGGCCCGTGCAGACTATGCCCGAGCCGTCGGTCAGATGGAAAAGACCTACTCGAAGTGAAATGAGGATCCGATGAGTGTGGAAATCGATGTTGGACTCGAAAATGCGACAGCGGCAAAACCCGCTTCGCTCCCGGAACTATCCAAGCCGGAAGCGCCCAAGCCACTGGCCAGCCCAAAGCTCCGCCGTGGCCTGGCCATTGCCGCTGCCGTGGTACTGCTCGCTGCCCTCGGGCTGTATCTGTACTTCCACAATCGGGAATCCACCGACGACGCACAGGTCGACGGCCACATCACTCCGGTTGCCTCCAAGATTTATGGCCGCGTGGCCAAGGTGCTGATCGACGACAATCAGCAGGTAAAGGCCGGACAAGTGATCGTGCAGATTGATCCTGCGGATTACCAAGCTGCCGTCGATCAAGCCAAGGCCACTGTTGCCCTGGCCGAACAGGAGGCCCGCTCTGCGGGAGTGGATGTGCCGCGCACCTCGGAAACCGTGGTGAGCACAACCGATAGCGCCGATGCACAACTCGCCGGGGCGGAAGCGGATCTGGCCCGCGCGCAAGCTACGCACGAGCAGGCGCAAACCGCGGATCTCGCCGTGGCCGAGGCGAACATCGCGCGCAGCCGCGCCAACGCGCAACTCGCTAAAGCCGATCTGGAGCGCTATGGCCCGCTAATGGAAAAAGGTGAAATTTCCAAACAACAATACGACGCCGCAAAAGCCAATGCTGACGCCACAGCCAGCGCGCTGGCTGCCGACGAGCAGCGCCTTGCTCAAGCGAAGCGCAACATCGACATCACCCTTGCGCAACTCAGCGCCGCAAAAGCTCGGGTGCAAAGCGCCAAAGCTGAAGTGAACGCCGCGCGCGCCAACCGCCGCAGCATCGACATGCGTTCGGCGGATGCCAAGGCCAAGCTGGCTCGCGTGGACAGTGCGCGCGCCGCATTGGCTGCCGCGGAACTGAATCTCAGCTACTGCAACATTGTGGCTCCCGTGGATGGCGTGGCCACGCACAAATCCGTAGAGCCCGGCCAGATTGTGCAGCAGGGCCAAGGTTTGTTGGTGGTGGTGCCTTTGCAGAACGTGTGGGTCACCGCCAATTTCAAAGAAACCCAGTTGCGCGATATGAAGCCCGGGCAGAAGGCGTATATCAAGGTGGACACTTACGGAAAAACGTTCACCGGCCATGTCGATTCCATTGCCGGTGCGACCGGAGCGGTGCTCAGCCTTCTTCCGCCTGAAAACGCCACGGGAAACTACGTAAAAGTGGTTCAGCGCATTCCCGTAAAGATCGTACTGGACCCCATTTCCCCGGAAGTTGCAGTATTGCGCCCGGGCATGAATGTGGAAGCTACTGTAATTACCAACTAAGGGAGACGTTGTAGCGGCCTATGTTGCAGAGACTCCAATCGAAGCTGCGGATGCCGGATGGCTCGATCAACCCCTGGGTGATCGCCGTTACCGTGACGCTCGCCACCTTCATGGAAGTGCTGGATACTTCTATCGCGAACGTGGCGCTGCCGCATATCGCCGGTAATCTGTCCGCCAGCGCCGACGAGTCCACGTGGGTACTCACCTCCTACCTGGTTTCCAATGCGATCATCCTGCCGCTGTCCGGGTGGCTTTCTTCTGTCGTTGGCCGCAAGCGGTTCTACATGGCTTGTGTGGTGATTTTCACTCTGAGTTCGTTCCTTTGCGGTTTCGCCGCCAGCCTTGGCATGTTGGTTTTGTTTCGCATTCTGCAAGGTGTCGGCGGCGGCGGTCTGCAGCCCAGCGAACAAGCCATCCTGAACGATACCTTCCCGATCAGCAAACGCGGCATGGCCTTCGCGGTGTATGGAATCGCCGTGGTTGTGGCTCCCACCATCGGGCCGTGGCTGGGCGGCTGGATCACCGACAACTACTCCTGGCGCTGGATTTTCTACATCAACGTGCCGGTTGGCCTGCTGTCGCTGACGCTCACCTATTTCTTGGTTTCCGATCCGCCGTTCATGAAACGCGTGAATCTTAAGGAAGGTTTTCGCGTCGACTACATTGGCCTCGGTCTCATCAGTCTGGGCCTGGGCAGCATGCAAATCATCCTGGACAAGGGCCAGCGCGAAGACTGGTTCGCCTCAAACTTCATCCGCTTCTTCGCCGTCACTATGTTGATTGGAGTGATCGCCGGAATCCTCTGGGAGCTGCGCGCCAAAGATCCGGTGGTCGATTTCCGCATGCTCAAGAACCGCAATTTCGCCATCGCCACCACGGCCATGTTCTTCTTGGGATTTGTGCTGTACTCCAGCACCGTATTGATTCCGCAACTGTTGCAGGAATTGCTCGGCTACCCCGCGGAACTGGCCGGCCTGGCGCTTTCGCCCGGGGGTGCGGTGATCATGCTAATGATGCCGGTGGTGGGCACATTGGTATCGAAGGTGGACACGCGTTGGCTGATCTGTTTTGGCTGTACCGTTTCGGCCTTCTCCCTGTTTGTGATGGCCGGTTGGAATCTGGGTATAGATTACCGTCACGCTGTGCTAGGCCGTATGCTGCAGAGTTTCGGCCTCGCGTTTCTGTTTATCCCCATCAACGTTTCCGCGTTCGCTTATGTGCCGCGGGAACTGACCAATATGGGCACCGGCATCATCAATCTTGCGCGCAATATAGGCGCCAGCGTGGGGATCGCTTCGGTTACCACGCTGCTGGAGCGCCGGACCCAATTTCACATGGCGCAACTGGGCGAACACGCCAACAACTACAACGGCGCGTACCGCGACATGGTCGCTGCCCTGACTACCAGTTTCACGGTATCCGGCTCTTCTGCGGCGAATGCCGCCATGCGCGCCGAGGGCATGATTTACGGCATGATCCAGCGCCAGGCCGCCATGCTTTCATTTCTCGACGATTTCAAACTCTTGGGGGTCATCTTCTTCGCCATCATTCCGCTGTTCTTTCTATTGAAGCGGCCGAAGATGAGTGGCGGGAGTGTACCAGTGCACTGACAAGGAAACCTTATTGTAACTTTTTTCGTCTTATGGACTCTTATGGGTCTACACGGGGGGAGCAAATGGCAACGCAAGTCGTGAATACTTCACAAGTTAGCGAAGACAAGCTGATCCGCGCGGGTCAGCGCGGGGATGCTCAGGCGATCGAAACCCTGTTTCGTCGCTACCACCGCCCGCTGTTCCAAACCGCGCTCCGCGTGCTGGGGAACGCTGAAGATGCTGAGGACGCTCTGCAGGACGGGCTGCTTTCGGCCTACCGCAATCTCAAGCGCTTCGAAGGCCGCTCGCAATTCTCCACTTGGTTGACGCGCATCGTCATCAACGCCGCGCTGATGAAGCGTCGCAGCGCCAAGGCGCGTCCGGCCGTGTCACTGGACGAAACGCACCACGAGGACGAATTGCCATCGGCCGAGCGTTTCGCCGACGATGGTCCCGATCCGGAGCAACTCTACGCCGGCACGGAGATTCGCGAGATGATCAACGAAAATCTCGACGAACTTTCCCCGCTTCTGCGCACTGCTTTTGTGCTGCGCGAAGTGCAGGGCTACTCCACTGGGGAAGCTGCCAAGAAGCTGGGCGTTACCGAAAACACGCTGAAAGCTCGCCTGTGGCGCGCTCGTCATCAACTGGCGGAACGTCTGGGTCGCCGCCTCCGCCGTATCACTGGCGACATGTCTCCCAATATGCGTGGCGACGAAGCTTGCAGCTACTGCTAGGTCTCGCCGCGGCAACCCGCCTTGCTCCCTGAGCCTTGGTGGTGCCCAACCCGTCCGCTGGCGCCCCAAGGCTCCGCGTGTCTCATACGCAGTCCATTGGCCTGACCGCGGATGGTCTTGCGTTTACAGGGCCAATGAGGTCAAAAGCTGGCCCCCCAATCGCACCAGAGCAGTTGAGCAGAGAAGTGGGCGGCCACTCGCGTTGTGTGTCTTACATCACTGAGCCCTTGTTCACGGCCTGCTACCTTCTGCCACGGAGGACCCCTCCTCATGAAATCTGCTGCGCGTGTCCCTGGTTTCGCCGCGCTCGCTCTTGGGGTCCTTTGTCTGGCCGCTCTTGCCCCTGCCGCTCACGCCCAGTACGCTTCTTCGATCCAGCCCGTAGGCAAGCCGGTTGAAATCAAAGCACCTCTGGGCCTTCCTCCAGTACCGATTCCGCCAGACAATCCCCCCACCGAGGGCACCATCGCCCTAGGCCGCCGTCTCTACTACGATCCTGCCCTCTCGGTAGACGGCACCATTTCTTGCGCCTCGTGCCATGCGCCCGAGTTTGCCTTCTCTGACCGTCGCCCGGTCTCCGTAGGTGTGGGCCAAAAGACCGGCACTCGCCATGCGCCCACGGTAATCAATTCCGCCTACTACACTGAGCAATTCTGGGACGGCCGCGCACCCAGTCTCGAAGAGCAAGCCAAAGGTCCTATCACTAATCCGGTGGAAATGGCGCACAGCCTCGATGGCGCGGTGAAACGTCTGCAAGCCGACGCCAAATATCCCGCTTTATTCAAGAACGCTTGGGGCACTGACCAAATCTCCATCGAAATGGTCATCAAATCCATTGCTTCTTTTGAGCGTACCGTCATTGCCGGCGACTCGCCATTCGATCGCTTCTATTACGGGCATGACTTCCGGGCCATGTCCCCGCAAGCTCAGCGCGGCCTGAAAATCTTCATCAGTTCCAAAAAAGGTGACTGCGAGGTTTGCCACACCATCGGCAAGGATTACGCGCTCTTCACCGACAATAAGTTCCACAACCTGGGAGTAGGTGCGGATACGCGGGGAGAACTGAACGACCTCGGTCGTTACGCCATCACCAAAGTCGATGCCGACATGGGCTGTTTCAAGACGCCCAGTCTCCGCAACTTAGCCAATCGCGGCCGCTACATGCACGACGGCAGTTTCCCTTCGGTAAAGGATGCGTTGGCGCATTACATCGGCGGCGGCAACTGGAACCCGCATCTCGACAAGGAGATCCACTCGCTCGACACTCTTAGTTTTGATGAGCGCGATGAGCTTCTGGCGTTTCTCGATGCCTTGAACGGCAAATTGCCGGACAACATTGGGCCGCCGCCGGATTTGGCGCCAGCGGTAAGACCCGCTGCCGCCGGCAAATAGGTTTTGTTTATGGAGGCGCTCGGCCACAAACAACTTCACCGGGGGATGGGAGGTTGCTCGAAACCATCTTTGCGTGTAGGGTCAAGCTAGTTCGCCGGACTCTCGGGCCACGCACTCAGTGTCCGGCAGCGGTTCGTTTTAATTGCGGCGTCGCGCGTCCCAGTTCGCCGTTCGTCGAAGTGAGGCCGCGCGCCCCGGAATGGAGGCGAAGCAAATGTTTGAGGGTCCAAAAGAAGATAAGGAATTAGAGTTACACAAGGGTTGGATTGCGCTGTTCATCGTGATCGCCGTGGTTATCGCTGTGGTTGCTTTCCGCGCTCTCAACAAAGGGCCGGCGAAAGGAAATGTCCAGGCTGCCGTGGCGGACCTCTCCAAGGCTGATCCGATCAAGGATTTGAAGATTGAGCGGGCCAACATGCAGAAGGACTCCATGGGCACCACTGCCGTTTGGCTGGTCACCTTGACCAACAAATCCAACACATTCACTTATACCGACATCACTTATCAGACCGACTACATTGCTGCCGACAATCACCTGCTCGTGGAGAATCACGGCACCATGTCCGGCACCATCGGTCCCAACGTGGAGCACAGCGCAGAAATTCGCGACACTGCCTATCCCGACGGCACCGCCTGGTTCAAGTTCAAGATCACCGGCGCCAAAGCCAAAGTCGTTGAATAGAAAACGCGGCCTTCAGGCGTAGACCGCCGAGCTAGTCTTGGTTTACAAACCAGCCGATTCGCGCAGGGCACCCACCTGAAAACGCGAAGCCCAGCGTGCTCGCGAACAAGTCGTGTTTGTGAACTTCTGCTCGGCCATATGTGCGGCCTCAGCGCTTCGCCGCGGCATATAGCCCCAACACCCGCAAATCGCTGGTGGCGCCCCGCAATTCCTCCAACGGCTTCTCCAGTTGCTCCTTCTCGTCTGCTTCTACATCCACATAAAACTGGTATTCGAACGGCTTCCCGTGAATGGGCCGGCTTTCGATCTTCAGCAAATTGACGCGGTTTCTGGCAAAGGGTTCCAACGACGCCAGCAGCGCCCCCGGCCGGTGCGCCAGCCGCATCGCCAGGGACATTTTCTTTGCATCCCGCCCGCGAAACCGCTGCGCTTCTTCCGGCGGCAGCAGCAACACGAATCGCGTGAAGTTCTCCGCGTCGTCCTGAATGCCTTGCTGCAAAATAATTGCGCCGTAGTGCTCCGCAGCGCGGCGGCCCGCTATGGCCGCGCAGCTTTTGTCGCCTTTGCCAATCATCTCCCGCACACTTCCGGCCGTGTCTTCCGCCGGCACGCGTTTCAGCCCGGGATGAGTTTCGAAGAATCGCTCGCACTGAGCCAGTGCCATCGGATGCGAAGCCACCGCGCGAATGTCGGCGAAAGTTGCGCCCGGGCAGCCCACCAGATGATGTTCGATCGGCAGAATGGTCTCGCCGCAAATTTCCAGGGGACTGTGCAGCAGCAGATCATAAACTCGCACTACCGAGCCCGCCAGGGTGTTCTCCACCGGCACCAGCAGTGCATCCGCAGCGCCCTCTGCAATGGCGCGAAACGTTGCCTCGAATGTTGCGCGCGGAACGGTTTGAATTTTCTCCCCCAGCAATTGGACTGCGGCCGCTTCGCTAAATGCTCCCCGTTCGCCCTGAAAAGCCACACGCATGCTGCCGTGATTCAACCCGCTCATTCGTTTTGTCCTGCGCTTCTGCGGCCTCTCCCTGCCGCCGCGATTCGCGTTATAATTTTGATCCCAGTTCGCCCGGAGGTAAGGCATCATGACACAGAAACGGCCGCAACATGGCGAGTATGCCCTGTACTATGGAAAATACATCGACCTGGTTCCCAGTGGCGATTTTTTGGAGATTTTGCAGGAGCAACGGCGCGAACTGGTCGAGCGGCTTTCCGGGCTTTCCGAAGAACAAGCGGAATTTCGCTACGCCCCCGGGAAATGGTCCATCAAAGAAGTGCTGGGGCACGTCATCGATGCCGAGCGCATTTTTGCTTACCGCTTGCTGCGAATCGCCCGCGGCGATCAGACTCCCTTACCCGGATTTGAACAAGAGGGCTACGTCAAAAACGGCAACTTTTCCTCCCGCAAACTTTGCGACCTGCTCGAGGAGTTCTCCGCGGTTCGCCAATCCACCGTTTGCATGATTCGCTCCCTCGATCAGGACGCTTGGCATCGTCGCGGCACTGCCAGCCAAAAAGAGATCAGTGTTTTCGCGCTGGCTTTCATTATTGCCGGACACGAGCGCCACCATCGTATTCTTCTGGAGAAGAATTATTTCGCTGCGGCTGCGCGCGGTTGACCCTGCACATCGGACCAGGCGCGTGTTTTTCTTCTCTCAACGGCGAATTCGCCGGAATGCGCGGGTGCCCCGTATCTCCGTACCTGGCGAACGCCGGCTGGTTCCATTTTTCCTGTTCGCTCAGGCGTTCGCGTTCTTGCTTGGCCAGTTCTAACCGGCCCCGCGGCCACACGAAGTACACCAGCAAAAAGCTGGAGAGCGCCAGCGCAAATCCGGCCACTAACACAGCGGCATCCGATGCGCCCACCGGGTCCAACAGCGCCTCGGCCATCAGATACCCGCCGCCCAGCAACAACACCAACGCCGCGAACGCGCCCAGCCCGAAGAAAGTCTTTTCGAATCGCACCCGTATCACCAACGGCACCTGCGCGCGTCCATGCACCAATTCGACTCTTGTGGCGCGCATGGCCGCTCACTCTTTCTCAGCTCCCAGCACTTTTTCTTGGCTTACGTCTTCTCGCAAGAAGTCCAAATAGTGAAGTGCGGGAATCACGTCTCCCCGCCGCATGGTTCTGCCGCATACGCAGCGCGGCGGCGCTTGGCCCTCGATGGCCGTGGTTCCCACGAATGACCAGTTACAATCTCGATTAGTGCAATACCAGCGAACTGCGTCCCTACCTGACATTGCGGCCTCCGTCTTGTTTCTTCCCGTGGTTTTTGCCTGAAATAGGAGTTTAGCTTGGGTATATAGCACTGAAGTAATAGATGCAAGCAAAAGTTAAATTAATAGGATATAGTACTGTACAGTAACACATAAGGACGAACGCTCACACCAGTCCCGAAATCGAATCCCTCTGTCTCTCCTTTCATTGCCCCTGGTAGCGTTACGCTGCTACAATCGATTTCTTGCTGGGTTCGGTCTTGCCCCACCAGGCTTTTACCCGTACGCTGTCGCGTGGCATCCAACCAGTCTTGTGCCTGTTTGCGGCTGCTTGTGCTGGTTTGGCGCGATGGCGTGTTCATCGTGAAGGGAGATACGCGTGGCGAAATACGACGTTGCGATTATCGGCAGTGGTCCCGGCGGCTATGTCTCTGCCATTCGTGCCGGCGAACTCGGCCTAAAAACTGTGGTGATCGAGAAAGATCCATTTCTTGGCGGCACCTGTCTCCACGTCGGCTGTATTCCCACCAAGGTTCTTCTGCATCACGCCGATGTGTACGATCACTTCAAGAATGGCGCCGAATTGGGATTCGAAGTATCCGGCTTGAAGGTGAATTGGTCCAACATCCTCACCCGCAAAAACAAAATCGTCACCAAGCACGCAAAAGGCATTGAGTTCCTGTTCAAGAAGAACAAGGTCGATTGGGTGCAGGGCTGGGGCCGGTACGACGGTCCCGGAAAAGTTTCCGTCGAAAAGGACGGCAAGAAATCCACGATTGAAGCCGGCAACATCCTGCTGGTGAGCGGCTCGGAGGCGAAGTCACTTCCCAATATTGAACCGGACCACAAACAAATTCTGACCAACCGTTCCATTCTGGAATTGCCGGATATCCCCAAGAGCCTGATTGTCGTTGGCGCCGGCGCTGTGGGTGTCGAGTTCGCTTCCATTTACAACTCCTTTGGCACCCAGGTGACCATCCTCGAGGCTCTCCCGCGCGCCGTTCCCCTGGAAGACGAGGAAATTTCTGCCGAGCTCGAAAAAGCCTTCAAGAAAAAGGGCATCAGCATCTTCACCAATTGCAGCGTCGAAGGAATCAAGAAAGAAGCGAAATGCGTCACTGTTTCGTTCAAGGACAAAGCCGGTAAGGCGCAGACTTTGCAGGGCGAAAAACTGCTTCTGGCGGTCGGCCGCAAACCGCTTACTGAAAACTGCGGGCTGGAAAAGTCCAAAGCCCAGGTCGAGCGCGGTTTTGTCCATGTGGACGAGCACTTCCAGACAGCCGAGCCCGGCCTGTACGCAGTGGGCGACATCGTTGCCGGCATGCCACTTCTGGCCCATGCGGCTATGATGGAAGGCATCATCGCGGTCACCCACATCAAGGGAATTCCCACGCAAAAGCTGCTCAAGACCCGCATTCCTAACGCCACCTATTGCGAGCCGCAGATCGGCTCCATCGGCCTTACCGAGAAGCAGGCCAAAGAGGCGGGTTACTCGGTGAAAACCGGCAAATTCCCGTTCGTGGGCAACAGCAAAGCCACCATCCTCGGCAACCATGGCGGCTTCATCAAAGTGGTTTCCGACGAAAAGTTCGGCGAAGTCCTGGGCATCCACATCATCGGCCCGCTGGCTACAGAAATTCTTTCGGAAGCCGCCGCGGTGCTGAAACTGGAAGGCACCATCGACGACATGATGACTATGGTCCACGCCCATCCCACGGTTTGGGAAGCCATGGGCGACGCGTTCGCCTCCGTCCGGGGTCTGCAGATTAACGTGTGAGAAAGGCAGTTCCACTCTGAAGTTGAACAGGCGAACTGAAGGACTGGTTTCTCGCCGTTCTTGAATGGTATCGGCTGACAGACCTAGGACATTGTGAGATTATCGGACCAGAGCAGCGGGAGGCGCGACGCCATGAGCTACCGAATTGCAATGTGGGCGACTGCGGGTTTTCTCGTTGCGAGCGGTTGGGCTGCTTATTTTCTTGTGGCAAGCAAAGACCATCCCGTGGAACCGATGGTGTCCGCTTTTGTTCGGTTAACCTGCCCCGTTGCCATTGTCGGTTCGCATTATTCCATTAGTCTCTATGGAGCTGTGGTCGCAAATGTGGTTACGTACGCGCTTGTGGGTCTGGTTGTAGAAAACCTGCGGGAGCGATTAAACCGAGAAAAATAGTTCAAAGCACTCAACTACGTGCGCCTTCGCTGTTGACCAGATTTTGAACTCCCGACTTTCGATTTTGAACGCTTTGCTCATCACCGATCTCGGCCTGATCTCTTACACGGATGCCTACGCCCTCCAGCAGCGCCTGGTGGCCGCCCGGAAAGCCAATGCCATGGGTGACGCGCTCCTTTTTTGTGAACATCCACATGTGATCACCTTGGGCCGCAACGCCAATCGCTCCAATCTGCTTGCCTCCGAACACGTCCTCCGACAGAAAAATGTCGAGTTGCACTCCACCAATCGTGGTGGCGACATCACCTACCACGGTCCGGGCCAGATCGTCGGCTACCCCATCCTGAATCTCGCGGAAATCAAACGCGACGTGGGCTGGTACGTCCGCACCCTGGAAGAAGCCATGATTCGCGCCTCGGCCGACTTTGGCGTTACCGCTTATCGCGTGCCCGGCAAAACCGGGATTTGGGTGCAATCCACTCGGGGTGTTTCTGATTCGAATACAGCCGCACTGCACCAGCCCAGCCGTTCAGCTCAGACCGAGCCTGCCGAGGAAAAGCTTGCCGCCATCGGCGTTCACCTCAGCCGCTGGGTCACCTCGCACGGTTTCGCCTACAACGTCTGTACGGATCTGCGTTATTTCGATTTGATTGTTCCGTGTGGCATCGCCGATCGCAAAGCCACATCGCTGGAAAAACTGTTGCAACGCGCTATATCACTGAAGGAAGTGAAACTCTGCCTCAGCCATCATCTCGCGGACCTTCTGGGCCGCGACCCTCGTGCATTGTCCCGCGAAACTCTGGAATCGACCCTGAACGCGTTGGCGTCCTAGCTCAGCTCCTGACCCCAATGCGGCGCGCCTAAACTCGCCGCAACAGCAGCATCTGCGACGCTATTCACCTACGCGGTAATAGCCCCGTCTCGCCCGCACCACTACGTCACCCTTTCGTAGCCCAGCGTGTTCTTTGTATGCTGCGGCCGTGAGTGTCACGTCCGTCTTACAAAATGTTCCCGCCGGCTTCGAACCCGTTGGCACGTAACCCATGGTGTAGCGCGCCCGAAGTTCGTCAATCAGCTCTGCCAGCCTGGCCGCTACTTCCTTCTTGCTGGTCTTGAGCACTGGCCCGCCGGTCATCTCCGCATAGTGGTTGATGTCCCCGGTACGAGCCCCGAAAATGAAGGCGAAAGGTGTCACGTCCGCCGCGGCAATGACCGCGTCCGTGGCCGGCGACCGGTCGATCAGTGCGGACACTACCACGTCTGACTGCAAAAGCTTGGTGGTTGACTCCTCTTTGGTGTGCAAGCGTGCGGGCGCCCCTTGCCCGATGGCTTTTTGCGTGAAGGAATTCTCCACA
This sequence comes from Candidatus Eremiobacteraceae bacterium, assembly GCA_035622555.1. Taxonomy (GTDB): domain Bacteria; phylum Acidobacteriota; class Terriglobia; order Acidiferrales; family UBA7541; genus Acidiferrum. Next base: position 64,616 of record DASPVD010000153.1, on the reverse strand, counting down.
TTCGCGGTTCCATCGGTCAGCCACACCAGCACTCGGCGGCTGTCTGTCGGCGTCGATTTCATGGCCTGCTCCACTGCCTCGTACATATCCTCGTGAATGAAGGTGCCTTCGCCGCTCTTCATATTCGCCGCTTTCTCAATGGCAGCTGCGGCCAGCGACCGGTCCGTGGTGAAGTCCTGCAGCAAGTCTGTGTGCGACGAAAACACCATAATTGCCATCTGATCCTGCGGCTTCAGATGCCCGAGTATCTCGAACGCCCCCTCCGCCAACGGCTTCAGAATCGGCCGCACCGTATCCGTCAGGTCGAACAGAAAAACGACCGATAGCGGTAACAGATCGCGGCTGAAAGTGGTGATGTGTTGCGGTTGTCCATCTTCCTCAACGGAAAAATCTTTCGCCTCCAGTTTGTCGATCGGAACCTCGGTCTTTTTGTTCTTCACCATGACATCCAGAACCACCAACTGGGACGATACCCGGATCACTGGAGCCGTGGGGTTCGGCGAGCTTGCTGGCTGTGGCGCATTCTGCTGCGCGATGCTCCCACTGGCACAAACACAGATGAACAAAACCGCGCTAGCTATCCGCAAGGCTGTACTCCCATCCGCATTCACCTTTTACGTTCTGGCCCCCGCAAAAGTTTCGCGCTTGGATTGTGAACCCGGGCTCGGTCGAATGGTCGCGAGTCACCTTGTAACGCCTGTTCCCTATTGCCTTTAGCATGGCAAATAAAGCAATCTTGTCCGCTGCCCTTTGGTGGATATGCCCAAAACTGGCCAAATTCGCATTGGTATTTCCGGCTGGCGGTACACGCCCTGGCGCGGCGTTTTTTATCCGCCGAAACTGCCGCAACGCCAGGAACTCGAGTACGCCTCCAGCAAGCTCACTTCTCTGGAAATCAACGGCACGTTCTATTCCCTGCAGCGTCCCACTAGCTTTCAGAGTTGGTACGCCGCCACGCCACCTGACTTTAGGTTTTCGGTTAAGGGACCGCGCTACATCACCCACATTCAGCGATTGCGGGACGTCGAAGCCCCGGTGGCCAATTTTCTGGCCTCCGGCGTTTTGCTCCTCGCCGATAAGCTTGGCCCGTTTCTGTGGCAATTTCCCCCAAGTTTCAAGTACGACCCGGAGCTCATGGAAAATTTCCTCAGAATGCTCCCGCACGACACCGGCGCCGCCAAGTATCAAGCCTCAAATCATGACAAGTGGATGAGCAAGCGCGCTTCCTTTGAGGAGGTGGACCCCAACCGCAAGCTCCGTCACGCCATCGAAATTCGCAACAAGAGTTTCGCCATTCCCGAATTTGTCGAACTGCTGCGCAAACATGACGTGGCCATCGTTTGCGCCGATACTGTCGAGTGGCCCCGAATCACCGATGTCACTTCGGAATTTATGTATTGCCGACTGCATGGTTCCGAAGTGCTGTACGCCAGCGGCTACGACGCCAAGTCCCTCGATCAATGGGCGGAGTGGGTTCTGTTGTGGGCCAGCGGCGGCCTGCCTCCCGTGGAAAGCATTACCAAAAAGCCCGCTGCCCAAGGCAAACCGCGCGACGTGTTCGTCTATTTCGACAATGACGCCAAGGTCCGCGCCCCCTTCGACGCCCAGGAACTCATCAAGCGCGTCACTCCCCACGCCGTTTCGACATAGCCCTCTTGCAGGGTCTTACTTGGCTCGATCAAATCCGATACCCCGAGCACTAACCTCATACAGGTGCAGTCCGATGATCTGCTGGCTGGCATCTCGCTGGAAAACAATGTCCCCTAGCTCTTCGCTCTCGAATTCGTTGTGGGTCAGCGGCGCAAGATTTACTGGAGGATTCCAACCGTTACGAAGCATCAGGTTGCCATTCTCCAGCGACAATTTGTAAGTGGCGTCCAATTCGCTACTCGTATACCTGCCCGTGTAACTTGCCAAGTCAGCCTCGCTTAGTTTCGGAGCTTCCACGCGGTTGCCGGCGAAAAAAGCCTCGCCATCCATCTCCAGCGTCGCTTTCATTTCCCCATTGGACCCCTCAAACGTAATCGTGCCGGTTCCCAGATCCTTGAATTGATTGGGACCAATGCACCGCAGGTTCGCGCCCCATGCCCTCAAGTGGCCGTCCGAAACGGAAAACGTGTAAGTGAAGTGCTTGCGCCCGTCCAGATATTTACCGGCAAAGCCGCTCGGGTCCGGAAAGCCGGCGCCGTTCGCAGCCTCGGGTGTGCTCGCCTCCGCATGCAACTCTTTCTCCAAATAAATGTCCGCAACCTGGCGCGTCAGATTGTGTGTTGCGGCGTCACTCACGTTGCACAGGCACACCACGGTGAAGCGTTGCTCCGGAAACCGCAATATGGCCGTTCGGTATCCGTAGAGCGCGCCGTTATGCGACACGGTCGGCAATCCGCCATACGTCGCTATTTCCAATCCCAGCGCGTAGCTGATTTGCTTGCCATTGTTCAACACACCCTTGGTCTGCAGTTCCTTCAGCAGTGTCCCTTTGCCCAGCTTGTTCTCGTAAAAATTCCGGTCCCACAACAGCAGGTCGTCCACCGTGCTCATTAGCCCGCCGGCCCCCACGATGTCGTAGCCGGTGGACCAATCCACGAGAAACTTACCATCCTTCCCGGGGTCATAAGCGGCCACGCGCCCGGGCAACACCAAGGTATGATCGTCATAAAATCGCGTGTGCGCCATACCCAGCGGCCTGAAAATGTTTTCTTCCGCAAACTGCGCCAGCGGCTTCCGAGTCGCGCGTTGCACCACCACGCCCAGCAAATAGTAATTGGTGTTGCTGTAGATCCATTCTTCTCCCGGAACGTTATTCAGATTTTTCTGCCGCGCGATCATATCCAGAATTTCCGCCTCCGAGTGAATCTCGGACACGTCGCGCCCGGCCAGCGCGAACAAGGTCAAAAAATCGCGGAAGCCGCTGGTGTGATGCAGCATTTGCCGCAACGTGATCGGATGGCCGTAATCGGGAATTTCCGGAATGTATTTTCGAACATCATCGTCCAGCGAAAGGAGACCCTGTTCCGCCGCCAACACCACGCTGGCCGCGGTGAATTGTTTCGACACCGACCCCATATAGAAAACCGATTGCGCTGAGAGCGGCACGCCCAATTCGATGCTGCCCATCCCATAACCCTTGCGGTACACGAATTGTCCGTCTCGAATCACACCCACCGCGCAACCTGGCGAGCTGGGTTTGGCATAACTGCTGAATATCTGATCGACCTTGGTCTGGTGCTCGTCGGCCCCAAGGCCCGCCGCAAAAACCAGCCCGATCACCACCGCGCAATTCACCAATCGCATGGAGTGCTCCTTCCCACCAGGATTCTCTCCCGAACTTCACGGCGATTCCAACCCCAACCTGGCTCGCTCATCCACAAATCACCGGCAATATAGCTGGACTTTTCTCCGCGCCCTTTGTGTGCTCTCAGTGGCGACAAAGCTTCCCGCAGCGTCACTGCATTAGCCACCTTCCCACACCGTTTCGGCATAGCCGTCACGCAGCTTCCAGTGTTACGGTACGTGTTTGGCGCAACTACATTGCACCAGGGCGAACACGTACGATGAATGAGACCAGGCTGTTGAGAACCAAAAGAGAGACCGCACTTAGTCTTGTACTTTGGGCGTTAATCGGTCTGTATGCTGTAGCAAGAATCTTGCAGGTCTTTCCAGGACCAATCCCCATGCTGGCCGTGGTTGCGCTGCATGTCGTTTGTCCAGCACTGTTCGCCTTGATTCACGCTGCCAAGGCGTACGGTTGGCGCGGCATGTGCGTTTTTTTTGGGCTTTGCCTCTTGGTTGGGAATGTCTTTGAGAACTTGGGCGTGATGACCGGTTTTCCTTTCGGACGTTACTACTTCACGGGAGTGATGGGGCCAAAAGTCTTTTTCGTTCCGGTGTTGCTGGGGCTAGCGTATGTCGGGATGGCTTACCTGTCTTGGACGCTCGCCCGCATAATTCTCAGATCGACAGGAATGGAGCTCGAAGGATCGAGGGTTATACTGTCGCCTTTGGTGGCTAGCTTTCTAATGATAGCTTGGGACTTCTCGCAAGAGCCAGTTTGGGCGACCGTGGTTAAGGCGTGGATCTGGCTCGACGGTGGACCCTACTTCGGCGTTCCTTTGAGCAACTTCGCCGGTTGGTTCGTGGTCGTTTACGTTCTCTATCAGCTTTTTGCGCTCTATGTGAGACGACCACTGCACGGCGCCGAGCCCCTAACGTTAAGTAGCTGGCGCCAAGCCGTGCTGTTCTATGCAGTTTCGGCAACAGGCAACCTTCTTCTGCTGATCCCGAAAAAAGACCTCTCCCTTGTGTCCGATTCAACTGGCGCCCTCTGGAGAGTACGCGACATTACAGGAACCTGCGGACTGGTCTCCATTTTTACTATGGGTGCGTTCGCGCTGCTGGCCTGGACCCGGCTTCATGACCGAGAGACAGGATTCACGGCCGACCGTAGCTCACAACACATGCCACAAGGCCATGTTGGCGGACTCTGAGGTCATCAAATCGGGCGCCATTTTGTAGTTGCGGTAATCGGGTACTGCGAGGTCGCCGGACGCGTAAATCCTATGGTGGTCCTAGCCGCATCGTGACCGTCGACAGAATGTTTAGGAATCTGTCGAAAATGGTTGCGAGGCTCATCACTTCACGCTGCGTCGAACCCTAGTAACGACGCGCTCGTGCGCCGCTGCATTAGCCACCACGCGGCATTCCACGTAAGATAGAATGCCCGGACCAATGATTCGGAGAAACGCCACGATGCCTGTTTCGGAAGCTCCCGCGAACCCCCAAAAACTTACCCGCCAACAATACCTCGATCTGTACTACTACATGCGCCTCAACCGCGAAGTCGAAGAGACCATGACCCGCCTGTTCCGGCAAAACAAAATTGTCGGTGGTCTGTACGCCAGCCTCGGCCAGGAAGCCATCTCCGTTGGCACCGCGTATGCCTTGGAAAAGCGTGACTGGCTCGCTCCCATGATTCGCAACATTGGCGCCTTGCTCGTCAAAGGTGTTCCTCCGCGCGACATTTTCACCCAGCACATGGCCAAGTACACCTCGCCCACCAAAGGCAAAGACGGCACCAGCCACTTCGGGGACTTGGAAAATCTTCACATCGTTTCGCCCATCTCCATGCTCGGCGACCTTATCCCGGTCATGACTGGCGTAGCCATGGCTGGCCGCTACCTCGGCCAGAAAATTGTGGCCATGACCTGGATCGGTGACGGTGGCAGCTCCACTGGCGTGTTCCACGAAGGATTGAATCTCGCCGCTTCGCAAAAAGCGGCGCTGGTGTTGGTTCTGGAGAACAATTTATGGGCGTATTCCACGCCGGTGCGCCGCCAAGTGCCGCTCGAAAATCTGGCCGATCGCGCGAAAGCTTATGGCATCGACAGCTACATTGTCGATGGCAATGACATCGTCGCCGTTTACAACACCGCGAAGGAAGCTGTCGAACGCGCCCGCTCCGGGGACGGCCCCATTCTCATCGAAGCCAAAACTTTCCGCCGCCGTGGCCACGCTCAGCATGATCCCGCCGAATATATTCCCAAAGACCAGCGCGCTTACTGGGAAAAACGCGACCCTATTGCGCTCTACGAGAAATTCCTGATCGAAGAAAAACTTCTCGACGCCAAAGGCAAAAAGGAAATCGAAGGTAAAATCAACGCGCTGCTCGAAAAGGAGCGCGAATTCGCCGTAAACTCTCCCCTGCCCCCGCCGGAAACTGCCGCGCAAGGGGTCTACTGCACCGGCCCGGAGTGCCACAATATTCAGCCCAAATGGGAGCGCCCTATCGACGAACTGCTCCCACCGAAATCCTGTGTCGAGCCGGTCTGGACTGTCGAAGGTTTTGGTCGCGGCGTTTCCTCCTCCGACACCGAAGCTCCTCTTCACTTCGGAGATGTTCCGGCGGCCGCCAGCCCGGAAAAGCCCGCGGTCTTGCCGCCGCCAAAACAGCCGGTGGAAACTGCTCCGCCCAGACTAGCGGCCAAGCGCGCGCTTTCGCCAATGAAGAAGTCGGTGGCCAAAAAGCCTGCCCCGATCAAGTCCGCGAAGAAGAGGGGCCGGTGACTATGGCTCCCGTCACTTTTCTGGAAGCCATCCGTCAAGCCATGTTCGAAGAAATGGCCGCCGACCCTCGCGTGGTCCTGATTGGCGAAGACGTCGGCGTTTATGGCGGCGCGTTCAAGACCAGCGAAGGTCTTCTCGAGAAATTCGGCTGGGAGCGGGTCATCGACACGCCCATCAGCGAGAGCGCCATTATTGGCGCGGCCTGCGGCATGAGCTACCTCGGCCTGCGCCCCATCGCCGAGATGCAGTTCATCGATTTCATCGTGTGCTGTTTCAATCAGCTCACTAATTTCGTCGCCAAGGGACACTATCTCTGGAACGCTCCTGCGCCCATGGTCGTTCGCGGACCTTCCGGCGGCGGCGTTCACGGCGGCCCGTTCCACTCGCTCAGCCCGGAAATGTATTTCTTCCACACACCTGGCTTTAAAATTGTTTACCCTTCGACGCCTTACGACGCGAAGGGATTGCTCAAGGCCAGCATTCGCGACAATAATCCCGTCCTTTTCTTCGAACACAAATTCCTATACCGCCGCATCAAGGAAGAACTTCCCGCCGATGATTACACTGTGCCTCTTGGCAAAGCTATCGTCCGCCGCGAAGGCAAGCACCTCACCATTCTGTCCTACGCCGCCATGATGCACGTCTCTCTCGAAGCCGCCGATGCCCTGGCCAAGGAGGGCATCGAAGCCGAAGTCATCGACCTCCGCACGCTCATGCCTCTCGACGAACAAACCATTCTCAATTCCGTGAAGAAGACCAACAAATGCCTGGTGGTTCACGAAGACACCAAAGCCGGTGGCATCGCGGGCGAAATTTCCGCCATCCTTTTCGAAAAGGCTTTTCACGATCTCGATGGACCACTGGTTCGCGTCGCGTCCCTCGACACGCCTGTACCCTACGCCCCCACTCTCGAGGAAGCGTTCCTCCCCAACGCCCAAAAAGTCTTCACCGCCGCCAAGGAACTGGCCAGGTTTTAGCTTGAGACGGTCGGATGCCACAGACTGCCGACCCCACCCGCGATCAGATTCAGAAGCTCTTGCAGGAGCGTATCCTCCGGAAGCAAACCGTTGGCATCATCGCTGGCATCATCGACCAACACGGCACACGCTGTATCTCCGCGGGCACTAGCGGGAATGCTGCCCGCCCCTTTGTCGACGAGCAAACCCTTTTCGAAATTGGCTCCATCACCAAACTGTTCACCGCTGCGGCACTGGCTGACGCCCTCGCGCGTGGCATTGTCGCTCTCGATGACCCGCTCAGCAAGTTCCTCTCGGTTCCTCCCGACGGCATCGGCGACCGCACTCTCAAAGAACTTGCCACGCACACTTCTGGATTGCCCCGCCTGCCCTCCGGCTTCACCTGGTGGTCGAATCTGTTGCTGCACCTGAAAAATCCCTATGCCAATTACTCGCAACGCAACCTCGAGGCGTATCTCGGTACCCTCAAGGGCAAAGCATTCGCGCGCGGCAAATTCCTCTATTCCAATTTGGGTGCTGGCCTTCTTGGCAACATCTTAGCTACCCGTGAGCACACGGATTTCGCCACGCTAATCTCCCAGCGCGTTACCGGTCCACTCGGCCTCACCCACACTTATTTTCACGTTCCACCACAAGAGCAATCCTTCGTCGCCCAGCCTCACAACCGGCTCCTCCGGCCAACTCCCGTGTGGATTATGACCGCCCTGTCCGGAGCCGGCGGGCTGCTCTCCTGCATGACCGACATGCTTCGCTTTGCCTCCTGCGCGCTGGCGGGCACTCCTCCACTCTTTCCTTCCATGTTGCAACCCCTCGCAGACACAAATCGCGCCGGCCGCCAGGTTGGGCTTGGTTGGATGCTCCGCACTTCCGACCGCTACCAGATGGCCTGGCACAACGGAGGCACAGGTGGCTCCCGATCTTTCCTCGGTGTCGATCTCGTCCGCCGCCGCGCCATCGTCGTCCTCAGCAACAGCTCCCTTGCCGTAGACCAGTTGGCCGTCGACGTTCTCCTCGGGTAGCAATCCGCCGCGAACTTCATTTGACCCGCCCCGCGTCCTGCCACCTATCTCATTGTTTTTCTGTACTTTCCGCCAAGCCAAAACCGTTGCATTCCTTTTACAAGCCGATGACAACCGCACTTCTCATTCTTGCTAACTTGGGTCGATGCATCTTCCGGGAGCCCGGAATCCCAGGACCACTTCGATCCGACAGGAGAATCCGAATGAAGACTCTGGTTTGTGCGGCCCTCTTCTTGTTCCTTTCCCCCGGCGCTTTCTCGCAGAACCACCATGCCCAGGCCACTAGTAAGCCTGTCGTCGTCAATCTGATCAACGCGCAAGGGCAAAGCGTAGGCACCGCGTTGCTTTCACCCGCTTCGCCCGGCGTCAAAATCACTTTGGACATCAAGAATCTTCCGCCGGGCGAGCACTCTATCCACATTCACCAGGTCGCCAAATGCGAGCCTCCCGATTTCAAGTCTTCGGGCGGCCACTTCGATGGCGGTGGGCATTCACATAGCGGTCAGCCCGCTGGAGACATCCCTGATTTCTCCTTGATGGTTTCACCCGACGGCACCGCGCACGTCAGCACCATCGCCCCGAACGTGACCCTAGGCACCGATGACCATTCGGTTTTCAGCAACGGCGGCACCGCCATTATCATCCATGCCGTTGCGGGAGCCACTGGCAGCGGCGCTCCGCCGCGCATTGCGTGTGGCGCCATTACCAAGGCGAGCTAACTTACGTGACGGCCTTCATCCCGCGCCGATGGTCCCTGCGCACAGGACCGGGAATGATGTAGTCTTGTGTGACAGGGACCCTTCGGCATGTGCAAATCCGTCGCCGCCTTTTTCTTCTGCCTTCTTTTCGCCGCAATTTCACCGGCCGGTACGGCTCGCTGGACCGAGCAACAAGCCAATGATTGGTACGCCCGCCAACCCTGGCTGGTCGGCAGCAATTACATTCCCGCCACGGCCATCAACCAACTCGAAATGTGGCAGGCAGACACCTTCGACCCGACGCGCATCGACCTGGAACTAGGTTGGGCCGAGGCGATTGGCCTCAACACCATGCGCGTCTTTCTCCACGACCTGCTCTGGCAGCAGGATGCCGCCGGGTTTCAGCAGCGCATCGACACCTTTCTGACCATCGCCAACAAACACCACATCCGCATCCTGTTTGTGCTCTTCGATTCTTGTTGGGACCCTTATCCGCACCTGGGCAAACAACGTGTACCTCGTCCCGGTGTCCACAATTCGGGTTGGGTGCAAAGTCCCGGCGCGACTGCGCTCAACGACCCCACGCAAATCCCGCGCCTGGAAGCCTACGTCAAAGGTTTGATTGGCGCCTTCGCTAAAGACCCACGCGTCCTTGGCTGGGATGTGTGGAACGAGCCTGGCGGCACCAACGAAGGCAGCTACGAGAAGCAGGAACTCCCCAATAAAGTCGAACGCGTTCGCGCCCTGCTCCCTCAGGTATTCGAATGGGCTCGCGAAGCTGGCCCCACCCAACCCCTCACCAGCGGTCTCTGGGATGGCGATTGGGCCTCCTTCGAAAAGCTCGAGGCCGTACAGAAGATTCAGCTGGAGCAGTCCGACGTCATCTCTTTCCACAACTACAGCGACCCTGCCGATTTCTTGAAGCACTTGCGCGAACTACAGAGATACCATCGCCCCATTCTCTGCACCGAGTACATGGCCCGGCCACAAGGCAGCACCTTTCAGGGTATCCTGCCCATCGCCAAGAAATATGAAGTCGCGGCGATCAATTGGGGCTTGGTCGCGGGCAAAACGCAAACCTGGTACCCCTGGGATTCCTGGAAAAAGCCCTACGTCGATCACCAGCCTAAGGTGTGGTTCCATGAAATCTTCCGGACCGATGGCGCCCCCTACCGCGGGCAGGAAGTGGACCTGATCCGCAAGCTGACCGCGTCCGCCTGACCCTTTGCCAACCGCTGGCCCTTCCTATCGCTCGACACACCATCCCTTCGCGCCCTTTACACCGCAGCCCCCACTGCTTGGCCCGTATTCGTCTGGCCGCCGTTCTGCGGTAAAGTAGTTGTTCATGATTATCAACCTCTCTAGACGCGCCCACGACCACAACTGGGAAATCGATCCCATTACCCGGTCCCTCCTGGACACCGATTTCTACAAGCTGTTGATGCTCCAGTTCATCTGGAAGTGCTTCCCGCGCACCAAAGCTTCCTTCTCGCTGATCAATCGATCCCCCGAACTTCGTTTGGCCGACCACATTGACGTTGCCCAGCTTCGCGAGCAGCTCGAACAGACCCGGACACGCCGCTTCCATAAGTCGGAGTTGATCTGGCTCGCTGGCAATACCTTCTACGGTCACCTGGGCATTTTCGAACCTGCGTTTCTGGAGTGGCTCGAACGCGATTTCCGTCTGTCCGACTACGAGCTTTCGGTCGAAGACGGCCAGTTCTCGCTCTCCTTCCAAGGCTTGTGGACCGAAACCACCATGTGGGAGATCTACGCCCTCTCCACGGTCAGCGAGCTGTACACCCGCTCCAGCCTCAAGCTCCTTAGTGAATTCGAGCTCGACATCCTGTACGCCCGCGCCAAAACCAGGCTCTGGGAAAAAATGGCTCGGCTGCGCGGCGTTCCCGGCCTAAGCGTCAGCGATTTCGGCACTCGCCGCCGGCACAGCTTTCTTTGGCAAGAGTACGTCGTCAAAGCCATGAGCGACGTGCTGGGCACCACTTTCAAAGGCACTTCCAACACCTACTTGGCTTACAAGCACGATTTGGAAGCCATCGGCACGAACGCGCACGAGCTGCCCATGGCTCTGGCCGCTGTGGCCAATAGCGACGAAGAACTGAAGAACTCGCAATACCGCCTACTCGAACTGTGGCAGCAGACTTATCGCGGCGAGTTGCTGATCCTTCTGCCCGACACCTTCGGCACCACCCAGTTCCTTCGCGACGCCCCCGACTGGGTCGCTTCCTGGACCGGCCAGCGCGCCGACAGCAAGGATCCATACATCGCCGGCGACGAATACATCACTTGGCTTGAACAACGCGGGCGGGATCCCAAGCACAAGCTGTTCATCGCCTCGGACGCGCTGGACGTATTCGACATTCTGGGCCTGCACGCCTACTTTGGCGGCACCATTCTCAATCGCGCCGCTCCCACCGATTTCCGCGAAGCCGCCGACTTTCTCGATGCTCGCAAATGGGACCCGCGCCGCCGTATCCGCTTCAGCGCTGGTTGGGGCACCCTGCTGACCAACGATTTTCGTGATTGCAATCCGCGCGGCGATTCTTCCTTTGACCCGCTCAACTTCGTTTGCAAGCTGAACGAAGCCGATGGCCGCCCCGCGGTCAAACTCTCCGACAATCTGCAGAAAGCCTTGGGCAATCCCGAGGACATTGAGCGCTATCGGCGCGTGTTTGGCTTGGCAGGAATTGTCGACACCCCCGTCGCCGTGTAGTCTCGATAGGCGACATACGAATCTGATTCAGGAACGCAGTGCTGTCTATTCGCAGCGCAGCGCGGTCATGGGGTCCACGCGTGCCGCCCGCCACGCCGGATAGCTACACGCAACGATCGAAATAACCACCACAACCACCGAAACCACGACATAAATATTCCAATCCAGCGGTTGCACTCCAAACAGCAAACTGCGGATCAGTTGCGCGCCCACGCCTCCCGCAAACAAGCCCAGCACTAGCCCCACCACCGTTGGCCGCAACCCGTCCACAAACATGATCCGCATCACCTCGCTTGGCTGCGCCCCCAACGCCATGCGCAGTCCAATCTCGTTGGTGCGTTCGGTCCCCAGGTAAGACAGCAGTCCATATAGCCCGATGGCCGCCAGGATTAGTCCCAACACGGCGAAAAACAACACCAACACCGCGTCGAACATCGCCGACTCCGTCGATTTCCCCAGCAACTGGTCCATTGTCAGCACATCGCTGACCGCCAGATCCGCATCGATTCGCGCGATCGCTTTCTGTATCGGCAACGCCAGCGCGGTCACATCACGGCTCGACCTCACTACCAGTGATCCATAATCGAATCTTCCTGAGTTCATCGGCAGATACATTGTCGGTTCCGCGGGCTGATCCAAGTAAGACAGCACGTCTCCCACAATGCCCACAATTTCAAATCGTGGGCTCCCCTCCCAGTCAATCTTCAGATGCTTCCCCAGGGGATCAGCATCAGGAAAAAACTTCTTGGCCAGGGACTCGCTAATGACCATAGCGTTTCCACTTGGCCTCCGGTCGGCGTCGGTGAAAAAACGCCCGCGCCGCAACGGAATGTTCATGGTGGTGAAGTACAGCGAATCGGCGCCGCGCACCACCGCGTCCCGGACCTGCCCCGGCGGCAGCGGCGGCGCGCCTTCAATCCCGAACGTGTTGTCCATGAAATGTCCCGCGCCGGGGAGGACCGACACGACTGCGGCTCGGCTCACTCCGGGAATCGCCCGCACATGCGCCAACAACTCTTCGAAAAACTCCGCCTTCTTGGTGTCCTTCTGATACTTGGCGTCCGGCAGTGTCAAGCTCATGGTTAACACGTTGGAGGTCGCACAGCCCACGTCCACCGAACGCAGTTGCGCGAAGCTCCTCAGCATCAATCCACCGCCAATCAGAAGCACGACGGTCAGCGCCACTTCCGCCGTCAGCATCACCTTGCGCAGCGTCGCCCGTTTCTTTCCGCCCGACAATGACCGCGAATCCTCCTTCAGTGGGCTAACCAATTCGCTGCGCGTGACGGCCAGCGCCGGCAACAATCCCGCGAATGCCCCGCAAAAGATCGTGAGCCCCGCCGTGAACGCCAGCGCCCAGCCATCCACTTGGACCGCTTGTGCATGCGGCAACTCCCCCTGAAAAGAGGTCAGCCAATGCACACTCATCCACGCCAGCAACGCTCCTAGCGCCCCGCCGGCCAGGGTCAACAGCAAACTCTCGGTCAACTGTTCTTGGACGATTCTCCAGCGGCTCCCACCCAGCGCTGCGCGAACCGCAATTTCTTTTCGCCGCGCCGTCACGCGCGCCATGAACAAATTTGCCACATTCAAACACGCGATCAACAGCACGCATGCCACCGCGCCCATCAGCACATACAACGGCCGCTTCACATCGCGTACCAGATTCTCCGACAGCGGGATCGCCCATGCGCCCTTGCCGATCAAGTCCTCTGGAAATTGCTGGTGCAGCCGCTGCTGTACGCCATTCAGTTCACTCGACGCCTGCGTCACGCTCACTCCCTTCTTCAATCGCGCCGTCACGAAAAACCTGTGATTTCCTCGGCTCTGTATTTCCTGAGGGGAGATTTCGTGATTCACAGGCAGCCACATCTGGGTCCGCGTGTCCGGATAATCGAACCAAGCCGGCAGCACGCCAATCACCGTGTACTTCTTCGCATCCAGCAGGATGCTCTTGCCAACAATCCCTCGATCGCCGCCATACCGCCGCTTCCACAATCCATACGTGAGCACCACGGTCCCATCGGCGCCCGCCCGGTCGTCTTCTTCGCTGAAAAAGCGTCCGGCTACTGGCTCAACTCCCAGCATCGAAAAAAGATTGAATGAGCACTCGCGCGTCCCGATCGATTCCGGCAACGACCCGCCATCTCCGGAAAGATTTGCCGAATCTTCACCGATCAGCGCCATCTGTTCGAAGCCCTGCGCCTGCCGCTTCCACTCCGCGAAAACCCCTCCGGAGACAACGTTGTACGCTCCATCATCCAAGACGTTCCGTTCCCACAAGCTGACCAGCCGGTCCGGCTCGCGAAAGGGCAAAGGCTTCAGCAGCACTCCGTGAACGATGGTGAACAGCGCAGTGTTCACCCCAATCCCCAGTGTCAGCGTCAGGATCGCCACGGCGGTGAACCCCGGTGATTTGCGCAGCAAACGCAGGCCATACCGTACATCCTGTGCGGCCGATTCCACAAAGCGCACTCCCCGCGCGTCCCGGCATTCCTCTTTGATTTGCTCGGTCCCTCCAATGATTAGCCGCGCTTGCCGCCGCGCTTCCGCTGGCGCCATGCCTTGCGACACCAGCTTCTCCACCTGCGTCTCGAAGTGGAAGCGCAACTCGTCCTCCAACTCCCGTTCCACGGTTCTCCGTCGCAACAGCGCGCGCAATCTCATCCACCAATCACGCATCGTTCACATCCCCCGGCCACCAATGTCCGCCGCATGTCTGGGCAACAATCCAATCGTCAGCCACTTCCGTGGCACAGCTCCTGGCTATACAAGGTTCGTTATTCCGAGCCAGCTTCCGCATTTTTCGCCAGCTCACCCCTTCACCCCCCTTCCAGCACCTGCGCCACCGCCGCCGACAGCTTCTCCCACTCGCTTCTCTCCGACTCCAACTGTTTCCGCCCGCTGTTAGTCAGCTCGTAATATTTCGCGCGCCGGTTATTCTCCGACGCGCCCCATCGCGCCTTGATCCATCCGCGCCGCTCCAGCCGGTGCAGTGCCGGGTACAACGACCCTTGCCGCACCTGAAGCACGTTGCTGGACACCTGGTGGATGCGCTCCGAAACCGCCCAGCCGTGCTGCGGTCCCGCCGCCAGGGTCCGCAGAATCAGCAGATCCAGCGTGCCTTGCGGCAAATCGATTCCCGTGTCTGCCATGTGCTGCTCCCCCTTATCCTTCTACAGGAAGGAAGATACACCCGCTCCTGTCGATGCGCAAGGGGAACCTGCCGCGCATCGGCCTATTGAGAATTGCCCGGTTGACAGCGCCAAGGCGCTTCGCTATATATATGTCGAAGTTCTGGGTATGGCCACCCCCGACCCGCAACTCGAACTCCTCCGCGGCACGTTGGACATGCTGATCCTCAAAGTCCTGGCCCTGGGCGCTAACCACGGCTACGCCATCGCCCAGCGTCTGCAGCAAATCTCTCAGGATTTTTTCCGGGTTCATCAGGGTTCCCTTTATCCGGCGCTCCATCGCCTTGAGGATCGTGGCTGGGTCCAAGCCGAATGGCACCCGTCGGAAACCGGACGCGACGCCAAGTTCTATGCGCTTACTCGCAAGGGCCGCAAGCAATTGGAAACCGAAATGGTGAATTGGGAACGCCTGTGCGCAGCCGTCGGTTTAGTGCTGCACTGTTCGGAATAGGAGTTGGAGTCTCATGCACTGGCTACGGCGGATCTGGCACAAAGCGCGCTCCGAAAAGGAACTCGACGCCGAACTGCGTTTCCATCTCGATCGCCAGATCGCCGACAATCTGGCCGTCGGAATGAGCGCGCAAGAAGCGCGTCGCCAGGCCCTACTGACTCTGGGCGGCCTGGAGCGTGTGAAAGAAGAAGTGCGCGCGGCCCACTGGGAAACCCGCCTCGAGAACTTACTTCGCGATTTCCACTACGCCTTCCGTTCCTTGCGCAAGGATTACCGCTTCGCTGCAACGACCATTCTTGCGCTGTCCCTCGGAATAGGCGCTTCCACGGTGATCTTCAGCATCATCTACAACGGCCTGCTGCGCCCGTTCCCTTACAAAAACGCCAGTCGCTTGATGACTTTTTCCATTCATGACCTGCAGAGTCCCGATGCGCAAGGGTCCGGTCGTGGCGACCGAGGCGGTTTCACTTCCGCCGAGCTTCTCACGTTCCAGCAGCACAGGGCGGCTTTCGAAGATTTGATTGGCTTCATGAGCGAGGAAGTGTCTTTCAGTAATGGACAGGACACCCTGCAGGTCCACGCGGCCCGAGTCACGCCGAATACGTTCCAGTCGCTCGGCGTCGAACCGCTATTGGGTCGCAGCATTATTCCTGAGGATGCAAGTCCGGGCCAGACACTGGTCTTCGCCATGAACTACCGGCTTTGGCAGCAGCACTTCGGCGGCGATCCAAAAATCGTGGGATCACGGTTCTCCATTGGAGGGGCCAACCGGACGCTGGTGGCCATCATGCCCCCGCGCTTTCAGATCAATCCGGAAGGCTCGGACCTTTGGATACCGACATTGCCCAACCTGGCTGACTCGGCAATTCCTATGAACGCCGCCGAGCCCATGCATCTCTGGTGGCCCTTGGGGCACGTCCGGGAGGGACTCCAGACCCAGGCGGTCTCCAACGACCTGAATCTTATTGCCCAACGGCTCGCAAAGTCTTTTCCGGAACTCTATCCACCGCGTTTCGCTGTAGTGCCGCAACCGTTCGCCGACGTCGTGGTCGGGAATTTTCGAAGCACTCTGTACGCCTTGATGGGAGCGGTCGCGATACTTCTTCTGATCACCTGCACCAACGTCGTCAATCTTCTCTTGGCGCGTGCCTCGACGCGCGAAAAGGAAATCGCCGTTCGCCTGACCGTCGGCGCGACCCGCGCCCGTTTGATTGGCCAGCTTTTGTTCGAAAATTTCCTGCTTGCCCTGGCCGGCGCGGTGGTGGGCTGTTTGTTCGCGTATTGGGGACTCCGAGGGTTTCTCCTCATGCTGCCCGCGGGCACGCTTCCCGCGGAAGCGGCGATTAACCTCAATCCGACCGTGCTGCTCTTTGCCTTGGCGATGACCGTCTTCGCCGCGTTGTTGTCCGGCGTTGTGCCAACGGTGCGCAGCCTGCGTGGCGACACTTGGTCGTGCTTGGCGACTGGCAACAAAGGCACCGGTGGACACGCGCAGGGACAAAGACTCCGCTCGGCATTGGTTGTCGCCGAGGTGGCCCTCTCTATTGTGCTTTTGGTGGGTGCGGGCCTGATGATCCGCACTTTGTTTGCTCTGACTCGCGTCGATCTGGGTTTCCAGCCTTCCGACATGCTGGTCACCGAGGTGTCGTTCCCTGACGGGCGATCCCGCACCGCTCAGGAAAAGAAGGTTTACTTCGAGCAGGGATTCCAGCGTCTGGCTTCTTTGCCTGGCGTGCTCGAAGCCACCACGACTGCTTCGCTGCCTCCCTACGGTGGGCCTGGGAGTGACATCGAGCTTGCTGGCCAGGCCAGCCCCGCGCAAGCCAGTGTGCGGTTGGATTTGTGCAGCACCGGTTTTCTCAGGACCATAGGCTTGCAGCTGCTGCGCGGCCGGTTCCTCTCGCCATCCGAAATCGCCTCGGCGCAAACGGTTGTAGTCATTGATGAAACCTTCGCGCGTAGTTTTTTCGGTGAGAGCGATCCCATCGGCCGCAAGATTAAGTTCAAAGTTTTAGATCTGATCCCCGACGCGCCTCACAACGCCTATTTTGAGATTATTGGTTTGGTCAGCAGCATAAAAAATCGCGGGTTGCGCGATTCACCCGCGCCGCAAGCCTACCTGCCGTACACCACGTTTGCCACGCCGAGGGCAACAATCCTGGTCCGCACCTCCACCGATCCACGTTTGCTCGAAAATTCTGTACACCAGGCCATTCGCTCGGTCGATACTCGTGTCTCTTTGAGTGACACGGCTCCTCTCACAACTTATCTCGCGCGCTTTGATTACGCTTCACCCGAATTTGGCATTACTGCGTTTGGAGCCTTCGCGGGAATCGGCCTTCTGCTCGCGAGCCTCGGCATATTCGGCTTGATGGCTTACGCCGTAGCCTTACAGAGTCACGAGATCGGCATTCGCCTGGCCCTTGGCGCGCGCCAAGCGAACATCTTGGTGATGACCACCATCAAGGGCATGCGCCTGGTTTTGTTGGGCATCGCCATGGGCCTCTTCGGCAGCTACTTCCTGACGCGCCTGATCGCCAGTCAGGTCTGGGGCATTTCTCCGACGGATGCCTGGACGTTCGCCGGTGTAGCGCTCTTGGTCATTTCATCCGGCCTGCTGGCTTGCTACATCCCGGCGCGGCGTGCCAGCAAACTCGATCCGCTGGTCGCGCTGCGCTACGAGTGACGGCAACACGTGTCTACCCCGCGTGACGATCTTCGCCGCTCTCGGAAACCACACCTCGCGCTGCGCTTTCCGTCATTGCGTCTTTGGCGGTAAACTACTAAAGTTGCGCGGCTCGCGCCCAGGAGGCGCGGATCTTTTAGTTGCTTGCAACTGGTTCCGTTCGGGCCCACGCGAAGGAGAGTACGTTCATGGCAACGGATGTGGTCATGCCCCAGATGGGTGAAAGTATTTTTGAAGGCACCATCACGAAATGGCTGAAGAAACCGGGCGACAAGGTCGAGCGCGACGAGCCGCTCTTCGAAATTTCCACCGATAAAGTCGACGCCGAAATTCCCTCGCCTTCCGCCGGCGTCCTGAAAGAGATCAAGATTCCTGAGGGCCAGACGGTTCCTATCCAGACGGTTGTGGCGGTTATTGATGGCGCTGGCGCGCCCGCGGCGGCCCCGGAAAAAGCGGCAGCTCCCGCCCCTGCTGCTGCCAAACCTGCGCCAACTCCCACCGCGCCACCGCCGCAACCGGCGGCTGCTCCCGCGAAACCGGCTCCATCCGCTCAGCCCGCCGCGGCCGCTGCTGCGCCTGCGCCCGTTCTGGCCGCAGGCACCGGAACCGAGCGAATCCACTCTTCTCCGCTGGTCCGCCGCATGGCCAAGGAACACGGCATCGATCTGGCCGCGCTGGAAGGCACCGGGGCAGGTGGCCGCATCACCAAGGAAGACATCGAAGCGGCTATTGCCGCGCATTCGCCGGTAGCGCCGCCGGCACCTCCGCCTGCTCCCGCCGCCGTTCCTGGAGCTCCCGCGGCGCATGGCACCCAGTTCATGCCCTCCTTGCAGCTGGGTGTTCCTCGCGAACGCGTGTATTTCGGCAGCTACGAAGTGCAGCCGCTCTCGGTGATGCGCCAGAAGATCGCCGAGCACATGGTCGCCTCCAAGCATGTTTCCGCGCACGTCTATTCCGTCGAAGAAGTGGACATGAGCAAGATCGCCACGCTGCGCGCCAAATCCAAGGAGGAATTCGAGAAGCGCTACGAGACCAAGCTCACCTTCATGCCCTTCTTTGTCAAAGCCACCGTCGCCGGTCTGCGCTCTTATCCCACCCTGAACGCTTCGCTCGACGGCACCAACATGGTTGTGCACAAGGAAATTAACATCGGCATTGCCGTGGCTCTCGATTGGGGCCTGATCGTCCCGGTAATCAAGGGCGCTGACGAGAAAAATTTCCTGGGCATCCAGCGCAATCTCAACGATCTGGCGGAGCGCGCCCGAACCAAGAAGCTCAAGCCCGAAGAGGTTCAGGAAGGCACCTTCTCCATCACCAATCCCGGCGTGTTTGGCGGATTGTTCGGCCTGCCCATCATCAGCCAGCCCAACGTGGGCATTCTCGGCCTGGGCGCTATCGAAAAGCGCCCGGTGGTGGTTGACGATGCCATCGCCATCCGCTCCATGTGCTACATCACCCTGAGCTACGACCATCGCGTGGTCGATGGCGCGGTCGCTCATCAATTCCTGCACAAGGTCAAAGACACTCTGGAGAATTGGTCCGAGCCGCTGGTTTAGTGATTCGTGATTGGTGACTCGTGAAATGTGGCCCGTGGGCAGCGCCGCGCGGTCAACCTATGACTACCGGCAGTTGGAAGCCGGAGCCAGTAGTAGAAGGAGCAATTGGCCGCTCACCTCATGACATTTCACTTTGACTGCGTCTTCTACTACGTTTCGGATATGGACCGTGGAATCCGCTTCTACACCGACGTATTGGGATTCAAACTCATCTCCCGGGATGTTATCGCGCGTTTCGACGTCGATGGAGTGTTGTTCGAGCTGGTACCGTCTGCCCGCTATGGCAGCGAGCATTCCCGTGCCGGCAACGCGCGTCTATGCCTGCGGGTGGAAAACGTCGAAGGAACCTTGCGGGAGCTAAAATCGAAGGGCGTTCCCGTCAGTTCCGCGGAGGATAAGCCCGGCGGTGTGCTAGGCTCGTTCGAAGACCCTGATGGAAATGAAATCTGTCTTTGGCAGGGTGTGTGACCAGGCGTTGCGCGACCTCTTGATGTTGCGCCAGTCACGGATTGCGGACCTTGACTGGGCCCGGTTGCCGGCCGCTAATCATCATGGTTTACGATCGAGCGGTTACTGAATCAACGGCTTCATCTTGGCCGCCCACACCGCGAACGCTTCCATAGCTACGGCCTCCACCCCGGCATCCCGCAAGGCCTCCTGCACGAAGCGGTGCCGCGCGTTCTCGGCGGCCAGGAGCACGTCGGTGACCGCGGTAAACTCGCTAGACGGCACCTTGTCGCGGATTCGCTCCACGGTATAGGCCAGCGATTTCACTTCTCCAGGCGCGCGGGTCACGCTCAGGGCCTGCACGAAGCCGCGGGTCCCATTCCGGCGATACCCGTAATCGATGCGCATGGGGTCTCCCGGAAAAGTGAACTCCTCGGCGCGCACCCCTTTCTGCACGCGTTCCCACAGCCGCGCCTGCCGCAACACCTGCGCGCAGTACGAGCGGATCATCCCCCGGCTCCTCGGCGCTCCGACGCGGGCGGCGATCCGTTCCGGGGCGACATGATCGGCATACAGCCGCTCGGTTTCCGCGTCCAGGTCGCCGGCGTGCACCCCTTTTTGCGGCGCCAATTGCAAGGCCTGCGACAGCGTGTCGTCCCACTTGTCCAGCAGCTTCAGCCAATCGGCCCGGCCGTTTCCCTGCTCATGAGCTTGCCCGTCGCCGCGAAACACTTCGGTCGCCGTCGCGAAGCGCTCTTCCAGGTGGTTGCGCAGCGCGCGCAGAACTTCTTCGTCGGCCGCGGGATGCAGCCGGCGCACCCGCGTGTACTCTTCCGGTTCTTCGATCAGCCGCAGGCGCCGTTCCCCGCTTTGCGGATCGAACACCAGCACGCCGATATTGACCCACTCGTCGCGCACCAGGTTAGGCATGTACCGGAGCACGCGATACGCCAGGTCGCGCTCGTTGGCGCTGTCGTTGGTGCCGCTGCCGATGGTGTCGCTCATGGTTGGCTGCTCCGGTGCAAGCAATCCGTGATCGCTTGGCTGTAATCTCAGTCCCGCGTCCGTTTCGTCCGCCTACGATCTAACTACAACTGGTCACCAATCCCTCGCCCCGTTACAGATTACTGACCGCTGCTCATTGCTTCCAATGCGCAAACGGCTGGCGGTTGGAGCGCTGCGCCGCCAACAGCAGTTCCGGAACCAGCGGCCTTCTCCGGTAGATGTGCTCCAGCAGCCGCAGCAACGCGTCGTAATCGTCCTCGTACCACGCCGGGGGAATTTCCTCGGCCACTTCCGACAGCACCCGCTCGGTGATCTGTTTCTCCAGACGCTCCAGCCAGGGTGCGAACGATTCCATTCCGATCACCCCGGCATACACGCGGTTGCGCGCGTACAAGCCGCGCAGCGGGGCATCCGGAAAATTCCATTCCCCGGCGTTGAAGCAGAATCCCTGGTCGATCATCACCGTGCGGTACGCGGTGTGGGCTTCATACGCGGCGCCCCCTGGCGGCGCGCCCGGGGAAATCCCCGTGGCGGCCCGGCGGGTCTCGAAAAACACCGTTTGCCGGCCGTTGGTGTTGCAGGTCCATTTGTCGAACACCAGCATGCCCGCGAAATCGTACAGGTTGTCGACCTCGTCCAGTTTTTCGTCCGGCAGAAAATCGTGCAGCGTGACCCGCCGCGGATCCCCGGGAAAACGCGAGGCAAACTGCAGCCCGGCCACACAGGGAATACGTATACGCGGCGTCTCGATGCACAACTCCGCGGTCAGCCGGATCAGCTGCTCGGACACTTCCACCACGCTCACGGGTGTGGTGGGCAGCCCCAGCCGGCTTGGCCACGCGGGCACAAAAAAAGACCCCCCGACGGCAATCGAGGGGCCGCGATCCACTGTCGATTTCCCGCTGGTTAGCGGCGGCGCTTCTTGGCCGCTTTCTTGGGCTTGGCCTTGGCTTTCTTCTTGGCGGTGGCTTTCTTGGCCGGCTTCTTAGCCGCCTTCTTAGCCGTCTTCTTCTTGGCCGCCGGTTTCGCCGCTTTGGCCGGAGCCTTTTTCGCTGCGGGCTTGGGTGCCGGATGCCCGGCCTCTTCCCCTTCGCCCTCTTCCGCGGGTTCCTCTTCCACTGAAAGGACGTCTTCCTCTTCCTCGATTATGCCCTCGCCGCCGCCGAGTTCGTCATCCTCTTCCAGCCGCGATAGCCCATCATCCTCTTCAAACTGATCCTTCTCGAAATCCATGCTCTCCTCCCGTGGGGGCTTGCCAAGCCATGATCGTGAACTGTTATCCCTGCTACAGCCGGAGATTGAACGCGCTCCGTCCTTGCGCTTTGTTATCCCACTCCAACGTGCTTGTCAAGCGTTCTGCTCACGTGCCGTGTGGCCGCCACGAAGGCTGGCCGAGCGGCGGTCCAGGGCCCCCAAAAATGGCCTTCAGCTGGGATTGCGGCTGGCCACCGTGGTGCCGGTGGTCTTCTTTTTCGGCGGGGACTTGGTGGTGTGGCGCACCGGGTGAGTCTCCGGCCCGCCGCCCACGGTATAAATCCGCAAGATCATCCCGCGGCTCACCTTGGGCGATTTCAGCCGGTTCCACTTCACCACCTGCTCGCTGGTGACGCTGAACTGGTCGGCAATTCCACCCAGGGTGTCGCCCTTGCGCACCCGGTAGCGCACCAGCCGGGGCTTGCTCTCCTCCAGCGGACGGGTCGCCGGGATGATCAGTTTTTCTCCGGTCTGCAGTTCCGCGCCGCGCTCCAGGTCGTTGGCATCGGCGATGGCTGCGGCAGTCACGTGGTAGGTCCGCGCGATGGAACTCAGCGTCTCCCCGGCTTCCACGCGGTGGCGCCGCCAGCTCACCCACTTGTCGACGGGAATGTCGGCAATCTCCGCGGAGAACTTTTCGGAGGTGCCCAAGGGGAGATGCAGCTCAAAATGGGGATCGTCGGGCGTGGCCATGCGCAGCAACGATGGATTCAAGGTGCGCAGGGTGTTCACGTCCACGTCAATGGTTTCCGCCACCAGCCGCAAGTCAATGGGCCGCCCCGGCTGGATGGTGTCGGTCTGTACTGGCTCGTCGGGATCCACCGCGATGCCATAATGGGCCGCGTCCTTGGCGATCAGGGTCAGCGCCAGAATGATGGGCACGTAATTCTTGGTCTCCCGCGGCAACACGTTGCGGCGGTACAGCTCCCAAAAATCCGCGTAGCCGGTGCGCTCGATGCCTTTCTGAACATTCAGCGGCCCGCAGTTATACGCGGCCATGGCCAGGTACCAATCTCCGTAGAGTTGATACAAATCGCGCAGATGCTGCGCCGCCGCGCGGGTGGCTTTTTCCGGGTCCAGGCGCTCGTCCACCCACCAGCTGCGCTTCAGCCCATACTGGTTGCCGCGCCACTGCACGAACTGCCAAATGCCCCGCGCTCCGGCCCGCGACAGCGCCAGCGGCTGAAACGCGCTTTCCGCCTGCGCCAGATACACCAAATCCTGCGGCACCCCTTCCTCTTTCAGGATCCGCGAAATCATCTCCTGATACTTGCCCTTGCGGCGCAAACCATTCTCGACGATGGCCCGGCCTCGCGGGGTCTGAAAAAAGTTCAGGTACGAGACCACCACGTCGTTCACCGTCAGCGGCAAGTCGTGCGACACAGTCTTGGCCACATCTTCGGCGCGCTCTTTCAGCCGGGGATCCACCGGGAAGGTCATTTCCGCGACTTCGTCGATGGGCGCGGGCACCGCCGGCGCTTCCGTGAATCCGTCGCCGGCGCGAAAGGCCTGCAACTCGTAGGCGTACACCTTGTCGGTGATGTCGTGGAAAACTTCCTGCAGCGCGGGATCGCTGTTGGGGTCGTAGCCGCTCTCCAGCATCCAATCCACCGCGTCGTCAAAGTCGCGCCGCGCGGCCACCAAATGTCCAGCCTTGTAATTGGCCTCGCCGGAAGCGAATTTTGCTTTCACCTGCTCGATCAAGTACGGGATTCCGGCGGGCGCCGGCGGCAGCAGGGACACCAATTCGTCGGGAGCGAGCTTCCCTAGCGGGAGTTCCTGCACCGTGGCGACCTCGGGAGCCTGCTTTGGTGCTATCGGGTGCAGCGCCGGAGCCTTGGCTTGCAGCGGCCGCCTGGCCGCATCCTCGCAGCCGCCCAGCGACAGCAAAGCCAACATTCCCAAGGCCATTCCCAAAATGGCGGTGCACCGGTCCCCTGTACGCATCGCTCTATGGTAAGTAGGCCATCCCGCTGCGGTCAACGTTCCGGATGGGCTATTTTCCAAATCGCGCAACTGCGCAAGTGAGTGCCCGTTGTCCCGGTCCCGCGTGCAATTTTCTGCCGCGGGAGATCGCGGACAGCGCGAGCGGAAGGGTCGGTCCCGACGAGGCGCGGGCAGATCATTGATGTAAATGCGGGGCTGGCTGGCTTTTCGCAGCTTGCGGTGAGCGATGTCGCGATGGGCCTGCAGCGCGGTCTGCGCGAGGTAGCAAAGATTGCTGGCGCGGCGTTCGCTGATGTGTCCTTCGGCCAGAGCGCAGTAGACGGCGAAGAGCACGTTGGTGACATCCTCGGGGGTCTCGAGTTTTCCCGCGGCCTGGCGCAGCATTTCAGCAACGGCTTGCGGGCTGCCTGGAGCAGGGGGAGGAAGATGATGCTTGCAGAAAGGCTGGCCGGGGGACACAGCGAAATAACGGCAGGACCGGCCGTTGCGAGAGAGATGCTGGCATCTGGGCCGTGGCGAAGGATCATGAGGCGAGTTGATTTCCATTTTGGAACTCCTGGGGGTACCCCCCGGTCATTTTTTCAGTACGAAAAAGGTAAGTGGCAGAATCTGCGGGAGATAGCCGCGAAGCTGTACGGTACATACCGAAAACCGTGGAAAGAAAAGGCCGGCGCACGAAACGAAACGAGCAAGGGCCGCGCGAGATTCGCAAAGATGACGGTTGCGCTCGCGTTCGTTGGGCCGGACATGCCGCGGGCACTCCCGAAACTGCGGGGACAGGATAGCTGTTTGGTAAACGGTAGAAAACGGTACTCGAGGACAAAAGTTGGAAAGAGCAAGCGCGGCCAAAGGGACAGTTGTAGAACTGGCCGAATCGCTGGACATCCTGGCAATCGCTCGTTGCATCTCTCAAGCCAGTTGCAGTGTAGGCTGCTTTGACGGCTTGTTGGAGAAAGGTTGCTTGCGCGGCAGATTCGATACCTACAAGCACATTCAAATGGAAAAGAATAAAAAGCCGTGCAGTTCAGCGGTGGGCGGGGCTTCAGCCCAACAAGCGCCTGATTAGCGCGTGGCTGCCGATCAGCGGTGTGGATTGGTGCCCTAGCGGCGGAGGGCTGTAGCCGAGGCTAAGGACCACGAAGGCTTTGTGGCGGCTGTACTTTTTGATTTTCCTGGCTGGGCCAGTATCTCTGGCGCAGACGACGTTTACAAAACCGTCTGAGGCCTATGAATACGCGCGCCAGCCACGCACCGAATGGGAAGCAGCCCTGCGCGCACACAAACAGGCAGCCACTCACAGACCGCCTCCGGCACAATCTGCGACGAGGGCACAATGGACGGGAGATGACCGTAAAGAACTTTTGGCACAGGCACAGCGTGGTGATGCGAACTCGCAGATGTGGCTAGCCACTGCCTATGAACAGGGATGGTTCGGGGACAGAAACTACGCAGAAGCCTGGAAGTGGTATAAGAAATCGGCAGCAAAGGGGAATCCGGACGCACAAAACTCGTTAGGGCAGATGTACGAGGACGGTGAGGGCGTAAAGCAGAACTACGTTCTAGCCGCCAAATGGTATCGCAAAGCTGCCGAACACGTTCCTGACTTGGGTGGCGCTGGTCAAGGTAGAAACCATCTCGGACTGCTGTATTTGGACGGGCGTGGAGTGCCCCAAGACTACGGTCAGGCCTATATGTGGTTTCGCCTGTTTGCAGGCAGCGCATCGAAGTGCGGGCCGCGCACTTCGAACCTGTCTTCTGCAGCGCAACAAATGACCGCGGCAGAGATCGAAGAAGCCGAGCACAAGGTCGCGGAGTGGAAGATTCGCCACCACGACCAACAAGACTAACTGCAAAGCTGCGGCAAGCCACAAACTAGCCGCAATTGGAGAGCACCGCTTATGAATAGTCCAATCGCATCGCTGGCAAAAATACTCTTGGCCTCGGTCACCAGTTGCGTTCTGCTGGGTGGCTCATCACTGTCTCCGGCTCAAAATCCGCAACGTTCCGGACAACCAAACAATGGACTGGGGTTGCGGATTAATAGAATAGACGAGGGAAATCCAGGGGGACCGAAGTTCGCCGTGGAACTGACCAACAAAGCGGGGACTGACCTTGTTCTAAATCTCGGTGAAGTGGTGGGCGATAAACAGGTGCTGAATGTGGTTTTGACGGTGTCGGACGAGCGGGGGAAATCCTACAAACTTATCGACTCCCGAGAGCCATTTGTAATTAGCGGCAGTGTTTATCCCCTAGTGGTGCCTCTTTGTGTGAGTTGCACGTTTTCGTTCCCCGTCGACTTACGCAGGTACAGGGACGGGGCCATGCTGAATCCCGGCTTTTATTCCATCGAGGCTCGGTTTGTTGGAACGCTTGTTAACGACAGGTCAATCGAGGTGGCACCCAACTGGACGGGTGTGGTTGCCTCGAATCGTCTGCGATTCCAAATCTCACAATAACCCGGGAGGTCGTCGTAATATTTTCCCCGCATTGGCGCCATTATCTTATGCCAAATGGACCGCTCGGCGTGGGTTTGCTTCTGTGCTTCAGTGCTCCATCCTATGGTGCGAGTCTGCCGCAGATTATTAATTCTACGGACTCTATCGTGGTCGAGAGCGTAAAACGGAATCACTCCGGCTACCAGCTAACCCTTCGCAACAAGTCACTCGCGGCGGTCTACGGAGTCGCGATCGCGGTCTTTGGAAAACACGGCAACTGCGATTTGCACATGAGCAAGTCGAACTGGGGCTCGCTAATGGACCCCTTGGGAACCCGTGAACTCGACCTGCTGCCGTTGCACCAGTCAAAGAACCGATTAGGCTCGTGTTCCGACACTGCTGGAGAGGGATTGAAATCAGATGGCTTCGCGAGAGTCGTCATAGGGGCCGTTGATTTTGAGAACGGAAACTATGAGGGCAACAAAGCTGATGCGGCACTACTGGAAGCTAATCGGTTCGGACGTGAATCCCAGTATGCGAGGATAAACAACCTAGTCGAGAGCGAATTGAGTTCGGAGAATCCCGAATGGCCTAACGTTCTTATGGCAAAAGTGTCGGCTCTTTCCGACGCGCCGGACCCACGGGTCACTCAATCGATCGAGAATCGTTTCGGTTCTGCAGTGGCCCTAAAGTGTGTTCAGGAAGAGATGGAGTCTGAATCAATGTGGGCAAAAATTTTTTTCACGAATGAGGTTAAGTTGTACGCGTTGGTGAGTTCCAAAAAAGGAGTGCCGCTGGTTTCGCTACGCACATGGTGGGACGCAACCAAGGGGGCGTGTGATTATTACCTTTCTTGGTGCCGGGCCGGGTCGTGGCAAAAAAGACAGCACGTTGGCTCCGGCAACTCCTGATTCGTCGGGCTCTCAAGAGACTCCGAACTGAAAAGCCGTGTTATAGCTCCGTACGGGTTGAATGAACGCGTACGGATGCGGGCTTGTTGCAGGCCGCAGGTAACTCAAACCGATTTATAGTTCACTTATACCTACGGAGTTGGGTTCGGACTGGGGTCTGGCAAAATAGTGCCGCGCGAGAAGGGCAGGGATTACTCGATCATGGAGCGAGAATGCAGGAGGAAAGATGAATCGTGATGCGAGACTTATGTCGGGCATCCTGTTGTTCACGGTGCCGACCATCCAATACGGCGGCTACTTTTTGTTGCGGCTGTTCAGCGGGCAGATGCCGGGGATGAAACCCTCGCCGCTACAGACCAGTTTCTTTCGGGCGGGACACGCGCATGCCGGGGTGCTGGTGATTCTTTCCCTGATCTGTCAAGTGTTTGTGGAGCACGCGGCGTTAGGACCGGGATTGGGGTGGTTGGTGCGCATCGGTGTTCCGCTGTCGGCTATTTTGATCCCGGCGGGATTTTTCCTGTCGGTGGCATTCACGCCGGACCGCCCCAATGAATGGATCTGGTCGCTGTACGCGGGAGTGGTGGTGTTGGCGATTAGCGTGATCGTGCTGGGCGTGGGATTGGTGCGGGCATAATACGCAGATCAAGCGCACGAGCGGGAGCGCAGATCGCAACGCGAACTGGTGAAGCGGGGCACAGCCATTTGTGGCATGCTCCAGCGGACCGGCCGGCGAATGGGGCGGATTGTTGAGTGGCGGGAAGTTCACATGGTGAGAACCACGCGGAACTGGGCGTTGCCGCTGAGCATGCGCGCATAAGCCTCGGCGGCTTTTTCCAGCGGATAGGTTTCGATCATCGCACGCACCCCGCTAAGTTCGGCGAAGTGCAGGGTATCCTCGGCGTCGGCCGGCGTTCCGGAGACCCAGCCTTCCATCGTGCGGGTCCCGATAATCAGTTGCGTGGGCGTGACCTGAATGGGCTCGGCGTCCGCGCCTACGACCATCAGTTTGCCGTTTGGCGCCAATCCATCGATCAGCTCGGACATGGATTTCGAGCTGGGCGCGGTCGCCAGAATCACTTGTGCGCCGCCCAGTTTTTGCAGCGCCTCCGCGGCATTGGTTGCTTTGCTGTCGATGTACGCGTGGGCTCCCAATTTCCTGGCCAGCGCCGCGTTTTCTGAACCGCGTCCGACGGCCGCCACCTTATAACCGAACTTGTTGGCAAATTGAATGCCCAGGTGACCGAGGCCACCCACACCCAGCACGGCGACAAGGTCGCCGGGAACAGCGCCGCTGTGGCGCAGGGCGTTGTAGGTGGTAATGCCCGCGCACAAAAGGGGAGCGGCTTCCACGTCCGTCAGACCGTCCGGTATGGACGTCAGGGCCTCGACGGGAGCCACCATGTATTGCTGGTATCCTCCGTCGTAACTGATGCCGGCAATTTTCACGTTCTCACAGTTGCGAAAATCGCCGCGCCGGCACGAACGGCACGTGCCATCATGCCCGCCATGCCAGCCGACGCCGACACGCTGCCCCTTGTTCCAGCCAGTCACGTCGGCGCCTAATTCGTCGACGAGGCCGGCGACTTCGTGTCCGGGCACGCGGGGATACTGAATGCCCGGCCAATAGCCTTCTTTGGTGAACACGTCACTGTGGCACACGCCGCAGGCCAGCACTTTGACGCGTACTTCCCGGGGGCCGGGCTGAGGAACGTCGCGCTCGACGATTTCGAAATCGCCTCCCGGCTTGGAAATTTGCGCCGCCTTCATTGGTGTTACCGCTACTCTTGGAGTTGCCATGATGTCTCCTTTGCATCCTGAAAGTTATTTTCGAAAGAACACGCTGGTGGGGCGGCAGAACAACACTTTTGGGGGCGCGAATCAATGCCGTGGAGCGAAGAGTGTTCGTGACGCCAGTCGCGTTCATGCGCGATTCCTCGACGGTTGACCTGGGGATGATTCTTTTTACCTCGCTGGAAGAGCGAGCTCCGTTGGTGAGGGCCACTAGGCTACCACAATGTGAGGGTCCACTGGATTAATTCCTCATACGCCAGCCAAGCAGCGGTCCCGTTGCACGCGCACTTCTCCTAATATTTGCCCATTCCACCAATCCGTTTCTCCTCACGTATAGGCACTTTGGCTCCTCGTCCGAAACGAAAAAACGCCTCCACGTAAGTGCGGCACTAAAATTGAGCAATGAAGTCCACGTTTTCCAGGCGGCCTGTGCTAAGCGGACGCGTGCGAGTGCTACTGAGCGCAGGTCTGGTTTGTTTAGCCTGCCCCTTGGGATTCGGGCAGACGCCGCCTTCCACCAATCGATCGTTGCCCTTTGGCCCAGGCTCGTGCGGTCCGGCTGATCCAGCGTACATCCGCGCCGCCAATGAGACTGGCGGCATCCCCCTGTTTTTGCAGCGTTCCGAAGCAACCAAATCCTTTCACCTGGTGCGCGAAACCTCAAGCAACAACATGGCAACGGTATTGTGGGCCAGTGGAACACTCGAAGGGCCACCCAAAACCATCGGCATTCCTGTGGACTCGGTGACCAAGAAAATCACCTTCGCGTTTTCGGCCGATACCATTGGCGAAAAACTCAAGCTCACACAACCTTCCGGAGGAGCAATCGTCGAGAGTAACGCCAGCACAGAGGTCACGGAATTGAATTGTGGCCGCATTGTCACCGTTAGTTGGCCCGAGGCGGGTGAGTGGCGCGCGGAGATTACCGGCACAGGCCGATACTGGCTGAGAGCTGAGGCGCAAAGCGACATTTTCTTTACCACCGCGGAATTTGTGAAGCGGGGGGGACGTCCCGGCCACGAAGGACTGTTCCGGATTGCGGGGGAGCCGGTTGCGGGGATGGCGTCCATGCTGCAAGTCGCGCTCTCTGCCAGCTCAACCAGGACGACCGAGTTCTATCTGGTTACCTTGGAGGGCCAGACCATACAAATGTTGCAAATGCACCCAGTGAATTCCGATCCCCACTTTCTTGAATTGGTTGGAAGCGTCGATCTTCCGAACGTCCCATTCCGCGTCGCGATGAGGGGTAATGACGCGAATGGCAAACTCTACCAGAGATTTTTTTCGAACTTATTTCATGCGGAGAATGTGGAGGTGTCTCCGCCGCTGGAGCTTGACGAATTAGCTCCGGGAAACAGCAAGCAGGTGGCATTCACGGTGCGAAACTTCGCTGCTGCACGCACCTTCAAAATCACCGTGGCGGACGCCCATCAATTCGTAGACAAGGTAGAGCCTAAGGAGCTATCCCTTGCGGCGGGCGAGTCCGCAACAGTCCGGGTTAATTTGACTGTGCCGCCGGGAACAGCGCCGGGAATCGAAGATCGTATTGTGTTCGTGGCTACCAGCATAGCCGGGCCAGCCACCTCAAACTCCAGTGTTGCGCAGTTTTCGGTTTCCTCCGCCGCAGTTCAATAAGCTGATTGATATCGCGCGTAACGTGCCGTTACGGCGGGTTTGTTGGGCTACAACGTCAACCTTTTGGCTTTCTCGGAAACAACATTGGTGTTCTGGATCTGTATTCCAGATACGACGCCCCAAATCGAATCTCCAATTCCCGTTCTTCATAGACTTTCACGAAGACAAGCAATGCCGGTGCAAACAGGATGAGTGCCCAGAGCACAAACAGCACCGACTGAAACCAGATTCCCAACGACAGGAACAAGGCCAGAACTGCAAGCACCATAGGATTGCGCGTTCGAGCGTACAACCAGTCCGCCGCCAATTTCTGACTGAGGGCAATGAAGAAGGGCGCACCAAATCCTTTCAAGGCGAGGTTTACAACTGTCAGCAAGAAGGCCGCCCCGGTGATAATGACCAGCGCCAAGCCAATTTCAGGTGGAACTGGGAGTGCCCGGCCAGACCAGTCTTGGTGAGTGGTTACTGCTCGAACGATAGGAACACCAAGTGTAAAACCCAGCGCAAGATGGACAAAGGTGGTCACCCAAACGGCACGGCTGGTGGTTGGCTGTTTGTCGAGGATCTTCCTCCCGAGCCAAACAACGGGGAATGTCAACAACACCCCGCCCCCAATGATGGACAGATTCATGGCATTTGAAAGCCGGGCACTGGACGCCCAGCACAGGACAGCCAAGATAAGCGTTAAGAGCGCAATCCTGAGAAGAAATGCAAAGAGTGGTCTCACAGTTCCATTGAGCATCAGTGTCTGTGGTGAGGTTTTCTGTGGCGGTGGTCACCGGTCCAGGTAACGGTGATCATACGCCCCGGCCTTGCGGATTCTGCCGTTTACCGGGAACTTAGGCGCCATACCGTGGAGAGAACCAGCTTCCTGTAGAATCAAGGCATGGAAAAGCGATTTGTATTGGGCATGATCGAATGCGACTGTAATGCAAGACTATTTGTATTCTGTGAGTATTCGAGCAGCTCTCAGGGCCGGCAAACGGTGAACTGCCCGAATTGCAAGCAAGAACGAGAGGTCCCCTCGAAGCCTCTGCGGTTCTACTGCCAAATCCCCGGACAGGACTATTGGACTGAAGTGCATCTGCCGCAGAAGAAGTACAAAAGCGCCTGATTTTGATCCACAGACTGTGCAGATACTACTTGTCTGATCTGAGCGTTCGGACGTGGCCGTCCCCTGCGAAACTTGCCAAGTCACGTTAAGGAGAACAAACAGGCCTGCGCGCGCGTCTATAGCGGTGCATGCCAGACGGAAAGGAGCACTCGATGAAAAGCCGACTCGCGCTTCTCCCCGCTTTGCTAGCAGCGCTGACATTCTCCCTGCACGCGCAGACTCAGCCGCAGCCCGCCACCTTGCGTAGCCTGCTGCTGCACGAGTTGCACACCACCCACACCGAAGCCGACTGGTTCGTACCCATCAACACCGCCGTGGAAGGGCTCACCGCGGAGCAGGCCAACTGGCAACCCCCTGGTGGAAGCCACTCGGTTGGCCAGCTTGCTTACCACATCCTGTTCTGGAACCGCCGCAACCTGAACTCCCTCCGCGGCATGAAGAACGACAAGTTCGACAGCAAGCAATGGGCCGATACCGTGAAACAGCTGGACCAGGTCATGAGCGACCTGGAGAAGTTAGTGGAATCCGCAGACGACCAGCAGCTGGCCAAATGGGCGATCAATATCGGCAACATCTGCACGCACAACGCCTACCACACCGGACAGATTGTGTATGTCCGCAAACTCCAAGGCTCTTGGAATCCCGAGAAGGGAGTGAAGTAGGAGTGTAGCGCTGACTTGGCGCCCTGCGCTAATGAGTCGTATGCCAAGGGGTGAGCATCTGATCGTAACAAGCCAGCGCCTCAGCCACGATGGGGCGAGCGGAGCGGCTTGCGTCGGCTAAGTGTTTAGCGTAGGCATCAGCGAATTGCCGATGTTCCAGGACGGCACGTCTCAGCGCAGCGAGGTCCACCATGAGTGAGGCAACCACTACATGGAGCGCCTTCACAGACTCTATGGCTGCATCCGCACGGATGCAACACGAGTCTGCTTCAGGCGACGACGGGGATGGATTCGCCATTGGCCACTTCCTTTGAGATGAATTTCACACGGTCCCGTCTCGAACATGAGCATGAAGGAGGGCCCGGAATCGGAATCTTGAAACGGCACAGTGCCAGATAGAGAGCAAGGCGGTCTTTGTAAAACGTTATTCATATGTTTGTTAAGTTAAATTTATGCCTACAGAGACAGGCCAACGGAAATGTATAGTTTTCTAATCAATTGCAAGCCTGTGTGCGGTAAAGCCGAGCATCAAGCGGGGTGGCGACAAAGGTTGTATTCAACAGCGAGCACGGTTCCGGAGGCGATTGGCGGCAACTTCGAGACTCGGCGTCTGAGGGCGAACGCATCTGGCTAGGCGGCTGGTTTTGCTGATGAGAAGTAGAACCGCAGCAGGACCGTAAAAACCACAGCTAACACCACGAAAGAGACGATCATGGGGACATTCAACCCAAAACCGGCGCGGCCCATCACCGTAACGATGGTCGCCAGTTCCACGCTCATGATGGCCAACAGCGCCAGAAATACCGGTGCCAGCGCATAGCCGGCTGCTCTTCTGCGCCACAGAAGAGTTGCGCTGATGCATAAGGCGGGCAACAGGAACACCAGGTCCAGAACATGAACGAAATTTACCGGCTCGTTGGTGTCGGCGATACTTTGTGGGACCCGTCCGGACAGGATCGCGGAGAGGTCCTCGCGCAAATCGAAGGCAGCGGTCGATAGGGCAAGCAGGAAGAAAAGGATGGCGATGGTCTTTCGGGGCGCACGAGGACGATAAGCTTGGGCGATTTGCCCGGCAGGAATGAACCGCAAGCTGAATACAGTAGCGTAGAAGCACAGTCCCAGCGTCGCGCTATAGACCAAGAAGAATGCGTTGAAGTGCACGCCGAACGCGTAAATAACAAAGTTGTAGAGCAGATAGCCCTGCGCGCCCAGCCAAACCAAACGCGCAGGAACCGAGCCTCGATAGCCTCGGATTCCGCTGATCAGCAACACCGGTACGATCAGGAACAGGTCCACCATATCGCTGGCGACGGCCCCGGCGCGTGTATAAGCGGTCTCCCGGGCATAGGTTGCCGGCCAAAAGATTCCGGCCACCGCGGTTACCGCAATCAAGAGGGCGATGGCGATGGTGCTCCACAAGATCGGATCGTGATTTCGTTCGCTGGTCATGGCGATTTATCCGATGGGCAGTTTTGCAAGAAGCTCAGGCAACGGCTGTGACAGCAGTCACCCGCGGGATGCCCACACCTCCGAAAAAAACCTCACAAGAGACACGAGGCCAACAGAAGGCACAAACAAAAAGAGGGAACGGCGGCGCGTCCCCTCTTTGCTGTACACCTCTTTTCTGTGCGACGCTACTGGACGATGTTCGCGGCAACGATGAAAGTCTCTGGCTTGCTGGAATTCATTGCCAAGCGGATTTCAACGCGGCTGTGAGGGAACTCCAAGCCGACGCAGTTTCCTTCGGCCCAGAGTTGGGAAAGAACATAGGCATCGCCGATGCGACGGAAGAAAAGCGCCGAGTGTTCCGCGGGCTTGCCGGAGGTAATGAGATAAGGGAGAGTCAGCCCCGACTTGTCGATGTTCCTGTTCGCGATGGACAGCATGTAGCTGTGAACGCCGGTGGTCTTGACGGCATATTCGCCAGCGGGATAGACCTTATCGCCAACCACAAAGTCGAACGGAATTTGTGCCCGGAGATTGACGGTCTGAGCCTGCGCGGCTGAACCGAACAACAGCGCAGCCGCTCCCAGCAAAAAGAAGCTTGAAAGATTGAGTTTCATAGAGCACCTCCTGAGTGCTGGCCGAAGTTCGAACATCTGCCGATCTACCGCAATGCCAGGGGTTGCATAAAAGGGTCACAAAAACCTCGCAAGGTAACTCGAAGAAAATAAGGCGGATGGGTGAGAGGGACATGGGCGAAGTAGTGATGGTCACATACCTTATTTGGGGCGATGTGCTAGGTTGTGCCGAGAGTGGCGGATGCCCGGAGCTAAAGAGCCCGTAACACTCATCTCCTTCGGCCCCTTCGAAGCCGACCTGCATACGCAGGAACTCCGCAAGCTGGGTGTGCGCCTGCGCTTGCCCCGGCAATCGTTTCAAATTCTGAAGATGTTGTTGGAGCACCGCGGGGAGTTGGTGACGCGGGAGGAGTTGCGCGCGGCTTTGTGGCCAGCGGACACCTTTGTGGACTTCGAGCACGGGCTGAACGCGGCCATTAACCGGTTGCGGGAAGCGCTAGGGGATGAAGCGGACAATCCCGTCTATGTGGAGACGCTGCCGCGACGCGGGTACCGGTTCACTGGCCTGGGCGCACAACCCAACGACCGAAAACCTGTCGTGAAGCCGCCGACAGTCGCGGAACAACCTGCGCAGGCGGACCTGCAGAGCAACGTGCAACCCACGCCCGCGACCGGTCGCCGAATGACAGCGTTGACGCTCAGCCTGGGTCTACTCATTTTTGCCGTTTTCGTTGCAGGCCTCTGGCTTGCGAACACCGGCAAGGTGCGACAACGGTTGTTCGGTGGAGAAGCTGCTTCCCGGATCGAATCACTGGCGGTGCTCCCGCTGGCAAATCTGTCCAGCGACCCCGAACAAGAGTATTTCGCCGACGGCATTACGGAAGAACTGACGATGCAGCTGGGACAGATTTCCGCGCTGCGTGTAATTTCGCGGCAATCCACGATGAGGTACAAAGGCACGAAAAAGACGGCCCCCCAGATTGCACAAGAACTAAAGGTGGAAGGCATCGTGGAAGGCTCGATCCTGCGCGCCGGAAATCAGGTCCGGATCTCCGTACAGTTGATCGATGCCGGTAAGGACAAGCAGTTGTGGGCCGAAAGCTATCAACGGGAACTGGGGGGAGTGCTTGCGCTGCAGAGCGAGGTGGCGCGGACAATCGCAGTGGCGATCCGAGTCAAGGCCACCCCACAAGAGACAGAACTGCTGCGCTCAGCGCGTTCTCTGGATCCTCAAGCGCAGGAGGCCTACCTGAAGGGCCGCTTCTACTTGAATCGCTGGCCGCAACCCGATTTCGACCAGTGCTCGGAGTCGTTTCAACACGCCATTGAAATTGACCCGATGTTTGCCGATGCGCAGGCCGGGCTGTCGCGATGTTACGGGTTCATGGCCTGGTCCTATCCAGTCAAGGACGTTATCCCACGTGCCAAGGAAGCAGCACAGGAGGCCATTCGGCTGAACCCAAGTCAAGCGGAGGCTTATGCCACACTGGGCGGGATAGCGACGTGGTTTGAGTGGAATTGGGGGGAAGCCGGAGAGGATTTGCAGAAGGCCGTGGAGCTAAACCCGAGTCTGTCGTATTCCCGAGGCGCCTATTCGATGTATCTGGCATTTCTGGGACACCGCGAAGCAGCGATTCGAGAAGCAAAAGCAGCAGTGGAGCTCGATCCCACGTCGGTGCTGGCGAATCGCAGCCTAGGCATTGTCTATCAGCTTTCGCGGGAGTACGCCGAATATGCAACGCAAGCAAAGGCCACCCTGCAATTGGCGCCCGAGGATGGGATCCTCAAGGGGGACTTGGCTTGGGCGTATGCATTAGAGGGCAAAAGAAACGAGGCGCTGGATCAAATCAAAGCGGGCGCATCGCCGGTTGATCGAGCCAATGTGTTGGCGGCGCTGGGCGAACGCACCGAGGCACTGCGGGCATTTAAGGAAAGCCAGCCGCAAACGTGGGCCAGCGCCTATTCGGCTGCGTATGTTTACGCCCTTCTGGGTGAAACAGACCAAGCGATTGCGATGTTGCAACAAGCCTACGATGAGCATTCGCCCAACATGGTGGCGCTCAACACAAGTCCCGCCTTTGATTCATTGCGCGGCGATGCTCGCTTCAAGGAACTGGTGCGGCGCATGGACTACCCGAAGTATTTTAGTCCGACGAAGCAATGAAGGCGGCACCTTCTGGGACGGCCCACCTCGCTTCCTGGGTCAGCGTAAACAGAAGGCGGGCCCGACACCGAGGCAAGACACGGTGATCGAAGAGAGATTCTCCCCGCAAAAACGCGGAAGAGGCAGAGGTCTTCGCTGCGCTGAGAATGACGGGCGTTGAGTTAGGTGGCGAGTTGGAAGGCAAGCGCCACGGCGAAAAGCGACGGCGAGACGGCGAGTGATTGCCGGTGAAGAAGTGGTCTTGTTTCAGGACGTCCCGCTAAACTCTCGATAAAACGCTGCACAGAAATTGTCTGGACTTTTCACCAACGT
This sequence comes from Candidatus Eremiobacteraceae bacterium, assembly GCA_035622555.1. Taxonomy (GTDB): domain Bacteria; phylum Acidobacteriota; class Terriglobia; order Acidiferrales; family UBA7541; genus Acidiferrum. The sequence continues at coordinate 27,543 of DASPVD010000153.1, read as the reverse complement.
TTAACAGGTGACTCGGGAATAGATTTCCGGTTCCGGCGGTCCCCTATTTCGTAGAGCTGCCCATCTCTGACGTCAGTTCCGTTTCAGGAGGATTACGCTATGAAGCGAACGCTGCCTTTCTGTCTGCTTCTGCTGGGAGCAAGCCTCGCGTCCGTGATCGGACTCGGGCAGGATGCACCCACGGAAGCTCCCGCCGGATTTGATACGCCAACGCTGGTCCAGAATCCCGGCTCGCAAAGCAAAAGCAACGGCATTGGCGAGCCCCCGGGTGACACCTACGCGCTGGATCAAACCATCTACGAGCAAGAGAATGATCCGACCACAGGCCTGGGACCGGTGTACAACGCCCGTGCCTGCGTGGATTGCCACCAGAACCCAGTCAGCGGGGCTGCCAGTCAGTTTACCGAGCTGCGCGTTGGACATCTTGACGCGAACGGGAACTTCGTGAATCCAACCGTGCCGATCGACGACGGGCTCTCCACCATTACCGGGCGGTCCATTATCAACGATCGCGCGGTTGTTCCCCAAGCTCAGGAACAGATTCCGCCAACAGAAACCATTCGGGCCCTGCGCGCCGCGCTGAACACTCTGGGAGACGGGTTCGTGGAAGCGATTGACGATTCTACGCTGCAAGCCATCGCGCAAAATCAGCCGAACCTCAGCGAGGGGCGCATTCACGGAGAAGCCATCGAGGTGCCTGTACTCGAGGCAGCGGGGCAGAATCGCGTCGGACGTTTTGGATGGAAAGACCAGCACAGCAGCGTGCTGTCGTTTGTGGCCGACGCCTACCTGAACGAGATGGGTATTACCAACCGGCTACGCCCGCACGACACCACGACGATCGGCAAGATCACACCCGACCCGGAGGATACTCCCGACAATCTGGGTCTTGCGGCTATCGACCATTTCGCGCAATTCGTGCGCGGCACCAAGGTGCCTCCTCGTGACACCGTGTTGGCAGCCACTGCGGATGCCCAGGCAGGCCAAGCGCTCTTTGAAAGCATCGGTTGCAGCACTTGCCACGTGGGAACCATCGTGACAGCTCTGGCTGGCACGGTCATTAACGGCGGAGCCTTCGCCGTTCCGAGTGCGCTCGGAAACAAAATCATCCATCCGTATAGCGACTTCCTGCTTCACGATATCGGCACCGGTGACGGGATTGTGCAAACCCCCAATCTGCCGGAGACCGCAAAAAAGCTGCGCACCTCAGCGCTCTGGGGGCTGCGCATGAAAGCCCGTTTCATGCACGATCTAAAATCGCTGTCCCTGGAAAACGCGGTCGAGCGGCATCGTGGGGAAGCCGAACAGGTGCAGGACCGTTTTAACCGGCTGACGTCCACGGAAAAGACCCAGGTGCTGACTTTTCTGCGATCACTCTAAAGAAATGTCAGGACTGCACGCGCGAGCCAGCAGGCATGCCATGGCCTTGAGCGGAGAACGGTTTCTGCTCAAGGCTACAGCATCGCCTCGCGCCCTCAATTGTGCGAGATAAGTAGCATCGCTACGTAAATAGATCAGATAACCCAATTGCGAAAAACCAATTGAGCGGTCAAGGATGAAAGGGTTGTAACCCAGCGCCGAGTATCTTGTGTTACGGTCGGTTGATCCGCTAGGAATGTAGGCGTGCCCCGATGCGCTGGCAGCTCCGATTTTCGGTTATTCTTGCGGCGACGGTCTCGTGCTTATCAGCTCAGCAGGCCCCAGTGCCTGAGCCCAGCACGCAAAGGCTGTCGGTTCGGACGGACTTTGTCCTGGTTCCGGTCATTGTGACAGACAAGTCTGGCAATCCAGTGGCGGGTCTGAGCAAGGACGCATTCCGGCTGGAGGAAAACGGCAAGCTTCGCAGCCTGTCCTTCTTCGAAGAAACGCAAACCCAAAAGCTCACGACGTTCCTCAAACAATCCTCATCGGGCTCGGCCAACTTTCTGCCCCACGATGAGAGGTTGCGCCTCACCGTGGTGGTAGTCGATATGGTGAACACGCCTTGGCTACGTCAGCTCGAAGGCAAAAAGCAACTGACCGACTATCTGCTGCGCGTCACGAACCAAGGCGAACCGATCGCGCTGTTTGGTCTGAACTCCAGCGGACTGCGGCAACTGCACCCGTTCAGCAGCGATACCAAAGTGCTGGTGCTGGCGCTCGAGAAGCTCAAGCTTTCTCTCAGCTCGGAAGAAAGCACCCAACCGCCCGCAACCCTCACGGACGATCCGACTATTGACGGAGAGGCGACATACGAAGAACAGCTCATGTCCGATATGTTGCAGGACCTGAATGATGTTGTGGCCGCCAACTACCAACGCATGGCTACACGCCAAACCCTTTCTGCGATGACGCAATTTGCTCATGCCTTGGGCTCCACTCCAGGACGCAAGACGCTCATCTGGGCCACCGCTGGTTTCCCGTTTACAATCGACGACCCCAACTCTTTCGCGCGCCAGGGTGACGACCTGCGTCCGGAATACGAAGAAGCCTGGCGCTCCCTCAACTCAGCCAATATTGCCGTCTATCCCGTGGACTTAGGTTCCGTGGATTACACGCCAAAATGGACTTCCCAGCGCCAACGCGACTGTCTCCAAGACGCAAATCAATACCATGCGCGGAACCAACGGAAATGGAATGCGCTCGCCTGTCAATTTGCCCTACGACCAGGGCGTGCAGCAACGCTTGACCATGCATGCCTTCGCCGATGCCACGGGCGGGCGCGCCTGTATCACCATTGCCGAGCAGGAAAAATGTTTTGCACAAGCGATCGACGACTCGCGCGCCTACTATCTACTCGGCTACTATCTCGGCAACGACACGCAACCAGGTTGGCGTAAGTTGAAAGTGAAGGTCAGTGGCGACGGATTACACGTTCGTTACCGCAGCGGTTTCTATGTTGCTCCCAGAGCACCGGACACGCCGGGGTTGCGCCGCCAAGAACTGGTCGACGCCCTGGCTTCCGTCGTTCAATACACGGGCCTGCGGCTTTCTGTCCGCCTCACAGCGGAAGATGCAACGAGCTTATCCGCAGGCGCACCTGCCACAGCAGGCACGGCACAGACCAGGCCTGTGGCGTTTCTGCTCGGAGTGGCAGGGGATTCCATCAGCGTCGATCGCGAAAAAGGGAATGCCATCGACCTGCAAATCGCCACGCTGGCGTTCGACGACAAGCGCAAAAGCGTGGCTTCATCCTCGCAAGCACTAGCGACCAGTCTCAAACCAGAAATGCTTCAGAAAATTCTGGAAACCGGGATGGGAATTCCGGAAAAGCTGGAGCTGGCTCCCGGCAAATATGAAATTAAATTCGCCGTTCGCGACAACCTCAGCGGCCTAATCGGTACAGTTTCTATGCCGCTCGATCTCCAGTGAGCTTGCAACACCCCATGGAGTGAGCCGCCAGCCGAAACTCCGGGCCCGGTTTTGTTGCTTTGCCAGACATTCGCAAATAAAATGACGGACCACATGCCGGAACCGTCATCGCTTCTTGGTCAGACTGTCTCTCATTACCGCATCCTTGAAAAGTTAGGGGGCGGGGGTATGGGAGTGGTGTACAAGGCCGAAGACACGCGGCTGCGCCGGTTTGTGGCGTTAAAGTTTCTGCCCGACGACGTTTCCCGGGACCCACAAGCGCTGGCGCGGTTCCAACGCGAAGCGCAGGCCGCGTCCGCCCTGAACCATCCCAACATCTGCACCATTCACGACATCGGCGAAGAAAATGGCAAAGCTTTCATCGCCATGGAATTTCTGGATGGTCAAACGCTAAAGCACATCATCGCGGGCCGTCCGATGGAGATAGAGCAGCTTTTGGCCATTGCGATCGACGTGGCCGATGGCCTGGACGCCGCGCACGCGGAGAACATCGTTCACCGCGACATCAAGCCGGCCAACATCTTCGTGACCAAGCGGGGCCACGCGAAAATTCTGGACTTCGGCTTGGCCAAGGTTTCCGACGCTCTTCGAGCCTCCGGCGCCAGCAACTCCATGGAAACGCTAGGTGTGGACGCCGCGCAGCTCACCAGTCCCGGCACATCACTCGGCACGGTTGCGTACATGTCCCCGGAGCAGGTGCGCGGCAAAGAACTGGATGCCCGCACCGACCTGTTCTCCTTCGGCATCGCTCTCTACGAAATGGCCACCGGCCAGCTTCCCTTCCGCGGAGAAACCTCCGGCCTGATCTTCGAGGCGATCATGAATCGTGCCCCGGTTTCCCCGGTGCGCCTGAATCCCGAAGTTCCCGTCAAGCTGGAAGCTATTCTCCAGAAAGCTTTGGACAAGGACCGCAACCTGCGGTACCAGTCCGCCGCGGAAATGCGCACGGACCTCAAGCGCCTGAAGCGTGACCTGGACTCCGGCGCCAGCTCTAGTTCGTTCAGCGGGGGCGTCGCGTCGCAGGACGCGTTCCCCTCCGGACCAGCCCCTTCGCAGCCTTCCTCAGGCTCCGTCGCCGCGGCTCCCTCCAGCGCCGCGGTTGCCGCTTCTTCCGCCGCGTCGATTCCCGCAAGCGCCAGCGGGTCCACACCCGTTGTTCCCGCGCCCGGGATCAGCACGGGCTCGCGCAAATGGCTGCCCTGGTTGGTGGGAAGCCTGGGGCTCGCCACGCTGATCGCCATCGGCGGGATTGTCGTGTTTCCGCGGCACACCCGTGCGCTGACGGAAAAAGACACGGTGGTTCTCTCCGAATTCGTAAACACCACCGGCGATTCTGTTTTCGATGGCACGCTGAAGCAGGCGCTTGCGGTGCAGCTGGAAGAGTCACCCTACTTGAACCTGCTCCCCGAATCCAAAATTCAAGATGCGCTGCGCTTCATGGGCCGTAAGCCCGACGAACGCATCACCAGGGATCTGGCGCGTGAAGTGGCGCTCCGCGAAAACGCCAAGGCCATCATCTCCGGCTCCATCGCCACGCTGGGCAACGACTACGTCATCTCACTCGAAGCCATCAACGCGCAGAATGGCGATTCGCTGGCGCTTCAGCAGGCCCAAGCTACGGGAAAGGAGCAGGTTCTAAAGTCTGTAGACAAAGCTGCCTCCGATCTGCGGCAGAAGCTCGGCGAATCGCTCGCGTCGGTGCAGCAATTCGCCACGCCGCTGGAGCAGGCCACCACTTCCTCTCTGGACGCCCTGAAGGAATACAGTACCGGCATTAGCTTGCACAATCACCTCGAGGAGCAGTCGGCGTTTCCGCATTTCAAGCGTGCCGCCGAACTGGATCCCACCTTCGCTATGGCCTATGCCTCCATGGGCGTGGTCTCCTCCAACATGGGTAATCGCAAGGATGGCGTCGAGTACACCAAAAAATCCTACGACTTGCGGGACCGCGCCAGCGAGCGCGAGAAGTTCTACATCCTGGGCCACTATTACGGCTTCGTTACCGGCGATCTCGACAAAGAAAGGGAGGTTTACGAGCAATGGTTGCGCGTGTATCCTCGCGACAATCGCCCCTTGGCCAATGTCCCCCTCGTTTATATGTTGTCCGGCGACCGCGATAAGGCCTTGGCCGCTGCCGCCGAGCATGTGCGCATCCTTCCTCAGGACAATTTCGCCTATCAGAACCAGATGGCCGCGTACATGTATTTGAATCGCTTCGACGAGGCCAAGGCGGTGGCGCAAAGCGCCATTTCCCAAAAGCACGATTCCTTCACCATCCACCTTTATCTCTACCTGATCGGCTGCTACCAGAAGGATGACGCCGCCATGCGGCGCGAACTCGCCTTTGGCGCCGGTAAACCTATTGAACCTTTCTTCTTGATGCGTTTGGCGGTGTATCAGGATTCCCTGGGGAAGATCAACCTTTCCCGCGAAACCGCGCAAAGAACCAATGAGCTGGCCAAACAGTTCAATCTGAGCGCCATGCCAGAAAACATCCTGGCCGGGCAGGCTCAACGGGATGCCGTAATGGGCTACACTGAACGCGCGCGAAAGTCGGCCTCTGCCGTCATGCGCGATAGCGACGAACGTTACTTGCGCGAAGGCGCTGCTGTGGCTGTCGCTTTCAATGGGGATTTTCCAGAAGCTCAGAAGCTGCTGGACGAACTAAAGCGGGATCACCCGGATGATTTTGTGCTGAAGTACGCTGCCGGGCCCACGATCCAGGCGCTTACGGCTGTACACCAGAACAAGCCCGGGGATGCCGTCGCGGTTCTGGAGCCTTCCCGGCCGCATGATCTTGGGTACAACTTGTCGCCGTTCGCCTATCTCACGCTGTACGTCCGGGGCTTCTCTTATCTCCAGCTTCACGATGGAAAAAATGCCGCCGGCGAATTTCAAAAAATTCTCGATAATCCCGGCATCAGCACTCTGAGCGTGTTCCTGCCGCTCGCGAAACTGCAACTTGCCCGCGCCTACTCGCTGCAAGGGGATACCGCGCATGCGCATACCGCGTACCAGGATTTCTTGGTGCTTTGGAAAGAAGCCGACCCGGACATTCCCATCCTCAAACAAGCCAAGGCGGAATACGCCAAGCTGCCGTGAATTGCGGATCTTCCGTAGCCCGCGCCATCTCGCTCTATGGCTGGATTTCGAAGACTACGCCGGCGTTGTTTGCCCGCCGAACGGAGTTGTGCCGCACCCGGGCAGGTTTATCGATGCCTATCAGTTGAATCTCAAACTGGCGCACGGTTCATTGGGTGTTTGTGTGGCGGTGCAGCGTTGTGACGCAGAAAAAAATATGACCGCAGAACGCCTGCTGCCAGCGATGCGTTCTCCTCGATGGCGTTGTCAATTGTTTCCCGAAAGTTGTGGAAAGCGGCATCTTCGAGGTGGACACGGAGGCCGCAGCCCAGCGATAATCCCGGAATCCATTTAGAACGTTGCCCGGCCTAAATTCTGGATCAGGAAGCTCGACCTGCATTACAGTACCGGCCTTACGCCACGGATGAACATAGCCAGGCGGGTTTTCGCCTTTGTCGTGCGCCGGGCTGGACATCACGAAAGGTGACGCGATCACATCGATGAACATCTTCTTCAATGCCAATGTTACCGACGACCAGCGCCGGCTCAATCTCTACCAGGGCGCGGTTTTCGTCCAAAGCCCCAGTCCCAACACCCTCAAGCTTTGTGAATTGGCCAAAAGCATGATTGAAGAGGCGTTTCACCCCTTGGATCCGCTCACCGTCCACGAACAACTTCCGGTCGAGCGTTGTGTCGAGAAACTCGCGGTCCTCAAGCCGCAGTTCATTCATCACCCCAAATCCAAGGAATACATCCGGGCAATTCTTGCGGAATCCGGTTGCGATCTGGATAAGACTTATTTCGACGTTCCCCGTCTGCGCACCGCTTTCCCCGGTGACTATCTCAAATCCGGCATCGCTTACGCGTTTCACCCTCATCGCGACACCTGGTACTCCGCGCCGCAGTGCCAAATCAACTGGTGGATGCCCGTCTACCCGATGAATTCGGAGAACTGCATGGCCTTTCACCCTTATTACTGGGATCATCCGGTGAAGAACAGCTCTCGAACCTACAACTATCAGCGCTGGAATTTGGAGAGCCGCCAAAATGCCGCGCAGCACATCAAGACTGACACCCGCGTCCAGCCCAAACCCGAAGAGCCTGTGGACATCGAACAGCAAATGCGCCTGATTTGCGAAGTCGCCTCGCCCTTCCTTTTCTCCGCGGCCCAACTGCACTCCACGGTTCCCAACACCTCGCGTTATGTTCGTTACAGTATCGATTTCCGCACCGTCCATCTCGACGAAGTCCGCAATCATTCCGGCGCCCCGAACATCGATTCCGAGTGTACCGGCACCACTATGGGCGACTACTTGCGTGGCACCGACCTCGCTCACATCCCAGCCGACTTCGTGGCTCGTTATGCTGGTCTTGCCGTCGCCGCGCCGCTCTGACGAGCAAATGTCCGGCATACGCTTCGGCGGCTCGAAGCCTGGGTCAAGCCCGGACGGCGTCTTGCGATATATTTCCCCGGCGCGAAGGGCGCATCCGGTCCGCGGAAAGGACAGAAGTCCACCTGGTGCTTACAATTCGTTTCACGAACTGACTTTCGCCCGCGCATGCGGACCTGGGCACACGAAAGGAAGTTCGTTCATGCCAGTCAGACGTTTACCAACGAATCCCAATCTTGCTCACCTTAAGTATCAAGCGAAAGATTTGCTGAAGGATCATGAAGCCCGGGGACAGGCAGTGGCTCAGCGCCTACGTGAGTTTCATCCGCGTTTCGTGCGCGCAACCGACACGGAAATTTTCGCCGCGCCACTCAGCGTGGCTGATGCGCAGCTCACCATAGCTCGCGAGTACGGATTCCCGAGCTGGACCAGGTTAAAAAGGCACATCGAACGGCCCACCCTCTGCGATCGCTTGGACTTGCCACACCATCAGCGCATCGAAGACGAAGTTTTTCGGCGGGCGGTGGAACTGGTTGATGCGGGCGACATTGGGTCCCTTCGCGCGCTGTTGCAGAAACATCCCCACCTTGCTCAACAGCGGGTGGTGTTTGAGGGTGGCAACTACTTCCGCAATCCCACATTGCTGGAGTTTGTCGCGGAAAATCCTATTCGCCACGGCAGGTTGCCGGCAAATATTGTTGAGATCGCCAAGACCATCCTGGATGGCGGCACAAGCCAGGCTGGGCGAAATGAGGCGCTCATGCTGGTCGCGACCGGAAGGGTGCCGCGAGAATGCGCCGTGCAAAGAGGGCTCATCGAGGTTTTGTGTGACTACGGAGCCGATCCCAATACCGCGGCACATCCGGCGGCGCTGCATGGCGAGCTGGACGCATTGCAGGTTTTGCTCGAGCGTGGCGCGCGTATGGACTTGCCTCTGGCAGCCGCGCTGGGACGCACAGAAGACGCGCGCCGGTTGCTGCCATCGGCCAGCGCAGAGGATCGGCATTTAGCGCTGAGCCTGGCCGCCGACTTCGGTTATGTGGAGATCGTCCGCTTATTGCTCGACGCCGGCGAGGACCCTAATCGATATAACCCGGCCGGAGGCCATTCGCACACCACACCACTGCATCAGGCGGCCGGCCGCGGCCACGAAACAGTGGTCCGGCTGCTGATTGAACGGGGAACCCGAACGGATATAAGGGATATTCTTTGGCAGGCGACGCCCGCGGATTGGGCACAACACGCAGGCAAGCTGGAAATTGCGGCGCTGCTCGGGCATCCAGATCCACGACGCAACAAGAAGGACTAAGTGAGATTTGGCAAGCGCTCCAAGCATTCGGTACGTTTAGGGCAGCCACGAGCAACGAAGCAGCTGTATCGTTCGTGCCGGCCTTTTCGGCGCAATAGGACGAATCGAGAAATACGTCTCCGCATTCTTCCCCGTGTGCATCAAAGCCTCGTCCAGCGCTGTTCGCCCCTCGAGATTTCGCAAGCTCAAGTCGGCACCAGGCTCCACCGGAGCTTCGACAAACTCCGCCGGATCGGCGACAAGGCGGCTCCGAAACCACGCGCTGAGTCAAAACCAGAAGTGGTCGGCTTTATTCGACCACCTTGTCAGCAAGCGTATCTCCTTTTCTCGTCCCCGCGAGGTCCGTTCGTCCGCGCGCAGTGCGGCGATGACTTCCCTCGTCAAGCGCTCGACCGCATCAATGTCATCATTCGGCGTATACGACCAGCCCAGTCTCACAATCACCAGGTCTTCGGAAGGAATGATAATCGTGTATTGACCTTGGCTCCCAACCGCCATGAAGCTGTCGGCGGGCATACCCGCCGCGATGCGCTGACGCCCTGCGCTCGAATTCCCGCGCTGCGTCCAGAAGCCCGCTCCGTACCTATACTCATCGCTTTGCGGGGTCAACCGCGCGGAATAATCAACCCAGCCCTCTGGCAGGATCCTTCGCCCGCCAGGCGATACGCCGTCGCGCAAATACAGCAAGCCAAAGCGCGCCCAATCGCGCGCGCTGGCCCAAAGATGCACAGTCCCGAGCGGCGTGCCCGCGCTATCGAACTCAAGCGTGGCATGCTCCAGGCCCAAGGGTCCGAAAAGCTCGCGTTCGATGAACTCCCTGGTAGCTTGGGGCGTACTCCCTACCGCATCCCGAATAATCCGCGACAGCAGCACGAAATTGCAGTTCGTGTACTGCCACTCGCTGCCGGGTTCGGCCCGCAGGCAGGCGCGCCCCGCAAAGGCGGCCTGGTCGGGCATGTCAAACTCTATGTGAGTGTCGGCATCGAAGAGGGTCCACCAACCGAAATGCAGGGACTGACCGCAGTTGAGACCGCTCACCATGCGTAGCATCTGATTGATGGTGATCCCGTGGCGAGGATCGTTGAGCGACGACCATTCGGCGACCGGGGCGGGTTTGTTCATATCGAGCTTGCCTTCGCGCACCAGAATCCCAAGAAGCGCGTTCGTTACCGATTTGGTCATCGACCACCCTTGTAGCGGCGTCAGCGGGGTAATTCCTGGCGCATAGCGCTCGCCGACAATGTCGCCCTGATGCAAAATGACCACTGCCTTCGTCCAACGGTGTGGTGCGGACGCGGGCTCGGCGAAGACATGATCCAGTGCTTCAGATAAAGCGGTGCTTTTCGAAGCAACCAGATCCGGACCAGCGCTCGACAAATGCGTTGACTGAGAACGAACACCTCTCTCTTGTTCACGTGCGAAACGCAAACCGTCGCCAGGATGAATCACCCGGCAACCGTATGGTCCGTCATTAATCGCGCGGCTCTTCACTACGCCGGCGAGGCTCACGCGCACTTCGCGCCGTTGCCGGTTAATTTCGTAGCGCATCAGTCTGCCGACCGGTCCGAATTTGGGTTCGATGGCCTCGCGGTAGTATTCCTCTGGATCCAAGCCGGCGACGAACACCGCTGAGCACAGTTGATGGCTGGCGAAATGCGCAGGTACGCCAGCCACCCGGCTAGCACAAAACCGAAGGCTTGCTCTTCGTGGTGTCACAAAATTCATCGTTCTATCCCTCACTTTCATGTGGACAGAATATGAGCTATAGCTTATATTGTCTACTCGCATTTCAGGTGATGCCTATGGCCGGGAAGCTGCGTACTAACCCGAGGAAAATGGCGTCTCAGGAGCGCTCGCACCTGACTGTGGAAGCGCTGCTTGAAGCTACTGCTCGCATTCTTGTGAAGAATGGTTACGATCGCGCCAGCACCAATCGGATTGCCGAAGCGGCCGGCGTTAGCATCGGCTCGCTGTATCAGTATTTCCCCAGCAAGGAGGCGCTAGTGGCCGCGGTGATCGACCGCCACTCTCAGGGCATGATGCACGTGCTGCGCGAGGCCTTGGTCAAGGTGGCGATGCGGCCAATTGAGGAAGCGGCGCGTGAATTGGTCCGGGTCATGATCGACGCCCACCGCGTCAATCCCAAGTTGCATCGCGTGCTGGCGGAGCAAGTCCCCCGCGTCGGGCGCTTAGACAACATTCAGGCCATAGACCGCGAGGCTTTTGCTTTGGTCCGCGCCTATCTTGAGGCGCACCGCGACGAACTCCACATCACGGACACAAATATGGCCGCCTTCGTCTGTGTGACCACCGTGGAGGCCCTAACCCATGCTGCCGTGGTGCATCGCCACGAAGCTCTTAGCGATGACAGAGCCGACGCCTTCGTCGGCGAGGTGACTGCGCTCATACTTCGATACTTGAAGCCCGGGCGCGTACCGGAAGCTCGTGCTGCCCCAAAGCCTTTGCCGTGATCCCATCAGACAAGCAACACAGAATTTCTCCGATACCCGCTGCGAGCAATCGGCAGAACCCATGGCACTGCTACATTGTTGGTTTTTGCATGTGGAGATAGAATGGCGCAGGAATGTCAGCAGCAATCATGGCCCATCAAACACCACTGAAATATGTCTTCTACATTGCGGCCACGCCGGAGAAGGTGTGGGAAGGCTTCGTGTCGCCGGAGTCGAACCGCATTATCTTTGCGGGGGCTGAGCTACAGGCGGACTTTAAACCTGGTGGCGCGCTGGCATGGGTGGGCGCGGGGCCCGATGGCAAGCCGGTGAGCTACGTCCGCGGGAAGGTTCTGCGGTTTGAGCCGCCAAGAGTCTTTCAGTACACATTTGCAATGGGCCAAAACGATAAGGCATCGCGAGCAACCATCGAACTTGTCCCCGAGACCAAGCCACCAAAGTAACGGTGACGCATGACGAGTGGGCCGAGGACGACCCCACTTATGTGCCCTGCTCCGATGGATGGCCGCGAATCCTTTCGCGCCTGAAGACGCTGCTTGAGACCGGGAAGACATTCAAGCCGCATTGATACGGGGTGGGGTTGGCGTGAAATTTCTTCACCACGCAGTATGTCCCCGATTGACACCCGGAGCACGCACAACCCGGAAGTCATCAAGCCAGATTTTCAGTGGCAACCTGTTCCAGACGTTTCTTTATAGAAGAGTTGCCAGACCATCCATAAAGTGACCGACGGAGCCCAACCGCAAGCTGTGAACATCTTCGCTCTGTCTACGTATACTACCGATAGAAAGATGCGGTTCTTCCGCTACGCCATCAGAAAAGGTTCGATGCGCTATTAAAACAGGTTCGGCACCTTTAGGAGGCTGGCGATGCATTCGATTTGGCAGGACATTCGCTTTGGACTGCGCATGCTGGTGAAGTCGCCGGGCATCACGTTAGCTGCAATTTTGGCCTTTGGCGTAGGAATTGGCGCCAACACCGCGGTGTTCAGCGTATCGAATACCTACTTGCGCGATCCGATTTCGTTCCCTGAGGTCAACCGCATCGTTATGGTTTTGAGCCACTCTCCCGGTGAAACGGGCGAATGGGGATGGGACGAAGTTTCACCCGCAGACCTGGGCGACTGGCGCGAGCAAAACCACTCCTTTGAGTCTCTGGCCGCGTATGTGTGGGAAGACGTGAATCTCACTGGGGTCGGAGAACCCGTCAAGCTGCAAGGGTTTCGCGTATCAGCCAACTTTTTTGAAGTGCTGCGGGCCAGGCCGCTCCTTGGCCGAGGTTTCGTAAGCGGAGAAGACGAGCTGGGACGGGAGCACGTGGCGGTCTTGAGTGCGGGCCTGTGGCGGCGCCAGTTCGGATCGGATCCGAATGTGGTGGGGCGCACCGTACGGCTGGATGGCACTCCCACGCAAATCGTTGGGGTGATGAATGACAAGGTGCGCTTTCCCCAAAGCGCCGAGATCTGGACACCTCTCGCTCTCTCGCCGGACGCTAAGACTTTACGCAACGTCCATTACTTGAGCCCCCTTGGGCGGCTCAGACGCGGAATTTCGCTGGAACAAGCACAAGCGGAGATGAACGCGATCCAGGCGCGACTGCAAGCATCGTTTCCGCAGACGGAAACGGGCTGGACGGTGGTGTGCTTTCCGCTGGGCGACTTTGTGGCGGGACCAGGGAAAGGCTACACGGTGCTGCTGCTGTGCGCCGTCGGCTTCCTGCTGTTGATCGCGTGCACCAATGTGGCCAACCTGCTGCTGGCTCGCAGCGCCGCGCGCCAGAATGAGTTTGCGATTCGCGTGGCCCTGGGGGCAAGCGGCGTGCGGCTGATTCGCCAGTTATTGGTGGAAAGCCTGCTCCTCGCGGTGGGTGGCGCGGCAGCGGGTTTGCTTCTGGGTTCCTGGTGGATTGCGCTTATCCGCGGCGCCATGCCCCCGGAAGTCGAACGCTACATCCCCGCGTGGGATTTGGTCCGTCTCGATCGCGGTGTGTTTCTGTACACGCTGGCGGTTGCCGTGGCGGCGGGAATCGTTGCGGGGCTGTTCCCTGCGCTGCACAGTTCCACCGCGAACCTCCAGGAAACACTGAAGGAAGCCGGACGCGGAGGGGGCACGAGCGCCTCGCGGATGCGCTTGCGCAGCGCGCTGGTTGTTGCGCAGGTGGCTCTCTCCCTGGTGCTGCTGGTTGGCGCGGCGCTGATGGCTAAAGGTGTTCAAACGCTTTTTTCCCTGAACCTGCAATTCAACCCGGAATCGGTGCTGACATTTCGCGTGGCCTTGCCTGATTCCAAATACACGAACCCGCAACAGCGTGTCGCTTTTTTTGACAATTTGACCGACTGCCTTGCCGGCGCTGCCGGGGTACAAACCGCGGCCGTCTCCACGCTCATCCCTTTCTCGGGCGGGGACTCGGGTTCGTTCCGCATTGAAGGACTGCCCGTGCAACCGGGCGAATTTCCCAGCGCCGACATCAACAGCATTAGCCCGGCATACTTCCGGCTACTGCACGTGCCCATTACCGAGGGGCGGGAATTCAATGACCACGACCAGGCCGATTCGGCTCCGGTGGCCATCATCAGCGAGAAGGTCGCCAGGAGGTATTGGCCGGGGCGCAGCGCGCTGGGACACCGCCTGAAGCCGGGAGACCAAGGCTCTAAGGAGCCTTGGGCCACCATCGTCGGTGTGGCCGGCGAGATCAATTACAATCCCTGGCGGCACGATATTTTGCCGGGAATCTACCTCCCTTTCAGCCAACACCCGTGGTCGTCTTCGTATGTCGCGTTTCGCGCCAGCGGGGACCTGAAAGCGTTTCTCCCCTTGGTGCGCGCCACGGTGGCAAACATCGACCCGGATCAACCGGTTTCCGATATGTTTCCGCTCGATCATGTAATCTCCAACCAGATTCTTGGCCTCTCTTACGTGGCTGTGCTGATGGGCGTCACCGGCCTCATGGCGTTGGGGCTATCCGCAGTGGGTGTCTCGGGCATCATGGCCTACTCGGTGACGCAGCGAATACACGAGATCGGTGTACGCATGGCCCTGGGCGCCAATCCCGGCGACGTTCTGCGCCTGTTTGTGAAACATGGACTGAAGCTGTTATTGCTGGGCGTGTGCATTGGACTACCTTTGGCTTTCGCGCTAGCGCGGTTGCTTTCCAGTCTTTTGTTCGGGGTCCAATCCAACGATTTCGTCAGTTTTTTTGGTGGTGCACTGCTATTGGCGGTCGTGGTCTTGGTGGCGTGTTACATTCCGGCGCGCCAGGCCACGCGTGTCGATCCCATGGTCGCGCTTCGTTACGAGTAGGCCTGAGTGGATGGCTGTTCACGCTGAATAGCCCGGCGAGGTAAGGAATGGCACGCTGCTCGCAGCCGGCGCCGGTCGCAATGCTGTCTCCGCGATGACTGGCTTGGTGAGCGACGACGCGTTCGTGGGGCACGGACACGGTCCTAATTCTTGATTCTTGACAAATTTCCCAGATTGCCCCTATAGTGCCGCCACTCCGCATTTGGGCCTTGGGCCCTGTGACCGCAACTCGCAAAGTCTAGTGTTGGCGAAGGGTCGCGTCGGCGACATCGAAGGAGGGAGTCCTGTGGCTATTGGAAACGCGGGCATAGTCGCTGGAATCGAGCGGAAAGCAAGCACCACGCATCCGATCAAAACTCTTTTGAGCCGGTATTTCTATTTGTGCATGTCGCTGGTGTTGGCCGCTCTGGTGATCTGGGGCTTCAGCCGTACGGTCAACGCCAACCTATTCCACGCCAACCCGCCCAGGCCATGGCTTTTGTGGGTACACGGAGCAGCCTTCTCAACGTGGATCGTCTTCTTCATCGTGCAGTCGGTGCTGGTGCGCGCGCGGAAGGTCAGCGTACACCGCATGCTGGGTTGGTTCGGAGCCACGCTTGCGTTGGTGATGGTCGTGTTGGGCTTCACGATCGCGGTGGTCATGACCCGCTTCGACATCGTTGTGCTGCATCAGAAGGACGTTGACTCGTTTTTGTCGATTCCATTCGTGGACATGATCACCTTCGGCTCGTGCATAGCACTGGCGATTTATTGGCGCAGGAAGCCGGAATACCATCGCCGGCTTATCTTGATAGCGAGTTGCCAGCTGATGGACGCTGCCATTGGCCGGTTCGATTTCATGTTCAACCACAACCTCTTCTACCCCGCCCTGGACTGCCTGATGGTGCTCGGGATGGTGCGCGATCGGGTGGTGGATGGACGGGTCCACAAAGTGTATTTCTACGCGCTGCCGCCGCTGATGATTTTGCAGGGTCTTGCCGTATATACGTGGCGAGTCAATCCCGCATGGTGGGCGGCGATCACGCACGCGATCCTGGGAACGTGACCGCGTCACCCTGGTTACCGTTATTTCGGGCCTTATCCCACGCGAGGATTACGCAGTCAAATCGCCGGCACGGATGGGCAGACGGCGGATGCGCTTGCCAGTGGCGGCGAAGATGGCGTTAGCGAGCGCAGGAGCGGCTGGAGGAACGCCAGGTTCACCGACCCCGGTAGGAGGTGCGTCGCTGGGGACCATGTGCACTTCGATGAGCGGGGCTTCGTTCATGCGAAGCACCTCGTATTCGTGAAAATTCCCTTGCTCGATGCGGCCGTCCTTGAGGGTAATTTCGCTTTTCAGTGCGGCGGATAAACCAAAGATAATGCCGCCTTCCATCTGCGCGCGGATCTGGTTGGGATTGATCGCCGTTCCGCAATCCACGGCGCAAACGACGCGATGCACGTGGACGGAGCCGTTCTCGACGGAGGCTTCGATAACCTGGGCGACATAACTGTCGAAGGAAAAATGCGTAGCGATGCCGCGGCCAATGCCCTTCGGCAGCGGCGAACCCCAGCGAGCCTTTTGCGCGGCGAGATCGAGTGTGGCCAGCATGCGCGGTTGCCGGCTCAAGAGTTTGCGGCGAAGCTCGTACGGATCCTTGCCGCCCAGGTGGGCGACTTCATCGAAAAAGGCCTCCACAGAAAATCCGGTGTGCGAGTGCCCAACGGAGCGCCACCACTGAACGGGCACGCCAAGCTTGGGCGTATGCAGATCGACCTGAAGATTGGGGATCCCGTAGAGAATGTCGGCGGCGCCTTCCACAGAACTAGGGTCGATACCATCCTTTACGAACATGGCCTCGAACAACGTGCCCTGCATGATTGATTGCCCCACGATCGTGTGGGTCCAGGCGACCGGGTTGCCCTCCGCGTCCAGGCCTGCGGAGAAACGATCGAACCACATTGGGCGGTACCAACCCCCGCGCATATCGTCTTCCCGAGTCCAGACGACCTTGACCGGCGCTTTGGCGGCCTTGGCCACGTGTGTAGCTTCGACCACGAAATCGGAGGCTGGATTGGCACGCCGGCCAAAACCGCCGCCAAGGAACGTGGTGTGAATCTGCACTTTTTCCGGCGGAAGGCCGGCGACTTGGGCGGCGCGGGCGCGGTCAACGGTTTGAAATTGCGTGCCGGTCCAGATTTCGCAACGGTCGGAGCGCAGATCAACCACGCAGTTCATTGGCTCCATGCAGGCGTGCGCCAGGTAGGGGACGTCGTAGGTGGCGGAGATTTTCTTGGTGGCGGAAGCGAGCGCCGCTGCGGGATCGCCGAGTTTTCTGGCGATGGCCCCGGGCTTTTCCGATTGCGCCGAAAACTCCTGTAGCATTTGGGACGTGGTGAGTTTAGCGTTGGGTCCGTCGTCCCAATTCAGTTTGAGTTTTTCGCGGCCGACCCGGGCGGCCCAGAAGTTTTCGGCGATCACGGCGACACCGGAGGGGATCTGAACAGCGGCTTTCACGCCGGGTACTCGTAGGGTGGCGGCGGAGTCGAAACTGCGGAGGGTTCCGCCAAAAACGGGCGGACGAGCGACCACGGCGGTGAGCATGCCGGGGAGATAGACATCGAGGCCGAACTGGGCGGAGCCGTTGGTTTTGGCAGGCGTGTCCACGCGCTGAGTGGGCTTGCCGATCAACGAGAACTCGGGTTTGGGCTTGAGCGGTATGTCACCGGGTACAGGCAAAGAGGCCGCAGAAGCCGCGAGGGAACCGTAACTGGCTTGACGAGCAGAAGGCGGATGAAAAACCACCCCCTTTTCCACGTTGCAGGTGTCCGGCCGCACGCTCCATTGTTGGGCGGCAGCGGAGACCAGCATCAGGCGCGCGGCAGCGCCGAGTTTGCGGAAGCGATCCCATTCGGAGGCGGTAGTGGTGCTGCCGCCGGTCATTTGCATGGGGAACACGGTGTGGTTGTAGACGGCGTCCACGGGGGCGGACTCGACACGAATTTTGGACCAGTCGGCTTGAAGCTCTTCGTTCAGCAGCATGGGAAGAACGGTGTAAATTCCTTGCCCCATTTCGGAGTGATTGGCGATAACCGTGATGGTGTTGTCCGGGGCGATTTTCAAGAAGGCAAACGGGACGATCGCCGGAGATGGCGGGGCTTGTGAGGAGAGCGAGGCTCCCACAGCGGGAATATAGAGCGCGACAACCAAGCCGCCACCGGCAGCCACACCGACCTTCAGAAAAGCGCGACGGTCCAGCCGCGGAGTGCCGGAGCCTGCAGCGCCGGTGACTGCTTTGCTGTTCGAAACCAGAAAAGTCGTCATCGGCAAAACCTCACGGTGTGGATTGGGCCAAGAGTGGCAGCTTCGATGCGAAGCATAGCGGTAAGGATACACAGAAATGGACGGAAGTGCGCGTGGATACGCAGCATTTCTGATGCAGACGCGAGTGGCTGCCACCACAAGGGAGCCCGCGAGCACCGGGCCGGACCAGTCACTCGCGGGCTAAACACGACCAGGCGACTATTTGTACGTGGCGTTGGTGCGCGCCAGTTCATCGCGGTGATGCGCCGAGTCCACCATGGAGGCAAACGCCGGGCCGCCCAATGGGTTTGCTTTCAGACTCTCGCGAATCGCCGCATTCACTTTGTCCAAGGCGTCGGCAGTGGCCCCGATGTACACGATATAAAACATTCCCGGAGCTTCGGTGTGCACCGCCAGGGTATCGATTTCATATTCCACAATGGTGCCGTCGGCCAACATTTTTTCCATTAGCGGCACGACCAGATTTTTGCTGAGTTGATCCACGGCGTCATTCGGCGCGTCCTCCTTCAATTTATACGCAGACTCGGAGGTGTACACACCTTTCCAGGAGCCCTTTTTCCAGTTGTAATAGCGGCTGACGTAAACGTTGTCCCAGTGTTTGGTGGCGGTGGAGAGGGGCGGAGCGGTGGGATTGGCGGTCTTCCGGACCTGCTCCAGAACTTTGATCAAACCGGCCATGGACATCGAGGACCACCAAGTGTCGTTGGTGTTTCCGTCCTCGTGATGCACCAAGGTGGTGTCGTCGCCGTACCCGACCAGGGTTCCGTCGGCGACCGCCTTATCGAAGTCCGGCTGGATAGTCGCCGAAACCTTTTCCATCTCCCCCCATTCCGAACGAGGTATCACCCAATCGGCGACGTAGGTGTACATTCTCGGTTTCTCTTTAACCTCGGTCGTTTGCCCATAAGCCGCAATCGCTGAAATTGCCGCGATGAGCGCGAACGCGATCAATGCCAGTGCACTTTTCTTGAACACAATCACACCTCTTTGTTTTTGAAGATTTTCGACAGCAGGTCCCAACTCCGTGGAATCGCAAGATTGAGAGAGGCGAGAAAAAGGAGAGAGCAACTCTCTCAGTCCTCCGTGTGCGTGAGACTATCAGCTAATTTTCGCCGGGAGTCAAGGAGTGCTTGCTCCGTCCGCTTATCGGACATGACGCTCGCCGGGCCCACTCATGCGAAGAGCGCATCGAGGAAAGGGACTTCACGGATGAGAGCCGTCGATGACGGTTACATCCGATCCGCTCCAGACGGAGCCGTCGCGGGTCAAGCGGTGCGCGGCCTGGTCCCAGTGAAGCTGGGTGAGAAGTGGGATCACCGTGGAGCGAGTGGGCGAGCCAGCGCCGTTTTCATACGCATAGGTATTTCCGTCATCGGAGAACAGTGTGAAATCGGCGTCCGCCCCGGAATAGACGCGGACGGAGGCAATTCCCCCTCCCGGTGGTTGCTGCGCGCTTACAACCGCGGTTCCCAGCGGCAGGATGGAGCCCGCGCGAACGAACAGCGGAATGGTGTCGATGGGAGCGGCGACGGTGATGGTCTGGCCACCTTTGACTCGAGCGTTGGTCCAGTAGTTATACCAATCCGAACCCGCAGGCAGATAGACCTTGCGGCTTGTGGCTCCCTGCTCGGTGACCGGCGCGACCAGCAATGCCGGCCCGAACATGTATTCGTCCCGGATATCCGCGACGTTCGGGTCAGCCGGGAAATCCATGAACAGAGCGCGAGTGAAGGGAGCTCCGGTCTGGTAGGCGCCGTATGCGAGTGAGTAGGTGTACGGCAAAAGCTGATAGCGCAGGCGCAGATACTTTTCGAGAATAGGCTCAGCCTGCTTGCCGTATGACCATACTTCGTTGTGATTTCTCTCGCCGTGGGCGCGCATCACTGGCTGGAAAGTACCCCACTGGAACCAGCGCACGAACAGCTCCGGATAGTCTTCATAATTCGACACGGTGCCGCGCGCGTCGGACGGATCAACGAGTGGCGGGTGCGCAGGGTGATAGTCGGGAGAGACGGTTGGCGAGAAGAAGCCGGCGATATCGGTGTCCCAGTAAGGCATGCCGCTAGCGGTAAAGTTCAGCCCGGCAGGAATGGAACGCTTCAGCATGTCCCAGGTGGAGATGATGTCGCTGGACCAGAACACCGTGCCATTGCGTTGCGCTCCGAGATAAGCAGCGCGAGCCAGGATCATGACACGGCGGCTGTCTCCGAAGTCGCGCCGGAAGCCTTCGTAAACGGAGGCAGTGTGAAACAGGGGGTAAACGTTGTAATAGCGAGAGCCTGAGCCGATGGAGAAAAAGTCCTTGGCCGGGTCGATGTCGGGTTCGGTCTCGTCGAGCCACAAGTAGTCGAAGCCGTAGGGCTTGACGTAGCGATCACGGATGGCTTCCCACCACCACTTGGCGGCCTCCGGATTTGTAGTATCGATGTTCGGTCCAATCTCCTTGGTGGTCCAACCTGTGTCGGGAGTGCCGTCGGCGGTGTGAATGAGCCAGCCTTTCTGGAGCAGCATGTCGTAAAACCGGGTGCCAACGGAAAAGTGCGGCCAGACGCTCAAGAGCGTGGTGATGCCCATGGAATGAAGTTGCCGATTCATGGCCGCGGGATCGGGCCATCGGGCGGGATCAAGGTCCATCTCGCCCTGCCGGGTCATGTTCAGGAAGTCCACGACCAACACATCCAGAGGCAAATTGCGATCACGATATCCCTTGGCGACTTCGAGGAGTTGCTCCTGTGTTGGATAGATGGCTTTGCTCTGGATGTAGCCGTAGACGGCCCTCGGCAGCATGTGCGTGATGCCGGTGAGCTGGCGGTAGCCCTGGTAGATTTCGTCCACCTTGTCGCCTGCGATGAGGAAGAAGGAGACGCGGTCTCCAATCTCGGAAGACCAAACGTTTTGCTGGTTGAAGCCGAGATCGATGGTAGTCTTCGACGGGTTATCCCAGATCAGACCGTAGCCGTGGCTGGACACCAGAAACGGAACGCACAGGGTCTCTCCGCCGATGGCCGAGTAGTCGTGCCAGCATTTGATTTGATGATCGCGCAGGTCGAGGAAACCCTGTTGTTGCTGGCCCAGGCCGTAGTAATGCTCGCCGGCGGGCGAATCGAAGGTGGCGGAAATGTGGTACCCGGCGTCCGGGTGCTGTTGATTCGGCGCGTTACCGCCGGATGGCTCTGCTGCATTCGGAACCATGGACCACCGCCACATGGTGAACAGCGGTTTGCCCGCCGAGTCGGACACAAAGATGGAGTCGTTGTACTTTCCAACTCCCGGGTTCCCGTAGAAGTAGTGGTTTCTGAGGGACCGATTCAAGTCGTCCAGCGGCATTGCTTGAGGTGGCGGCAGATTCTGCGGTGCAACACGGATCAGCATGCGCGGCGAGCGAATGACATCGTAGCCGGCAGAATCCTGCTCGTGGGTCCAGCCGGACACTGATGGCGTGCCCACAATGCCGTAGCCGGGCGCAGCAAGGGCCGCGGCTTTCTCCGAGCTCAAGGTCACCCGGACAATATTGGCGGCGAAGGGCTCGAGCACGATGGTTCGGTTGTCGCGCTCGAGTACGAATTTGCCCGTTTGATCCGGCGGGGCAGCACAGGCGAGGCGCGCCAAACCAAACATCACGACGAGCGTGGCCAGTTCTAGCAGAACCACTGTCGCCGTTCTCCAGGATGCGGGAACGGAATTAGCTGGGGAGAGCTTTCGCATTTGATTGCACCTGTTACGCCGCTTGGGAGTGGCGAGATTCTTTTGAGCGTAAGTGCATCGTAAGAACATGGCGCGTTTCAAGTCAATGGCAGCCGGTTAAGCGTGCGCCCGGAAAGATCAGTAATGTTGAACGTGGGGAGAGCGTCAATCTCCTGCGAAGATGGGCTAGAAGTCGGATTTTCCGGACGCGCCAGATCTTTCCGGCCAGAGGCTAAATGCGGAGACTGAAGCAGTTTTTCAGACCGCAGGCGGAACATGGCAAAACAAAGCGACCGTCTTACAGCCCGTACGCCTCCTTGGGGGCGAGGTATTCAGGGAAACGCGGCAGGAGCAGCTTCCTGGCCGTGTAACACATGTGGCACTCATCGACGTAACCGTCGCGCATAGCGAGCCCCTGCTCTGCTGCGAGCTGTCTCGGGCCGCCGCGAACCAGCGGACCCACAATTGGGTGAGCTTGCGCATCATAGCTGCGAAACAGATCGGCAAGCGGCTTCTCCCAGATGTTGCCGATGCTCAAACCTTGGCACAGGTGCACATTACCGTAAGCATCGACGTGGACTCGTTCGGGATTGACCAGGTCTTCGTGGGGACACGTTGTGAATTCAGCAGACGAACGGGTGGGGAGCCCAATCGTGAGCTTCTCCGCTGCACGGCCCTTGAAAAGCACGGAGCCTCCTACAACCGGTTTCCCGTGGCGACCCTCAGCAGCAGGATCGTGCACACTCGGCGCTTCGATGCACAGCGTATCGGTCGGAATGCCGAGCTGCTGTGCGGCACGCCAGGCGAATTCCGCTTTGCGGTCATTGTTGTCACGGCGGTGGAAGTCGTCATCGCTGACGCTGAAATCCACGACGCCCAAATCGCGAATCGGCCTGAGCCAGTGCAAGGCATCTTCGACCGAAGTCGCCCAGTAGCCATTGGTGACGATGCCCGCGTTGAACTTGGCGGCTCGCACCATGCGCAGACCTTCCAATAGCAAGGGATAAAAGAGGAACGGCTCCCCGCCCTCGAAGTACACGGTGTTGACCGTTCCCAGTTCTTCAATCTGATGGACGAGCGTCTGCAACTGTGCGACCGTGAAGGTCGCCTCGCGCCCTGGGCAGCAGTGCAGAAAGCAATGGTCGCACTCATTGGTGCACTTCAAGGTCAGCAGGATGTGGACTCCGGTGAGCACGTTTTGCCCTCCAAAGAGGCATGCTCAGTCAACCAGCCTCGAATGTTACAACGCGAGGAACGGGATGCAGTGATCTAGAACGCCGGGTGCAAATCCGGGAATCACTGCAAATGAGAGCGTCGCAATCCGGGTTCAGCAGACGCCAGGTGGGTGCGGAAGAAAGCAATGATCCGCCGGCGCGCATCCATCGCCGCTTCGTCGTTGTATCCAATCGACTTGATCCGCAGTAGCTGGAGCAAAAAGGTTCCGTGCCGGTTCATGAAGCTGTGACCGGCCTCGGGGTACTCCTTGACGTCGTGCGGCACCAGGGCCCGCTCTAGCTTGCGCTGCAGCTCGTCGGCCACGCCCTGCTCCCATTTAGCCAGACCGCCGTAGCTGCCCACCACCGGGCAGGCGGTCCCAAGGAACTCGTCGAACTCCGCCGGAAGCGGCCCGCCGTAGTTGACACTGGCGGCCGAAAAACCGTGACCGGAAACGAGAAGCAGCGCAAAACCGCCGCCCATACAGAATCCGATAACGCCCACCTTGCCTGAACACTCAGGCCGGGCTAGAAGCCACTGCCGGGCCGCCTCCACGTCCTCAAAGGCCGGTCCCGTGCGTGCCATCAGGTCGCGAATCACCCGGCGAATGCACAGCAGGCGCCCGCCATGGTGGTAGAGATTGACAGCCAGCCCGAGAAAACCCGCCTCGGCTAGCCAGTCAGCCTGCCTTCGGTGGTCCAGGCTCATGCCGAGAATGTCGTGGAGAACGACCACGCCGGGAAAGGGGCCGGGCTGAGAGGGGACGGCGAGCCACGAAGGCATCGGGCCGGTCGGCGTGGGCACAAGGACGTTGGGCAAGGTCTCCTCCCCCGACCCCAGAGGGGCCGAATAAGGATCATCACGCTGTTCCCTGAAATCCGAAAGGGCATTCATCAAGGCTTCGTAGATTTCGGGCAAAGATTTCGGGGAGTAGTGGTCATCGTTGCGAAAACGCTACGTTGGAAACCTTTCCTGAACGGCAATAGCTGTTTCGGCAGTAAACCGCTGACAGGTGTAGATGCGCGGCGCCGCCCTCCTACAATGGATTTGGCCATTTGGGATGCGCTGCCCAAAATGTGAATTCGATCACGAATTGCAGACCAGCGAGTGTCTGAAGTGTGGAATCGTGTTCGCGCGCTACCAGGCGGTGCAGGACGGTGCGGCGAAGGCGGCTGTTCTTGCGGGGCCCGCGCCGGTCGAATGTCCCGAGCGGGTTACGGCGAGAAACGAAGCCGTCCGCGAGTTGACGTACCGGATATTCGCGCTGCCTTTGGCATTGCTGGTGGCGCGCGTGGTGGCGGGCACCGGTTTGCGGATGGCGGCATCCATGCTGGCCATGGTGTTGCACGAAAGTGGGCACGCCATCACTGCGTGGCTTACGGGCCGCTGGGCGGTGCCGTTGCTGTGGGTCACCCCGCACGGAGAAGAACGCTCCTGGTCTGTGGTTCTGATTCTGACCACCGCGATTGTCTTTGGGGGATTTCAGGCCTGGAAGGCGCGGAGGTGGGCATGGGTGTTTGCCGCCAGCGGGGCGCTCATCCTGCAAGTGACCGTCTTATCTTTGCCAGCGGAACCGCTGATCATTTTTTTCGGAGATGGCGGCGCAATGGTGTTGGCCGCGCTGCTGATGGCCACGTTTTTCGCTCCGCGCGAAAGCGCTCTATACAAGAGCTGGGGTCTGCGTTGGGGATTGCTGGTCATCGGAGCGCTGAGCTTCATGCATGTTTTCCTGACCTGGACAGGACCGTATGAAGATATTCCATTCGGAGAAATCGAAGGAGTGAACCTCTCTGATCCCAGCCTGCTCACCGAAATGTACGGTTGGCCGGTTACCCAATTGGTTGATCGTTATGTGCGGCTGGGCACGGCCTGCCTGGTGGTGCTGCTGGGGCTGTACCTTTGGGGATTGGTCTCCGCGTATCTGGAAATCCGACGGAGCGCCGCGCGGAACAAGCAACGCATCGTAGCGAATCAGTAGATTTGCAGCCTGGCATGCCTAAAGGCGGAATGCTGGACATAAGTTCGTCGAGGAGCGATAATTTGCGCCTCGTGATGTGCTGTTCTGCTTAGTTTGTTCCGGAGGTACTATGCTTCGTTGGCGAATTCTCGTCACCGTGTCTCTTGGCGCGCTCCTCGGCGCCACTCTTGCGGCGCAGGAAACGCACGCGCCGGCACGTTCCATTCCTGCTTTCGATCAATTGAAATCGCTTGCCGGAGAATGGGATGGAAAGAACAACGAAGGGCCTGTGAAGGCCATCTATTCGGTTGTGTCCAACGGCAGCGCGGTAATGGAGCACATGGCGCCGGGAACTTCGCACGAAATGATTACCATGTACACGCTGGAGGGCGATCGCATCCTGGTTACCCACTATTGTTCGGCAGGCAACCAGCCGACCATGCAGACCGCGTCTTCACCCGCGGCCAATGGCAAATACGATTTCTCGTTCGTGCGGCTCTCCGGGGCCAAAACTCCCGACGAGCCCCACATGACCGGGCTCAGCATTTCCATGCCGGACAAGCAGCACCTGGCGGAGACGTGGACGTACGACGACCACGGGAAATCGCTGGTGCACACGATTTCGTACACTCGCGTGAAGTGATTAGCGTGTGAGGTGGAGCGCGATCTTTTTCAGCTCGCCGACGCGCGTACCAGTTTTCGGATCGCCAGTCCAAACATCAGCCGCGTAATTCCGGTCATTAATAAATTCACGCCCACCAGCGTTCCGATGGCCCAAACGGTGCTCGAAGGCCAATGGAACCAGATCAACCCGCCGAGCAGCAGCGTAATGATGGCGTTAAAGAGAATCCATCCGGAAGCGCCTTCCTTGCGGTTGCGGAAGTAGGAAACCACTTCGATCACGCCTTCCGCCAGGATGATTCCCGCCAGCAATAGCGTCAGCGTGGCGGTGCCCATAATTGTGTGCGTCAGGAAGTACAGTCCGCCAATGGTGTACAAGATTCCGACCAGCACCTGGAAAATCACCTGCTTCGCTCCGCCGCCTTTGAACGCGGCCACGAAGTGAAACACCGCGCCAATCAAGAGCAGCCAGCCAACCAGCAAGGTCACGCCGAGTCCCGCAATACCAGGCTCGATGATCCCGAATAACCCCAGAATGATGAACAACACTGCCGCCGCGATGTACCAGCCGGTGATTTTCTTGGCGAGCGCGGCAGGGCTCCGCAATCCTTCCGTGGGATTCGCTGTAGCCATTGGACACCTCCGAGTGTGTGATTGGCGGCGCCGCATTGTTGGCGGCGTTGGTTTGGGCCCCAGGGCAGAATGGCGTCATTCTACTTCGGATTTGGTGCAACCTGCTTTTCCTTTTTTTTAGGCCGCGAGGCATGGCACGAGGCGATCAGGAGCTTGTCCGGTCGCCACTATGACCAATTTTTCCGGTAAGCCGTGCCGGCTCAGACGGTCGATGCAACACTCCCTCTGGTCGCTTGTCCCTATAACGCTTTCCCAGAACGACCCGTCTGCCAGGCTGTATTGCATTAGACCTAAGCAGGAACTGGTGTTGCGTCCACCTGTTGAATCCGCCCGACTAACCGGACACTGACCAACTCTTTTGCGCACTGAGTTCGACAAACACTACTGCAACTTCGCGTACTCGGCCTTGGCTTGCTTCAGGACAGGAATTTCAGGATCGGCGTCTTTCCAGAGGGTGAGGAAATCGTTGTAGGCGGCTCTCGCTTCTACTTTGTTGCCTGACAGCGCGTAAGCCCGACCGATTTGAAGGTGCGCGAGTGCCCCCAACACAAAGTTATTTACGATTCCTCTGTGACGGAGAAGTTTCTGGAACTCGGCGGTTGCAGCGATGCTGTTTCCCGCCGTCAAGTAAGCTTGGCCGCGCAAATAAGCGGGGTAGAGCGTTCCCACTTGCAGCGGCGGCGGACTGCCTAGCTCGTAGGGAGCGGCAGCTTCCAGATAGAAGATCGCTTGGGACGAATTGCCCCTGCCCAGTTCGATGGCTGCAGTGATGGTCGGCAGCCAGTAGACTTTCAACATGGTAT
The DNA here is from genome assembly GCA_035622555.1 of Candidatus Eremiobacteraceae bacterium. Taxonomy (GTDB): domain Bacteria; phylum Acidobacteriota; class Terriglobia; order Acidiferrales; family UBA7541; genus Acidiferrum. The sequence goes on along the minus strand of DASPVD010000153.1, from coordinate 424 downwards.
GGGTCGGGTATTTTTTCTCGAGTTCGTCGGCCAGCGCCTTGGCTCGCGGAGCATCGCCGCCACGGGCCAGTGCCAGGGCCCCCAGCATCTTCACATCCCTTCCCTGCGATAGCGTCAGAGCTGAGGCAACCGCTTGCTTCGCCGAGGTACGGTTGCCGATCTCTGCTTCGCGCAGAGCCGCATCGACCTGCCACAAAGCCGCCGTTTCTTTGGAGTCGGCGCGTGCAGCCGATTCTACAGCTCGTCGCGAGAAGCCTCGCGCTTTGTTGAGCCGTCCGTAGTAGGCCTCACTGTCGGATTGGGCAGACAATAGCGAGCCTTCATCTTCGGGTTTGCCTGCCGCCCAAGCCACCTGCTGCTCCATCTGTGCGGCATCTTCGCGCAGAAAGGCAAGATAGTACATGCCGCCACGCAGACCCCCGCT
>DASPVD010000152.1:0-34485 GCA_035622555.1 Candidatus Eremiobacteraceae bacterium | reverse complement strand
TAGTTCGAGTAGCGGATGGTCATGCGGATGTGCACATCGCCACTGCGGAAATGCAGGTAATCGTCCGCGCGGGTATAAACCGGAAACCAGTAGCCCTTCTCGATGTTCTCGCGATAGGTGCGGAAACGCGGAAAAACGTTTTCGTTATTCCTGGTGATGATGTCGGGAACGGCTTTGCCATCGGTCATGACGATTTGCAGGTCCTTGCTGTCGACCCAAACACGACCCTGGAAATAGCGCTGCTTCTTTTCGATGACCTTAGGGGCAACGTCAAACACGTAAGTGGCCAGTTCATCAACCTGCTGGCGACCAACGTAAGTCACATTGTATTTTGGGAGTTCCGTGGTGGTCAGAACGAATGGCTGCACATTGCGCACATCATCGAGGTCTTGCTCGCTCAGCATGATGCGCTGCAGGGTGTTGGGTGGAGCATAAGTGACCTTCTCAAAGCGCTTGCCGTCCGGAGTGAAGATAATGTCGCTGGTCATGCGGTATTCGCCATCGGGGCGGTTGTCGTCGTCAAGGGTCTGGATAGCAAAAGACTGGGTGTAGGTGTAATTGTCACGCTCTTGTTTGAATTCGGCCTCGCGTTCCGCGAACCGCTTTATGATTTCGTCCACCGGAATAGACGGAGGTTCGTTGGTGATGGGATTGTCGCCTGGAGACCGGATGCCCTGAGGCGGAGGGGAGATATGGTAGCTGGAATCCTGGCCTTGGTTTTGCCCCTGATTCTGAGTCTGGGACTGCTGCGGCCGTTGCGCTGGGGGCAGTTGGGCACGTGTGGATGGGGGCAACGGACCAGGGTCTTGCGCCGAAGCGACGTAAGCGAAAGCACTAGTCAAAAGTAAGGCGCAGAATAGCCGGACGGATTGAGAACCAAAGTTGGGCGATATGCGTGCCACGACAGCCTCCTCTTCCAGGCCAAAGGAGTTTCAACTATATAGAGTCTAGCGCAAAGCGGCGGGTTGCGCGAAATTCGCGGCTAGCGGCGGGCATAGTAGACGTACGGCGATTAAGTGGCAACAACACTGCCGAGGGCGGTGATTTGGTTGCAGTTGTGCGCACCCAATAAGATTGGGCGGGTAAACAGCAAATGGAGAACAAGCAAGTTCTACGAAGGGCGGTAACGTGTGCCGCTGTACTCCTAGGAATCAGTCTGGGAGCCAGCGCACGGCAGGAGCAGGCGGATGAAGTCGATCGTGTGGTGGAGGCAGACCGGAACGCACAGAAGATTCCGGGGTTGAGCCTGGTGGTTTGCCATGAGGGAAAAATTGTCAAAGTGCGTGGGTATGGATTGGCGAACGTGGAGCTGAATGTTCCGGTTACTCCCGAAAGCATCTTCCAAACTGGGTCCGTCGGTAAGCAGTTCACTTCGATGGCAGTGATGATGCTGGTGGAACAAGGAAAGCTGGGACTCGACGACCATATTGTGAAGTACCTGCCAGAATCGCCGGCAGCGTGGAATGCGGTAACTGTACGGCAGCTTCTGACGCACACCTCGGGAATCTCGGACTATGGCGGCGAAGAAGAAACCATGGGAAAAGGTGTGATTAATTTTCGCAAGGACTACACCGAGGAACAACTTATTCAGGCTTTTGCGAAAATGCCCATGGATTTTGCGCCAGGCGACAAATGGAGCTACAGCAACACTGGATACGTCCTGCTGGGCATCATCATCCACCGAGTGACCGGAGAGTTTTATGGCGACTTTTTGCAGCAAAACATCTTTAAGCCATTGGGAATGAGTTCGACACGGATCATCAGCGAGGCGGATATTGTGCCGCATCGCAGCAGCGGTTACCGGCTGGTTAAAGGAGAACTGAAGAATCAGGAGTGGGTTTCCCCGTCGCTGAACACCACGGCCGATGGAGCGCTGTATACGAATGTTTTGGATCTGGCCAAATGGGACGCCGCGCTATATGGGAAAAAGTTGGTGAAAGCCTCGAGTTACGAGGCGATGTGGACCGCAGTGAAACTAAACAGCGGAAAGAGCCACCCATACGGGTTCGGCTGGGATTTGCAGGCTAAAAGTGGCCACCGGGCGGCGTCCCACGACGGAGCCTGGCAAGGCTTCACGATGAATATCACGCGCTACTTGGATGAGAATCTGACCGTGATCGTGATGACGAATCTCGATGAGAATAATGCAAATCCGGCGAAGATCAGCGAAGGCGTGGCCAAGCGCTATTTGAAGTGAGCCTTATTTCGATCAGCGAATGGTTCACGCGGCGCTAACAGACCAAAAACCACTTCGAGGAACGTGTTTACAGTGAGCGCCATTTGAGGAACACGGCAGCCAGTGGGGGCAGGGTGAGAACTAACGAAGAGCTGCGGCCCATCCAGGTGTGTTCGCTGGTGTTCATTCCGCCAAGATTGCCCACATTCGAGCCACCATAAATGAAGGCATCGGTATTCAGGATTTCGTCGAAATGGCCCGGACGTGGCACACCGATACGATACCCGTAGCGCACAACCGGGGTGGCGTTGAGCACAACCAGAAGCATGTCATCGGGGTTTTTGCCGCGTCGCACAAAGGAAAAGACGCTGTTATCGGAGTCGTTGGCATCCAACCATTCAAAGCCTTGCCAGTCAAAATCCACCTGAAACAGTGCCGCTTCGGCAAGCAGGGTCTTGTTCAAGTCGCGAACGAGATTCTGGATGCCACGGTGGGATTCGTATTCCAACAAGTGCCAATCGAGGCTTACGGATTCGCTCCATTCATGGCGCTGTGCGAATTCCTGGCCCATGAACAGGAGCTTTTTCCCAGGGTGGGCATACTGATATGCAAAAAGCAGCCGCAGGTTGGCGAATTGCTGCCATATGTCGCCGGGCATTTTATGGAGCAGAGAATTTTTGCCATGGACGACCTCGTCATGCGAGAAGGGCAAAATGAAGTTCTCGGTGAAGGCGTAGAGCATGGAAAAGGTAAGTTTGTTGTGTTCGTAACGGCGATAGACGGGGTCTTTGGAGAAGTATTGCAGAGTGTCGTTCATCCAGCCCATGTTCCACTTTAAGCCGAAGCCGAGACCGCCCAGATAGGTGGGGCGGGTAACGCTGGGCCAGGCGGTTGATTCTTCGGCAATGGTGAGGATGCCCGGGAAACGCTGGTAAGCGACTTCATTGAGGCGTTTGAAAAACTCGATCGCGTCTAAATTCTCGCGGCCACCGTATTTGTTCGGGACCCACTCACCCGCTTTGCGGGAATAGTCGAGATAAAGCATAGAGGCGACGGCGTCCACCCGCAGTCCATCGATGTGGAACTTGTCCAGCCAAAACAACGCGTTGGATATGAGATAGTTCTGCACCTCATTGCGGCCGTAGTTATAGACCAGAGTGCCCCAGTCCGGATGGGAACCTTGGCGGGGATCTTCGTGTTCGTAAAGATGGGTGCCGTCGAAGAAGGCCAGGCCGTGCGTATCACGCGGGAAGTGCGCCGGGGTCCAGTCCAAAAACACACCAATTCCCGCTTGATGGCAGCGGTCGACGAATTCCATGAACTCAGTGGGCGAACCGTAACGGCTGGTGGCGGCGAAATAGCCTAGGGTTTGATAACCCCAGGAGCCGTCGTAAGGGTGCTCCATGATAGGAAGCAATTCGATATGGGAGTAGCCGAGATCCTTCACATAAGGGATGAGTTGGTCAGCAAGTTCGCGGTAGGTCAACCAGCCATTGTTGCGCTCCGCACAACGGCGCCAGGAGCCGAGATGTACTTCGTAGACGGTGATGGGTTGTTCCAGCCCGTTTTTGTGGGCACGATGCTCCATCCATGCGGAATCTTGCCATGGATGCTTGTCGATACGAGCCACCACCGAACCGGTGTTGGGGCGAAGCTCAGCAGCGAAAGCATATGGATCGGCTTTTAGAGGCAGAACAACATCATTCTGCCCGACAATTTCGTACTTGTAGGTAGCGCCCTCACCAATTTCGGGAATGAACAGCTCCCAAATACCGGAAGAGCCTCGGAAACGCATCGGACTAACGCGGCCGTCCCAGTAATTAAAATCGCCGACAAGACTGACCCGGCGGGCGTTCGGCGCCCAAACAGCAAAATGCACACCATCAATTCCATCCACGGTTTTGGGATGAGCACCGAGCTTCTCGTAGGCATCGTAATGCCGGCCTTCACCCATCAAGTAGAGATCGAACTCCGTGAGCAGGAATGGGAAGGCGTAGGTGTCGTGGCCTTCGGACACGTCGCCATATTCGGTGCGGAAACGAATGCGATAACTGGAAGGAGCCGGGGCAAATTCGCCTATGCCGGGCAGGACCGCCTGAAAAAAACCTTCCGGGATGAGCTTTTCCATGCGAAGCACTTCCGGAGGATTTTGCGGGGACAAGCCGTCGGCGCGCCGGAAAACCAAGAGTTCGGCATCGACGGCTCGCGGGTGAAAAAAGGACACCATCCAGCGGCGTCCGTCTGGGGAGTCAATGGGGTGCGGGCCCAGAATGCCGAAGGGGTCTGCATTGCGGGCAATTAGCAGAGAATGCACGCGGGCGCGAAACTGCTGTGCCTCGTCAAGTTGGGCACTAATACGGTTGCTGTCGGGCATCAGAGCATTTTAGCGGAAGTAGCGTGAAGCGCCAAAGCAATGGGGGGAATGGGGGGAATAACGATTCCCTCGCAGGCGGCCGCGCGGCTGACAAAGAATCGTCGAACCTTGTCTGTTTGGTCGTTCAGGTCACGGCGCGCGGACCTTGCGAGGGACAAGCGAGCGCGATAAAGTGCACGGCGGCAGCGAAGTCCTATGATTCAGAAAACCCGATGGTGGCGTTAAAGGAGACAAGCTGGTGGACCGAATCTGTCTCGCGAAGAGCGCGCTCGTGTTGATTGGAGTTCTACTGATGGAAGTTCCCATTGTGGTGGCGCAAGACCGGTCGCAGACGCGATCGATGGTGATCTCGCAGAACGGGATTGTGGCGGCCGAATCGCCGCTCGCGGCGCAAGCCGGAGTGCGCGTGCTGCAGTCCGGAGGCAATGCGGTGGACGCAGCAATCGCCACGAATGCGATGATGGGCGTGGTGTCACCGATGATGAACGGAATCGGCGGAGATTTGTTCGCAATTGTCTACGATGCGAAGGCCAACAAGCTCTACGGATTGAATTCCAGCGGCTGGGCACCAAAGGCGCTGACGATTGAAGCGTTACAAAAGCAGGGCTTGCGCGAGATGCCGCAAAGCGGCGTCAACACCATAACTGTACCGGGAACGGTGGAAGGTTGGCAAAAGCTGGCGGACAAATTTGGACGCAAGAAGTTAGGTGAGGATCTGGAAGCAGCGATTCGAACAGCGAGTGACGGTTACCCAGTGACCGAATGGGTGTCGATGTACTGGGCGATAGCGATGGATTACCTGCGGGGAGACGGCGAAGCCACCAAGGTGTATCTCCCAAATGATCGGGCCCCCAAGGCGGGGGAGGTGTTCCGCAATCCTGATCTCGCATGGTCGTTGCAGCAGATCGCGGCACATGGAAGGGACGCTTATTACAAAGGAGAAATAGCGAAACGGATCCTGGAGACAATGAAGCGCCACGGCGGAATGATGAGTGCGCAAGACATGGCGGAATTCTTTGCTGAGTGGGTTGAGCCGCTTTCCACAACGTATCGGGACTGGACGGTCTATGAATTGCCGCCAAATGGACAGGGATTGGCGGCGCTGCTGATGCTCAACATCATGGAGACATTTCCACTTGGGCAGAAGGATTACGGATTCGGCTCGACGAGTGCTTTGCACGCAATGATCGAGGCAAAGAAGCTGGCTTATGCCGATCTGGTGAAACACATTGGCGACCCGCGGGGCCAGACCTTACCCGTAAGCACGCTGCTTTCGAAGCAGCGGGCGGCAGACCGGGCAAAATTGATCGATCCGGACCGAGCCAATTGCGGGGTGGCCACGGGTCCGTTGCCAGGCGGAGGGGACACTACCTATTTGAGCGTGGTGGATCGAGACGGGAACATGGTTTCGTTGATTCAAAGCAACTATGCGGAATTTGGTTCTGGGATTGTGGCCCCAGGGACTGGATTTGCGCTGCAGAATCGAGGGGCGTTGTTCAACTTTGATCCCGGATCGCCAAACGCATTGGCAGGACGCAAGCGGCCGCTGCACACTATCATTCCGGCGTTCGCGCAAAAGGGAGACACGCGAGTGGCGTTTGGAATCATGGGTGGGTGGAATCAATCCCAGGCTCACGCACAGTTCATAGCCAATCTGGCCGATTACAAGATGAATATCCAGGCGGCATTGGAGGCGCCACGATTCACCAAACGCACCTTCGAGGGCTGCGATGTCCAGATGGAAAACCGCATTTCCGGGAAAGTGAGGGATGAACTGGCGGCGAAGGGCCACAAGATTCAAGTGATGGGAACGTTTTCATCGGTAGTGGGAGGGGGCCAGGCAGTGCTGCGAGACTTTGCCACTGGCGTGAATTATGGCGCTTCCGACCCGCGGAAAGACGGAGCGGCCACCCCAGAATTGCCGCTTGAGGCAACGGGAAAACCGTAGCTGACAGCCGGAGTACTGCGTTAGCTGGTACGCGAAGGGTAGTACGGCAAAGCAATTCCCTAAGCTGGCAAGCAAGCGAGAAGCATTGCAGTCGCCGCAGACTGGCGCCGCCGTAATGCATTTCCATTCAATCCGTTGTAGTGAGGTGTGACTGGAAGGCCAGTTGCTAGTTATAAGAGGTTCCTGGTGTCTCGAAGGTCGAAAGGATTCGACTAGCTGGAGGGAGGCTGGAATGAAGGGGTCCGGTTGTCTGGCATTGGCAGCACGGATAATCGGAGCGGGGATATGCCTGTTGATGTGGACCGGAAGAGCTGCGGGCCAAAGTGACGAGATTGCCGGGGAATATGTGTGTGCGGAAGCGCATGTGGCGGGCAAAACAGTGCCGTGCAAGGTGGCCCCATTAAGCCTGAGAGGTGATGGGAAATTCGAGTTACAAGGTCACGAAGGCGACTACCTAGTCAGCGGACAGTGGGTGGAACTAAAGGGAGGCGCGATCAAGTCGCGCGCACGGATTGAATCAGGGCACCGGATTGTATTTCGCTTCTACAACAAGCGCGGATTGTGCGAAATGATCTATGAACGGCGAGTGGCTGAGCTTGGCACTACAGAATTAGGCTAAGCAGGAGTTCACCGGAAATAACCGCGCATCCTCAGTGGGGCAGCATACCCGGAACGACATAAGCCTGGAGACAGGCGATCAGACCAATCAAAGCAGCTAGAAGGACGCTGTGCCAGAAGCTGCGCTGCAGCACTTGTCCCTCCTGACCGATCAATCCGACTGTCGTGACGCCGACAGCGATGTTTTGGGGTGAAATCATTTTGCCCATCACAGCCCCGGAGGAATTTGTAGCGGCTAACAAAATCGGGTTGAGCTGCAACTGGTGTGCTGCGGCAACCTGCAGGTTACCAAACAGCACGTTACTCGATGTATCGCTGCCGCTAAGAAAACAGGCAACCCAACCGAGGAAACTGCTGACGAAGGGAAAGGCCGGACCAACCAGAGCGAGAGCGGCGCCAAGCGTATAGGCCATACCCGAGTAGTTGTACAGATAGGCCAAGCCCACGATAAAGAGAACCGCAATACCCGGCAAACGGAGTTGGCGCACCGTTTTGACGGCTGCCAAAGCGGCAGTTCGTGCGGGAATCCGGAAAACCAAAGCGGTAACGAGAGTAGCCACGAGGACTGCGGTACCGCTGGTCAGCGGCTGAAAGACAAAAAAGGCCGCGTAGCTCTTGTGGTAGAGCGTGATCAGAACTCCGTTATGGAGCGAAGGAATGGCGAGGAGCACCTGCCCTCGGATGGGCACGCGAAGGTACGACCATAGAACGATGACGACGGAAAGGAGAATCCACGGAGACCAGGCGGCAAGGACTTGCCGAAAAGGCAATTGCGAAGGAGCCGCGACATCGTCGGGAGATTCCGTGACCGCCGGTCGCGGCGACCAGAACCGCAATAGCAGGACCGTAGCAAAGATAGAGACGAGGGAACTGGTCACGTCGGTGGCGTACGGTCCCCAAATGTTGGAGACCGCGAACTGAGTTATGGCGAAACTGAAACCAGAAACGACGGTGACGGGCCAAGTCCGCTTCAGCCCGGAAACCCCGTCCACCACCAAAACCAGATATGCCGGTAGTAGCAATGAAACTAGGGGCAGCTGCCGACCTACAGCGATGGAAAGCTTCATAATGTCCAGTCCGGTAACTCCAGCGAGGGCGACAATTGGTATGCCGACGGCGCCAAAGGCTACAGGAACAGTGTTAGCCAGCAGAGAAACCAACACGGCCCTGCGCGCTTGAAATCCCAGGGCTACGAGTAGGCAAGCGGTGATCGCCACAGGCGCTCCGAATCCTGCATTGCCTTCCAAGAGTGCGCCAAAGCAGAAGGCAACCAGGGTGGCTTGGATGCACGGGTCGCCCGAAGCTCTGTTCTGAAGCCAGGACCGCAGCAGATCGAATAAGCCAACATCGATGGTCAAGTTGTAGAGCCACAAAGCGTTGAAGACTATCCAGAGAATCGACCATGCGGCGAATGCGAATCCGTAAATAAGGCTCCAGGACGCCAGTGAAACCGGCATGCCCCAGACGAATACTGCCAAGATCAACGCCGTGGCTAAACCGCAGCCGGAAGCCAGCAGGCTGCCTTTTCGCAGCAAACCCATCAGGCATAAGACCACAAAGAGCGGAACGGCCGCCACAACAGCGGAAAGCGGAAGCCAGTGAAGTGGATCAAGCGGCTGTGGCCAGACGAGCAGCAACAAGCAAAAGACGGCGTTCATTCCAACACATGACCGGTTCGGTGCTTCAAAGCCGCTTTTGGGTTCATCATCGGCCGGCACACATTACAGCATAAATAGTAGACGCTTGGCTCCATGATAAAGCAAAGTCAGTACATCGCGCGACCAGAACGGGTGGTGCTCCGCCGCTATAAATATTGCTGGAAAATTTTTCGTGCCCTAAAACACGAACTGAGTCAGAATAGTGACTCCCACCCAGACCCGCAGTATTGCGGATTCGGCCCAACACACTCACTTGGGGATCAGATTGTCAGCAGCGCATAGCGCGAACTGAAACACAAGAAATGCGGTGAACCACATGAAGTTTCAGCAGATGACCCGAAACAAAACGTGCCCCAGCTGTGGAGGTATGGAATCTTACCGGATCAAGCGCGAAGGGGTTTTCGTGAAGTTGGTCTGCGGATTAATGAATGTGCGCCCACACTACTGTCCCACCTGCGATGTGTATTATTTCGGCCCAAGACATTCGGGTCAGCTGAAGGGCCAAATGCCCTTGCAGCCGCACGGCGAAACAAGGCCGAGCAACGCGCACGGACGCACGGCCAGCTTCTCACGGTGATAGGGGATGTCAGCGCTGTGTTGAAACGCCGCTGAGATTCTCAAACGGGACATTGTGGATAGCGTACTCTTTCCAGTCCTTGTAATCGAAGTGCCACCATTCATCTTCGTTTACCGTAAAGCCCTCGGATTCCATGGCACGACGGAGCAGGTCGCGATGCCAACGCTGCAGGCTGGTCCCACCCGGAAAATCCGGAAACGAACGGGGTGACATTTCATCATACAGACTAGGCATTTCCACTGGACGGCCGCTCACGAGGTCTCGAAGAGTGAGGTCGACGGCGCAGCCACGATTATGGCGGGAGCCCTTCTGGGGATCGGCAACGAACATGTGGTCTGCCGGCGGAGTGGCATCCCAGAAAATCTTGGTCACGTACCAGGGGCGGTAAGCGTCGTGGATGATCAGGCCATACGCGAGAGGCTGGAGTTTGTGGAGCACCCGAAGCAGAGCTTCTGCCGCCGGCCGCTGCAAGAACGCGCGGGCTTGCGTGTAGATGGGCGTGGAAAGGAAATTGTTCGATTGCGCATAGCGGATGTCGAGATGGAAAGCCGGATCAAGTGACGTCAATTCGATCAGATCGGGTGTGCGGAAAGTGCCGGTTTCGGCGGGAGGCTTGGCGGCCAGCGCGGCCGAGCGGAGCTGTTTGATTGGCTGCTTCAACCCGATGTGGAAATAGCGGTTGGTGCCGGCATCAGCTCGTGAGTAATGTTCTGCAAGGTGCGTCAGTTCAGTAACCGTGCCAGTGGAATCGCGCCGTACCGAAAAGGCGTGTAGCCGGCCATCTCGGCCGTTCAGCCAGACCTGGTCATCCTTGGCGGTGATTTCTACCGGTGGCGCCATCGAACCGAACTGGTAGAAGAGGTGCTGATTTCGCTCGCCAATGATCAGGTCTTGCTTCGAATCATCGTAATGATAAATGCCAACCAGTTGCTTCCACGCCAAAGGAGCGTCCAGTGGTTGTGGCTCGGCGAAGAACGAAATACTGGACGACGGCGCGGTCTGCGGTGGAGGAGGTTCAGGAGGGAGCGGAGCAAGTAGGGTGAGCCCAGCCAGAAAAAGTACCGCGAAGGAATGCTTGATCACGTCGCCTATCATATCGAAACGGGATACTCATTGCTTGACCGCGGAGGTGGCCTGGCAAAGTCCTACCGCTCTCAACCATAAGAAAATCAATAGGTTCAGGAACCTAGGGTTGGTGTCGACCGGTGGCCATCCGGAAGCATGCCGGTCGGAGGAGTGAAGAGTGCCCAAGGACCGGTGCAGTCACTGCGGCCGCTCTGGTGCCACCCTACTGCCGGAGCCCGGGAACTTTTCGGGGTGCTACTGCGTACTGAGGACCAAAGGAGCTTTTCGATGAATATTTTTCACCGCGGTTTCGTTGGGCTGTCGGGGTTGTTATTGGTTCTCGCCTGGGCCGTGATTCCCTTCCCTGCGGTGGCGCAAACGGCGACGAAATCGGACCAGTGGATTCATGTGCGGGTGGAGAGCAAAGACAACAACGGTGAGACCGTCCGGGTGAACGTTCCGATCGAAATGGCCGAGAAGATCCTTCCGGTGATCAACCACGATAATCTTCGCCAGGGGAAAGTCCACATAAATGACGCACATCTGGATGATGTGGACCTGCGAGCCCTGCTTGACGCGGTGCGCTCGTCGAAAGATGGCGAATATGTGACGGTGCAAAGCAACCAAGACAACGTTCGAATCTCCAAGAGCAACGGCTATTTGTACATCCATGTAACAGAAAAAAAGCACAAGGAGCATGCCGAGGGGAAAGCGGGCAAGAGCGAATCCAGCGAGGAATCCAAAGTGGAAGTGAAGGTTCCGATGAAAGTGGTGGATGCGCTGTTTTCCGCAGGGAAAGATGAATTGGACGTGGTCGCGGCCCTTCGCGCGCTCTCTGCCACTGGGGACACAGAGTTGGTGAACGTCAAGGATAACGAAGACACGGTGCATATCTGGATCGATTCGAAAAACGTTTCGGATTGAATCTCTAGTTGGTGAAAGTCCCGAGGGTTCGGCGGATTTAGTGCAAAGGAGACATCACAAATGTTGTTTCTCGCCAAAGCTGCTTTAGGGTTGGGCGCAACCGTAGCGCTGGCCGGGGCGTACGTGTTTCATGAGGGAGTTATCCGAGTGGACGTGGACGAGAATTCTGTCGGAGGGTCGCATGTGCATGTATGGCTGCCCGCGACAGCAGTACCGGTGGGATTGCGCGTCGTGCCCAGCCGCAACCTGGAGCACGCCGCTGCGCAGGCTCGGCCGTATCTTCCAGTGCTTCGGGAGCTTTCGAAGGAGTTGAGGAAATACCCTAATGCTGACTTAGTGGATGTGCGTAATCCGGGCGAGCATGTGCGAGTTTCGGTCCACGACGGTAAGATTTACGTGGACGCAGTGTGTGACACACAAGATATTCACGTGAGCGTGCCGGTGGAAACCCTCGGGGATGTTGCCGATCGCCTGGAGTCAATTGCGCCTGGGGTGTAAGAGACCCCGAACGCCCAGGCGTGCACCATGGGTCGTCAACGGCGCCGCGTTGCCTTTCGCTCGGGTCGAAAATAGGCCGCCGGGGTAGTCCCGAGAGCTTTCCCGAACATGGAAATAAAAGCGCTGGGTGTACTGTAGCCCGCCTCTAGTGCCGCATGCGTGACTTTTGCGCCGCCGGCAAGGAGGCGCATGGCGTGCATCAGCCGCAACTGCTGGCGCCACTTGCCCACCGTTATACCTAACTCGGAGCGAAATAATCGTTCGATAGTTCTCTTGCTGGCTCCCACGGTACGACACAGTTGGTTGAGAGGTCGACGCTCACTCGGGTCGGACAGCAGGACCTCTGCGATCCTGCGAGCCCGCGAGTCGGTGGGATTGGGAAGTTGTAAGGGTACGGTCCGTATAGCGCGCAACTGGTCGAGAATCACCTGGATTAAATGCCGCTGGTCTAAGATCGTGCCCTTCAGGACTCTCAAATCACACGTATCGAGGATGAGTTCGCGAAGCAGAGGCGAAATGTTTATTACGCAGCATTGCCGGGGAAGTATACGCGCCAGCTTGGGTTTCAAGTACAACGTCCGCATAGCGACCGGCCCGGACATAGCAATGCTATGCGGCATGTTTGCTGGAATCCAGACGGCACGATGCGTAGGCACTACCCACGCTCCCTGTTCTGTTCGAATGGTCATTACGCCGCGAGAGGCATACACGAGTTGATCCCACTCATGAAAGTGCCAGGGGATAGTGTGCCCCGCGGGAAAGTCGTAGGTGAGCGCGGTGATTTGCGCCGATGGGTGTCCGCGATGGTCGAGAAAGGCCTCGCGTCGCTTCTGAAACATTTCTTGTCACAATAGCGAAAGAAAGACACGAGCGCAAACGGTAGTGTCCACTGAGGGGAAGGACAATTGAACCGTTTGCATCGTCACTTATGCCGATCGGCGCGTTGGCGCAGAGTCCTTAGGGACTACGTGGTGCCGTGGGTACTGACGGAAGGCCAGCTCGGCTCAGACGTGGTGGAATTGGGGCCAGGCCATGGATTGACTACGGACCTGTTGCGGCCGCACGTCGAGCGTCTGACGGCGCTGGAAATCGATCCGGCCCTTGCGAAATCCCTGCGCGCCCGATTAGCACGAAGCAACGTAACCGTGGTGCAAGGCGATGCCACAGCCATGCCGCTGAAGAACGCGCAATTTTCAGGTGCGGTTTGCATGCACATGCTACACCACGTGCAATCGCAGGAACTGCAAAACAAGCTATTTCGAGAAGTGTGGCGGGTGCTGCTGCCGGGCGCGGTATTCGTTGGGGTAGACAGCCTCGATCTGGATAGGTTCTGGATGCGCGTGATTCACTGGAACGACACCTGTGTTCCGGTCGATCCGGCCACGCTTGGAGGTCGTTTGGAAGCCGCAGGCTTTCAAAACGTATCGGTAGATAGGAATCCGTACGCGTTTCGTTTCCGCGCCCAACGACCGGCAGCGAGCTTCTAGAGACATATCTTGAGCAGGAGGGTTCTATGGGCAGGCAACGCATTTCTTGGAGGATGGGATTCTGGCGCAGGACGGCGCTTTGCTTCGGAATATTAGCGATGGGGCTAGTTTTCGTAGCTCCAGCGTCATTCGGCGCGCCGGGAACGGATTCCTGCGTGAACAATGCCGAGAGCCGACAGCTCGATTTCTGGCTAGGAAGCTGGACGGTGACTTATCCCGGGGCATCCACCGCCAGTTCCAGCAGAGTGCATTTGGAATTAAGCAAATGCGTGTTGATCGAAAATTGGAACGGAGGAAAAGGCCACCAAGGCATCAATGTATTTGCTTACAGTGCGGATGATCATCAGTGGCACGGGATGTTTGCGGATAACGAAGGTCGCGTGCACGTGTTTGCAGGAAAAGTGGACAACGGTTCCGCGGAATTCCTGGGGCCTAGCGTGGGCCCAAATGGAGAGAAGGATTTGAATCGAATTCGGATAACGCGCCAGGGTCCGGACCGGGTGCAACAGACCTGGGAGAAGTCGGCCGATAACGGGTCCAAATGGGTTACCGTGTTCCAAGGGCAGTACACGCGAGTCGAGTCAAAATCGGCGAGCGGCAAGCCGAGCAGGTGATCCGATGCGGATGTGGCCCTCTGTTCTAGTGCTCGTTATTACGACTATTGGTCTGGGGAGTCTGAGTGTCTTGGGATCAACCGCCGTTCCACCCACGGTGAAGCTTCCCAGTGGCATGCTCGAAGGGGTTGTCTTCGGACCGTCGCCAAACGACGTGGCGTTTTTGGGGGTGCCGTACGCTGCTCCGCCCGTCGGCGAGCTGCGCTGGAAGCCACCCGAACCTGTGGCGCAGTGGGCTGGGATACGTAAGGCGTCAGCGTATGGGCCAGTGTGTCCACAGCTTCCGCAAGGCTGGCTTCTCTACCTACCCGGACAAGAGGACTGTTTGTATTTGAATATTTGGACGCCGCGGGTTTCGGAGAGTGCGAAGCTGCCGGTCATTGTGTTTTTCCACGGAGGATCAAACACCGCAGGCTATAGCCAATACACGCCGTTAGGTCCCCCATTGTCGGAGCTCGGCGTGGTGGTGGTGACGGCGAATTACCGGCTTGGCCCCTTCGGATTTTTTGCGCATCCTGCATTGACAGCGGAATCTCCGCACCACTCGTCTGGAAATTATGGATTGCTGGATCAGATTCAGGCATTGCGATGGGTGCATGACAATATTTCCCGGTTCGGCGGAGACCCCGCGCGGGTCACGGCGATGGGCCAATCCTCCGGCGCGGTAGACGTTTGCATGCTGATGGCTTCGCCATCAGCGAAAGGCTTATTTCACGCAGCAATTCTCGAGAGCGGCGAGTGCCAAAGCACGCTGAACGAGGATATCCGTCAGACGATTGCTTACAACGGCATCGAAGGCTCTGGAGAGGCGGTGGGGAAACGGCTGGCGAGCGACTTGGGAGTCTCTCATGGTGCCGATTGCCTGCAGAAACTACGCAATGTGTCGACGGAAGCGATCCTGCAGGCGTGGAGCAAGGATCCACAAGTGCATTTCGACGCCATCGTGGATGGCTGGGTGGTACCTGGGCAACCCGCAAAGATTTTCGCGGAACGAAAACAGCTGCCTGTTCCCATTCTGATCGGTAGCAATGCCGACGAGGCAACCGTGTTTGGTCATGACCTGAAAACCGTCGATCAATATAAGAAATATCTGCAACAGGATACCGGCAAATTCGCAGACGAAGAATTGGCGGCGTACCCTGTTCAATCTGATGCGGATGTTCCAGCGCAATACATACACCTGCAAAACGACTCGTTCGCCTATGGCGCATATTCGATGGCGGTCAGGGTGACGGGTGGCGGAGAACACGCTTACTTATACAATTTCACGTTCGTGGAAACCGGCAAACGGGCACGGCTCGGTGCGTACCACGGTTTGGAACTTAATTTCCTGGCTAATTCCTATCCGCCGGACTGGGAGCACAGCGCTGCGGGGAAAGAGTTAGGTGAATACATATGCAGATATTGGACACAATTCGCGAAAATGGGTGACCCAAATTACGCAGGCGCCTCGGAGTGGCCGGTGTTTAGCGTGCAGAGGGACCAATATTTAGAATTGGGGCGCACGGTCCGCTTAGGTACGGTCTCTCCTAGCGTGCAGGCTATGGCGCGCCTTATGGCTAAAGTTCTGGCCGCAACGGGAAATTCAGCGGACTCGCACAACTAAAGGCCACCCTGTATCAGAGTCAGTCGCGTTTGGCCCCTAAAATGGCATGCCAATTGATGATCGCATTGCAAGCACTAAAACACTTCCGCAGCGTTAGAAACCCAACGCACTAGAGTGGTAGAGGCAGGCGCCGGGCAAAGGGGAAGCAGGGTGCAGAACGCTGCACCCTGCCGGGCGGACCAGGGAGAGGAACTAGTCGAGAGCGGGAACGGCGGCCTGTTCGCGACGGCGACGATGTAGATAATGCATGGCGATGTTGAGGTAGATTTCGCCGCAGGGAGTCTCAATGCACAACACCATCGCTTCGGTATCGATGCTACCCGCGAGGCCCTGTTCGCTCATGTGGATCTCTGGTGGGAACACCTTGAACCGGAAGCCGTGGTCGTTCAGGAGGGTGACAGAATTGCCGATGACCATATTGGCCAATTCGCAAACGGTTTCGCGAATCACCTGCTCGCTCTCCGGCAGAGGAGTGCCAGCCAAATGACTAGCCACGCGCATGGCTACTTCCGGCGCAAGGTCGAGGATCACCCGGCCTTCGATATCGCCCTTGATCAAAATGAGAGCAGCGACACCTTTGCGCCGATAGGTATCCTCGTCCATAGTGAGGTCGACAATCTTGGTCGGTGCCTGCAGCGCTTCGGCAAACACCGCATCGGCGGCATTAATAAACGGCTGAATTAGTTCCATCCTCATATGTGTTGCTCCCCGGCAACGCCCACGGGCACGCCCGCAGCGTTTGGATCGTCTCCCAAAACGTAGCGGAGAATTTCGTATAGGACTTCCGGCTTCACCGGTTTCTGAACAAAATGCTTGGCGCCTTTTTGCAGCGCTGCGAGAATGTTCTCCTGGTAACCAACCGACGAGACCATCACGATGCGAGCGTCAGGATGCTGGCGCACGATGCGCTCGACGGCCTCAATGCCCTCCATCTGCGGCATAGTGATGTCCATCAAGACAATATCGGGCTTGGTGCGGTTGTATTCCGCGATGGCTGTCAAGCCGTCCCCAGCTTCGCCAGCGACTTCGCCACCAAACTGCTCAATCATCTTGATGAGGTTCTTGCGGGCGAAGACCGAGTCGTCCACGACCAGGTAGCGCACCGACTGCTGGTCTTTTCGAAGTAGCGCTGCGAACTGTTGCATAACCTTCTCCTTTGCTCCGATTGCCCGGATCAGGCACGCGGAGTTGAAACGGGAACCTTCTCCTTGTCGAGCTTGTCAATCTTTTCTGCTGTTTCTGATTTTTCGCCGGGGTGCTGAGTACCATACTGGCTGATCAGATAAGCGGCCATGGCGTCCAAGGGCAACACCTTGTTGGCATATCCCTTGACAATGGCTGCGCGTGGCATACCGCTAACCACGCATGTGTCCTCACTCTGCGCGATGGTGATTCCCCCAGCGGCTTTGATGGCGCCTAAGCCTTCTGCGCCATCATCGCCCATTCCGGTCATCAACACCCCCACCGCAGTTAGAGCAAACTCCTGCGCCACGGAATGAAACAGCACATCTACCGATGGACGGTGGCCGTTAATGGCAGGCCCATCCGAGAGGACCACCATTTCCCCTCGTGGCATCCGGCGGACCATCATGTGGCGATTGCCGGGGCAGATCAGCACACGGCCGGCAAGGAGCAGGTCGCCTGATTTGGCTTCCTGAACCTCCAGCGCGCAACATTCGTCCAGGCGGCGGGCAAACATATCCGTAAATCCTTCAGGCATGTGTTGCACGATGACAAAGCTTGCCGGGAAGTCTCCGGGGAACTGCGACAACAGGTATTGCAGCGCGTTGGGCCCCCCGGTAGAAATGCCGACGGCAATGATCCGGCTCGGAGGAATGGCTGCACGAGAACGGATCTTGGGCGGCGCCGGGGTTTCGGGTTCGAGCTTCGTCAATACCTTCGGACCGCCGGCGCGCTTGGCCACTTTGATCTTGTCCACCAGTTGTTGCGCAACAGGATCGAGGTGGCCCGCGGCAGCATCCTTGGGCTTGGCGACGAAATCGATGGCGCCAAGCGCAAGGGCTTTGAAAGTCGAGTATGCCCCTTCTTTCGAATGGGTGCTGAAAACGATGACCGGCAGAGGTACGTGGCGCATGATAGTGCGGAGGGTTTCGATGCCGTCCATTCGCGGCATTTCCAGATCGAGGGTGACCACGTCCGGCTGCAACTCGGCGATTTTCTTCAGTGCGAATGCGCCGTCCATAGCGGTCCCAACCACCTCGATTTCGGGGTCCCTCTCGAGAATCATCGGAATTAGTTTCCGCATCAAGGCGGAATCATCGACCACCAGCACCCGGACGCGTTCCTTCATGCTATGGCCTCAAGTGGCAGCGACCGTGCCAGGCGAGTGAGGATCGCCGGCACGTTCAGAATCAGCACTACGGTCCCATCACCCAAGATCGATGCTCCACTTACCAAATCACTGGAAACAATCTCGCCCGGTAGGGCTTTGATCACCAGCTCTTCCTCGCCAACCATGCTGTCCACTACCAATCCAAATCGCTTTTCGGCTTGTCCAATGACTACGACAAAACTCTTTTTCTTTTTTTCTCCAGGAGTCTCGACGGCATGGATGCGGCTGAGCTTGTTCAGGCGGACCAAGGTGAGCACCTGCTCCCGAAGGCGCAGGACTTCTCGTTGGTCGACACGATGAACTTCGTGCTCACCGATCCGGGTGATTTCAATGACCGAGGAGAGCGGGACTGCGAAAAGCCTGCCGGCAACCCGGAAAAGGAGAGTCTGGATACTGGCGAGGGTCAATGGCATGCGCAGCTGGATCGTGGTGCCTTGCCCTTTGACCGTCGAAATGTGCACGGTGCCCTTCAATCGATCGAGCACGGTCCGAACAACGTCCATGCCGACGCCGCGGCCAGAAACTTCGGTAACCTCGGCTGCCGTGCTGAAACCGGGTTCGAAGATGAGATTCAAAATATCCTGCTCAAGCAAACGTTTGGCGTCGTCCGCTCTGATCAAACCAACGCGGACAGCATGATCGCGGACGAGATCCAAATCGATGCCACGACCATCGTCGCGGACCTCCAGGACGACCTGAGTGCCCTGGTGAAACGCGTTAAGGGAAATGGTGCCTCGCGCGGGCTTGCCGGCGGCGACCCGATCATCGGCCGACTCGATGCCATGATCAACGGCGTTGCGAACGATGTGTGTGAGCGGCTCGGCCAGAGCATCCAAAATGCCCTTGTCTAAGTCGGTGTGCTCGCCGGTGATCTCCAAGGCTACGTCCTTGCCGCACATTTTCGCCACATCGCGAACCACTCGAGGGAAGCGCCGGAACAATTGCTCGACCGGCACCATGCGAATTTTCAGCACGCATTTGTGGAGTTCGTCCAGCACGCGGGACTGGAACGCCAAAGCTTCCGCCAGTTTTCCGCGGATCGGATCCTTGGCGTGCTGCTGGTCGAACTCCAGCAGAGTCCGATGGAGCATGGACTTGCCAATGATCAACTCTCCGACCAGGTTCATGACGGCGTCGATGCGTGACGCATCCACACGCAAAGAGCTCTCGGCCAGGGCCGCCACGGCTGAGGCAGGCGCAGGCTGCTTGACAGTAGGGGAATCGTGTCCCTCCTCGATGGCCCGCGAGTGGATTTGAGCTGCTTGCGCTTCTAGAAGGTCACCGAGAAGTTGGTGCTGCGCAGCCTCGGCCTGAGTGGCTTGCTCAATGCGCACATCCGCTACGACGGAAGGAATACGACAGCGATGGGCAATGTGCTCGACTGGGTGCGAACTGGCCAGCGCCGCTTCGACAATTTCCACCGAGGCCGCAGCCATGTTGTCTTCGGGCCGCAGAGCGATAACCGTGCCACACGCGTGGAGAACATTGCGCACCAACTGGAAAGCGGCGGCACGCATAGCGCTGTTTGGGTCAATGCGCAATGCAAGGTTGTAGACGGCTTCTCCGCGCAGGACCGCTTCGGAGATCATTAGAGTTTCATATTCGTTCCAACGAAAACTGGCCGGAACTGTGGGTGCGGAACCGGTTCCCGGTTCTTGTGCTCCCTGCGATTGTAAAAGGCGCTGAATCAGGGAGCGAAGCGAGTCGGTGGAGGGCGGTTCCTGTTGTTTCTGATAGGCACTCAGCATGCTTTCGAACAGATCCACGGCGGCAAGAACCACCTCAGCAACCGCGGAGCCGCGCGCTTGAGCCACTTGGAGCGTTAGGACATCCTCTAATTCATGGCTGATTTCGCTTAATCTGGAAAAACCGCACGCAGCCGAGTCGCCCTTCAAGGTATGCACCGCGCGCCGCACACTGCGAATGAGTTCTTCGTCAGCAGGGCGCTTTTCGAGTTCCAGACCGGTGTCGTTAATGACCTGCAACAGTTCCGCGGCACTCTCGAAAAAGAGCGCGCGGAGTTCTGCTCCCCGATCCTCGGGCAAGAAACTCAAGCGGCCACCTCGATCCGTTTGTAGGCGGTGCCGTTGTTCTCGTGGATCATGCGAAACTTTTGTGTCAGCCCAAAAAGGCTCTCGGCGTGGCCCACGAATAGATAGCCGCCGGGGTTCAGACAATGCCAGAACTTTTCGATTAGTCGCTTTTGTTCGGCTTCGTCGAAATAGATCATGACGTTGCGGCAAAGGATGATGTCGTTGCGGCGGGGCAGAAATTCGGTCTTAAGATTGTGAAAGTCGAACTGGACCAGATCCTTAAGCTGTTGTTTTACCGCGTACTTGTCTGTCGCTTTTTCGAAGTAGCGCAAGCGGGTGGTGTAATCCACGGGCTCCATCTGCCCTTCCGTATAAAGGCCCTCCTGACCGGAGCGAAGGCTCGCATAACTGATATCGGACGCGACGATCTCCAGTTTCCAAGGTGGCGGGATGAGGGGCTTAGGAGAGGGCATATCGAACGGCAGGGGATTGCGCAGATAGTAGTAGGCCAACGCATCACAAATCAGAATCGCAACGGAGTACGGTTCCTGGCCAGCCGCGCAGCCGGCGCTCCAGATGCGCAAGGTCCAGTCACGGCGTTCCTGTTTGTGATGCAAAATCTCTTCCAACACCGATTTTTGGAGAAGGTCGAGTTGCGGCCGGTTTCTAAAAAAACTCGATTCATTGACAGTGAGGTTTTCCAGCAACAGGGCGAGCTCGTTGCGGCCTTCGCGGCTGGTGAGAAGGCGGTAGTAGCTATAAAAGGAGTCGAGTTGACACGCCTTTAGCCGACGTTGGAGCCGGTCCTTCAGAAAGTGCGAGCGACGCTCGTCGAAATACATGCCGCATTCCTGATAGACCAGAGTTTGCAGGAGCTTGAGCTCGGCTTCGGTTAGCTGGATTTGCGCAGTAATCGTTCCCATGCTGAATGTGATGGCAGCCTTCTGGAAGGCAGCAGCGCCCCGCTTGCAGCCGGGGGTTGCTACCGGGAAATTCCGACAGGCTCCACGGCCTCCTCAAGTTTTTTGTATTCCGGTTGGCGCAGCAGCCGGGCGATGTCCAGCAAAATGACCAGCCGACCTTTCAACTTGCCGACGCCGGTCACATAGCTCGATTCACCCTCGGCAAAAACCGCCCCCGGTGGCTCAATCTCCGAGGGCGGAATCTTCAAAACCTCGGACGCCGAACTAACAATCAGGCCAAGCAGGCGGTTGTCCAATTCCACGACCAGAATGCGATTCTTTCTGTCCGACTGAACCGCCGAACTGCCAAAACGTTTGCGCAGATCCATCACGGGAATGATCTTGCCGCGCAGATTGATGACGCCCTCAATCATTTCTGGGGCGTTTGGCACGATAGTGATTTCCGGGACGCGGACGATTTCGCGCACAGATCCGATCTGCACCCCATACGTTTCCTCGCCGATTCGAAAACCCACGAGATGACAGTCTTTCTGCATGCGAGACTCCGTCAGGAACGGCTCACTTCGGCCAACTCGTACTCGGGCGCTTCCTGTTGCACACTGGGACGCCGCGGGGCACCGGCTTCGCGACGATGGCGCGTCAGGTTGGATCGGTCGATCACAAAGCGGTCCATGTTGTCGAGCAGATTGCGGGAGAGTTTCAGCATTTGCTCAGCGGCTGCGGAAAGCTCGGTGGAGCTGGAAGCCGATTGCTGAACCAGTTCGCGCATCTTGTCCATAGCGCGCACGACGGCTTGCGCACCGGAGGCTTGCTCTTCAACGGCAGAATTGATTTCCTGGGTGATTTCGGTAAGCCGATTGGTGGCCTTGGCGATCTGCGAAGAGCCGACGGATTGTTCGTTAGTCGCAGCACCGATTTCCTGGGAGAATTTGTAGACCTCGGTAACAACGTCGGAGATTTTGTGTAGCGCTGCGCCCAGATCGTTGCCGAGGCTTAACCCTTCCTCGACGATGCGCGTGCTGTGCTCCATGTTCTCCACGGCTTGGCGCGCTTCGCGTTGAATGCTCTGAATCAGGTCGGCGATTTCTTTGGTTGACTGCGTCGATTTTTCGGCAAGCTTGCGAACTTCATCGGCAACCACGGCGAAGCCCAGACCGTGTTCACCGGCGCGGGCTGCTTCGATAGCGGCGTTCAGGGCCAGCAGGTTGGTCTGTTCGGCCAAATCATCGATGACTTCAATGATCTTGCCAATGTCGTCTGCGCGGTGTCCGAGGATGTTGATGATCTCCGCGGACGACTGAATGGCGCGGTTCGTGCGGTTCAGACCGTCGGTGGTTTTTTCCATGGTCTGGATGCCCATTACGACCTCTTCGCGGGAACGATTGGCAATATCAAGCAGCACTTTGGCAGTGTCTGCGACACGCTGGATGGAAGTGACCATCTGATCGATGGACGCGGAGGTTTCCGCGACGCTGGAGGCTTGTACCTGGGTGTTCTTCACGACGTTCTGCACGTTGATGCTCATTTCGTGCATGGTGCTGGTAACTTCTTCGATTGCCGAAGAGGCCTGAACGCTGACCTTGGCGGAC
This sequence comes from Candidatus Eremiobacteraceae bacterium, assembly GCA_035622555.1. Lineage (GTDB taxonomy): Bacteria > Acidobacteriota > Terriglobia > Acidiferrales > UBA7541 > Acidiferrum. Next base: position 12,042 of record DASPVD010000152.1, on the reverse strand, counting down.
TCATCTGCGGCGCCGGCCACCTGATTCGATCCTGCGGAAACCTGTGAAGCGCCGTCTCGCGTGGCGCGGACGATTTCCTGTAAGCCGTGTGACATACGGACGAAGGCGTTTCCGAGGGTGTCCCGCTTGGAGCGTGGAGCTATTTCCATGGTCAAGTCGCCTTCCGCAACAGCCATGGACACCGCAGCCATTTCCTTGAGGTAAGCGACCATGTTGTTGAAGGTAGTAGCCAAGGCCCCGATTTCGTCGTTGCGGTGAATATCGATATTTTGATCGAGGTCGCCGGAATCACCGATTTCCCGAGCCACGGTAATCAAGTGCTGCAACGGGTCGGTAATGGATTGCGAGGTTCTGTATGCTCCCAAGATTCCGATAACAATTGCAACGATGGTGCCGACGACAATGACAAATCCGCTGAGGGTGCTGGCTCGCGATGCAAGTGCCTGTGAATCCTGCAAGGCCTTGGAGATATCCGCATCAGCTTGATCCAGAACCGCCGTGGATTTGGACAACCAGGAGGCAGGATCCTTCTGAAGGTAGAAGATTTGCAAATCGGAAACGGTGGCATCGCCGGAGTCGACTTGATGGCGCTTGGCGAGAAGCGGCTTGGCAAAATTGTCCGCCCAATTGGCTTCAGTGCCCTCAACCTGAATTAGGGCGGTCCGCAGCGTGTCACTGCCGGACTGAGATTGTCCGCGCTTGATCAGATCATTCAAATCGTTGAAACCGCGATTGACTTTATCTTCGTCGCGAGGATCACCGCTGAGCAGGAAGTTGTCGAGGTTGAGCCGGTTCTTCATCATTTGGTAGCGCACGCTTTCAGTCAAGCGCACGCCCTCCAGCGTCGAAGCCGCCTCATTGTTGGCCGAGTGGGCCTTCAACAGAGCTCCAAGGTCCACAAAAAGAAGCAGCGCCAGAATTGCCAGAACTATGCCAAATCCTCTATACAGTTGTCGTCGGATAGTCATCGCAACTTCCTCCACTCCCCAAAACGGATGCCCCGCCAAATGAGATAAACGCGCCCCTGTACGCCTGTCAGTTATTGCTTAAACTCAAATTCGATGACTTGGGTGGTATCTTCCGGCGCGGCTTCAAATTTCCAGTCCCTGACCGCGTCCAGACAAGATTGCACCAGCAGCGGATGGCCGCCGACAGCACGCGCGCTCTTGACGTGGCCATCTGCGGCAATGTTCAATTCGATTTTAACTTTGCCGGCCAGATGCATGGTGCGCGCGAGATCGGAATACTGAGGATTAATCTTGTATTTGATCTTGCGCTTGCTGTCTTCAACCGTCAGTTGCTGTGCTGCTAAAGCGCCCCCAGCCAAACAGATGATGGCGGATCCGGCGAGAAGCCGCTTACCCCAAGTTCCCATGAACACAACGCCCTCCAACAAGGTGAAAAGTACCCGAGAGAAAGAAGGCAAGTCTGGGGCCAGTGAGTCAGGTCCGGTGCGCGCACGGCGGAACGGATAGCATGGCCGTTAACCCGTGTTACATCAGAACATTGCAGTCTGTGCCGAGCAGACGAGGGAGTACCGCTTTCCTGACGAGCGTCTCACCGGGCCAGCCACGGGTGGGCAGTGGTCTCAGGCTGAGAATGGGGGCGAAGGACTGTCCGGAGGGACAGGTAACCCATGCGCGTCACATTTTGGAACGTGGATTGACTCAGTTTGAGATTGCCCAGTAGCGTGGATTCGGGCCGTTTTTCTTATTTTGAGACGCGCCTAACCCCGAAAAGCTATGGGTCGCCGCATCATCTCTTCGAAACGGAAGGCCGCTGGCCGTCGCGCGGGAAAGTCCCGTGACCGATCCTTCGAGGATATATCGCACGAGTTTATGGACTTGGCGCTGGAAGCGGCACAATGCCGCGAGTTGCCATCCTTTCTCACCGGCCTGGCAGCTCGTGCTTCGGAGATGTTGCGCGCGGAGTGGGGAGCGGTCGGGGAGATTCACGGCAATGGCGTCGAACTACATCACCGCAACCCTGTGATTCCTGCTAACGAATCCGATCATACCTGGCTAGCGGCGAGAGCTAACAAGGAACGTTCGGGACTTGAGGTGGTGCGCTGGGAGGACAAAGCGTCGTTCTGTATCTTCCATCCGATTCATGCCAGCGATCACGAACTGATGGGCACTCTGTGCCTGGTGCGGGCTGACGGCGAACTGTGCAACGAAGAAGAGCGGCTGCTGGCGGCGCTGTCCGGTTACGCCGCGTTGGTCATGGAAAAGGTGCGCCGGTTCTCGCAGTTGGAGCGTTCGAAGAAGCAATGGGTCGAAGATATCGACGCCATCAGCGACTATATCGTCGTGCACGATCAGGCGTGGAAAATCGTACGCACCAATCGATCCCTAGCTTCCTACCTGGGAATCCCTCCAGCCGCGCTGGTGGGCGAAGCAATGCACAGCTTACGGCACATTGCCGAAACAGGCAGCGCACTTCCCTGCCCGTTCTGCCAAAACACGTCCGCACCGCGCGAGGAATACATAGCGACAGGGGAGGGGCGAACGTTCATCGTGTCCACTTCCCGAAAGCGTGGAGCAACCGAAGAAGAAGGACGCACGATTCACGTCTTGAAGGACATTAGTGATCGACGCGAGGCCGAGAGGCGCTACCGCGAGCTGTTCGACAACATCCAGGAAGGATTGTTCTTCGCGACTCCGGACGGGCAGTTCCTGGATGTCAACGATGCAATGGTGCGCATGTTGGGATACGACTCGCGTGAAGAGCTGTTGCGGGCTGATGTTAGCGCCCATCTGTACCCCACATTGGCGGCCAAAGAAAGACTCGTGCAAACCATCGCGCAACGGGGCGCCTTGCGGAATTACGAAGAGACGCTGCGGCGGAAGGACGGCGGGCTGCTGCACACGTTGCAAAACATCAGCGCAGTTCGGGATGCGCAAGGGCGAATTATACAAATTCGCGGATTGATGCTGGACGTGACTGAGCAGAAGATGTTCCAGTCGCAGTTGCAACGCGAGCGCGATTTCAACCAGAGAATCCTGAACACGACTCAAAGCATGATCTTGGTATTGGACACGGCCGGCCTGATCAGCTATGCGAACCGCCGTTGCTTCGAAGCTGGTTATCGCGAAAGGGAATTGATTGGGCAACGTTTGGTCCAGCTGGTGGAAAGCACGGACCGGCGCGACTTCGAAGCAGCGCTGCAAACAACGGCGAACGGACAGCAAGTGGAGAACTTGGAACTACGGGTCAGACGCAGCGATGGCTCGGTGGGACATTTTTCCGTCAGCTTAAGTCCGAGCCGTGACGAATTGAACCAAGTGAACAGCGTGGTGGTGGTCATGACTGATATCACCGACGCGGTGCTACTGCAGGCCAAGCTGGCTCATGCGGAGAAGATGGCGACGATCGGCAGACTGGTGTCTGGCGTGGCTCACGAGGTCAACAACCCCTTGGCGGCCATTCTGGGGTTTACGGATCTTTTGCTGGAAGATTCACAAATCCCAGAATCGGCGCGGGAAGAATTGCAAATTATCCTGCGGGAAACGCAAAGAACCAAAGAGATCGTGCAGGGGCTGTTGAGTTTCGCGCGGCAGCGGCCAACCCAGCGCGAGGCGATGCAAGTGAACGCGATTTTGCGGCAAACGATCCGGTTGCGCAGCTACGATTTTTCCAGTCACGGCGTTCAAGTGACCGAAGAGTTTAACGAGAATTTGCAGATGGCCATGGGCGATGCGCAGCAATTACAACAGGTTTTCCTAAATATTCTAAACAATGCGTACGACGCGATCCAAGAGTCCGGAAATCGCGGGAAGATCCGCATTCGAACGCGACAGACCACTGACTTTATCGAGGTTGCATTCATCGACAATGGCACAGGCGTGAGCGAGCCAGAGCGGATTTTTGACCCGTTCTTCACCACCAAGCCGGCGGGCAAAGGGACTGGCCTCGGTCTGAGCATCTGCTATGGGATCGTCAGAGCGCACGGCGGCGAAATCTCGTGCTGGAACAACGAAGGCGAGAGCGGCAGCACGTTTGTGGTGCGCCTGCCGATTGCGACGGAATCGGCGCTGGCGGCTGCCGCAACGGAGGCAGGCCAATGAGTGACACACCGACCAAGCCCGCACTCGCTCCCATCTTGCTCATCGAGGACGAGCCAGCAGTCGGCGCGTTCGTGAAAACTGCTCTCGAACGCAAGGGGTATCGCGTTGTGCAGGCATCCAGCGGAGCGGAAGGGCTTCAGCAACTTTCCATGGCGGTTTACATCGGAGTGATATCCGACATTAGAATGCCTGGAGAGGTCAATGGAGCCGACGTGCACCATTGGATACAGCAGCACCGGCCGGAACTTGGGAAGCGCATCATTTTGATCAGCGGCGATACCGCAAACAGCGAGACACAGTCGTTGCTGTCGGGAAGTTCCACGCCGTGCATTGAGAAGCCTTTTCGTGTGCAGGAATTGATGACAATGGTGGAGAAGACCTTCGGGAAAGCCCATGACTGACGACTTAAGAATTAAGTTATTGGTAGTAGACGACGAGCAGAGCATTCGAAGACTGTGCATGACCATCGGCAGCTCTTTGGGATTTGTCTGCGACGAGGCGGAAAGCGCGGAGACTGCAGCTACTCGACTGGAGACCGACCCGCCCGACGTGGTGCTGACCGATTTTAAGCTACCCAACCTGTCCGGCGTGGAACTGCTCAAACAGATCAAAGGGGTTTTGCCTCGAACGGAAGTCGCGATTATGACCGGTCACGGCTCGATCGAATCCGCAGTGGACGCCATGAAACTTGGCGCCTACGACTACATCGAAAAACCTTTCCGCGTGGAAAAAATGCGTCTGTTGCTGCAACGGATGGCCGAAAAGGTGCGGCTCGTAAATGAGAACGCCTTTTTGCGAGACAAGGTGAGCACCGACGAAAACCTCGATGGGATCATCGGTGCCTCCGCGGGAATGCAGGACGTATTGCGCATGATTTCCCGCCTCAAGGACACGCGGACTCCGGTTTTGATCTCAGGTGAAAGCGGAACCGGAAAGGAACTGGTGGCGCGCGCGATTCATTTTCGAGGCGCTTTGGCGAAGTCTAATTTCGTTGCGGTCGATTGCGGGGCGCTGGTGCCAACCCTGATGGAAAGCGAATTGTTTGGGTATGAGAAAGGCGCCTTCACCGGTGCGACAAAGACAAAAGCTGGATTGTTTCAGGCGGCGAATGGTGGAACCATTTTTCTCGACGAGATTGGGGAACTGCCGTTGGAGATGCAGGCCAAGCTCCTTCGCGTTCTACAAGAGAAAGAGGTCCGGCCAGTCGGCAGCAACCAGAAAATCGACGTGGATGTTCGCGTGATCGCCGCCACCAATCGGGACCTGGAAGCCGCATACCGCACGGGAACCTTCCGCAAGGACCTCTACTTTCGGCTGAACGTAGTCACCGTGCACATCCCGCCCTTGCGTGAGCGCCGCTCGGACACACCGATGCTGGTACATCACTTCCTGAACCGGTACGCGCCCGGAATGCACCTACAAGTGACCGCTGCCGCCATGAAAAGCCTGTTGCAATACGATTGGCCGGGAAACGTGCGGGAACTGGAGAATTGCATAGCGCGCGCGGTGACACTCGGTGACCATGCCATGATCGACGTGCAAGATCTTCCTCCGGCGATTCGCACGGAGCAGCCCGCAAACCAAGCAACGTCTTCCGCAGATGCCGCATCACTATCCACAACGGCTTTAGCCGAAATGGAACGAATGACCATCTTGCGTGTGTTCGAACAGGCCCACGGCGATAAAGCGCTGGCAGGCAAAATGTTGGGGATTAGCCGTGCCACTTTGTACCGTAAATTAAAGCGTTACAACATTGGGCTGCGAGCCAACGACGAAAAAATCGAAGTGCCGGAAGCCGAGGTTCACACCGCCGGGCGGTGATGCGTCTCAAGAACTGACAAACAACCTGGATTGGTAACTGAGACGGAGTGTGTCAGCGTGAGACAGAATCGGTACCGCGAAGTCACGAGAAATTTGTAAGCCACATATCCCCAACACCTTGCAAGCTTACCTCGGGCTACGCTTCTTTGGTGTTCGGCGTGCTTTTCCCTTCATGGGAGAGTGCGCCCTTGATTCCGCTGCGCGTGTATTCGCGGGGAAGAATCGCGGCACACTACTGACGCACGTCACAGGCATGGGGCTATTGTCGAAATGACAGTAATTGTTGAGGAACGTGAATGTGCCGAGCAATTGGCGCGATTCTTCCCACAGCTTCCGCCTGTGCGAATTCCGGTCCGCGTGACTCCGCTTCGAATGGGACAAGCCGGAGGGCAAGAAGCAACATTGGTGGAATTTGGGTCAGAAACCTATGCCATTTTCTTGTCGAAACTGGCGCTGGAGTTCGATGACCGTGTGCGGCTGGCACCCGATGGAGAAGGGTCCTCGGCCGAGGCAGCGGTAATCGCATTGCAATATCACGAAGGCCGCAAAGCTGTGGCGGTTCGATTTGTGGACCGGCCCTGCGAATGGATGAAACGCACGTGAGCAAAATGATTACAACACTGAATCTATCTGCACCATCACGACCGGATGCCGCGGGGCAGGCACAATGGGAAGAAGCGCGTTCGGTTTTTCCGATTTACCTGGCGTTGGCCAAGCATCTGCAAATTGAGATTCCCTTTCCTCAGAACAAGAGGGTTCTTGCGGACAAACCCGAGGAGCAATTCGCCAAGCAGGTGTATCACTGGTTGGATATCATGGATAACCAGGTGCAAGTGCACCAGTTGCGGCAATTGCTGCAGACCACCACACTCAACGCCAGTGAAAGTGGGCTGCGCGCACTGATACTGCGGCACCTTCGCAAGCCGTCCAAAAGCAATCCGGACCGCGACAAGATTGATTTTCTGCTGGTTCAGTACTTCGCCTTGTGTGCACCCGCGAAAATCTATCACAAGCAAATTGAGTTGCATGACGTGGCTGTGGTGATGAAACCGGTATTTGGCGACGTGGACTGTACTCCACTGAACTGGTGCGAACCTCTAGAGAAGATGATCGGGACGCTCCGCACGTTCCGCAGTCTTCGGGACATCCTGAAAACCAACTTTATCGAACAGGGCAGACGCGTAAAAGAGAGCGCTGGGGGAATGTTTTACGATCCGGCAGCCATGATCGCGTTTGTGCGCTTTAATTTCCTGCTACGCCGCACACTGATCGAATTGATGCATGCCGACTTGATCTTCATCCGTTCCGGCATTCACCAATTGGAAACCGCCGGCGCGAAGACCGTGAATTGTCAAAGTTTTGGACTGAGCTCGACGGAACCGATTAACAAAGTGCGGCAGCTTGCCGATGACTGGAAACAGCCGTTCCAGAGGGAGTACAACGAACGCAGTGTAAATCAGGCATTCGAAAAGCTGCTCTCATTGCGCGCCGACGTGGAACGCACAATGGAACGTGTGCTTGGAAAGGCAGAGGAAAGTGCACCCGCACAAACGGTAGCACCTACGACTCCCGCGGACAGCGAAGTCGCCCCTACCGTCGCGGCGGTTCTCCACGGGGAGAAACCGTCGACGCCCGCCACAACCAAAGGTGAACAGGCCGACGTTAGCCTGGATTTCGAAACGTGTATGGAAAAAGTATGGGAGCAGCTGATCTCCGCTCCGCCTTCGCGCGGGCGCTCCATGACCACGGTGCGAATCGGCGCAGCCCGGCTGCTGATGTCGTCGTGGGAAGTGGCTGCCTTTGTCAGCGAAGATGGCCCGGCAGCGGAGGATTTGCGGCGCGCAGTAGTGGCCAGGGCACTGGTGACAGCCGCGCTGGAGCAAGCCAAGACGCAGGGAAATGCCACGCCGCTGGACCGCGTGCTGCCCATCGCTCGAGTGGAGGTTTCGCGCTTACAAGAACGTGTCGAAGTGGCCAAGCAAGCCAAGGATACCGAAGCAGCGGTGAATCTGGGCATCAGCACGAAACGGCTTCTTTCAACCCTCGATGAAGCGGAGAAAGTTTAATTCCCTGCTGTGGCGCAGGCAGGAGCGAAAGACAGTCAGGGAGCAGATTTCCTTGCGAACAACAAAAGCACTGATCCTTACCGATGATCCGGAGTTCGCGCGTCTGCTGACGGCGTGTTGGCAAACGGAGCGCAATTTGCCGGGCCTGTCCGTGGTCACCGGCGATCTCTGGAAGCGGGAGGCCGCGGCTGATCGCGATTTGATCGTCATTGGTCCGCTCAAAGATCAACATCCGGCGGATCTCCTGGACTCAATTGCCTCAGGCACCGCAGTTATTCTGTGCGCGCCCTCTGACTCGAAAGAGTTGAATCTGTTGCGCCAGCGCTACCCTCGACTGCTGCACATTCCGTTGCGTGAAGACTGGACGCAGGTTGTACTGCTGGTAGCGAATGAGTCGCTGCGACGTGCCGAAGCGCTGCGTCTGACGCGGCAGGCCGAACAACGGGCGATGCAGAATGCCAACGACGCGGTACTTGGGCGCTACATGAGAGACATGAAACATAGTATGAATAACGCGATGACCTCGCTGCTGGGTAATGCCGAACTGCTTCTGTTAGAACCGGGCGAACTGTCCGCGCAATCGCTGGCGCAGATCAAGACCATTCATACCATGGCCTTGCGCATCAACGAGATTATGCACCGATTCTCATCACTGGCTACGGAGATGCGGGAGGTTGAGACGGCTTCTCAAGCTGAGACCGAGGAAGCGCCAGCAGGCCTTTTTCCGCCTCGATGATAGATTGACGTGTCGGTTTAACTCCCCTGCTTTCAGCTACTTAAAATTCTGAACACCTCGGAACGGCAAATTCGAAAGCTGGCCGCTGACGTGCAATTTTCAACGTTGGAGAACCATGCGGAGTGTGCGCTCGTGCAGAAAAAAGTGTTAATCGTCGACGATTCGCCGGCCCAGGTGAAACTGATTCAGGGGCTGCTGGAACCGGAAGGCTACTGGCCCGTTGGTTTAAGCGATCCTAAGCGCGTGGAAGAAGCCATCGCGATGGAGAAACCCAGCGTCATTCTGCTGGATGTGGTCATGCCGGAGCGCAACGGTTTTCAGGTCTGCCGCGAACTGAAAGGCAACATCAAGTTCAACGCGATTCCTGTGATTTTGGTGACCTCCAAGGACACCGCTAGTGACCAGTATTGGGGTCAACAACAGGGCGCGGATGGCTACGTAACAAAGCCTTTTACCCGGGAGGAGCTGTTGCGTGCGGTACGCAGGTTCGTCTGATCGCTTGGCCGTCGTGCTGAAGGAGACAAGGGAAACGCTGCAATGAGCGACGATTTTCAACTCGCGCCAATCCCGGCAGATGCCGAGCTGGGCGAAATGCTCGAGGCTCTGAGCCCCATAACCGAGCGCGCACCCGAGTCACAATACGTGGTTTTTCGCAGCGGACGGGAACGCTTCTGCTTTCCAGTGCTGGACGTGGAAGAGGTTCTGGATTGGCCGCTGGTAACCAAGATCCCGCTGTCCCCGGGATACATGCTCGGTATCTTCAATCTGCGCGGGTCCATTGTTCCGTTGATCGACATAGCGATAACGGAGGGCCGACGCTCCGGCCTGTTGCCGAAGCACGTTGTGGTGACCACTCTTCGCGGAGAAGGGCAACACGATGATCTGCGTTTGGGCATCGCGGCGGATGAAGTGATCGGCACATATTCGGTAAACGAAGCCGAAGACTTGTTGCCGGAAGCACCGGAGAATGTCCCGCATTGTGTAGGTATGTTGCGTCACGAAGACCGCCTGGCGTTGATCATCGACCTGCGCCGGCTGTTGGAAGTGTATCCGGGGCCGACGATCTAACGCTAAACGTGTGAGTTGGGGAGGAAGTAATGAAATCGCGACTTAGTACAACGATCTGGACGCTAGTCGTTTTGAACGGCGTGGCACTTTCCGCCGTGCTGGGGCTCGCGTTCTACGCAGGACGGCAAGCTGGTGCCGCGAATGCTCCGGGGGTTGACCCTTCTGGGTTGATTATTCCCGGAGTGATCGCGTTGGCGACGACGATCATTCTCGCGTGGAAGCTCGGAGGGGGGATCATCTCTCCGGTCAAGGAGCTGTCGGATTTTTCGGAGCGGCTTGCAGCCGGCGATGGCAAAGCCCGGGCTGACGTCTCTGCCAGCAACGAGTTTGGATATATTGCCGAGAACCTTAATCGCGCGGTCGCCAAGGTCTCAAAGGCTTCGTCGAACCAAGAAGCCACCGAATCTCTGCAACGGAGCATTACCGACCTACTGGCGGTGATCAACCAAGTCGCCCGCGGCGATTTGACCCTGCGCGGCAAAGTAACCAACGACGCCTTAGGCAATGTGGCGGATTCCATCAACTACATGCTTGACAACTTCACCAAGGTGTTGGAGCGCGTCCGCAAAGCGGCCATGGAAGTGACCGCCTGTTCTAACAATATCCTGTTGGCCGCCGATGAAATGCAGGCGGGCGCAACACAACAAGACCAGGAAATCACCAATACCTCCAGCGCCGTCGAAGAGTTGACCGTCTCGATGAAACAGGTGTCCAACAACGCGGAAGCCAGCGCCGAGGCCGCGCGCCGGGCATTGGACGCTGCCGAGCAAGGCAACCGGGCGGTGCGCGACACGCTAGAGGGAATGCAACGCATTCGTTCTTCCGTGCAAGCCACGGCGAAGAAAATCAAGTCGTTGGGCGACCGTTCCCTGGAAATTTCGGAAATCATCAACGTGATTAACGACATCACGGAACAAACCAATCTGTTGGCATTGAACGCCGCGATTGAGGCGGCACGCGCCGGCGAAGCAGGACGCGGCTTTGCGGTTGTGGCCGACGAAGTCCGAAAGCTCGCGGAACACTCACGGAGCGCGACCAAGGACATTGCGGCCCTCATCAAGGCCATTCAGGCGGAGACAAACGAAGCCGTGGTGGTCATGGAAGATGGCACCAAGGAAGTCGAATCCGGCGCGCAACTGGCCGATCAGGCCGGCCGGGCGCTGGATGCTATCTCCAGCGTGGTGCGGCAATCCGCGGAACTGGTCCAGGAAATTTCACTGGCTTCCAAGCAGCAGGTGCGCGGCACGGAGGGCGTTGCGCACGCCATGCAGATTATTTCGAACATTACGCGGCAGACCTCCCAGGGCACGCGCAGCACGGTGACGACGGTGAGCCAACTGGTGAAACTGTCCGATCAACTGAACGAGGCGCTGGCACAATTCCGCGCAAATGCCAAAGGTGGAGCGACGGAGACGCCGGACTATCGCCCGGTCCCGGCAGGCGCTGTCCGATAGCACTGAAAATCGGCCCCGGTGGTTCGACGGGGCAAGGGCATGAAGACCATGAGCGAACGCCACGAGGCGGGACACGGTTTGAGCGAACACGAACTGAGCGAGATCCGCATGCTGATTGAAGAGCGGACAGGCATTCATTTTGATGCGTCGCGGGAAAGATTCTTCTCGACGCGAGTCCGCGAACATCTGCGCGAACGAAACTATGCGCGCGGAACAGAGCTTCTGCGCGCGGTCCGCAAGACGAACGTCGAGTATGAAGCGCTCCTAGAAAGGCTATTGACGCAGGAGACCAAGTTCTTTCGGTATCCGGCGGTGTTCGAGGCCTTTGAAAAACGCGTTTTGCCAGAGCTGCATGTAAAGAAGTTCTGGAAGAGCCCGCGGACGCTGCGGGTCTGGAGCGCGGGTTGCTCGACGGGCGAAGAGCCTTATTCCATCGCCATCACGGTTCTGGATACGTTGTCGTTCGCGGATGCCTGGGACGTGGAGATTTTGGCGACGGATATTGGACGCCTTGCGTTGAAAAGCGCGGAACGCGGACAGTACTCCGGGCGGAGCATCGGTAGCGTCAGCGAGAAGCAGCTCGCGGCCCATTTTTCCGCAGTCGCGGGCGGCTATCAGGTGAAGAGCCGGATTCGCAAAATGGTGAATTTTGTGCAAATGAACTTGGCGTCGCCCGCGTACGTCGGACGAATGGACCTGATCTTCTGCATGAACGTGCTCATCTATTTTTCGGAAGAGCGGCGGCGGTCCCTGGTACACCGCTTCTACCAGGCCCTGGAGCCGGGCGGCTACCTGTTTTTGGGCCATTCTGAATCCATTTCAAAAATGCC
>DASPVD010000151.1:0-10956 GCA_035622555.1 Candidatus Eremiobacteraceae bacterium | reverse complement strand
TGCAAACAAAGCTGACGGCAGGACCGGTTGCGACTGAGGAGGTGAAAGCCTTCCCATGAGCACCTTGCGGCCCGGTATAGCCGTCCATGCGCAGGGACGAAACGGGAATATTTCCCGGGAGCGTCACGGTCGCCGATGCATGTGCGATGGGGAAGAGCCAACCAGTCCCGGTAACGTTCCAATAGATTTCGTCGTGGTCGGCGAAGAATCCGATTTCCCGGTTCACCGTGTACACCAGCGTGTAGGTGTACTCCCCGGGTGCCAGAATCACGTTCTCATCCCCAATGTAGATCCGCTCTCCGTTGACCTGATCTTCAACGTGGAATTTCTCCGGCTGTCCATCCCGCGATACTTCTACAACCTCGAAATGAATGACGTAACTGTTCCCCAGACGATCTTTATACCGGGTAGGAAAGTCGCGGTAGATGCCGTGACGGATTTCTATGCCCGCACTGAGGACATGAATCGTCTCTCGTACCAGCAAGGAGGCATCTTGCTGGACACGGATGTCACTGTGATAATCAAGAATTTGCTCGGAACTGGATGGGGCAGCAACCTGCGATACTGCAGGACAGCACAGAAACAACGAAGAGAAGAGTGCGCACAGAGCAATACGAATCAGGAGTGCGTTCCTCACCGGCTTGACGTCCTTTCTCGCAGAGGAGTTCTGTCTGACTATGATGTGGGCGATCTGAGCGATTGGGTTGCAACTCGCAAACCTTAGCGCCCCACTTTCCGCCTGAAAGTAACCGAGCTTCAATGGTCGATGCATAACAGAGTCGATTCACGGATCAGTAAGGCCAGCTGCTTTCGCAGTGCAAAGCGAGCATGCGGCTCCGATTTCGAGCAAGGGATTACCGCACTTTGGGCAGGTGGCCAAGCTCAGGATGGTTCCGTCCGGACCCGAGCCGGTATCTCCTACCCACCATTCCGAGTGGTCGCTAACCGATGAGGTTGCCCGACCGCCGTGATACGAGTTGGAGCTTTTTCTGTCGCCTTTCTCTCTCAAACATCGGAGCAGGCTAGCGAGGGAAACTGCCACGAAGATGATCGCCAGCCCCGCCGCTCCCAGGATCAACGTCAACCGAATAGCGCGAGGCCAGTTGCAAAGTTCATATGCGTAACTGAAGATCGCCAGTCCCACGAAATAAGGCACCAGCAGCGCCAGCAACCGAGGCGTTGCAGCGTCGACCGCCCGGAGATGGTCAACCCATACTGCCTTTGCGAGAAAGAACATCCAAACGCCAGCCACGACCGCCGCTAGGCCTCCGGGGATCATCAGATACAAAGGACGGCCGTGCCAATCTGGTGCAAAGTGGTGCGTCACCACGTCGCGGATCTTGGCTGGGACGTTCAACCAGCTGTTATGAGTTGGCGTCGTGTCTGGCATTGTTCCCGCTGAACGAACTGAGCCTAGATATGCCACATTCGGCAGGGGACTAGTAAGCCTTCCCATGATCTTGCTGGCAGTCGAGGTCTGCTTGCCGAATATCGCACATGGGCTGTCCCCGCGAGGCTCGGCAGCCACGTCTTTTCAAAGCGTCCCGCACCTTACAGTCCAAAACTGCGCGCGACTCTTCAGGCGATCAAAGCATCCCCACCCCTCAGTGGCAGGGCTGGAGTTTTTCACACGACGCTCTCCATACCGTTTCTAACTCGTACGTATCGTGATTTCGACTCGCCGGTTTTTCTGACGACCCGCGGGGTTGTCAGAGCCATCTGGAATTGTGTTGGGAGCGATCGGCTTGGTTTCTCCCCAACCGCGAGTCGTGATTCGCGACGAGGAGACGCCCGCATTCTCAACCAGCCACTTTTTCACGGACGCGGCGCGGTTGTCGGAGAGCTTCATGTTGTAAGGGTGGGTACCTTTGCCGTCCGTGTAGCCTTCGATCAGCAGGGGCGAGTTACCATAACTCTTGGCAACCTCGCCAACCTCCCGCAAACTGTCGGCGGCTGCGGCACGCAAGCTGTACTTATCGAAGTCGAACAGGACATCGGCGTCCAGCTCGATTTTGACTTCGTGCTCGGTGACTTTTGCCTTGAGATCCTGCAGCAAACTCTGAATTCCAAAGGTCACGCCCACGATGTTCTCAACTTTGGCGTGCGGCAGCGCCGCCTGGGCAGCCGCTTGCACGGCTGGCGAATCCGGATCGGGGTACTTCTGGGCCGATGCGAAGCCAGGGATGAGAAACAGTAAGAGTATTTTCAAGCCCCGCGGCGTCGCCATAATTCCTCCCCAGGTAAATCAGCATTCAGCACCTATTTATCGGTGATGGGAATGTCCTCAAACGGGCTAGTGACAGGCATCATGAAATTGATCTTCTTTACTTCGGCCGGAGGCGCAGGATACTTCGCCCACCATAGATAAGTTTTCCCCGGATCCAGGTTCGCGTCGACGCCATTGCCATTGCTGTTGCTCGACAAAACTGTGCCGTCGGCATCGGTAAGCATGAAGTATTTCTTATTCCCCGCAGTGAGGTAAAACTTCGGATTATCCAGAGCGGTCGCGTTCCAATGGGTAAAGGTCAGATGCCCCGGTTTATTTGAGGTGTTGCGGAATCGGACTTTTATGTTCAGGACACCCTCAGAGCGCCGGCACTCGGTGAGTTCGCCCACCACGCCCTCCTCGTTTGTTTCCTGAGTCTGGATAACATCCGTTTGCTCAGCGGCCGGCGGCGCTGTGCCTGGGGAAGAGGCGGGTGGGGCCGCCGGCTGAGAGGCAGGAGAGGCTGCCTGAGTCGTCTCCACAGGCGGAGTTTGCTGCTGGGGCTGCACTGGCTGCCCCTGCGTTGGTGGAACCTCGGCTCTGGTCGTCACGTCCGAGAGCAGATTGATCCTTTGATCGCTCCCGTCAATGGCAGCCTCCATTACGCTGTATCTCCAAGCGCCAGCACTCTTGTGAGCGGTAACATAGATTTTGCCCTTGGCCTTTGGACCCGAAATAGGCACAGCAAGATCGGCATCGCCGGAAGGCCCTGAACCGTTGATGGAGCCGACTACGAGCCAGCCTTCTTCGATCGGCGCACCAAGTTCTTGGACCAGGAGCGGGTTGGATTGGGCTCGCAGCAAAGATTCCTTCGCCGCATCTGAACTCCTGATCGCGGCAAACACTGATCCGAGAATCGCGAGTGGCAAAGCCAGAAAAACAATGAGCAACACGGGCACAAGCCACTTCCAATTGCGCGCAAACCAGCCCTTGTGTGGCGCGATTGGAGTTGCGCCCGGAGGCACTGCTGACGAACTTGATATTTGATTTGGTTGTGCGTTCATACTTGCTCCTTCTGCCCGTCGTAAAATGGTGCAGCCGTTTTTCTCTTTTCGAGCAACTCTGCGGAGTTAGGGGAGGTTCACGGTTAGTGTTGTTTGGCTGGTGAGGCCCGCCGGGATAACGACGTCTTGACTTACCGCCTGAGTGATTAGGGAAACCGTCGCGCTTCCCGCGTTTACACCTTCCACATCACCATACTCATTCAGCATGTAGGCCACGTCGTCCGGCGCTGTGTCAGGCTGGCAGCCACCACTGCCCGTGAGAAAACACCACTTCACAAAGGTGTTGATCTCCCGCGTGCTGCCATCGCTAAACGTGCCCGCCGCGATGAATTGCTGAGACTCCCCCACTTGAATCGAAGGGTTTGCCGGTGTAATCGCTACCGAAACCAATGCGGGAGCCGGGGTCACCGTCAGCGTCGTTTGTGCACTGACGCCGGACCCCGGGTCATACGCTTGCACCGTCGTGGTTCCCGGTGCTGTCGCATAGACCGATCCTCCTGACATTTCCGCTACGCCATTGCTCGCGCCCCAATACACTGTGGCGGTCCTATCCTGCACGCTGCCGTCGCTACAAGTACCGGTCGCGGTGAACCGTTGGTTTGTCCCCTGCTGAATGGAAGGGTTTGCAGGTGTAATCGCGAGCGAGACGACCCTGCAGATCACGGTCACCGTCACTGAACCCGTGACGCTTTCGGTGGTCAAAGTCTTCGTGAATCCCCCTCCTTCTTTGACCGTCGACCCCCCCGTCGAGATGGAGGCCGCAATCGTGGTGGTTCCTACCCCAGTACCTGTTACCACTCCTGCCGAACTGACCGTGGCCACTGCCGGCGCAGAGGAAGTCCATGTCAGACTAAAATAACCAGTGGGCCAAGTGCCGCAGGTGTATCCGCTGCTACAAGAGTCCATAATGGCGCCAGAACCAGGAGTCCAGTTGCCGGACGTAACGTATGCTGCACCAAACTGAATTGTCCCCCCCACCTCAATCTCATTACTCGCATAAGGAATGGAGCCTTTCCCAGAGTTCAGCACGATCGAAGAGGGCAGCGCCACTGTGACACCGCCGCAACTCACCGAATTCACCACCCCGGCAGCGCCGGATGTGCAGGAATAATAATCGCCTGGGAATGTAGCCGCAATGCCGACACTCCCCACTCCCTGAGCAGTCGCCAGACCCTTTGCGCTGAGGGTGACCACATTGGCTGGTCCATTTAAAGCCCAAGTTGCGGTGTTAGAGACGTCATAAACACAACTAGTGGTAAGGTCATTACAATTTCGGACCTCCTGTGCCATCGCGCTGAACTGCACGGTGCTCTGCTCGGTGGCTTCTCCTACAGTAGCCTCGGGAGTAGCGGGAGCAAGGAGAAACACCCCCGGCTTCACAAACAAAAAGGTGGCGACCTCCCCGCCCGGCCCCACATAGGGGCAGGGGGAACAATCAACCGAAATCCCAACAGGTTGGTTCACAGTCACAGGAAGAGACGCAGTCAACCACTTAACAGGATTAAGTGGTGAAGTCAATTTTCCAGCCGGAGGAACCGAGGGGACAGTCGCAGTAATGGTTGTATTTCCATGAATGGGTGGACTCCCAGGCGCGGGCGGACCCCCGCCAAAATCACTCGCAATTCCCATGACTGTCACTCTGCCTTGCCCGGCGTCACTGATCTTGACGTACGGGTTGCCGGCCACATTAACAGCATTAGACTGAGTCCAAATTGCTGAGGTGAGGGTCTCCGACGTACCGTCGGCGTAGGTGCCGGTGGCGGCGAGGGTCACCGGTGCGTACTCCCAAAGGCTACACGCGGTCGCAACGTTGTTCTTACCCTGGACCGAGCAGGAATTAGGAAACTGCGCACTAATAACACTAATGCTGATCGACGAAAGCGCCCCTCTCCTCGCTATGACCGGCGGCGAGGATGTCTCAGAGGGTGATCCGGAGGGTGATCCGGACGGTGATCCGGCGGTTGCCGGCGCGGACCCGCCCGTGGGAGGCGCGTTTTCGGGAGCCTTCTCTTTGGGGGGCATGCTCGCAGGAGCCTGGTTGGCTGAAGCCAATGCGGGTGGCACAATGGCGATTCGCTCTGCGGGCAGTGCAGAACCCGTGGCGGCCGCCCCTGTCCCAGCCATGCCTCCAGCCGCCGCGTCGCCAATCTTCGGAAGAGGTGTGTCGCGAACTGCGGGGGTTGCCGGTGCCATCGATTCCGACCGCAAGCTTGTGGTCGACAGAGGGGCTGAGCAGAAGCACCGTCCCAATCCGTCACAGCCGACCCATTCGCCGCACGCGCCCCGCATAGCCTGGCAATCTGCCGAATTCTCTCCGCCGCGGCACACGCAGTAACCCGGCGTGCAGGTGAAACCACCGCTACCGGCTGCCACCGCGGTTGCTCCGGTCGCTTGCGGACTTGCCACAGGCTGATCCACTCCCGTGATCTCTCCGGCCACGGCCCGGCCATCGAGTGAAACGTGTTTCTGCGACAGGTTTGTAAAAACCCCCTGATTGGGCCGCAAAGCCTGCAGCGTGGCCGGGCTGGCGGTGAATTCGAACATCCGCCTACTCTGCTTGTCTTCGACAACAGCGCGATTGTTGGCGGGGTCAACCAGAATCACCGTGCCATTCGGACCTCCGGGAACACTCCTCGTGTCCCTGGCGCCTCCTGTAGTGCCGCCACTTGCCGCTTCCTGGAATTTCGTTGGCGTACCACTCGCGCTACCGGCGGTTGTCCGAGCCTCGCCTTCAGTGGTGCCCTCAGTCTTCGACGTGACAGGGGTGCGAGCGGCGCCCGGAGAGATCGAAGTGATGATGCCGCAGATGGACTTGCCGTCGCAGGGCACTTCCTTCTTGGGAAAGTTGGCGTACACCGCATCCCCGACGCGCAACGATACCGGCTTGGTTAGAGTGAACTGAAAGGTAGTTTTCGTTTTTGTGTCTACTGCCGACGCATTTTTCCCGGACACCGCGGTCACCCGGCAGCACGCCTCGGCTTCCGCCACCGGCACGATCGGAACGGGGACGAGTGTTCCGACCGAAGAAACGGACGATCCTTCCGTGCCCTTTGGCGGGATTGACGGAGCTCTTGCCCCCGGCACCGCTGTAATCGCGGAGGTCGTGGGAGCGGTGCACGATCCGCAACTCAGGGTTCCGCCGCAACCATCCGAGACCGAACCGCACGCTTGTAGAGCCGCACAGGTTGTAGGTGTGCAGCCGCAGACATTGGCGACGCCACTGCCGCCGCACGTATTGGGAGCGGAGCACGATCCGCAACTCAGGGTTCCACCGCAGCTATCCGACATCGAACCGCAGTTTTGTTGCGCTGTACAGGTTGTGGGCGTGCACGACGACGCGCTGGATCCAGAGGTCGGCGCCGAGGATGTACCCGAGGTGGATCCAGTGGTTGCCCGCGTGGACCCGCCTGTGGGAGCCTGGTTGGCTGAAGCCAAGGGTGGCACAACGCCGATTTGCGCGGGTTGTATCGCTAACGGGCTGCCGGTGGTTGTCGTGGCGGCGCCAGGAGTTATCGAAGTGATGGTGCCGCAGATGGACCGGCCGTCGCAGGACACTTCCTTCTTGGGAAAGTTGGCGTAGACCGCATCCCCGACGCGCAACGATACCGGCTTGGTTAAAGTGAACTGAAAAGTAGTTTTCGTTTTTGTGTCTATGGCCGACGCACTTTTCCCGGACACCGCGGTCACCCGGCAGCACGCCTCGGCTTTCGCCATCGGCACCACCCCTGGCATGCCCAGCAGGGCAGCTCCCATGAGCAGGGCAAGCAGCAGAAGCATTCGCGGCCTGCTACCGCATACAGTTACCGCCTGCTTCATCGCGAACATCCCATTTCGTTTCATAGATTCCCCCTTGACCGCGTCTGGGTGCCCGCCATGCACCGCGGTTTCCTCTAGTGCGTCATCTTCGGCTCATCTGCGGCGACTTTTTGCACGAGTTGGGTGACCGCGCCGTGCAAGGCCTTGCCGATCGGAGAGTTGTCAAAAGCAGCGCCCCCAGTCGAAAGATCGCCCAAGCTTGTGCTGACGTTCGCGCCCACTTTCGTTTGCGAGTTCGTTCCCGTCACCCGGATGCTGTCGATTTTTGCGCCGGTGCTGACGCTGTAGAGATCGGCCTGAAGCGTCACGCTGGCCTTCACCGAGTTGGCGCTGCCTCCGATGTGAAACCCGCCAATCGTCGGGCCGCTGGCGTTCTTCGTGGATTGTTCGGAGCTAGCCTCGAGCACGGTCCCTAGGAGAATCACCCTTACATTCTGCGCCTGGCCGATGGCGACGGCAGCGTTCGCATCAATCGTCGCGGGGTTCGTGCCACTGTCAAGTTCCAAGACGCGCCCTTGCAGGTCGGTTGAGTGCGCCATTTCCCCTTGCACCGCACGTGAGAGTGCGAGGGCCATAGCCTGTCCGCCGGAGCCTGTATTGTCGATGAACGGAAGCATCCCGATCGTGAGCGGACCGCCAGCCTCCGCCAAGTTATTCTGTGTGGCGGGAAAAGCGCCCGGCTGACCACCCGGATTTGGCGGTTGATTTCCAGGCGAGTTGGTTCCGGCCC
Source organism: Candidatus Eremiobacteraceae bacterium (assembly GCA_035622555.1). Taxonomy (GTDB): domain Bacteria; phylum Acidobacteriota; class Terriglobia; order Acidiferrales; family UBA7541; genus Acidiferrum. Next base: position 3,140 of record DASPVD010000151.1, on the reverse strand, counting down.
CTGTGCTGTACACTCCTCCACCCGGACCAGGTCCCCCCTGAAACCCACCCGGCGGCGTTCCTGATGCGCCGCTTTGCATCACACCCGCACTAATATTCGGAAAGCCCGAGTTGATCGCCTGGCTGGTACCGTCAAGGTTGGTGGCAAGAGCCGAGAGAGCAGCCATCGCCGACTGCGCATCTGATGCACTCTTCAACGCGACAAAGGCCGAGCGGATCTGTTTGGCCTGGCGCATCAAGTCGAGGGCCGTGTTCAATCCAACGAGGATGAGATTCAGGTTTCTGAACTTCCCGCTGAATGTGGGTATCTGCTGCGTGAAAGAGCTGAATGAACTCTGCATACTTTGCACTTGCTGGTTGCAGCAGTTCTGCATGAACGAACTAGTGGGAACGCTTGAGGTGTCGGTGTCCTGGACAAAACCGCCAGTGTCTTGGCTTGCTTCATAGGAGACACTCGGCTTGTAGCTCACCTCAAGAAATTTTGCTTCGCCGCGGGCCGCGGGTGCCCGAGAACTTGTTGACCCTGCGCCCAGCTTTGCCTGCAGGGCTGCAACCTGAGCCTTCATTTGTTGCAGGTGGTCGAGGATTGGTCCGCCGTAGGCGGGCATGGCGGGCGCATCCAATGCGCCCGCGGAAGTGTATTCGAAGGGCACAACCCGATAACGGTAAACCATGCCGTGATCTCCCACAACGTATGCGCGATCGCGACGGGGCAAGCTGAAGTCATTGACCGCGACGGGGAATTTGAATCCGCGCGAATCCCAGTGCTGTCCGCCATCGGTGGTGAAATATACCTGGCAGGGGCCGTTGTTGCTGCCGTTAATCAAGCTCCATCCGACTTCCGGGTCCGCAAATCGTAAGTTGTCGCCTTGAGGCGTCGCATTCGCGGTCCAGGTAGCGCCGCCGTCGGTGGTTTTGTTAAGTTGGCCCTCAGTGGCGCTTCCCTTACGCATGTATCCGGTGTCTGCGTCGAGAAAGAAAACGTCGCTCGGAGCACCAAGCGGTAGATCCACAACTGTCAGAACCCAAGTGGCGCCTCCGTCGCTGGTCTTGCCGACGACGACGAGCGATTGCGTGCTGATCTCGGCCACGGCGTACCCGGTGGTCGGGGTTGGAAAGTGAACCTTGATCCAATTGCATTGAACGTTTCGGGGCAGCCCATCCACCTGGATCTTGACGGCACACTGATTAACCACCTTCCAGGTGCGTCCTCCATCGGTGGTGCGGTGGATCTCGGGGCCCCTTCCGATATAGAAGCCATTCTTTTCCGAGGTGAAGACATACTGCCAGGAGTAGTGGCCTACACTTCCACTAACAGCCCACGTCTTGCCGTCGGTCGTGTGAAGAAGATGGTCGTAGCCTTGGCGCGCCCAGCCATGGGTGGCATCAAGAAAGAAGAAATTGGTCGGAGCATCTTCGGTGCCGTGGAGCGGATCACCCCATTGAACATTCCAATGTTCGCCACCGTCCTGCGTGTTGAGGATGGAGCCGCCTGCACCACCGGTCCCGCCGCTCACCCAGCCGGTCTGTGCAGAGACGAAGTAAACCGAGTTTAGATTTATATCCTCGGTATAGTTCACCGGCTCCCAGATGCCCTTGTACTGGGGCTGATGCTGAGCCTGCGCGGCTGGGATGGGCTTCCCAGTGGGGCGCTGCCCAGGCTTGTGGCCTGGCGGGGGAGCAGTCTGCGCCGCACATGGCAGCGCCATAACGAGACTGAGCAGCCAGGGCGCGGCCGAACAAAGGAAAGACACGGTTTTTCTTGGCAGCACACAATTCACGACGGCCTCCAGAGGACATCCGATGCGAAGGAAGGGACGAAAACGGGAACGCTGGGTTTACTGGCCGTCTTCTGTCCCGACGATCCAAAACTCAGCTTCTATCTAATAACGCGAAGAAACTACGGGAAAAGGTCCAACTTGTCAATGAAAACCGTGGATTTTCGGCTCGATACAAGGATGATTGGCGAAAAAACAGCCGCTGTTCCAACAATCCTAAAAGCACTTCGCGAGCTGAAAGAGCAGGCGTTCGGAGTAGGGCGTCTAATACGTAAGAACGTTGTTACCGCGAGCCGAATGGCGCAAGACAGGTGACCGCTACAACAACAAGGACTGGTGCCCATGGCGCTTCCGACGGCGACTTTCTATTCTGCGTCGACCGTTTCTTTAAATAAAAAATCATGATGATTCGACAGTCGTTTTCCCACCTGGACTCGTGCGGGAGTCATTTTCAAGCGATGATCTTCTGGTTTTACAGTGGAGCGATCTCAGATTCATGTGGATATCGCCTAGCGGAGTAACCCTGATAAGTGGCTCGACTGCGCCCCAATAAATCGCGTCGGACCATCCTCCCAGGTAGTGGGCCAGCATGGCGCGAGACATCATGCGCGATAAGTCAAGCTGCCCAGAAAGTCCGCCAGCTTCAAGTGGAGACTCACAAATGGTTGCCTAGTTTGCTGGTTTCTTCGACACTGCCCTTCTCGTGGGGCGATCGCGGTTCAGCCAACAACAGAGGGGAATCTTCACCGAGAATCCGGTGTTGCTTTCGTAACGATATGTGTTCTTGGCAAGCTGCGTTATCGTTGAGACGACGGTCGAACCGTGGGCTCGGGACGCTCCAAATTCAAGTGCTTGCCCCCGCTCATTCGAAGGAGCTTCAAGAGATCCGCGAATTTGCGCTCACCGGTTCTGGCTATGAGCCGGTAAGCATCAAATCTCATTTGGGCCAGGCAAGCATTTTCAATTCTGCGTGCTGCAATTCGCTCCGCTGTAGCCCGCATCGCAGGCGCAGGCTCCGTTGTTGGTGCACGACCCATGGCCGTTGCAAGTGGCTGCGGCGGAGCAATATTGGCACGTGTCCCCGTAAAAGTTCGCTGCGCAGCTGTTGCAATTCTGTCCGCTGTAGTTCGCATCACAGACGCAGTCTCCGTTGCTGGTGGCCTGCCCATGGCCGCTGCAAGTGGTCGCGTTCTTCGCCAGTGCGTTCTTGACAGCAGCAAGGTCCGCAGTGGCCACAGCTTTTGCGGCTGGGCTACGCACACCATCCGGCCGAACCTCTACGGTGACAGGGTTAAGCGCCACCTTGAAGTCACGAGGATGCTTATCATGAACAAGGGTGACGGTGAGCGAATGGTTCCCAGTC
>DASPVD010000150.1:0-9579 GCA_035622555.1 Candidatus Eremiobacteraceae bacterium | reverse complement strand
GCTTAGGGATGGTGTCTCTCTCCTGCACCTTTGCGGGCGCCGTGCGGTTGAGCTCGGATCAGAGTCGGTATTTGGCACCAAAACAGGAAGAATGACGACTGACGGCCGATTATCCATCGTCTTGGCCATAATCGGTGACTTTACGCCGGTTCTTGCGAGGCATTCGAAGTTGTTCTGCCCCCGCTACAGCTCTCGTGCTTGCGGAACACGCGGACCAGCCGATTTCCCTTGATGGAAGCGCAAGACCCTTCACTGCCGTTTGGACCAAGCTGGCAAAATTCCCTGGTTGCAATACTCCGTAAGTTGGCGAAGTACACCCGGCCAGCCCCTCTCGCGGAAGTACACTAGCGCCGCATCCCAGGTGGCCCCCTCCCGAAAGCCATTGTGCACAAGCACGATTCGCGTCTTGCTTACATCACCTGGGGCGGGTTCAAATACGACTTCCACCCGCGTCTTTTCGCGGCTCCGTTCAGGCTCCGGCATGACGGGAGGGCCTCCATAACCGGCACGCTCCTGGCCCTCAAAGGCGATCCACTCAAAAACTAGCTTCTTGTCCGGCACGAGTTCTAAGATCTTCGCACCCTTGGTCCCCCTGACGGAACCATCCGGGTCTGTGGCCGGGTCAAAAATAATCTCGTAACGCCCGCCCACCCGGGGGTCGACACGCGCCGCCGGTGCGAACCATTTGGTCACTCCAGCTTCGGTTGTCCAGAGTTTGTACACCTCGGACGGTGGACGGCCTGCAACAAGCTCAATGCGGATTGTGCGGTCGGTACTTTGGACTTGTTCTGCGACCAGAACACTTACTGTGGAGAATAGGGTTGCCCAGATCAATCCTTGAATCAACACATCTCCTCCTTAGCGAGCGCGACGCTTGTCCGGGCTCCGTCCAGGGTGCTGTGACTCCGGCGGAGTGGGCATAAGCAATCGTCCAGCCCACGTGCTTGTATTGCACGTGACATTTCCCCATGCGTTGCTTGCACCACCGTCCACTCGTGTCGCTCCGCGATGGCACTTTCCGGCTTCAACCGGGGCGCTCTTACTATCTATGTCGCGGGGAAGCTATTCTCGCGGAAAAAGTTTAACGTCCGTAGTGCAACTGGTCGCGCCTAACTGCGATGCGAGTCAGGTGATAGTGGTCGTGTAAGCAACGTTCGGCCGCCAATTCGCCCAGCGTACGGTACATAGGCCGTCGCTCGGGTCCAACCACCGGGGCCAAATTTCATTTCCGCAATCAAGCGCTCGGGGGACACTCGCACGACCAGCTCTTGCATACGACGCGTTTTCAGCATCGATTTCACACATGATGTCGCCTAACTTCTGTTCGCGCGCTTTCCAAAAACGCGGGCTTTCCCGCACCTGATCCTGCAGAGCGGAACTCAGCGCCCTGAACTCCCGCGCTAGCTGGTTTTCCAAGTTGTGCTTAGTTTTTCGCGTATCCTTCTCTTCGAGGTCCTTTGGCTTCCGTTCGCTCCTCTATATCTTCATTTTAGTTAACGCGGCAGGCTTCCCCATGTTCCCCGCCAGAAAGGCGGGATCGATCGGCAATCGCCGCACTCGCTTACCTGTAGCTGCAAATACCGCGTTGGCGACAGCCGGCGCCGTGCCGGAAACTGCAGTCTCTCCCATGCCGCCCATCTCCGCTCCGCTCGGCACAACGTGAACTTCAATTTCGGGCGCATAGTTCATCCGCAGCACCTGGTAGCCATCAAAATTGCTCTGCTCCACGCTGGCATCTTTGATCGTGATCTCACCCTGGAGCACCGGCGTCAGAGCAAAATTTGTGCCGCCCTCGACCATCGCTCGAATACCATCAGGATTCACCGCAATCCCCGGATCGACTGCGCAGACCACACGGTGCACCTGCACGTTCCCGTCGTTATCCACCGAGACTTCCGCCACGTGTGCGATATAACTACCGAATGTATATCGGCATGCAATGCCGCGGCCATATCCGGCAGGCATGGGTTTCCCCCAACTTGATTTCTGCGCCGCCAATTTCAATACTTCCCGGAACCTCCGCGTATCGAGCGCCGGATCATCCGTCTTATGCGCGGGAGCCACTTTGCGGTCCTCACGCACGAGATGCAGGCGGAATTCGTAGGGGTCTTTGTGTGCTGCGTGAGCCAACTCGTCGACGAAACACTCCACAGCAACGCCGTTGAACGAATCTGATACCGAACGCCACCAGGCGCGCGGAACCGCCGATTCAACCGGGAAAAAATCCACCCGGAAGTTCCGAGCCCCATAGGGCAGGACGTCGGCGCTGCCCCTCTCCTGACTGGCAATATGTTCCGGCGTAAGCTCTTCCGGACGGTCGAACACCGGCCGGATAGGAGTGGAGACGATGCGGTGCGACCACGTCAATATATTCCCTTGATCATCCAGTGCGCCCGCCAGGCGATGGAACGAGTAGGGCCGATAGAAGTCGTGCTGCATGTCGTCCTCCCGTGTCCACAGCAACTGCACCGGCCGCTTCACTTCCTTTGCTATCTGCCACGCTTCAGCCACGTAGTCCCATTGATAACGGCGACCAAATGAGCCCCCGCAGTACATCATGTGGACTGTGGCCTTCTCGGGCCGGATGCCTGCCAGGGCGGCAACTTCCCGTTGAAAAATGTCGCCAATCTGGGTTGGAGACCATATTTCGATGCCGCCACGGTGAACATGCACCGTGGTGTTCATCGGTTCCATGGTGGCGTGCGCCTGGAACGGCATCTCGTAGGTCGCTTCGATCTTGCGCTTGCTTTTCTGCAGAGTTCCAATGGCATCGCCTTGATTTACCCACACCACTGTCGGTTCGGCCGTTGCGCCCGCCAACATCTTCTGTCTTATGCTCTCCGTGCTCTCGCCTGCATGGGGTCCCTTGTCCCATGTGATCTTCAGCGCCTTGCGTCCTTGCATGGCAGCCCAGGTGGAATCGGCCACCACCGCCACTCCACCGGCGACATTGAGGTTCACACCGAAATTTGGATGAAAACCGATGGGCGGTACCTCAAAAACGGCGCGCACGCCTGGCGTAGATCTGGCAGCGCTTGGGTCAAAGCTCTGGAGCTTGCCGCCAAAATGCGGGCAGCGGGCGATCACGGCAAACAGCATGTCAGGGACTCGTACATCGATGCCAAATGCTGCGCTGCCATTTACCTTGGCTGGCACATCGACGCGCGCCATAGCCTTGCCGATGAGGCGGTAGTCCTTCGGTTGCTTGAGCGGTATGTCTTCCCCTTTGGGTACCGGAAGCTTGGACGCGGTCCCGACCAGCGCGCCATAACTCAGCTGCCTCCCGCTTGGTCCATGGATCACGGTACTGTTTTCCGCCCGGCATTCCTGTTTCGCAACCTGCCACTGCTGCGCAGCGGCGGCAATGAGCATTTCGCGTGCCTGCGCCCCGACTTTGCGCATATAGCCCCATGCGTCCTGCGTGCCTCCGCTTCCGCCCGTGCTCAAGTTTTTATAAGTCGACGGAATAACCGGCGCCTGCTCGACGCGAATCTTGGAGACATCAGCCTCAAGCTCATCGGCCAGCATCATGGTGTCGACCGTGCGCGGCCCTTGCCCCATCTCCGGGATCTCGACCAGGACCGTGATAGTGTCATCAGGACTAATTCGAATCCAGGCACTCGGACGAAAGGCTTGTGCCTCCGCCTCATGCAACCCACGCTCGTGACGAATGTAAAAACCAAGCACAAGCGCAGCGCCAGCCGCGCTTCCGGTGGCGATAAAACTTCGTCGTGAGAAGTTGTTTTCGGACGCCATGTAATTTCTCCTTGTGCCTTCCAATAACCATTCGGTGAGATACAGCAGAGGGAAACTCAGTTGAAGTTCTAGTCATCCTGACGGGTCCGCCTCAGCGGACCAGAAAGGATCTAACTCCTTGCCTTTGCCGCCCGCTGAATGGCCCGGCGAATCCTCTGATAGGTTGCACAGCGACAAATATTTCCGGCCATTGCACTATTGATGTCATCTACGCTGGGGCTCGGGTTCTGAGCGAGGAACGCAGCCGCCTGCATGATCTGGCCCGATTGGCAATACCCGCACTGCGGAACCTGTTCATCAATCCACGCCTGCTGGACCGCATGAATCCCGCTGGCTCCCAATCCCTCAATGGTCGTGATTTTTTTCGTGCCCACGGACTTTACCGGAGTCTGGCACGCACGGACCGCCTGTCCATCCAGATGAACTGTGCAGGCTCCGCAAAGCCCCAGACCGCAGCCATACTTGGTTCCGGTTAGGTTCAAAGTGTCGCGCAGCACCCAGAGAAGCGGTGTCTCGGGTTCGACATCGATATCGTGCACCTTGTTATTCACGGAAAGCTGCTGATGCGCCATGAGCAAGCTCTTTGCAGAACCAACTGGGAAGATTACGTTGAGCACCCAACGTGAGAAAACACAAGCGGGAGGAATGGTCGAAGGCAAGTGACGGATCGTAATCACATTGCTCGAATGGTCGCAGTCGGCAGATACGTATAGCAGACGATTATTTAGTCGCAGAAAAGACGGGATGAGTGGTTGCACCTACGTGATGAATCGTAATTGCGCGCCGAGATCAATTGACCACAAATCGTTCGCGAGTATCATCTCAGGGGATGAATCGCACGAGCTTCCAACCAACGGGTCAGGGCCCGACACGGCCATGGCCAGCCATCATTCTGGTTTGGGCTTTGGTCGTCCTGTTCTTCGCCGCCCAGTGGTATGGCTACGATGTCAGCCAGGGGCAAGCTGAACGGTTCATCTTTTACGTTTGGGCTTGCGCCTATATGCTGGCAGTGCTGACGCCGTCGGCAGTCTGGCTGGCCTGGAGATTCCCCATTACAGCATCGACGTGGCGGCAACGCCTGCCATTGCACATCATCGCCAGCCTGTTGCTGACCGGCGTTCAGGTTCTGCTGCAGGCTGGTTTTAGCTGGATGCGTCATCGCGACGAGATGACGTGGAGCTTTGCCCTGCGTCATTACTTTACCAACGTCGAACAGATCAGCTTCCTGACCTATTGGCTGTTGGTGGCAGCGGCGCTGTTTTATCGAACGCGCGAAGATGCTCGTGAAAGCACCCTACGTTCGGCAAAACTCGAATCGCAGCTATCCGCCGCTCGGTTGGAAATGCTCAGCCGCCAGCTTCATCCGCATTTCCTCTTTAATACTCTGCAAGCAGCGACCACCCTGGTGCATTACGATCCCGACCGCGCCGAGGAGATTCTCCTGCGTTTGAGCGAACTGCTGCGGGTCTCGCTGCACGAATCGGAACAGCAGGAAATCACACTCGCACGCGAACTGGAAATCCTGGAGAGCTACATTGCAATCCAGAGTTGTCGCTTCGGCGACCGCCTGCAATTCCAGCTCTCCATTGATCAGGAAGCGCTGGGCTGCGCCGTGCCATCCTTATTACTCCAGCCGCTGGTGGAGAACGCCGTGCGCCACGGAATCGGGGTGCATAAGGAGAGCGACACCATAACGTTACGAGCGCGGCGTCGCGACAATTTGCTACTGATCTCGATTTCGAATCAGACAAGTTTATTGAACCGACCGGCGGAGGAACTGTTCGGCCGTGGTGTCGGTCTCTCGACCACTCGCAACCGGCTCGAACAACTCTACGGCACTGAGGGAACTTCGTTTTCGTTGTACAACCTGAAACCCAAAGGCGTCTGCACCAAGATCACGATCCCGTTTCGTATTGCTCCAGTGCGGCATGACGCTCCTGCGGCCGAGGTAGCTCGGTGACCATCCGCGCCCTCATTGTCGATGACGAACCGCTCGCTCGCCGCAGCATACGCCGTTTTCTCGATAAAGGAAGTGGCGTCGAAATCATCGACCAATGCGGAGATGGCAATTCCGCAGTCGAAGCGATCCGCACACAAAAGCCCGATCTTGTCTTCCTCGATGTGCAGATGCCCGAGAAAACCGGGCTCGACGTGATTCGTGAAATCGGCCCTGATGCCATGCCGGTCACCGTCTTCGTCACCGCTTACGATCGCTATGCAATCCGTGCCTTCGATGCCAACGCAATCGATTATCTTTTAAAACCATTCGCCAAACAGCGCTTCGACATGGCATTAAAGCGGGCCAAGGAACGCATTGCTGGCAGAATGAATCTGAATGATCTCCGTGCGATCCTTGCCAGCCTGGAGTGCGACCAAACGCAGTCTGCCTATCTGGACAGGCTTACCGCCTCAGAGAACGGCCGTATTCTCCTGATTAATGTGAAGGATATCGACTGGATTGGGACCTCTGGCAACTACGCACACGTCTACAGCGGCAGCCGAAAGTATGAGATCCGGCAGACCTTGACCAGCCTGGAAGAAAAGCTCAATCCCCGGGACTTCCTGCGGATTCATCGCTCAACCATAGTAAATATCCGCCGGATCCGCGAAATCCAGCCATGGTTCCACGGCTACCACCTTATCATCCTGCAAAATGGACAGGAACTGCGGATGAGCCGCTACCAGCGGGATGTGGCAAAGCGCCTCGGTATTTCGCAGTGAATCTTTGTGTCCCTTTGTGTCCTTTGCGGTAACGCTTTTCAGGGCTTGAACCACAAAAGGTAGTCGCGCGTGCAGTTTCTTGTTTGCCGACTAACCGTCCACAAGCGCTCAGAGCTGCGTAAGCCGAAGCCATTGCTATTGACTCGACTCTTCTTGACGCGTTAGGGAATCAAAGAAGAGTGCGTGAAGCTTGTTCGACGTGCCGTCTTCAAGGTTTGCTGCTTTTGCAATTGAGAGGCGTGCATCCAATAACCTTTCTTGTGATCTCGCCTCGCCCGTCGGCGGTTCAATCTGAACCAAATCCATTCCCTTGTGGCCTTCCCGGCAGAAATCGCGGAGACCACGGCATTGGTAGCAAACTCCAGTCTTGTTTATGAGCTGGCACAGGCCATCGAAATGTCTGGCCATCGTCGACCGTGCGCTCGCCAGTCGGTGCCGCAAGGTTGGTTCAGAGATTTGAAGTATCTGAGCGCTTTCTTGATTGTTGAAGTCGAACAGATCGCGCAGCAATAAAGCTGCTTGTTCCTCGTGGTCGAGCGTCCGGGCGACACAGGCCAAGCAGAAGGCAATATGCTCCTTTATGTCAAATATAAAACTCGGATCTGACCATAAGCCGTGCGAGTTGCTCGTTGTGAGCACGGCTTTTTACACCTTCTTGTTGAGCCGCCATCTGCGCCTCTACCCTCCACCTCCGTTTCTGGCGCAAATGATCGAGGCAAGTGTGCGTAGCAACACCGAACAACCACGTCTTGAATTGGGAGTCTCCGCGAAAACCAGAAATTCCACGGAGGCACCGAAGAAATACTTCCTGCGTCAGGTCTTCCGCATCTTGCCGATGAGTGACCATCCGGTAGACGAATGCAAATAGCGGGCTACGCCAATTCGCGAAGAGCGTTTCCAAGGCCTCGGAATCTCCCTGTCGTGCCCGCTCAACGAGCGCAGCTTCCGCGAGGTTACACGGTTCTTGCGAGTCTTCAACGGACATTGTGCGTTCGATCCATGTCTTCTCATCGCATCACTTCAGCGTGGCCGCAAATGCTGGACCAACTGAAGGCGGTTTGCGAATGGATCCCGAAAATTGACAATCCGGACGATTCCCGGCTTCTCAAATACTGCGCCCTCAAACTCAACTCCTAGCTGCTGCAATCGCTCTTGTTCTCGTGTGAGGTCGTCAACCCTGAGGCAAACGACGGCTCCATCCTGACCGCTGGGCTTGGGGCTCTGGGATAGACCGATCACCATCCCGCCCTTGCCATGGCTGATTTCGCAAAAACCTGGACTTTCAAAGATCACTTGTAGACCCAACTTTTCGACATAAAACTTCTTGGCAACTTCCAAGTCGTTGACAAAGCAACCAGCGAGCATGACCTCCATATGCAATCCCCCAATTGAACAGTGCAAATTCTATTGTATTAGTCGAACAAGGCTAAGAGATGCGCCAAGTTGTTGAAAACAGGGATTCTGCTGATTCGCAGCTTGAATGGAGCACAAGAGCGCCCCTGAACAGTTGACGGGCGAGTCGGAAGTTGAGCATGGAGAGCGAAGCTCGCCAGGACGTCGGCTTGTGGAAAATCTAATATTCGCGGTCCCGAATCTGGAAACATTGTCTCCGGCGTGTTCACCCCGGTGCTTGCAAAGCACTCAAAGTCGTTCTCGCTGATTGATTGCGTCTCAGTCGGTGTCGATCGGATGCAGAGGAACTTCGAACCCATGCGCAAGCAGGTCGAAGCCTGGCAGCGCAGCGAACTAACTGATGTCACTGCGAAAGTCGTGATTTACGAAGCTTTCGTCGAGGGCAAACTGGAAGCTCCGAAGCACCTCGCCCGAACGGTGCATGACCTCTACTTCGAACCGAAATATGAGGAGTTTGGGCCGCGGACGATTTGGAGTCTGTCGAATGCCTTCACGTCGGCGTTTAAGGAACTGGGGCCGATTCCGCAATTCAGGGCAACGGCGAAACTGGGTGAGTTTCTAGAAACTCGATTCTCGCAACCGTTCTAACCTGCGGCGGTACCGGCCCGGGCCACCGATCCTTGTATTATTCCCCTCTTGCCCGGGAGGCGTTACGCGGAGGCCGACGCTTCCCCCGGACTAGTCGAAGTGGCGGTAGGAGTCCCACTCCTTGGTGAGATCGTGGTCGAGTTGGCGACAGTGGTAGATTGGCCGTTCCAAGTCGGGTCGCGCCCACTGCACCTTGAGATCGGCGACAAGCGTGACTGAGGCGCAGTGACGCTGCAGGTACTCGAGGTCGACGTCGAGGGTGATGATGCTTTCGCCGGTGTACCCTCTGCTTCCCCAATACCAGTAGGAGTGGTGACTGCCGATCGCCTTCGGCAATCCCAGTGCGGGTCCGAAGTGATCGATGGCTCCAGCTTGTCCGTAGTCACTACCGAAGATCGCGGTCTTCTCGCGTTCCTCCACGGGAAGAGCGTTGTAATAGCGCGCAACGGCTTCAGTGCGTTCCTTCCATCCGAACTGGCAGCTGTAATAGTCGGGAACTTCTGAGTGCCGGCTGTGTTCGGCCTCGGTTCGGTGCAGCACCATTTTTTGGTAGTAGCGCGCGAAGGCATCGATCGAGAGGACCGGAACGAAAGTCGGCAACATGAGCGCGGACAGGGCGCAGGCTGCGATGACGTACGCGGCGACCAAGCGGCGGCTCCACGGGTTGGCAAACCAGCATTCGGCGGCGACGGCTCCGGCGGCGAGCATGACTGGATAGATGGGCGTGACCAGGTAGTCCTTGGCGTGGAGCGTGTACATCAGCAGCATGTAGGCGATAAAGGCCCAGCCGAGGGCTCGGAAGCGCTTCATTGGCGCAGTAAAAAGGAACACGGCGCCGGCAATGACGAAGGCGGAGCTTAAAATGTTGACGAGCAACGCCTGCGCATAGACGAACTGAAGCGGGGGAAGAATGATGTTGCGGTGATGGTGCTGAAGCTCCACGAATGGGAAGTGACGATGTGCCTGCCACAAGATGTTGGGCAGAGTGATCGCGAGAGCGATGGCCACTCCGCCCCAGAACCAACGATTCAGGAACCACCTTCTCCATGCTGATAGTAGCGTCCCGAGCACGAGCACGGCGAGGTAGAATGCGAGGCTGTA
>DASPVD010000149.1:0-35945 GCA_035622555.1 Candidatus Eremiobacteraceae bacterium | reverse complement strand
TACCACCAAATACCGCGATGAGCCCAATGTCGCGAACGCGATCAGCGGCAGCAACAACGTGTACAGCCCCGTAATCACTGGCGTGCCCGCTATCTTGGTGTATCCCAACGACTGCGGCACATTCATCGCTGCCAGCGTGATTCCCGCCAACACATTCCTCGGCAACTCTGACCATTGAAATGGCTGTAGCCCTTGGAACACTGCTATGCGGTTTGGCGAACGTGACGCAACAGGGCTGGTAGGCATCAAGCGGCTTCCCCCTGTAAGCGTGTGGCGATAACCCCCGGTATTTGAGTCGCACTGGCGATGGGAATGCTACCCCGGTCTTGTGCAGAGAGTAGCAATAGCCGGGGTTACTCTCAACCCTTGAAACTGCAATTCCTCAGTTTTGTGGCTGCTCGTCAGAGCCTCGGTAGCACTCGCATTCCAATACACCGGGACGCGATCAGTGCGCTGCCGGCTCCGCCGCCGGGTGCGGCCCATGTTGTGGCACTTCGTGCGTACCGCGCGCTATTGGCTCGATCTTCATCCGGAAAAAATGATCCAGCGGCACACGGCCCTTGCCCACCGGATACGCTCTCTCAATCGCTTTCATCACGTATGCTTTTGCCAGCGTCGCCGCTTCCACCAATCCTCGTCCGGCCGCCAATTGCGCCGTCAGCGCCGACGCAAAGGTGCACCCGGTTCCGTGGGTATTCTCCAGCTTCACCCGATCGCCGCTCAGCAAGTGCATTTGGTTGCCGTCGAACACCACATCGGTGGCCTTCTCCATGTGCCCGCCCTTCACAATCACCGCTTTCGCGCCCATCTCCACCAGCTTCCGCGCGGCTGCTTCCATGTCCGCGACGTCTTTAATCGTGATTCCGGTTAGAATTTCCGCTTCCGCCACGTTGGGCGTGATCACGCTGGAGCGTTTCAGCAACTCCGTGGCCACGTATTTCACTCCTGGCGCGTCCAGCAACTCTGAATCGCTCGACGAGCGCATCACCGGGTCGTGGATCACGTGGGCAAATTTGTGGGCATCCAGAAACTCCGCCACCACTGCCGCGTTTGGACGGTTCCCCAGCATTCCGATTTTTACTCCGGCGATTTCCCCATCCTTCGCCAGCACTTCCAGTTGTTCCCGTAATTCCGCGCTCGGCGTGTGGTGCGTCGCTTCCACTCCCAGCGTATTCTGCACTGTCATTGATGTGATCGCCGCGATTCCATAGCATCCATGCGCGGCAAACGTCTTTAAGTCCGCCGCTATGCCCGCCCCGCAGCTGGGATCAAACCCGCCAATCGTCAGCAAAATGGGAGGCACAGCGATTCCCTGTGCGTGAAGATGACTCATGTCGACTTATTTTCGCCCCGTTCCCTGAATAAAATAGCCGGGCAACGCTCGCCGGTGCGAATTCCTTTTGTCCGCACCGGAAAACGCCCGGCATCTGCGAATGTACGCGCACTAAATTTTGTCTGCAAGGAAATTTTCGGGCGAGCAGGCGGGCAGCGGCCTGCGTCGATGGAACTCTCTAGATCAACCAGACCGGATCGAGGATTTGCCTGAGGAAGATGGACCTCATTTCACGGGAACAATCCACGCACCAGTGTCGCTTCCGCTACTCGCCCTACCGCCACGGTCATCGCCGCCGCGCGTGGAGGCACGTGATACTTGCGCATTGCTTCGATCATGTCGTGGAACCCGCGCACCATGATCTTCTGCAGCCGCACGTTCACTTCTTCAGAGTCCCACAGCAGCCCTTCCTGGTTCTGCACCCATTCGAAGTAGCTCACCGTCACGCCGCCGGCGTTCGTCAGAATGTCAGGAAGCACCGTGATGCCCCGCCGCGCCAGAATTTCGTCGGCGTGCGGTGTGGTGGGCCCATTCGCCGCTTCCGCTACCACTCGCGTCTTCACCGATTCGGCGTTCTGCAAAGTAATCACATTCTCTAGCGCCGCCGGGATCAAAATGTCGCACTTCATGGTCAGCAGATCGTCATTCGAAATCCGGGAAGCTCCGGGCATGCCGACAACCGTTCCGGAGCGCTCCTTGTAACGCATAGCCTTGATGGGATCGATGCCCCGCGGATTGGTCACTCCGCCTCGCGTGTCGCTCAACGCGATAATCCGGGCCTTCTTGTCCGCCAGCAGCCTCGCGGCGGTCGCTCCCGCGTTGCCGAACCCCTGCACCGCCACGGTCGCGCCGCGCAACGAGATCTTCTTCATCTTGCAAGCTTCTTCCACCACATACACCAACCCTTGCGCGGTGGCCTCCGGCCGTCCCAACGACCCGCCGATCGATATCGGCTTCCCGGTCACCACCCCCGGCACCGTGTGGCCTCTCATCATCGAGTACGTGTCCATGATCCACGCCATGGTTTGCGCGTCGGTGTACACGTCGGGTGCCGGAATATCCTGATCCGGCCCAATGAACGGCAGGATCTCGCTGGCGTAACGCCGCGTCAGCCGTTCCAGCTCGAACTTGGACATGCGCTTCGGATCGCAGATCACTCCGCCCTTCGCCCCTCCGAACGGCACATTGACCACTGCTGTTTTCCAGGTCATCCACGCCGCCAGCGCCTTCACTTCGTCCAGCGTCACATTCGGATGGAACCGGATGCCGCCCTTGCCCGGGCCTCGGGCGATGTTGTGCTGCACCCGGAACCCGGTCAGCACTTTCACCTGCCCGTTATCCATCTTCGTCGGCAGTGACACTTCCAGAATGCGTTTGGGCGTGCGTAGCACCTGGCGCAGCCCGGGGTCCAGCTTCAAGACTTCCGCCGCGATATCAAACTGGATTTGCGCGATTCGAAACGGATTCAATTCCTCTCGCGGGGCAATTCGCGGCACTATGGGCGGTGCGTTCACCGTGCGGCTGGGGACTGGGGGTTTTGCAACCGTGGCCATTCGCTTCGGTCCTTTCCTTTGCGCTGACTCCCTCTGCCTGGCTCGAACCGACTTCACTCTCTACCGTTGCTGCAAACTCGCCTCACTACGCGCTGGCTGACAGTTTCTGTCGTGCGTTTTCATACTTATCGCGGCACTCCGCCGAGCAGAAATACAAGGTCTCGGCTCCCTGCTTCAGCGCCAACGCCAAGCCGGGGGCCAGGTGCAATCCGCAAACCGGGTCACGCACCAGTTTTTGATTCACCGCGTTGGTTGGCACGTCCATGTACGGTTTCTCGTTGGCACCGCCAGCCATCTTTCCGACGATTCTACGGAGAATCGCGACGCACCACGAGACCACGATTACCCAGAATAAGTACCGCAACAGACGAGCAATAAATGTCATCTTTGAGTCTCTTCCGACCGGCATGCCAACACGCTGAGCAGGCGGACATGCGGTGTTGAGCCGAGTGTATGCACGTGCTACTCAGTGAGTCAAACGAAAAGCTGTAATTTCAAGGGGTTGCGCGACCGATCGATTCCGGTTTAGTACCGCCGAGCCAGCGCCTCCATACACCTAAGTGATTAATGTATAAAGACTTAGCGGAACTGAGTGCTCCCGGCGCTGCTCTTCTCCCCGCCTGCCGGTATTTTGTCAATTCCCATGTACGGCCTCAGCACCTCTGGAATCACGATCGATCCGTCCGCTTGCTGGTAGTTTTCTACGATCGCGATCCAGGTTCGCCCCACCGCCAAGCCCGATCCGTTCAGCGTGTGCACAAATTCGCTCTTGCCCCCGCCTTTGGGCTTGAACCGAACGCCCGCGCGCCGCGCCTGGAACGCTTCGCAATTCGAACACGACGAAATCTCCCGGAACTCCTTACTCGAAGGGAGCCACACCTCCAGGTCATAGGTCTTCGCCGAGGTAAATCCCATGTCGCCCGTGCATAGCAGTACGGTCCGGTAGTGCAGTCCGAGCTTCTCCAGGATCGCTTCCGCGTTGCGCACCAATGTCTCAAGCTCTAAGTAGCTTTTGTCCGGATGCGTGAACTTGAACAACTCCACTTTTTGAAATTGGTGTTGCCGCAGGATTCCGCGCGTGTCTTTCCCCGCAGCTCCCGCCTCCGAGCGAAAACACGCAGTCCAGGCGGTCACGTGAATCGGCAGTTGATCCTCACTCAGGGTCATATCCCGGTACAGATTATGAAGTTCCACTTCCGATGTCGGCGTCAGCCAAAAGTCGGTGTCCTGCAAGTGGAACAAATCCGCCGCAAACTTTGGCAACTGCCCCGCTGCTGTCAATGACGCGGTATTCACCAGGAATGGCGGCAGAATCTCCGTGTATCCGTGCTCCCGGGTATGCACGTCCAGAAAAAAATTGGCAAGTGCGCGTTCCAGCCGTGCTCCCCAGCCCTTATACAGCGCGAACCGTGCGCCGGTGATTCGCGATGCCGCTTCCAAGTCCAGAATCCCGGCCTTTTCTCCCACCTCCCAATGCGGCTTCGGCGCAAAATCGAACCTAGGTTCGCTTCCCCATCTCCGCACTTCCTGGTTTCCCTCCGCCCCTTGACCGTACGGCACGCTTCGATCCGCAACGTTGGGAATGGTCAGCAAAAATTCCCGTTGCTTCGCGTCCAGTTCACTGATCCGCTCATCTACCTGTTTGATTTTCTCGGAAACCTGCTTCATTTCCCCCAGCAGCGTATCCGCGCTCTCTTTCGCTTTCTTGAGCCGCGCGATTTCGTCGCTGGCTTTGTTCCGTTGAGCCTTGCGGTCCTCATTTTCCCGGATCAGTTCCCGTCTCTCTTTATCCAGTGTGCGGAAACCGTCCAAGTCCAACGTAATGTTTCTCTTCTTCGCCATTTCGGCGAATTCGTCCAGATGGTCCCGGAAATAGTTCAAGTCATGCATAGATGCAAAAGCATAGCCTACGCCGGTAGTGGCTGACCAGTGATCTCCGTCCCCCATCCTGTCTCAGTTTGAGTATCGGTGGCCGGGCGTAGACCCCAGGGCTGGTCATCTCGCTTGACACTGCGTTGCTTCCCGCCGTAGGCTGACGGCCGTTCCCTGTGGGGCACGTCGGCATTCCCGCCGAAAGGGCTAGGCCTGCCCGCTGAAAAATCTCAGCAGGAGTGTGCTCATGCCCACCCTCGAAACCTATCGAAAACAGGCCAAGCTGCTGCTTCGCTGGCACCGCGAAGGCGATTATTCCGTCGGCGGAAGAGTGCGTCAGCTCGAGCGCTATCGTTCTCTGACCGACCGCGAGGTGCTGGCGCTGAAGTTCACACTCGCCCTCGCCCAGGAAATCGTTGCGGTTGAAGCCGGCCATCATAGTTGGGCCGAACTGAAAGCGGCGGCGGCCAATGCGCGCAAAACTCCACGCACTAACCCCAGCCCGCCGCTCCTGAAGAAAGTGATCCCGATCCTGTTCGTGCGCGATGTCAAAAAGTGCGCTGCCTGGTTTCGCGACAAACTGCACTTTCAGATCGATTTCCTTCACGGCCTTCCGCCTTTTTATGGCGCGGTGTCCCGCGACGGTGTCTGTCTCCATATTCGCTTCGTGCACCACCCCTTTTTCGCAAAGGCCGCCGCTGAGGAGGGATCTTTGATCTTGGCTTCCATCGAAGTCGCGAATGTGCAGAGTCTGTTTGAGGAGTTCCAGGCGGCTGGCGTCGAGTTCCCTCAGAAGCTGAAGAAACAGGCATGGGGCGGAACCGATTTTCAGGTGCGAGATCCTGACGGCAACGTGATCTCCTTTGTCACCTACGATAACGCCGAACGGGACTGACGCATCGTTCGGTTATCGCAGCCGCAATTCAGCCTAAAACGCTATCCCAGCCCCGCCGTTTCACGTCTGCCCTTGGGTTCCTTTGCGCTGCTCTGCACAGTACCGAAGTGCCAGTGCCGAGTACTCCCCCAATTGAACCTTCCAGTCTAGTGACCCTCCCAGTCGTGTCAGCAACAATGACCTAGTCATCGGGAGTTCGGTTCGGCTTCCGGGGCGGCGGAACGATCATATCGATCTTGCTCCTGGTGTTGTCTGCTGCTGGCGAGCGCAGCGGGCAACCTGCCGCTCCTGAGAAGGATTGGCTCTCGAGTGTAGTCCCTCCATCCCCCACGCCAGAGCGGCCGGCACCCCCACCGGCCGCTCACTTTTTTGCACCTCTGATTCCATCTGGGAGACTTCCCAGGAACCTCATCCGTTGTTTTCGGGAAAAAGGAATGTTGGGCAAATAAAAAAGGGGGCCGGTGCAAGCCCCCTATGTTGATCTGACCCCCCAATAACCGGTAACTCAGTCGAGGTTGAGTTCCGGCCACCCCGGGAAGCCAAAGTCATGAATTGCCTTTATGAAATGCAAGCCGTTTGCCAAGTGTGTGCCGCTCGCTGTTATTTCATCTAACTAGCTAAAACTAAGCAGCTTAGCAAAGCAGTCGATTTGATACCCACCCCGGCCCACTCCGGGAATCTACAAAATCCCACAGACTCTGGACCAATTCCTACATTCTTTGGTAAAGCGAAACGTGCACTTCACCGCAAACTCTGTGTTCTTCGTCACTTGCAAAATCGTTATTCTCACTCTCTCCGGCCAATCCACACACAACTCCCCACTTATCACTGCCCAATGGCTTCTTGGACCGCATCCGCAATCGATTTCGCGAAGTGATCGACGTCCTTCTGGTGCTCCGCCTCCACCATCACCCGCGCCAGCGGCTCCGTTCCCGAATAACGCAGCACCACCCGCCCGTTGTCACCCAAGGTGGACTTGGCCTCCGATAACGCCCGGGCTACTCCGGGAATCGACTCCAGCGGCGGTTTCGCTTTCACCTTCACGTTCACAATCACTTGCGGGTAGTCCTTCAGCCCCTCCACCAAGCCCGCCAACGATCCGTTCATCGATGCCAACGACGCGATCTTCACCGCAGTCAGCAATCCATCTCCTGCCGGACTGTCGTCCAGGAAGATGATGTGGCCCGACTGTTCGCCGCCCAGATTATTGTTGGCGCGCAACATCTCTTCCAGCACGTATCGGTCGCCCACCGCCGCGCGCGCCAACGAAATGCCCTCCCGGGCCAGTGCCCGTTCCAATCCCAAATTCGACATTGACGTTGCCACTACGCGCTGTTGCTTCAACGCGTTCCGGGACTTCAGGTGCCGCGCCACTGCCAACATCACTCCGTCGCCGTTCACAATCCGCCCGCTGCCGCACACAAACATGGCGCGATCCGCGTCTCCATCAAACGCCACGCCTAAGTCCGCCTTCTCTTCCACCACTCGCTTTTGCAACCCATCCAAGTACAACGAGCCGCATCCGGCGTTGATATTCCTTCCATCAGGGTCCACGCCCATGGCGATCACTTCGACTCCGAGGGAACGAAACAACTCCGGTCCCAGCTGGTACGCCGCCCCGTTCGCGCAGTCCAGAACCATCCGGTAACCCGACAGGCGCGCGCCCGGCAAGACGTGCTTCTTCAAAAAGTCCAAATACTCCATGTGCAGCTCGTGATTCGCCACTAGCCCCGGACGCTCCGGCGGCACCGCTGCGCTTCTCAGCCGGAAAATTTCCGCCTCAATCTTCTCTTCTTCGGCGTCGGGAAATTTCATCCCCGCGTGCGAAAACAATTTCACCCCATTATCGTGGTAAGGATTGTGCGAAGCGGAAATCACCACTCCGGCCTGGTAGTCGTTGTGTCGCACCAGGCACGCTACGCCGGGCGTCGTGATCACGCCGGCAAATTCCACACTGCCGCCTGCTCTTTGCAACCCGGCAGCCAGCAGCGATGCGATGTGTGGCCCGGACTCCCGCGTATCCATCCCAATCAACACATGTGCGGTTCCGTGCTCCCGCCTTAAGTACTCGCCCAACCCGCGCCCCGTCGCGTACAGGGTTGCGTCGTCCAGCGGAGCCGTGCCGGGAACTCCCCGTATTCCGTCGGTCCCAAACAGTTCTTTGCTCATAGTTGTCGTCAAATCGCGCTATGCAGCCCTGGTGGCAGTCTAGCACAGCGCTTCCGCGCTCCCGGTGACCCGCGCCTCCCGGCGGCATCTTTCCAGTTAATGCTCCGACTCGTCCCACCCCTTGTTAACGGCGCGTAACCGTTTTCCAGTCTTGTTCTCTATGCCGCCGACTGTGCTACCGTGTTGCATAAGAGGAAACCGTTGGCCACCTTGGAATCACCGCCGGCATCGTTGCGCATTTCCGCGACTTCGACCAGTTTGCGCATACTGGCCGGTGCGGTCGTGCTGCTGTTCTTCTACTACGCTGCCGGTGTGGTCATCACCGTTTTGCTTTCTGTGCTCCTCGCTTATTTCCTGGACCCCGCTGTCGAGCTTCTGGAGCGCATGCACGTGCCCCGCACCATGGGCTCCTTGATCATGGTGCTTCTGTTGATCGCCGTTCTCGGCGCGGTGGGCTACAGTCTTTGGGTGCGCAGCTCGGATTTCGCCGCCAATTGGCCCAGGTCTCGCGACATCCTTCGCGAAGCCGCCGGCGAAGTCCAAGGGAAAATCAGCGGCCTCGAAGGCAGCGTCGATGATCTCACCGCGCCCACCGGCGCCCCCAAACCTTCCGCGCCTTCTCCTGATTCCGGCACCATCCACACCCTTTTTCTTCGCGGCATCGGTTCGCTCTACGCTCTCGTGCTGGAAGGCACTTTCGTGCCGTTCCTGGTTTTCTTTATGCTGGCTGGCAAACGCGAAGCTTGGCACTCCACTTTGCAGCTTTTTCCCATTTCCCGCCGCACTCAGGTCAAAGAAACTCTCGACGACCTTCGCAACGTCCTTCGCGACTATCTCATCGGTATGACCGTCGTCACCCTGGTGGTCATCGCTTGCAGCAGCTTTTTCTTTTGGGCTCTCGGCTTTGATTATCCGATCCTCGGCGGTATCACTTCCGGCTTATTCAACATGGTTCCTTACATCGGTGCCGTCCTGGCGTGGTTACCCGGCTTCTTCCTCGCGGTTTTGAAGTGGAAAGCCATCAGCCATTTCGGTGTCATTGCCATCGTGCTCACCGGCATTCACGTCGTAGCCCAAAATCTCATTGCTCCTCAATTGGTCGGCCGCCAAGTGCAACTCAATGCTGTCGCCATCACTATTTCCTTGCTGTTTTGGGGCTGGGTCTGGGGCGGCATGGGCCTGATTCTGGCCATCCCCATCACCGCCGCTCTCCGGGTCATCTGCGATCACACCCAATCCTGGAAGCCCGTGGCCCGCTGGCTCAGCGCCTGATATATTCGTTCGGTTTTGTGGAGTTGCTATGAATCGACCTCAGTCGCTGTGTCTCCTGCTGTTGCTAATCCTGTTGGCCTTCGCCGTTGGCTGTCCGTCATCCTACGCCTGGGGCTGCAAGGGCCACCAAACCGTCGCCCTGATCGCCGAGAAGCAACTCACCCCGCAAGCCCGCCAGCTCATTGAAAAGCTGCTCACCGAAAATCCCATCGATCCTCAACTCAAACGCTATTGCGGCAACACCACTCGCGACCTCATGGCCGACGCTTCCACATGGGCCGACGACATTCGCAACGACCGCAAAAACGGCCCCTGGCATTACATCGATATCCCTCGCGGCTCTTCACGAGTTCCACTCGCGCAGTTCTGTGGCGACAACGGCTGTGTCACTCAGGCCATCGCCGGCCAACTTGCCATTCTCAAAAACAAGGATGCCGATCCACGCGCCCGCGCCGACGCAGCCCGCTATCTCATCCATTTCGTCGGCGATCTGCACATGCCCTTGCATGCCATTACTAACAACGACGAAGGCGGCAACTGCGTTCCGGTGCGCTACTTCCGTCGCCGTCCTCAGGAACACCACGATTCCTTCACTCCGAATCTCCATGCTTTATGGGACACGGCCATTCTCGAACGCGATATGCAAGGCGCCGAGCCGCCCGAGTACGCCGAATTTTTGGCCCAGAGTTTTTCTTCCGATATTTCCAAGTGGCAATCCGCGGGAATCCATGTGGATGACTGGGCCTGGGAGAGCTACGATTTGGCGGACACCCTTGTCTATGGCGCGCTGATCCCGCGAGTGCCCGTCGAAATTCCGGCCACCGTGCAATCCTGCGCCGATGCCGATCACATCGGTGAACGGATGCTGCGCCTGAATCTTTTTGCTGGCGAAAATTACCAGGACGCCGCCGCGCCCATCGTCGAGCAGCGCATCGCCCAAGCCGGCGTTCGGTTAGCCATGCTCCTCAACGATGCCGTCGCTTCCACGGAGCCTTCGAAATAGCTCCGACGCTCATTTTTAGCAGCGGGCAGCTTTGCGGGCCGCCCATTTTTCCTGCGCTTGCACCGTAACCACCACGCCGCCCCTGCATCTACTTGATCCAGTAAATTCGCAGCCGTTCTCAGGAGCTGTTATGCCCGACCGATCCCTCATCCTGACTCTTCTCGACGAGGCCTACTCCCAAAAAACCTGGCACGGCCCCAATCTCCTCCAATCCCTGAAGGGCGTCACCGCAAAACAAGCCGCCTGGCGACCCGCTCCCGGTCGCCACAACATTTGGGAGTTCACGCTTCACGCCGCTTACTGGAAATATGCGGCTCGGCGCCGCCTGGAAGGCGGCCAGCGCGGCTCATTCGTCCTTAAGGGCACCAACTTCTTTTCTCGCCCGGAAAAGGGAAAAGTTTCTGAAGCAGACTGGCAAGCCGATCGCGCCATTCTGGAAAACGAGCATCACACCTTGGATCAAGCCGCCGGCAAAATTCTCAGATCGCCCAACGCCAAAAAGCATCTTCGCACTCTTTACGGCGTGGCCTTCCACGACGTCTACCATGCCGGCCAAATTCGCTTGCTCCGCCGTTTGATGAACGCCTGATTCTTGGAACACTCCGCACACGATCACTTAGCGACTTCTCTCAACCTCATGTTCGAAGTGTTTGCAGCAGTGCACTCAAATTCGGCTCATCCTGAAATAGCCGGATCGCGGCGATCCCTTCGCCCCCAGCGGTTATGCACTCGGCGAAGTTCGCTTTTGTGAGCCCGCCAATCGCGACCACCGGAATCCGCACCCGGTCGCATACTTCTCTGAGCTTCTCTAGTCCCTGAGGCGCCCCAAAGGCCGCTTTCGATGGAGTCTCAAACACCGGTCCGAAGATGATGTAATCCGCGCCGCTTGTCTCCGCTGCCACCGCCGCCTCGATCGAATGTGTGGAAACTCCCACCAAAAACTCTGCGGAGACATTTTTCTCTCTCAGAAATCGTTTCACTTCTTCAACCGGGATGCTCTGCCCGCCCAAATGCACGCCGCCCGCGCCCGCAGCCAGGGCCACATCCAGCCGATCGTTCACCAGGATACGGCATGACACCGGCGCCCGCCGCACCGCCTCGCTCACCAGCGCAACCAACTCCCGCCCGGACAGATCCTTCTCACGAATCTGGATCCAGTCGACTCCCGCCCGCGCCGCGCTTTCGATTTTCTCCAGCAGCATGCGCGTCTGCTCGCCGCCAGACGCGGCCAGCGCCTTCCGGTCGGTCACATAACAAATTTTCATGTTACGAATTGGAGGCAGGCGGAACGCCCACCGGCGTTGATTGCGAGTTGAACATCCCGAACGCCACGAAAATATCCAACACTCCGAGGCCGCTGATCATTCCCCGGAACGACGGGTTGAGCACCACCGGCATGAGCCACGGAAAATGACTCAAAAAATAGTTTTGCTCCCAGAACGTGGACCACGGCAGATACAACAACAGCGCTCCCATCTCAAACAACAACACCACCGTTAATGCACGCAGGATCCGATTCATTCTTCTTGGGTCTACCCTGGTTCGCTGTGGGGCAAGTGCTCAGCGCGCTGGTTTTTGGAGCGAGCCGATTCGGTCTGCAACGTCGCGGTAATCGATGTTCACCGCGTAAACCTGGGAGAAGCTCTTCAGCGCCGCTTCTAAATCCCCCGCCGATTCCTGCGCCACTCCCAAATCATACCGCAATGCCAGCTTACTTTCCGCGTCCAGTCCCGGCGTGTTCAGCGCTCGTTCGTACCAGATCGCCGCAATATCTGGCTGGCCCTTTTCCATGAACGCCAAGCCCAGCAGCGTGCTGCACTGCATGGCATAACGGAACGCTTTGCCGCGGTCGTTGGCCTTCGCCACTTTCTGGAATTCTCCGATGGCCTCTTCCAACAGGCCCATCTCCCGGAACGCGATTCCCAGGTTGTAGTGCGTTTCCAGGTCTTCGTCTTCCGCGCCCATCTCTCCCAATTCCGCGCGGAATTCATCGAACACTTCCTTCAGCGGACCGGATTCGGTCGGCGCCGCGGTTTCCTTTGCCGGCTCGGTCGCGCCTGCCTGCTCCGGGACTTCCTTCTCCGACATTGTCGGCGTCAGTTCGTCCAATCCCAACTGTTCAATTTCTTTGGCCAGATCCGATAGGAATTGATCTGAAGAGAACTCGCTCTTCGCGGCCGCCTCGGCGACCTTTCCTTCCTCTTCTTTCGTTCCCTCCGCAGCTCCCCCTGGCGGCATCTGCGACAACATCTCGTGCGCCGGCAGCACTTGCTCCGGTTCCAGCACAAGTTCGAATTCCTGTTCCAATTCGAATTCCGGTTGTGCCGCTGGTGTTTCCGGCAACGCCGCTTGCGGCTCCTCCAACGCCGGTTCCTGTGCTTCCGAAGCAATTTCCGCATGCTCCGGTACCGGCAGTGCTGTCGGCTCTTCTTCCGGCAAGAGCCCTTCGCCTTGCGCCGCGATTCCATCTTCCGCCGCGCCACTGGCAGCCGCAGCGGGCTGGCTCTCGGGTTTCGGTGCTGGCGTTGCTTTTTCTTCTGGCGCAAGTGCCGGGGCTGCCTCGTCCGGCACCAGCGTGGTCCAATCTTCCGGATCCAGCTCTTCTGCTGGTACGTGGACTGCCGCATGGCCCGTTTCCTCGTACGCGGCCACCAGCGGCTCCGGCGGTATGGCATCCGCAGGCACCTCCACCGGCTTTTCCTCTTCGACTACCAGCTCGGGCAACTGAAATTCTTCAGCTTCAGCCGCTGCCTCTCCGCCCGCCTCGGTCTTCTCGCCGGCCTTCGCCGCCGGTTCCGGCTCTCTGGTTTCTTCCAGCAGTGACGCCCATTCCGCCGACAGATCAACCTCTTCGTGCCCCGCAGCACTAACCGGCTCCGCCGCAACCTCCGGCTGAGCCTGTTCCACCACTTCGATTTCAGGAACTTCCTCGTGCGAAGCTTCCGCCGCCGGTTCGGCAACACCCTCCGCGGCATTCGGACTCGCCGCTACCGCCGTGGCCTCCGCCACCGGCTCGTCCGCAGGCGCTTCGACCACCGGCACGGTATCCACCGGCTGCGGCATTGCCGCCGCTACGGCAGCCGTGATTTCCTCGTCGCTCAACCCTGCCGCGCGCTGGAATCGTCGCCGCAACTCCCCAAAGCGCTCGCTGCTCCGCGCATCTCCGCGCGTGGCGTGGATGTGCTCCAGTTGTGCCGCCAGTTCCGCCGTGCGACGGTCGTCTCCCGCGCCCAGCACGAAATCCAGCAGCTTTTCCAACGTGGGTGTATGCGTTGGAGCGCGCCTCAGGATCGCTTCCAATAATCCAATGGCCTTCTGCGTCAACCCGTAGCTGGCGAACAAGTCCACGTCCGTCAACGATTGCGCAATGAACTTCTGGGTTTCTTCGTCCAGTTCCGGTTCGACCACCGGCGTTTCCGGTGCCTTTGCCGCCACCACCGGAGCTTCCTCTTCCAGTCCGGGCCGCACTTTCGGCGCCGGCGCTTTCGGCAACTCCGTCTGCAAATCCTCCGTAACCACCACAATGTCCGCTGGTGGGGCCGCTTCTTCCTCGACCATCCCCATCTTCTTCAGCACGTCGTTCAGCTTGCGTTTGGCCGCGTCGCTCTCCGGCTCGCGATCCACCAGTTGCTGGAACACTTCCTTAGCGCGCTCTAGCTTACCTGCCGCTACCAGCGCATCTCCTAAGTGCGCCAGCGCGTCCGGCATGCGGAAAGAGTCGCTGGTCCTTCCGCACGTGTCCACCATCCATTCCAGCGGCTCCAGCCGGCCCGGCAATTTCGCCGACAGTTCCGTCAGCAGATGCGCGACGCTTTCCTGTTCGCCTGCGTCAATCATCGGGATGCGTATCCGCGAAAGCAGGCTCATCGCCCGTTCCGCTTGCCCTCCCTCGATTAACGCTTCCGTGGCCTTTTGCGTCGCCCCGAAATTCTTTTCGTCGGAAGAGAAGATGCGCAACGCCAGCGCCGTCGCTTCATCCCACTTCGCGTTCTTCAAGTACAAATCCAGCAGCAGTTCCGCGGGTTCGCCGCCCTTCTCCAGCTCCGGCACCCGTTCCAGGATTTCCGCCGCTTTCGTCGGATTTCCCGCCGTCGAAGCTGCCCGCGCCTTCACGATCAGCGCGTCCAACTGTTTCGGTTCGATTTGCAGCGCCTTGTCGGCCAGCTTCTCGCATTCCGCGTGGTCTCCCCGGGCCAGCGCGCGTTGTGACGCCGAGACGTACGCCTCCAACGCCTCCCCGGACTGCCCCATCGCCTGGTACAAATCTGCCAAACGCACCTGAATCCGTAGATTGTCCGGCTCGGCTGAAAGCAATTTCTTCAGCAGCATGATCGCTTCGGGCTGCCGGTTGTTCTTCAGATGCAGTTCGGCCAATTGCAGGAACAGCGGCCGCGCCTCGCTCATCACCCCTTGCTGCACGTACAAATCCGCCAGCTTCTCCAGCGGGCGAATCTCTTCCGGCGCCAGTTTCGCGATTCTCTTGTAAACGGCAATGGCCTTGGTCAGGAAGCCGTCGCTCACGAACAATTGCGCCAACCGCTCAAAGTAGTCGATGGCCTGGATGGTTTCGCCCTGGCGGATGTACAGCTCGCCGATGGTCATCAAAGTGACCTGGTCGCGCGGCTCGTACTTCAAGATCTGCTGGTACTCGGCGATGGCCTGGGCCACCTTTCCTTGGTTCAGCAGCTTCTGTGCGGATTCGACGAACTTGCTCTTGTTATAGGCCATGCGCTATAGACGACGACCCCCCACCTAGGTCGTCGCGACTTTCTCCTGGACGCAATACGGGCGTTGTCACTCCTGCCGCCCTACTTTTTCACGCTACGCCCCAGCCCTGGGGTCGTCAATCGAACCGCAGCCGCATGTGAGCAGGCAGTTATCCCCGTACCACATACGCCACCTTAAGGCGATACCTCCTCCCCACAGTCCAGGTCGGACCGGGGCTTCTCGCCGGATAACACTGCCCACTGGACCTACCAGGATTTACAGGCTTTCCAAGTCAGTGAAGGGAACTGCCAGCGGATGCCGATGCGGAGGCCTCGGTCTTAGTTCCGGTCTTGGCGTCTCCACGGCTGGCGCCGCGTCAATGGTCTTGCGGTCCAACTCCGCTGAGCCCATGCTGCGCCCTCTCAAGCCATCGAAATGCCCACCTGCTTGTGAGTCTGGTTAGGTCCTGTTGTCGCAACACTCCACTCCCCAGTGACCTTTGGCGGCCCGGAACCTTGCAACTGCCTCTCGCCCGGTGTATAGTCGTTCTTCGATATACCGATTATCGATCTATATGCCAAAACGCAAACTCGACCCGCTACCTTCCGCTGCTTTCCAAATCCTGCTTTCTCTCGCCGATGATGACCTACACGGCTACGCCATCATGCGTCGCGTCGCCGCACAGACCGGCGGCCGCCTGCGGCTAGGCCCCGGCACGCTTTATAGCTCCATCCAAACGCTCCTCGAAGCCAAACTCATTCAAGAGATTGCTGGCCGTGAGGACGAACGCCTCGGTCCGGAGCGCCGCCGTTATTACCGGCTCACCGCCGCGGGACGAAAGCTGGCTCGCGCCGAGGCCGACCGGCTTGCCGGAATTCTGCGTGTTGCTCGCGCCAAACGGATCTTGCGAGGGGAATATGTGTGACAAACTCTTCTCGTGGTTATTGCGCTTGTATCCTTCCTGGTTTCGCGACGCTTATCACCAAGAGGCTTTGCAGCTCCTTCACGACCGCGCCCGCGACGAGACCGGGTTCATTCCCCGCCTGCGTCTTTGGCTCGACCTGATCGCCGACCTTGTCGTTTCCCTCCCTCGCGAGTATTCCCGCCCAAAGCCAAAGCTGGTCGCCGTTTCCGCCGGTCGCACCCGCAATGGCATTCCTGAATTTGCTCTTCTCAGAACCGAGCCACCTCATCCAAGAGTCTTCCTCTTGGGAGCCGCGCTCTCCCTTTTGGTGCTTTTCGCGGCGGTTATGGCCATGCGCCACTCCGAGCTGTATACCGGACGCCTTCCCTGGTTCGGACCGCTCAATTCATCCGGTTTTCACGATGACCGAGCATCTTCGCCAACCTCCGCCGCTACGAACCGTGCGCTTGCGCGCGTCGCAAACCTGAGCGAGGCCGAACGCAGCGAAGTGCTTCGCATCGTTGTCGACGATCTGAAGAAATACTACGTGGCTCCCCCGATGGGCGAGAAAATGGCCGACGCCGTTTTGGCCCACGACAAGCACGGCGACTACAGCTACGTCACCGACGGCGAATGGTTTGCGGCTCTCCTGACTACCCAGCTGCGCGAAGTCAGTCACGACCTGCATCTGTCACTCCGATACAGCGCCAGGAAACTGCCCGATTCCATCGACGAGCCTGCGCCGGAAGAAATAGCGCAGTACCGCCAAGACATGGCACGCACCAATTGCACGTTTGCAAGCGTGAAAATCCTCCCCGGCAATATTGGTTACGTGAAATTTAATGAGTTTCCCGATCCTCAGGTATGCCAAGACAAGGTCACGTCCACGATGCAGACCATCGCGCACGCGGACGCCGTGATCTTCGACCTGCGCGCGAATCGCGGCGGCGATCCTCACATGGTTTCGCTCATCGCCAGCTACTTCTTCGACCACCCGACACACTTAAATGACATTTACAATCGCAGCGAGAATTCCACCCAACAATTTTGGACCCTGCCATCGGTTCCCGGTCCCCGGCTCGCCCACAAGCCGCTCTATGTCCTGACCTCCAGCGACACCATTTCCGCCGCCGAGGAGTTCTGCTACGACATGAAAAATTTGAAGCGCGCGACCATCGTTGGCGAGGTAACTGCCGGCGCTGCCCACCTGGTCAGGCCGCAGCGCATTGACGATCACTTCATGTTCAATCTGCCGGCGGGGCGGCCCATTAACCCCATTTCGAAGACCGATTGGGAAGGCACCGGCGTGCAGCCCGACATCCCCGTGGAACGTTCCGCCGCCTTGGACACGGCCCGAAAGCTCGCCCTCGAGGCCCCCCACACACCACTAACTGACTTGCCCGGACGCCTAATCTCCCCGCGGCCAAATCTCCAGTGGTAAGTCCACTTGCACTGCCCCTGCCGCCCAGCATCCCGCGACCCGCACCGGCAAAAACGAGTGCCGGTGCAGCGGTGTCGGTCCATGAATCCGCAACGCCTCCAAATGTTCCGGCGTGGCGTAGCCCTTATGCTGTGCCAGCCCATATTGCGGGTAGATCGCGTCCCACTCTTCCATCCGCATGTCCCGATGTGTTTTTGCCAAAATCGATGCCGCCGCAATCGACACACTCTTCGCATCGCCCTTGATCAGTGATTTTTGTTCGATCAGCACATCCAGTTTCATCGCGTCCAGCAGCAAATAATCCGGCTGAATCGTAAGTTGTTCCAGCGCCGCGGTCATGGCTTGCCGGCTGGCCTGATAGATATTCCACGCGTCGATGCGTTGCGCGTCGATTTCCGCAACCGCCCATGCCAATGCGTGTTCCTTGATGCGCGGCGCCAGTTCTGTTCGGCGATCCGCGGTCAACTTCTTCGAATCGTCCAGCCCCACAATTCTTCGTTTGGGATTCAGAATTACCGCCGCGGCGACAACCGGGCCGAACAGCGCGCCACGCCCGGCTTCGTCGAGACCCGCTATGCGCGTCCAGCCGAGCTTCCGCGCCGCTCGCTCGAAACGGGAAGAGCAGAGTCGGCCCATGGAAAGTAGATTCGACTCGGATTTTATCACGCGGCCGCGGTCACCGTTTGCCGTCTGCCTGTGCAAAATAAAGCACCGATGCGTGCGCCGGCAGCTTTACATCCAACGACGTCTCGCGGCCCGCATCCTTGTGTTCCCAAAGGTCGCGCAACGAATACGCTCGCGCATTCAACCCCAACTGTTTCCATTCGTAATGCAGACTCTGTGGCGTCTCGAGCCGGTTGAACACCGCCACGTAATATCCGTCTCCGCCTTCCCGCTCGGCCGCCCACACCGCCGCTTTCACGGTTGTCTCCACGGAACGATTGCCCTTCGAATGCTGGTCCACCGCAATTACCTCCGCATTCGTCAGCAGCGACTTGGTCCACTCGTCGCATTGCGTCAAGTTCCCCCCCATCATCAACGGCGAACGAAACATCGCCCACAATGTCAGCAACGTGCGTTGCTCATCCTCGGTCAGCCGCGTCATCCGCGGTTCACCCCACCCCGGTGTCGGCCCCAATTGCCCGATCGCCAGCATGTCCGCATCGGGCCAGTTCCCCGGGCGCACATGAGGAGCCCACTGTGCCACTCGTTCAAATTGGTTGTTTATGCCCTGCGGGAATTCTTCGTTGCTTTGCCATACGTCCCACTCATCATTCGAAATCCGCCACAGATTCGCATACTGGCCCATTTCCTCGGCCTTCTCAATGGGCGCCGGCCCCGGCGACAGGCTCAGCACCATGGGCCTCCCGCTTTTCTTCAGCGCTTCACTCAACGACCGAATCTCATCGCCTTTGTACGGATGGCTGGCTATGCAGTCCACCTTTACATAGTCCACTTGCCATTCCGCGTACTGTCGCGCCAAGGAATCGTAATACGCCTGACCCGCCGCCTTTTTCGTGTCCACTCCGTAGTTGTACGGATTCCACAGGCAAGTGTCGGACGTATCCGCCGCGTCCCGGGCGTGAAACTCCGAGCCTTGTATCGCCAGATTCTTTTCCACCGCCTCTTTGGGAATGCCCCGCAGTATGTGAATTCCAAATTTCAATCCCAGCCCGTGTACGTAATCCGCCAGCGGCCGAAACCCCGCGCCATGAACCGCCGAGCCGTAGCTGTTTTCCGCCGGCGTGTAGCGGCCGTATTGGTCCATGCTGAACTGCGCGTTTTGTGCGCTGATCCCCGCCGAATGATTGGTCACGTACCAGCCCATGTCCACGATGACGTATTCCCAGCCGTACGCCTTCAGGTTTTTCGCCATCCACTCCGCGTTTGCGCGAATGTCTCCTTCTTTCACGCTCTCGGCATAGGAATCCCAACTATTCCAGCCCATCGGTGGCGTCGCCGCTGCGGTTCTTTCCTGTGCCTGCAAACCGCCGGCGCAAACCGCGGCAATGACGACCAGCACAAGTGGCAACGGTACTCTGGATAGAGCCATAGCTTGCCCTCCCTCTTCGCTCCGACGATTCTATACGAATCCTCACCATAGCTCGCTCAGTGCTGCGATAGTTTGGGCATGCCATCGGCAAAAAAAAGGACAGGCGCTTGGCCTGTCCTTCCATGTATTTCGCGTTGTTGCTCGAAGCTTACGCGTTCGCTGGTGCCGCCGGGGTTTCCGCTTCTTCGCGTCCGGCCCTCTTGATGCGCGCCGCCTTGCCCCTCAGGTTCCGTAGATAGTACAGCCGCGACCGCCGCACGCTGCCCTTGTTCACCACGTCAATCGACGAGATCGACGGCGAGTGCAGCGGAAATATGCGTTCCACGCCGGTGCCGAAGCTTACCCGGCGCACCGTAAACGTCGCGCTGCTCGCACGTCCCTTCTTCGAAATCACCACGCCCTCAAAGGCCTGGATACGTTCCTTCACCTTATCGCCTTCGCCTTCCAGCAAGCGCACGTTCACTCGCACCGTGTCGCCGGGGCGGAAATCGGGGAGGTCTTTACGCAATTGTGCTTCGTGTAATTTTTGAATTACCGGATTCATGTCTGTGTTCCCTGCAGACCCACTCGGGCGGGGCCAGCACTTCTAAGGCAAACACTCATTATAGTCAATTAGCCCGCGTTTTCCCAACTGAATTCTGCGGACAACCGCCCGCGCTTTACTTGCCAGCCGCCGCAGCGCTTTTCTCCTTGGCCAATTCAAACGACCGGCGCAGCAGCTCAATCGCATGCTCTACGTCTGCGTCCTGCCGCAAATGCACGCTCACCCATCCACTTTCCGGCAAAATGTGATGACGCTCGGCCTTGCCTGCGGCCAAAACTTCGTCGCGCACCGCTCGACTGAACGGGATGTCCACCAGACGGTCCCCGTGATTGTGGCCGATCTCGCGTCGGCCCAAACGATACTCCGTTCCTCCGAAGCGATGCGGTCCGACTACCACGCCTGGAAGAGACGCCATAGCGGCCGCGATTCTCTCCGCTGCTCCTCGCACTGGCATGGCCGCCTCCTTCCCAGCCACGGTGCGCGGCTGTCTTCGTTGGATGGCCATGCGCGACGCCCCGTTGTGAGGACTCCGCCGGTTTGATCTGCTCAGCGCGCCAACTCCCCCGTTCCCAACAGTTCCGGCCGGTTCCTTCGCGTCTTTTCCAGGGCCTTCTGCTTTCTCCATTTGGCAACTTCTGCGTGGTTGCCGCTGATCAGCACCTTCGGCACCTTCCAACCGCGATACTCTGCCGGCCGCGTGTAATGCGGATAATCCAGCAGCACCTGACGGCTCCCGGCGGTCGATTGGCCCGCATCATCGACCCGAAACTCGACGCGCTCCTCGCTATCGTCCGCGTCAGAAAACGATTCATTTTGCGTCGAAGCTTCGTTCCCCACCGCTCCTGGCAACAATCGTGTCACCGCATCAATCACAATAGCTGCCGGCAATTCACCGCCGCTCAGCACATAGTCGCCGACGCAAATTTCCTCGGTGGCCAAGTACTCCGGCACGCGTTCGTCCACGCCTTCGTAGCGCCCGCAAAGCAAAATCAGCCGTTCCAGCTTGGCATAGCGCCGCGCTGTCGCCTGGGTGAACAGACGGCCCGCCGCGGACATCAGCAAAATGGCGGTGCCCCGCGCGGGAAATACTCTATGCTCCGCGCCCCCTACTCCGTGCCCCAGCAGCTTTTCCACCGCTTCGAACAGCGGTTCCGGCTTCAACACCATGCCCTCTCCGCCGCCAAACGGACGATCATCTACAGTGCGGTGCCGGTCCTTGGTGAATTCCCGCAAGTCCTGCACGTGAATCTGCACGATCCCAGCCTGCGTCGCGCGGCGCACAATTCCGTGCTGTAGCGGTCCCGCAAAAAATTCCGGGAAAATCGTAATCAGGTCGAATCGCATCGATTGCAGTGTAATGAACACTGCTTCCGATGTCACCCCGTCGAGCGGGGTAAATCAGGCGCAGGCCGCTTTTGTTTGGAAATCTTGCGCGTAAGGGTTTTGTTGCGATAGATTAGCAAATCAGTCGTTTAGCTCGTGCAAGCCTTCCGGCAATCGCACTTCGATCCTTCTGCTGGCCACGTCGATGCGCGCGCAAATATCCTCGGCCAGCGGCACCAGCAGTTCGCCCCGGGAAGTCTCCACCTGCAAAATGGCCGTCCCCGACACACTTTCGCCGGTGAACATTACATCGCTCACCGTCCCCAGTACTCGCGGCGCCTCTTCCATCGCGCACGCCGGCGATGACAGCTTCGTACTTTCCACCGGCAATTCGAATACCGTGCAACCCATCAAGTCCGTCACAAAATAGGTACCCGTCGGCAACGCCACGCGTTCTTCCAACGGCAGAAGCACCTCACACCCGCGCAACTGCTCCGCGTCGGAAATGCCGGCTCGGCTCTCGAAATGAAACACACCCATTCCCGGGTGGTTCCGGTCTACCCAAAAATGCTGCAAGCCCGTTGCTTGCGGCTCTTCGTCGTTCTTGCGCACGTAGATTGTCTTCAGATTGGAGAAACGGGAGGGAAAATCGGTCAACAACTCCGCGACTACTTCGCCTTTATTCCCGCGCGGCCTCAGTATCCGCGCCAGCACCACCCAACGCTGCTGTCCTTCCTCAGTTGATCTCAATCTTCCAGAATCTCGAGTGTAAATCGCTTGCGCAGTTTCATCCCCGCTGCTCCCAGCAGCGTCCGAATCGCCTTGGCCGTCCGCCCTTGCCGCCCTATAACTTTTCCCAAATCTTCCGGGTGAACTCGCAGCTCCAACACCGTCACCTGCGAACCTTCCACCGCCTTGACTTGCACGCCTTCCGGATGATCCACAAGCGCTCGAGCTATCTCCTCTACCAGTTCTTTCATAGTGCCCCCGCGTGCGCAAATACTCAAACGACTCCGTGCGCGCTTCCTCTTTCTCGACAGGAATCGCTGCCTTGCTTTCTCCGCCGCTGGGACCTGACCTGGGAACTTGCGAACTAGAACACGGACTGGGCGTCGAATTCTTTATGCGATCTTTTGCTGTTTGATGAAGCTGCGGACGGTGTCACTCGGCTGGGCCCCTACCCCGAGCCAATATTTGATCCGGTCCGAATCCAATTTGATCTCGGCTGGCTTCTTCAGCGGATCATATGTGCCTACCGCTTCGCGCA
Source organism: Candidatus Eremiobacteraceae bacterium (assembly GCA_035622555.1). Lineage (GTDB taxonomy): Bacteria > Acidobacteriota > Terriglobia > Acidiferrales > UBA7541 > Acidiferrum. The sequence continues at coordinate 13,609 of DASPVD010000149.1, read as the reverse complement.
CACGCCCGTCCCGGGCTCGCGTCCTTTCAATTACTACCACGCGGTAATATGGTTTCTTCTTCTTGCCTATTCTCGCCAAGCGGATCGTTAGCACTAAAGGTCATCCTCCTAAGAACTCTATTGTAACGTGCCTTTGCTTTGCACGGCAATCATCCTGCGGTTTCGCGCCTGACCGCTTTTCTTCCCGCCAGTACACGGCTTTTCGCTTTTTTCTACTGCCTTTCCACCAGTGGCAGCTCCACGTAGCTTTCCTGCCCCGGGGCATGATACACGCGCTGCACCGCTGTTCGGTAATCTTCCGCTTTGGCCCAGAAAATACTCTCCACAAACGTCTGCGGATTCCGGTCATACAGCGGAAACCAGCTCGACTGCACTTGCACCATGATCCGGTGTCCCGGCAAAAACACATGATTCGCATTCGGCAAGGCAAACCGGTACAGTAGCGCCTTATCGCTTTCGATCGCTTTTGGATTTTCCAGGCTCTCTCGATACCTTCCCCGGAAAATGTCCGCCGCAATCATTAATTGGTAGCCGCCCATCCACGCCTCCCTCGCCACTTCGTCGGGGTACACATCAATCAGCTTCACCACCCAGTCGGAATCGCTTCCGCTGGTCGATGCCAACAGATTGACCACCGGCGCGCCGCTGATTTTCACCGGGGCATTCAAGATTTCCGACTCATACGCCAGCACATCCGTTCTTCCCGACGCCTCGCGCTGGTCATCCACCAGCCACAGCGGCCACGTGAATCGTCCGGTATAGCCAACGGGCTGGATCGGGCGCGACCGGAAGGGTACTGGTTTCGCGGGATCGGAAATATATTCGTCATAAGCGCGGCCCGCCTTCGGCGCCGAAAAACTCAAAGTCCGCCCTGCTCCCAGATACAACGGTGTGGGTTTCAGTGTGCAGCCGCTGGTGCAGCCCGCTGGCCAGCCCGGCAAGCGGCGCCACGTGTTCGTGCCGGTTTCATACGCATTCACCGTGGCGACGTCCGCCTTCGGCGCTCCCTCTTTCAGATACTGCGCCAGAAATGGCCGCAAAATTTGCTCCTGGAAGTATCGCGACGTGTCCGTGGGATAATGCAATGCCCCCAACGCGCTGCCGTCCTCAATCTCTTGTCCGTGGTACCACGGCCCGATTACCAGAAACACTTTGTCGTTCTGCGTATCCTTTGGCTTGATGGCCTTGTACACCGCGGGTGCCCCGTAGATGTCCTCCTGATCCCACAAGCCGTCCACCAGCATCACCGGCACCTTCAGCGGCTCCTTTGCCAAAATTTTGTCCATGGCCTGGTCTTGCCAGAACTGGTCATAGCTCGGATGCTGCAGCAGCTTCTTCCAGAAACCGATCTGTTCCATGCCATGCTGCCGGCCGAGTTCCCCCGCGGTCCCAGCCCTCATATACAAGTCATAGTCGTCGTATGCATCCGTCCACCACGAAAACGCATTCGAACCCGACGCCTCCTGCTCGTAGATGTACGGCAGGTTCTGCTGGCGGAAGGCTCCGTTGTGGAACCAATCGTCCCCCTTCCAGCCGTCCACCATGGGATTCATCGGCACCGCCACTTTCAGCGCCGGATGCGGATTCACCAGCGCCATCAGCGGCAGAAATCCATCGTAGGAAATCCCTATGATTCCTACTCTTCCGTTGCTTTCCGGCACGTTCTTCACCAGCCACTCGATGGTGTCGTAGGTGTCCGTCGACTCGTCGACTGGCGTCGGATTCAACGGCCCATGCAACGGCCGCGTCATCACGTAATCGCCTTCCGATCCGTACTTGCCTCGCACGTCCTGAATCACCCGAATGTAGCCATCCTCCAGCAGTACATGCGTCGCGTTGTCGTAGCCTTCCAGAATCGGTCCCAGGTGCGCGCTGGCGGCATGGTTGACCATCGCGGTGGCGCTATACGGCGTCCGCGTGAACAAAATCCCGGCGCTCTTTGTTCCTTTGCGCATCACGATCACGGTGTGCAGCCTCACGCCATCGCGCATCGCGATCATCACCTCGCGCTTCTCGTAATCGAAGCTGCTGGTTACCGGCACGAATCTCGGCGGTATCTCGCTCGGATAATTTGGGTACTTGCCCCCGTCCGGCTCCTGCGCGGCAACCATTCTCGGCAGCACTGCCACGCTCACCAAACAGCCGAGTGCCAACACACATCCCAAGGTGTTCTTCATTTGTGATTTCCTCAACCACCCGCGGAGTCTCTGGTGCGGCTATCTTGTGGACGCAACCGGGCGCGGCGATTATATGTCTGCCCGCGCTGCCAGTCACTCTCCATCTGTTCGCTGGAACGCTCGCGTTGCGCAGTGCAGTTCTTATTGCGCCAACGCCGGGGACCTTGGCCTCGACATAATCAAAGGCCAATCCTCCTGGTCCCTGGCTGCCAGGCTGGGTCCTCATTTCGTCACTGATTTGAAGGGATTTCAGGCCACGCGTGCCGGATACGCCTCCGGCAATTTCGTTATATGGCCTGTTTGTTGCCAGCTTACCCGGCGCGTAGTGCTTCACGTCAGCCGGTTCAGTCCGTTAAACGCCGCTGCCTTGTAGCACTCCGCCAGTGTCGGATAATTGAATACCGTGTGGATGAAATACGTGATCTTGCCCTTCAACAGCAGCACCGCCTGCCCTATGTGCAGCAACTCCGCAGCGTCTTCTCCAAAAATATGCACGCCCAACAAATCCAGCGTCTCCCGGTGGAATAACAACTTCAATCGTCCTTCGGTGTGTCCGCTGATTTGTCCCCGCGCGATTTCCCGGTAATACGCCACGCCCACTTCATACGGCACGTCTTCTTCCGTCAGTTGCTCTTCTGTTTTCCCGATGAACGATATTTGGGGAATGGTGTAAATCCCATAGGGATAACCCGCCGGGTCCGTTTCCGCCGGCAGCCCGAACGCCCTGGCCGACGCGAAGCGCCCTTGTTCCATGGAAACCGACGCCAGGCTCGGGAAACCGATCACGTCTCCCACCGCAAAAATATGCCGCTGCGACGTCCGGTATTCCGCGTCCACTTTGATCCGGCCCCGCTCGTCGGCTTCTACTCCCGCGGCTTCCAGATTCAGCCGGTCGATGTTCCCCTGCCGGCCCACCGCATACAACAACGCATCGCCCAGGATTCGTTTCTTGCTGACCAGATTTGCGGCCACCTTGCCATCCGGCGTTTCTTCCACGCTTTCCACTTCCTCATTCAGCCGCATGGTGGCTCGCCGGTCGCGCATGTGGTAACTCAGCGCTTCCACCACTTCCGTATCCGCAAATTCCAGCAGCCGCGGCCGTTTCTCCACGATAATCACGCGCACACCCAAAGTCGCGAACATGCACGCGTACTCGACGCCGATCACCCCGCCGCCCACCACAATCAGCGTCTTAGGCACCGTCGGGATGCCCAAAATTTGATCGCTGTTGACGATATTTCGCCCGTTCACCGGCACCTTCGGATTAACCGCCGGTTTTGTGCCCGTGGCGATCACCACAAATTCCGCCTGCAGCTCGTTGAACCCCATCGTGTTCTCGACCCGTATGTGATGCGGATCAACGAACGAGCCAATCCCGTGGTACAGGTCCACGCCATTTCGCTTCAGTTGGTCCTGCAGTACGGCCGCTTCATTCTCAATTACCCGGGTCACCCGGAAACTCAAATCGCTCATGGTGACGTTGTCTTTGACGTGATAATTCGAGCCGTAAAACGCCTGCAAGTCGAACCCCGAAAGATGCAACACCGCTTCGCGCATGGTCTTGCTCGGGATCGTGCCGGTGTTGATGCACACCCCTCCCACCATCGTCAGTTTTTCCACTACCGCGACCCGTTTTTTGGCTTTCGCTGCCTGGATCGCCGCTCTCTGGCCGCCAGGCCCTGACCCGATTACCACCAAATCATACTGTTGCATTCGAAGTATCCTGCGCTTCCGTCTCTACCTCGTGCGTTCCCAGCGAAACATTCCCAGGCTCCCCCTTGGTATACGCCGGCTGCAAGAAATGCTCGCGCGGTTTCCCCGACCCGTTTACGAAGCCTCCCGCCAGCTTTATTAGATGCTCTTGGACCGATAAGGCCTTCTGACCCTTTGCTCGTCTGGCCGCGGTGTAGTAGCCGTTCGAATGCAATTCCCGCGCCTTCTGATTATCCGCCAAGTATGCCGGCAAAATCTCATTGCAGATGCGCGCCCGCAGTTCCGCGTTCTTCAACGGAAACAGCACCTCCACCCGTTCGTACAAATTCCGCGGCATCCAATCCGCGCTCCCCAGGTAAACCTCCGGCGATCCGCCATTCTCGAAATAATAAATCCGGCTGTGTTCCAGGAATCGTCCCACAATGCTTCTGACCCGGATGCGGCTACTGATTCCACGCAGGCCCGGCACCAGTACGCATTGACCTCGCACGATCAAATCAATTTCCACCCCGGCTCGCGACGCCCGGTACAACGCCCGGACCACCGGCGGATCGACCACCGCGTTGCACTTCGCGATGATTCGCGCCGGCCGGCCGCGTCGCGCATGACCCGCTTCCCGATCGATCTGCGCAATGATGCTTCTGGCCATGTCCTTCGGCGCCACCAGCAGCGGGCGATAATGCGGCTTCTCCGCGTAGGCGGTCAGAAAATTGAACACGTCGTGCACCGCCGCGGTAATCGCCGGATCAGCCGTCAACAAGCTGAAATCCGAATAAAACCGCGCTGTCGACGGATTGTAATTTCCTGTGCCCAGGTGTGCGTACCTTCGAATCTTCCCGTCTGCATCCTCCCTTAAAATCAATGACAATTTCGCGTGGGTTTTCAGGTTCGCCAGACCGTACGACACTTGCACTCCCGCGTCTTCCAGGCTGCGTGCCCACTGGATGTTCGAAGCTTCGTCAAAACTGGCCTTCAACTCCACTACTACGGTCACTTCCTTCTTGCCCGCCGCATGCAACAGCGCCTGCACCACCTGCGATCCCGTATTCGTCCGGTACAGCGTCTGTTTCATCGACAGCACCCGCGCATCGTGCGCCGCGGTCTCCAAAAATTCCACCACCGGGTCGTACGAATCGTAGGGGTGGTGCAACAACACATCTTGTTGCCGCAACACGTCGAACATGGAGTCCGCGTCGTGTCCGATGTGTACCTGCTTGGGCACGAATTTCGCGTACTTCAAGTCCGGCCGCGCGGTTTCATCGTACAAGTGGAACAATCGCTGCAAATTCACCGGGCCCTTCACCCGGAACGCCAGCGAATCGTCCAGTTCGAACGTGCTCAGCAGGTGCGTCACGATTTCCGGATGTGCTCCCGCTTCCACTTCCAGGCGTACCGCCTCGCCCTTGCGCCTTTGCGCCACTTGCGAGTCCACCGCTTCCAGCAACGTCCGCGCTTCTTCCTCTTCCAGGTACAAATTGCTGTTGCGCGTAATCCGGAATGGCGCCGACGCTTCAATTTCGTACCCGCGATACAAGCTCTCGGCGTACTTCGAGATCACGTCCTGCAAAAATACGTAGTGGATTCCCCCATTTCCCGTGGGCACCCGCAACAGTCGCGGCAATGCTCGCGGCACCGTCACCACTCCAAACAGCCGCTTCTCCCCTGACCGCTTCCTCCTCCGCAACAAAAACGCGATACACAGCGCCTTGTTCAACACGTGCGGAAATGGGTGCGTGGGATCGACCGTAACCGGAGTCAGCATCGGATATACGCGCCGCTCATAAAATCTCTTCGCAAGCAGCCCGGCCTTTTCGCTCAAGTGCTCCACCGGCAATACGCGGATTTGGTGCTTCGCTAACGCCGGAAGTAACTCGTCGTTCCAGCACTTGTATTGCGCGGCCACAAACCGGTGCATCGCCTCGGAAACCCGTTCCAGCTCCTGTACGGTGGTTAATCCGTCAGCGCTGATTCGTTGCGACCCGTGCTCGATTCTCTGCAGAAAACTGGACACTCGAATCTCCACGAACTCATCCAGGTTGTTCGCGGTAATCGCCAGGAACTTTACCCGCTCCAACAGTGGATTGCGCCGGTCGCGGGCCTCTTCCAACACCCGTTGATTAAACGCGATCCACTGCAAATGGCGGTTCAGATACAACTTGTGATCATCTAAGCTGATTCTCTTCATAAGCCATCCTGCAGGGATGACCAGTATCGCAGATGTGTTACAAGCAGATAAACGGCTATGCTTTCTGGTGGTCCAAGGGAGAAGTGATGCGCAACGCCTGCTGGCTCGCATGTTTTGCTTTGCTGGTCACCGCCGTGATTCTGGTCGCCCAGCCATCATCGAACCAACCAATAACTGCTCAGATTGGCTCCATTTTTTCCGCGCTGATTCAACCCCGCGATCCCGGCGCCGCCGTGCTTGTCAAAAAAGAGGGAAAGATTCTCTTCGAAGCAGGTTATGGCGTCCGCGATCTGCGTTCCCGCGCCAAAATCGATCCGCAAACCAACTTCCGCCTCGCCAGCGTCACCAAGCAGTTCACCGCCATGGCCGTCATGCTGCTAGTTCACGACGGCAAACTCCATTACGATGACCGCCTCAATTCCATCTTTCCCGACTTCCCGCCCTATGGCCGAGACATCACCATTCGCAATCTGCTCAACCACACTTCCGGCTTGGCGGATTATGAAGACCTGATGACCGTTCAAGCGAAAAATGGCGGTCCTTCATGGAGCATCGAGCGCCAAATTCAAGATGACCAGGTGCTCGCGCTTTTGAAAGCCGAGCCCAGCGGCAAATTCGCTCCGGGCACTCGTTGGGAATACAGCAATTCCGGCTACGTGCTGCTTGGTCTTATCGTGGCCAAAGTTTCCGGCATGCCCTATCGCGAATTCCTGCGCCGTCGCATTTTCGTCCCTTTGCGCATGACCAACACGCTGGTCTACCAAAACAGCATCAACACGGTTCCTCGCCGCGCCTATGGCCATTCCCGGGAAAACGGTCAGCTCGCCGAAACCGATCAGAGCCCCACTTCCGCGACCCTCGGCGATGGGGGTGTCTATTCGAATCTCGTGGATATGGGCAAGTGGGACGAAGGCTTGGCCAAACGCACACTGCTCAGCGACGCCGAAATGCAGCCGGCGCTCACCCCTGTGGAATTAGCCGACGGCAGCCAGCCGCAGTGGCCTCGTGAACCCGCCTCCGGCAATTCCGGCAAACCGCTAAGTTATGGTTTTGGCTGGTTCCTCGATCCCTACCAGGGCCACGCACGCAATTATCATGACGGCGGCACGCAAGGTTTTCGCACTACCATCCAGCGTTTCGTCGACGATCACTTCACCATGATGGTTCTTGCTAATCGCACCGACCTCGATCCCGACAAGCTCGCCCTTCAAATCGCCGACCTGCTCTTGTCGTCCCCGGCACGCTAATTTCGTCGGTCCCGCGCATGCTTCCGCCCCCTCATCCCAGCCCTGCCAACTTCCCCAGCCCCTTCATCTTCGCTCGAGCCGCCAATGCTCCGTACTGCTTCATCATCTGCCGCATCTGCAGGTATTGCTTGAGGACCTGGTTCACGTCCTGCACCGTGGTCCCGCTGCCCTTGGCGATCCGTTTCCGCCGCTTTCCGTCAATCACGTTGTGATCGCGGCGCTCCTCGTTGGTCATTGAGTTGATGATCGCTTCCACCTGCTTCAGCTTGCTCTCGTCCACCGACGCATCTTTGGGCAAGTTCTGCAGCGGCCCGACCTTCGGCAGCATATCCACCAACTGATCTAAGGGCCCCATCTTGCGGATTTGCCGCAACTGGTCGCGGAAATCTTCCAGGGTGAACTGCTCCTTCCGCAGTTTCCGCTCCAGTTCCATCGCGGCTTTTTTGTCCAGCGCCGATTCCGCCTTTTCGATTAGCGACAAAATGTCGCCCATCCCCAAGATCCGCGAAACGATGCGCTCCGGATAGAACCCTTCCAGCGCGTCGTATTTCTCGCCCAACCCCACGAACTTCACCGGCGCGCCAGACACCTTGCTGATCGAAAGCGCCGCGCCCCCGCGGGCGTCGCCGTCCAGCTTCGTCAACACCACGCCCGTCAAGCCCAACCGTTTGTGAAACTCTCCCGCCGAGCGCACCGCGTCTTGTCCAATCATGGCGTCGGCGATGAACAGAATCTCCGCCGGCTGCAATTCTTTCTTCAACGTCGACAGTTCGTTCATCAACGCATCGTCGATGTGCAAACGCCCCGCCGTATCCACCAGGATCACGTCGCTGGCCGACAGCTTCGCCTCTTTGATTGCCCCGCGCACAATTTCCAGCGGCTTATCCGTTCCGGCTCCCGGCCACAGCGAAATGCCGATCGACTTGGCCACCTGGCTCAACTGTTCCCGCGCCGCCGGCCGGTACACGTCCGTTGACACCACGATTGGCCGGTGCCCATGCTGCGTCAGCCATTTCGCCAGCTTGCCCGTGGTGGTGGTTTTGCCGGACCCTTGCAATCCCACAATCATCCACACCGACGGAGGCCGCGACGCAAACAACGGCTTGGCATGCTTGCCCAGCAGGTTCAACAATTCATCGCGTACGATCTTCACCACTTGCTGGTCCGGCGAGAGTTGCAGCATCACTTCGCTGCCCAGCGCCTTCTTCCGAATATTCGCCAGCAACTCATCGGCGACGCCTACGTTCACGTCGCCTTCCAGCAGCGCGTCGCGGATTTCCCCCAGCGCTATGTCCAGGTGCTCTTCGCTGAGCTTCCCCTGTCCCCGCAGGTTCTTGAATGTTCGTTGCAGCCGTTCTGTTAAATTTTCAAACATAACCCTCAAACCGCCTGTTCACGCCTGTCTTTTTATTGTACCGCCTTCAATCCCCAATCCGCCCCCGCGCCCCACCTTCTCTAGAAGCCATCTAGCTAGCTCATAAATGATGGCACCGGTGGTCGGGGCTTTAACTCCGACATAAATCCCAAGAAAAATCGGGCTTTAGCCCCTGAAGAAATGTTCTTGTTCCTGTCACTCCCGTTTATGAGCCAACTTCTAATTCGAGATCACACGCGCTGCAGGTGCGTATCCTTGAAGAACGTCGGGTATTTCAACCCATAACCCAATGCTCGATCGATCCCAATGTGCGCGATCCAGATCAACGCGTAGGGAATGCCTTGCGGCGCGCCGAAGAGCAGCGCTCCGGCCAGCAGCAACAGCGGCAGGGTGACCGTGTGCGCCAGGTTGTAAACCGCTGCTCCCCATCTCGCCCCTTTCAGATACCCCAGCATGAACACATCGGGAGCCAGGAACAATACAGCGAATAACCACCATCGATACCCACCCGACCGGTAGAAATAAACGGCTAATCCAATGATCACTGCCCCCTCTACATGTAGCATCCAGCGCGGTTTTGTGAGCATAGTCGGTTCGCGTCCCTCGTTCCTTTGCGAATCTAAAATGCCACTTTGATGCCCAGTTGCGCCGCGAACGGTATGCCCACCGTTGTCCCCGGGCCAAAAAAATCCCCCAAAGCCCCGGCCGGGTAGCGCAGTTCATTCAAGCTGGTGATCGGCTGCGTCATCGTGCACGACGCATTCAAGCAAAACGCCGTTGCGTTGGCCAGATTATTCACCGGTGTCGGCAGCGCCGCGATATTCGTGATGTAAAAGGCCCCAGGGTTGTTGCGGTTGAACAAATTGAAAAACTCGATGAACGGAACCACCGACCAGCGTTCCCCAATCATGAACGGCCGAAACACCCGCAAATCCACTTGCGCGTAACCCCGGCCGCGAAACTCATCCAGCGTGGTCTCTACCCCATTCACGACCGCGCGTGTTCCGTCCGGCGTCGTCATCGTGAACGGTCGCGCGCTTTCCGCTTGCGCCAGCGGCGAAACCTGAAATCCTGCGGGCAGTCGGAATCTTCCCACGAGCACAAATCGGTTCCGCACATCCTCTCCCGACGGCCCGTAATCTCCCGGAGCAAACGCATCGTTTGAGTTGCACACCCCATTCACATAGTCGAACAATTCGCCCAGCTCGCATCCCCACGTCTTCGCCGACGCCAACGTGTAGTTCGCGGTCAGGTTCATCCTTCGCGACACATTTCCTTGCACCCGCAGTGACAGCCCGTCATACGCCGAGCGGTTGTTCGAACGAAAGACCGCTGCTTGCGGATAATCGTAGCGCCGGTACCCGTGCATCCCGGTTTCTCGCGTGAAATCCGCGCCCACCGTCCAGTTCGCGTTGAACGAGTGCTCGATCCCCGCGGTGGCATGCAACGCGTACGGCGTGTGGTAATTTGGATCGATCAGCGACGACGTAACCGGTCCGTTCTTCAAGCTTCCCGCATTCACCGATTGAAACGCGGTCACCCAGCCATTCTGCGCCAAATCGTCATAGTAGAGGCCCACGCCCGCGCGTATTACCGTTTTCTGTGCTCCCCCGACGCTCTGCGCCACACCCAGTCGCGGCGCAAATGCCTTCCGGTAATCGTGCGGAATCCCGTTCACTAAGCCCGTGCTCAGCGCGGGATTAAAACTCTGGTCGCGCCCCGATGCGATGAACAGCCCAAACGTCGTGTCGTAACGCAACCCGTAATCCAGTGTCAGCCGCGAGTTCACCCGCCACGAATCCTCCGCGTACAATCCCAGCCGCTGCACGTTTTGTGAAAAGCTTCCATCGTGCGCCGGCGTGGACACGCTGCCCGCCGCATAGTCGGTGGCAAACTGCCCAAGATTCGCCAAGTAGTAGGTCGGATCCTGCGGAAACGTGACCAAGGTGTCCGCATTCGCGGTCAGCGCCCCGCTCAACACCGGCTCGTGAATAAAATTCACCCCCAATCGCGGCGCATGCCTGCCCATAATATGCGTCACATCGTACCGGGCCTGATATTTCTCCTGATTCCGCAACACCGGAAAATTCGCGATCCCGGTCACGAACTGATTGTCGCCATACGTTTCAAATCCGGTGATCACGCTCGAAGTCGTCGTAAACGGAAACGCCAGCGCAAATCCAAGGTCCGCGTTGCGCGTTTGCGTCAGGTGTAGCCCGCTGAACTCCAACAGCAGCGACCCGGACCACTCCGGCGAAAACGTCAGCTGCTGGCCTATCGCTCCGTTGAAATAATTGTTGTGCGAGGTTACTCCCGTGGACGGTAGCGCGCCCTGCTGCACCAGCGCGTTGTGCGTGGTATACGTATCCACCGCCGCCCGCAAAAACCATCGCGCGCGCTCCGACGGCGCCCAATCGAACCGCAAGGTCCCCAGATAATCGCGAAACGGCACCGGCACGTTGCTGGGCACAGCAATCGAACTCACCCCGGGGATCACTCCCATCGACGCGAGCTGCGCCAGCGCATCGAATTGCGTCACGCTCGCCGCGCTGTACGCGATGCTGGCGTCCTCGTGGACTGCTTCCAGCGAAACAAAAAACCACGCCTTATCCTTCACGATCGGCCCGCCCAGTGTGCCCACATAGTTCTGCCGCGAAAACGGCTGTTTCGGATTCGGCGCGGGATTGTCGATCGGGAATCGTGCGTTCAGCGCCGCCGCTCGCTCGTACAACGAAAATTCACCGTGCCACGTGTTGGTGCCGCTGCGCGTAGTGATCACCACGGAACCCGCCGTCGTTCGCCCAGTATCCGCGTTCTCCTGTGCGGTGCGAAACGCAAACTCCTCGATCGCGTCCGGTGAGAAGTTCTGGAGAAACCCGCCAATGTAATCGTCCGAATTGTCTCCGCCGTCCACCGACAGCTCATTGTTCAATCCCGAGCTTCCCCCAGTCGATACCGCCGTGATGCGCGCCTTGGTGGGATCCGACGGTTCCACCGGTTCTGTGCCCGGCGCCAGGTAAGCAATATTGGCGAAACTCCGCGCCGCCAGCGGAATCGTCTCCAAGTCCTGACGGTAAATGATGGCCTGATGCACCGCGCTGGCTGTGTCCAGCGACTCCGTGGTGATCGACGGGCTCGCGGTCTTCACCACCACCGTTTCGGTCATCGATTTTGGCTGCAGCGTCACCGCCACCTGCCGCACCAAACTGACCGCGACCACCACCTCGGCCCGCCCCTCCGCAAATCCCGGCGCATTCGCCGTCAACACATACGTGCCCGTGGGCAGCTCCTCGATTTGAAATTCGCCTCGATTGTCCGCCTGCGCTTCCCGGGTGACCGACACCGCTGCATCATTCACAACGATTTTCGCCCCCGCGACGCGCGCCCCGCTTACATCCTCCACCGTGCCCCGCAGTGTCCCCCGCGGATTCTGTGCCACTGCCGCATAGCCCAGCAGCGCACACAATCCCAGCAAACGCCCGTACCCGCGCCGCCGGTTTGTCTCGTTTCCAGCCATTCACGCCCCGCGCTTCGCCAGTATAGCGCGTGCTCTACGCCCACTCGCCGCGCCTCATTTCCCTGCGTTCTCTGCACATTTCGAGATAGAATCCGCTGTTAATCTCGAGGTGCCCTGATGTTCGATCGCCGTTCTTTTCTATCCTCCTTTGCTGGCATGACCACATTAGCCGCCACGCCTCTTTCCGAGGTTTGCCAGGATTTTCTCGCTCACGCTCCCGACAAACTCCCCGACCGCAGCCTGTACAACACCAACGAAGAAGCCTACTGGACCGAAGTTCGCAAACTATTCCTGATCCCCGATGACGAGGTCTACCTGAACAACGGCACGGTCGGCTCTTCTCCGACTCCGGTACTGAAAGCGGTTTTCGAAGGCTATCGCGATTCCGAGCGCCTCGCTCAGGCTGACCCCGAGGATTACCCTATCTGGGGCTACGCGGCGTGGAACCAGTTTCGCGATCCCCTGGCCCAATTCATCGGCTGCAGGCGCGACGAACTTGCTCTACTCCGCAACGCCACCGAAGGCAACAGCTATATCGCCAACGGCATCGACCTCAAGCCCGGCGATGAAGTCTTAATGACCGACCAGGAGCATCCCGGCGGGGAACATCCTTGGAACCTGCGCGCCAAGCGCTATGGCATCGTGGTCAAGAAAGTCACTCTTCCCCGGCCGGTTCCCGACGCGGCCACCGTGCTGACTCTCTTTCAGGACGCCATCACTCCTCGCACTCGCGTCCTTTTCTTCAGCCATATCACTACCGTCACTGGCGTGGTTCTCCCTGCCAAAGAGCTTTGCGCCCTTGCTCGCTCCAAGGGTCTTCTCTCCGCCGTCGATGGCGCTCACGTCCCCGGCATGATGAAGCTCGACGTCCACGACATCGGCTGCGACATGTATTCCGCCAGTCCCCACAAATGGCTGCAAGCTCCCAAAGGCACCGGCTTCCTTTACGTTCGCGATGAAATCATTGATCGTCTTTGGAACACCGTCGCCACCGAAGGCTGGGACGACACCAAAATCCGCGCCGAGCGCTTCCAGCGCATTGGCAGCTCCAACGTGCCCTCCCTCTGCGGCCTTAAAGCTTCCATCGAATGTGCCAACGAAATCGGTATGGATTGCATCGAGAAACGTCACCGCAAAATGGCCGACTACCTCCTCGGCGAATTGCAGAGTCTTGGCGCGCACTCCTGGACCTCGCCCGATCCCGCTCTGCGCTGCGCCATTGTCACCATCACCATCGAGCCGTACCAAATGCCCGATCCCGAAATTTGGATGTGGAAAGAAAAGAAAATCCGCATTCGCGGCGGACTGCCTTCCAAAGTGCGTTTATCCACGCCGTACTATTTGCTGAAAAAGGATGTCGACCGCTTCCTCGAGGCCTGTGGAGAATATCGCGAT